>JAJYVS010000001.1 GCA_021791895.1 Actinomycetes bacterium | reverse complement strand
CGGTGTCGGGTGCGAACCCCGGAGGAGGCGGCGGCATCGCGGCGTCGGGTGCGAACCCCGGAGGAGGCGGCGGCATCGCGGCGTCGGGTGCGAACCCCGGAGGAGGCGGCGGCGGGGCAGCACTCGGGGTAGACGGCGTGATCGGGGTCTCCATGGTCGTCCCGAACGTTCCGAACCCGGGGGCGACCGGCGGCGCGGGAGAAGTTGGCGCGTCGAATTGCAGGTCCGTGGGAGACGTCAGGTCCGCTCGTGAGCGCGACAGCACGTCTGCGGACTGGGCCAGATCGGCGGTAAAGCCCGTGGCGGGGAGAGGCGCTGGGGCAACCTCTTCCTCGGCGGACGAACCGAACCACCCCGGCGGAGCCGCGAGGCCCGGGCTGGGGAAGTCGGTCGCGAACCCGACGGCGGTCTGGGGGACGCTCGGGTCGGTTCCGCCGGCAACGGGCTGCGGTGCTGGGGCCATTTGTTGACCCAAATCGATCACAGCCGTCTCGAACATGGCCGGGGAGCCCAGTTCTGTCGAGGCAGCAGGAGGCGAGAAGAATCCGGGTGGAGGTGGTGGCGCGGCGAACTCCGCCGCGATCCGTGCCTTCGCCTCCTTGGAGGCCTTTCGACCGCGGAAAAGACGACGCTTCGAACGCTGTGGGGGCTCCGCGAGCCCGGGCCCGTCCTCAAGCGGTCTGAAGAACGTCTCACCGTCTGGAGTTGGGGCTGCCCACGGGTCTGGAGCTTCGTAGTACGGGGCCAGAGGATCGATCGACTGCGTCGATGAGTCCGGTAGAGGCGGCGGAGGCGGTGGCAGGGGCGGAGGCATCCCGACGATCGGTTGGCGGTTCGCGGCGATGGTCGGTGGGGCGGTGATCGGATCGATCGGCGAACCTAGCGCCAGCGTTCGACCCGTCGCGGCGGCGATTTCCGGAGGCAGGGCCTCGTGAATGCTCGTGACCAGGCGAGCGAGCTCAGCATGGGACCGCTCGAGCTTGGCGAGCCGATCCAGCACCGAATCCCAGGGCGGAGCCGAGGAGACACCCGAAGCTTGGACGTAGTCCGGTTGGTCGTCACGCCGACGACCAACCGGAAGGTCATGCAATGACATCGAATGAAATCCTCCCGACGCCTGCCCCCGGCGTCCGCCGTTCGGGTCGCCATCCCTGGCGGAGGCATTCGGCTCGGGCATACCGGAAACCTCTGACGTCGACCTATCGCGCAGCGTATCGGAAGGGCCAGGCGAATTTGTGGTTATCCGTGAACGGGACTGCCTGGTCCACGACCGATTTGGAGATCGCAACCATCCGCGAATTCCGCCGCGCGAGGGGTTACGTTTTTCCGGCGAGCTGATTTGGCTCGTGATCATTGACATATACGGAGCAGTAATCCATCAGGGAGGATTTCCGTCATGGAATCAGGCAAAATTCCACGGTTCGCGCGCGCGTTGCGACGAGCCTATGACCAAAAGAGGGGTCGTACCGAGTTGGAGGGAGCCGAAGCTGGCTTCACCCTCATTGAGCTCATGGTCGTGCTCCTCATCATGGCTATCCTGCTCGCCATCGCCATCCCGACTTTCCTCGGGGTGAAGAACGGCGCTGAGGACCGTGCGGTTCAGTCGAACCTGACCAACGCCCTCACGTCGGCCAAGGCGGGCTATGCCAACGGCGGGACGTACGCGACTGCCGCCTCGCTTGAGGTGTCGTCGCTGAGCTCGGCAGAGCCGAACATCACGTTCGAGACCGGCTCGGCCACCACGGGATCCAACAACATCGCGGTCGACGTCGCGACCGACGGCCAGCAGCTGCTGCTGGTTGCCTACTCCCAGAGCGGTACGTGCTGGGCCGTTGTGGACAACGAGGGGACGACCGGGAGCCTGACGGGCACACCGACGAGCCTGGGCATCAAGTACGCGAGTTGGGCGGAGAGCACCAGTGCTTGCAGCACCACCCTTCCCGCCAGCCTGAGTTGGACGTCCCAGTACTAAACGGTGCACCGGTGGGTAAGCCCACCGCACTGTGAGAGCTAGTTGCGGAGGAGGGTCTCGCCGTGCGGCGAGACCCTCCTCGCGCTAGCGAGTTCGCCCGTTCGTGACGTTCTCAGGACAGGACCCATGATCGAGATTCTCGAGCACTCGTCGGCCCCCGAGTCGGTGGAGCGGGCCGTCTCGCGCTCTCATGCCCTCGCCGATCTCGGCAATCGTCGACGGGTTCCGGTCGTGCTGATGGCCGCGGTGGTAGCGGTGACGATGGCTTACAGCCTCTCGTGGGGCCCTCTCGTCCGCCATGTCTCGGCCTGGATCGCACCGGGTGACATCTGGGGCACCTTGCGGACCGCGCAGTTCATCGGCTGGGGAGACATCGGCGACGTGTTCGGACACGGGACGGGCCTGGTCACGTTGCCCGGGATCAGCGTCGTCCTCACGCCGGTTGCCCTGCTCGTGAGCAACCTGCACCTGTCGATGTCCTTCCCCTACGGGCTTCCCCACCCGACCGGATGGTTGGTGCTCGGTCCCTACGAAGCTGCGATCGGGGCCGTCGTACTCATCCCGCTCGATGCGCTGGCCGAGCAACTCGGGCTGGAACGTCAGAGGAGGGTGCTGCTGTCCATCGTCGAGGCGGTGCTCCTCTGGCCGGTCGTGGGCATCTGGGGTCATCCCGAAGATCCGCTGGCCCTGGCGTTCGTTCTGTGGGGCCTCCTCGCGGTCGTGAAGGGCAGGTGGCGCTCGGCCGGTTGGCTGGTCGGCCTGGCGTTGGCCATCCAACCCCTGGTCGTCCTGATGGTCCCAGTGCTGGTGGCGCTGGTGCCGGTACGGGAGTGGCCGAAACTGGCCCTGCGTTGCACGCTCCCCGCTGCCGCCCTCCTCGCGATCCCGCTCGAGCAGTCGTGGCGGGCCACGACCGAGGCTCTGTTCAAGCAGCCGAACTTCCCCACCGTCGATCATGCAACCCCCTGGCTGGCCCTGGCGCCGGTCCTCTCACCCGCGCAACCGGCGACGACGAAACGGTTCTTCTTCACGACGCTCCCGAACGGGTCGCCGACGGTCACCGGATTTACTGTCCACACCACCGCCGGTCCCGTCGTGGCTGCCGGTCCAGGACGGCTCATCGCCATCGCCTTCGCCCTCCTGATCGGCGTCTACGTCTTCCGTCGTCGCCCGGGACCGTCGCAGGTGGTCTGGCAGTGTGCGGTCGCTCTCGGTTTGCGGTGCGTGTTCGAGTCGGTGATGGACCCCTTCTACCTCTGGCCCCCTCTGGCGATCGCCTTCGTTCTCGCTGCCCGCTCGTATCCGCGCCTCGGCGTGGCGATCGCTGCAGGCACCCTGATCACCTGGTGGAGCTATCGGTTCCTCGGTCCTTGGGAATGGTGGACGCCGATCGTGATCCTTCTGGCCGTGATCTTGGCATCGGCCGCACCGTCGAGGTCGGAGGCGGGGGCGGCGGACAAACGTCAGCTCGAGGAATGCCCCGTCGATCCGCCTCCCGAGAGGGTGCACGCGTAGACCTCGACGGGTGAACGGGAGATTCCCTCGGACCGAGACAGCCCGTGGTCGCCCGAAGAGCGGCGCTTCGTCCGAGGCCGAAGTGACCTCCGCCCCGGCCCGATCAGCAGTTCGGTGCCGAGGAGTCGGTGGGGTCGAGAGGGTCTCTCGTCGCCCCGCATTGGGGCAAGGTCGTCGAGGTGCTCGGAACGGTGGTGGTCGTGGTCGAAGCCTTGCCCGAGCTCGGGACGGCTTTGGGCGGTGTGGCCGTCGGTGCGCCAGCCGAGCAGGCGGCGGCCAGCAACCCGGCCGCCACGATCCCGGCGATCCGTATCGTCAACCGTCTGGCCCGCGGCGGCACGGTCATCACCCTCATCCCGACGCGGCTTGGGTCGACGACTGGGTGGAGAAGATGTCGAGGTCCAGCTGATCGCTGAGCACGGTGTTGCGGTTGGTCCCAGTCCCGCCTCCGCTGATACTGACCTGGTTGATGACGGTCAGGCGGGGGAGGGCGTAGAGCGCCTGGATGAACGCGAGCGTCTGACTGTACGTGCCGCTCGCCGTGACCACGATCGGAACGACCTCCAGCGTGCCCTCCGAGGTGACTTGGGACGGGGAGATGCTCGCGACCTTCATCCCGGCGGTCGACGCAGCAGTCGAGATGGCGGTGATGTAGCCGTAGACGCCGGTCGAGGACGGGACGGCGGCACTGAGCCTCTGCGCCAGCGCCTGGAACTGGCCCGACTCGCTCGAGTACACCTTCAAGCGGTCGAGGCGGGCCTGCAGGGCGCTCTGCTGGGTCTGTGCAGCCTGGACGTTGGCGTTCACCGACGCGAGTTTGTGTCCTTCAGGGTTGAATACCGCCTCGACCCAGATGAGCAGGATGACCAGACCGACCGCGGCGAAGATGAGGATCTTGCGGCTCCGGAAGACCGCCAGCAATTCGGTGCTCATGACTTGGGCACCTCGAAGGACCCTAAACGCTGGGACTTTGCTCCGTTCAAGATATCGAGCGAGGTCGAGAAGCTAACCCCGCCCACCTGGGAGGACCCCGAGACGCTGGAACTCAGGTCGGACAGGTCGAAGATCGGCGATTGACTGAGCGCCTGTCCCCAAACGGTGACGTCGTTCAGGGTCTTGGTGAGCACGAGGGCGGTGACCGTTCCGAGCGACTGGCTGTTGGTCGGCGGCGAACCCTGACCCGGCACCGACGCCGCGGCGAGGTTGACGTTCTGGAGGGTTGCGCTGGCCGGAATGTACTGGGCGATCTGGTTCAGCACCACCAGCCAGTCGACTTCCTTCTTCAGCGTCGGCACGATCTGCGCCGATTGGCTCTCGACCTGATTACGCAGGACGAGCGCCTTGTCGTACTTGGGGATCTCGACGTTCTTGATGGTGTTGTTGATCAGGTTGATCGCGTTCAGGTGACCCTCGGCGCTATGGACCTGCAGGAACCGCATGGCCGTCAGGCCGATGATGAGCGCCACCACCGCGGCGGCAGCTCGGAGCAGGTACTTGTGCGCGCGCTTTTCGAGCGAACGGACCCTCGCTGACTCCGGGAGCAGGTTGAAAGAGCGTCCGGCGGGATCGGGCAAGGCCATGCCCACCGGCACCGCCACCACGGTGTCGACCTCGGCCGCCTGTTCGGGCGTGAGCGGCAGGTCGGACATGTCGAGGGCGGAGAGCGGTGAGGCGACGGCAACGGGGACCCCCGCCGTCTCCTGCATCAATTTGACCAAGCCGGCCGAACGAGAGCCTCCACCGGTCACCTGGATGCGCCCGACCGGTTGGCGGCCGGGCAACGAGTTGAAGAACCGGATCGAGCTGTGGATCTCGTTGACCAGGTCAGTGATGGCCCGCTCGCAAGCCCCGGCGGCCATCGAGTCGTGAGCACCGGGGAACCCCAGGCGCCGTTTGGCCGCTTCGGCGTCGCGATGCGGAAGGTCGAGGGTCCCGGCGATCGCCGCCGTGATGGTTTCCCCCGCCTTGTCGAGCGTCCGAACAAACTCGAGCTTCCCGCTCTGGTGGACGACGATCATCGTGAGCGCCGCACCGATCGAGACGATGGCCTCGGGTTGCTGGTAGCGGGGATCTGCGACCGCCCGGGCCAACGCGGAAGCCTGGAGGTCGATCGAAACCGGCTCGAAACCGGCCCGTTCCAAAGCTCGGACCAGGGATTCGACGACCTCGGCATGGGCCGCCCCCACCGACACCCGCAGCATCGGAGGTCCCTCGGGGGACTCCACCTGGGCGAGCACCTTGGAGGAGAGGACCGTCTCGTTCAGGGAGAACGGGAGGACCTCGTCGGCTTTGAACCGGACCGCCGAGTCGAGTTCGGTCGGCGTCAAGAACGGCATGTCGATCTCTCGGATGATCGCCCGAAGACCGGCGACGCCGACCCGGACCTGCCGATGCCCGAAGCGGCCCTCACGCCACAGACGTTGGAGGGCCTCGGCCAGTCGGGCCTCGTCGCGAACCTCGCCCTCTACGACGCAGCCTGGTTGGAGCCCGACCTGCCCGAAGTTCTCGAGAACCGGGCGCCGTCCCTCGTCGATGGTGAGTTCGACCGCACGGATGGCGCTGGTGCCGATGTCCAGACCGATGCTTTGGTGTGCCATTCGGCCCTTCTAACCCTCCCAGGGTTTCCTGGGTGCCGCACGAACGGGAGGGTGAAATTGCCCCGTTCCCGCTCGGCGAGGCGCTCCGACGCTGCGATCGGCCGCCCGCCAGGTGACCGCAGCACTTTATCGGCGGAGGCTGGGAAAACCGCGAATGGTCGCGGTGGGTCGGGACTCCCGAAGACGCCTAGCGTGGGAGCGAACGGGAGGTGAGCGCATTGCCTGAGCTGTTTTTTCACCTGCGCTCCGGCGTCGACGGCTCGCTCGACGTCTCGATGACCGACCTGGGCGGGCGCCCGGTGGTGCTGGCCCGCTCGTCCTCGGAGCGGCGTCGAGGGGCACTCGGCAAGCGTGACGGGGAGAGTCTGGCTGAGGCTGCCCGGCTGGCGCTGCGCCACCGGACCCCACTGGTCATGGTCCTCTCGTCGAGCGGCGCCGACGTCTCCGAGGGCGTCCACGCGCTTCACGGATGGGGCACCGCGGCCTCGGCTGTCGCTGCCTGCTCGGGGATCGTGCCCTTGTTGGCCGCGCTCACCGGACCCGTACTGTCGGGGCCGGCACTCCTGCTCGGCCTGTGTGACATCGTGACGATGGCGCCGGAAGCGTTTGCCTACGTGTCGGGACCCTCGATGGTTGCCCAGTTCACCGGCGTCACGTTGACTCCGGCCGAGCTGGGGGGTGCCGGGATGCATGCCCGTTCGAGTGGCCTGTGTGCCGTCGAAACCGAGCTTCCTCTCGAGACGCTCGCCGACGTGCTCTCGTTCCTGCCTTCCCACACCGACGGCCCGGTTCCGCTGATCGATACCGATGATCCCTGGGATCGGCCGGTGCCCGAGCTGCGCGAGGTCGTTCCGGCGCGTGAGTCGGCGTCCTATGAAATCCGGGACGTCGTGACGGTCGTGGCCGATCACGGCGACCTGGTCGAACTCTGGGCGAGATGGGCACCCCAGCTGGTCACCGGGTTCGGCCGCATCGCCGGTCGGCCGGTGGGGTTCGTGGCCAACCAACCGCGTTCACTGGCCGGGACGCTCGACATCGCAGCCTCCCAGAAGGGGGCGAAGTTCGTCCGGCTGTGCGACGCGTTCAACTTGCCGATCGTGACGTTCGTGGACACGCCGGGTTTCCTGCCGGGCAAGGACCTCGAGTGGCGGGGGATGATCAGGCACGGGGCTCAGCTGGTCTTCGCCTATGCCGAGGCGACAGTGCCTCGTCTCGCGGTGACGCTTCGCAAGGCGATGGGGGGTTCGTACATCGCCATGGACTCGAAAGGGATCGGGAGCACCCTGTGCCTGGCCTGGCCCGGCGCTCAGCCGGCGGTGATGGGGGCGAACGAAGCCGGCCAGATCCTTCACCGCTCCGCCACGCCCGAGGAGCGCCGGAACCTCGATGCCGCCTATTCGGCGCGGTTTCTCACCCCGTGGGAGGCGGCCGAGCGGGGCTACTTCGACATGGTCATCGACCCGGCGGACACCAGACGGGAACTGGCCCAGGCCCTGCTCAACGTGTCGAGCCGGCGGGAACGCCTGGTCGGTCGAAAGCACGATTCGGGGCCGATGTGAACCGTCAGACCGGTCACGACCAGGGGAAACATCGTCCCACCAGGTCCTCCGGAGAGACAAATTTCGGTCGCCCTCATACCGTCATCCAATCGCAATCGCGCTGAGGCGGATTTGTCGTTCCCCTGGGGCAAGATCGGAGCGTGGAACAGACCCCTGACGTGCCGCTCGTCCTCGAGTCCTGCCACAGCACCTGGCTCTTCGACACCAGGCGCATGCGGTTTCGCCGCATCCTGAAGGGACTGAATCTCGACGCCCGGAATGCGTCCACCGCCTGGCGGCCCTACTTCGGCCTCGAGCTGGACCAGTATTCGGAGTCCTTCGTCGTCATGCTGAACGCCGAGGGGAGCCGGCTCCTGCGTTCCTGGCGTCACGTCGAGCACTGCCCGCAGTGCGGGGGTGAGGCGACCGCCGAGCTCTCGCTCGACGAGCTTCGCGCTGCTGCCGCGAGCTGAGCCGGTCTTCCTCCCGGCTCCGTGAGTGACCCGGCGAGCCATCGACCGTCCCTCGGTCGAGTAGAGGCGGGCACCTAAGCTACGCGTCCGTGACCCCGGCAGAGCTGGAGCGGCTGCTCACGCTGCTTGATCAGTGGGACGGCTCCGATCTGCACATCAAGGCCGGGTCCCCGCCCCGGATGCGGATCAACGGTGAGCTTCGGACCCTCGCCGACGAGCTCCCGCTCCAACCGGAAGACACGGCGGCGGTCGTCGCCGCGATCGCGCCCCCAAGGGTTGCCGAGGCGTTCCACCAGCACCACGAGGTCGACTTCGCCTACTCGGTGCCAGGAGTGGCGAGGTTTCGCGTCAACGCCTTCTACCAGCGCAGCACGGTGGCGATGGTCTTTCGGAGGGTCCGTTCGGCACCGGCGACCCGGGAGGAGCTCGGTCTACCCGACGTCGTCTACGAGCTGGCCTCCGAGCAGCGGGGCCTGGTCCTGGTCACCGGCCCGACCGGGTCGGGGAAGACGTCCACCCTTGCGTCGATGGTCGATCACATCAACCGTACGCGCGCCTGTCACATCGTGACGATCGAGGATCCCATTGAGTACCTCCATCGGGATCATCTCTCGGCCATCGAGCAGCGTGAGGTGGGATTCGACACCGACTCCTTTGCCAGCGCGATGCGGGTCGTGCTCCGCCAGGACCCCGATGTGATCCTGGTCGGAGAGATGCGTGACGTCGACACGGCCTTCGCGGCACTGACCGCGGCGGAGACCGGCCACCTCGTCCTGACCACCTTGCACACCATCAATGCGACGGAGACGATCACGCGCGTCGTCGACTTCTTCCCGCCCCACCAACAGCAGCAGATCAGGATCTCCTTGGCCGGATCGCTCCGTGGGACCGTGGCCCAGAGGTTGGTGCGCAAGGCCGACGGGTCCGGACGCGTCGCCGCGCTCGAGATCATGGTGGCCAACGGGCGGATTCGTCAGTGCATCGTGGATCCCGAGATCACCTCGGAGATCGAACAGATCGTGGCCGAGGGCGAGTACTACGGGATGCGGACCTTCGACCAGTCGCTGGCCGGCCTGATGGAGGAGGGTGTGGTCACCCTGCAAGAGGCGCTGGAAGGTGCGACCAACCCGCACGACCTGAGAGTGGTTCTCGAGCGGCGCGGCCTGGTCCGGACCGGGACGTCGCAGGTCTTCTGACCTTCCGGGGGCGCCCGACCGGGACAGCCCTGCTCCTTCAGGGGACGGCGATCATGCCGGCCAAAATTGTCCCCACCGCCACCGCGCCGACCAACGCCGCTTCCCCGGGGTCCCGCCGGGTGTTCGGGAGGGCAAGGAGGAGCAGGGCGAGGACGACCGTCACCGCGAGGCCACCGGCGAGCCCGGTCCACCCGGCGGCCCACCCCCAGGCGGCGCACGCGGCCGGCGAGATCGATCGCAGGCGTCCGGACCTGTACCGGGAGATGCCCCAGACCGCCAGTGCCGAGCCGCCGCCGATCCCGGCCCACGCGAGACGGCCGGGGGACCCGGCGAGGGCGGCGACGACGGCCAGGGGGGTGACGACGCCGAGAGCGACCCACCCGAGCACGGCTGGGACGTTCGAACCGTCCAGGTCGATCGCCCCGATGGCCACTGATGCCCCGACCAGGGCGTCGAGCGGGATCAGCGGCGCCAGGCTGGGAGAGGCCAGGGCGAAGGCGACGAACAGGGCGCCGGTCGTGAGCTCGGTTGCCGGGTAGCGGATGGAGATGGGCGCGGTGCAGTGCCGGCATCGCCCCCGTAACGCCACCCACGAGACGACCGGGATGTTCTCGAGCGCACCCAGCCCGCTGCCGCATGATGGGCATCGCGAGCCCGGCCGAAGGAGGGACTGACCTCTCGGGAGCCGATAGACGACCACGTTGAGGAACGACCCGATCGCCAACCCGGTCGCGGCGCTCACGACGACGACCAGGGCTCGGGAGGCGGCCGGCTCCATCGCTACGTGACTGTAGTGTCCGCCGGTCGGCGTGAACGTCCTGGTCGTAGCGGGGATTTGTTGCCGACGGTCCCCCATTTTCGGGGGAGTCCGGACCTAAGCTGGATCGACATGGCCCTGCCCGGGTCCAGGGGCCGGGAAGGGCCGGTTCGAGGGGAGGCCATGCCGGAGCAAGAGGCCGTGGGCCGGGTTCCCCGCCGGTGAGCTGGGTTCCGTTCAGGCCGCGAGGACGAGGACTGGCGTGAGTGACTGACACGGCGACGGCGAGTGCGCGCCGGTTGGCTGAGGAGCACAACCTTCGGTTTGTCGACCTCACCAGCACGGCGCTCGCCCCCGGGGCGGAGTCGATCATCAGCGAGGCCGTGGCCCGGCGGCACCACGCCGTTCCCATGGGCCGCCGTCTCGGCACGCCGGTGATCGCCGTGGCCGATCCCGGCGACATCTTCGCCATGGACGACCTCCGTGCCGCCCTAGGACGGGAGTTCTTCGCCGTCGTGGCCCGAGCCGACCAGATCGACCGGGCGATCGACCGCCTCTATCGCCCCGAAGCGGCCGAGCCGGCTTCTCCGAGCCTGCCCTCGAGAGCGGACACCCCCCGGTTCGAGGCCAAGCCCTTCACCGGCGTGCCGGCTCCGAGGGGGCCGCAGACGAACGGAGCCGAGCACCCCCTCGCCGAGGACGACCCGACCGTGGCACCGACGGCCGCTCCCCCCATGTCCTCAGTGCCGGGCTCCGCCGGGCCCCCGACAGCACCCGGGCCGGTTGCGCCGCCGGCACCCGAACTCGGCCGTGTCGACCTTGCTCTCCCGGACGTTCCGAGTGAGCACCCCTTCGTGCTCCCGCAGTCTCTCGGAAACCAGTTGCTTCGCCCCGAGAAGGGTGCCGGGCTGCCCTCGATGCCCGCGGCCCCTCCCGGCTTCGCCGAGCCCACCCCTCCCCAGCCCCCCGACGAGGAACGTCGGGCCGAGAGCCTGCCGCCCGACAGTCCACCGCTCGCGAGGGTCCTGGTGGACTCGGGGCGGGTTTCGGTCGCCGACATGCTCGCCGCACTTCAGGCGGTCCGGGACGGCAGCGAGACGCTGGCCCGATACCTGTTCGGACGCAAGCTGGCCGCCGAAGACGACCTGGTCTGGGCCATGGCCCAGGAGGTGGGCCTCGAATTCGTCGACCTGAACCAGATCAACATCGACCGTGCCGCGGTCGCCCTGATCCCTCAGTCGACAGCCGAGCACCACATGGTGCTGCCGATCGCCTTCGAGAACGGTGTACCGGTCGTCGCGATGGCGAATCCGACCGACGTGTTCGCCATGGACGACCTGCGCACCATCATGGGGAGCAACTTCAAGCCGGTCGTCGCGACGCGTTCGCAGTTGGCGACGTTCAGCCGGATCTCGCGGGACTCGACCGTCGAGGTTTCCGCGCTCGCCCAGGACGCCGCGGCGGCATCGGACGTGGCGAGCGCACTCGAGAGCATCCAGTCGGTCGTCGAGGACGCGCCCATCGTTCGCTACGTGAACCTGCTGATCCTCCAGGCCCTGAACGAGCGCGCGTCGGACATCCACATCGAGCCCAAGCCGCACGAACTCAAGATCATCTTTCGGATCGATGGCGTGATGCACGAAGCCTCGACGGCGTCGCCAGCCATCGCGGCAGCGGTCGTCAGCCGCCTGAAGGTCATCGGTGACATGGACATCACCGAGCACCGGGTCCCGCAGGAAGGCCGGGTGTCGCTGACGGTGAGCGACCGCCAGATCGACCTCCGGATCGTGACGATGCCGAGCGTGTGGGGCGAGACGGTCGTCATGCGGGTGCTCGACAAGTCCCAGAGCCTGCGGTCCCTCACCGAGCTCGGGTTTGCCCCCGACACGCTCGAACGCTTCTCCCAGGCCTACAACAAGCCCTACGGCGTGATCATCGTCACCGGCCCGACCGGTGCCGGGAAGACGACCACGCTGTACTCGACATTGATCGAGATCCTGACCCCCGAGAAGAGTGTGGTCACCGTCGAGGACCCGGTCGAGTACCAGATCGACGGCGCGACCCAGGTGCAGATCAACCTGAAGGCCGGTCTGACCTGGCCGACCGCATTGAAGTCGATCCTTCGTGCCGACCCCGACATCGTGCTCATCGGGGAGATCCGAACGACCGAGACGGCCACGATCGCGATGGAGGCGGCGCTGAGCGGTCACCTGGTGCTCACCACGCTGCACACCAACACCGCGGCGGCCACCCCCCTCCGGTTGACAGAGATGGGCATCGAGCCCTTCCTCGTGACCTCAGCGGTCGGAACGGTACTGACCCAACGGCTGGCCCGGGTCCTATGCAACGTGTGCAAAGAGCCGTTCGAGGCCACCGAGAAGGACTTCTACGCCGCCGGTTACATCGAGGCGGACATCGAAGGGCTCGACATCTCGACGTTGCACCGAGCCGTCGGGTGCCGGACATGTGGAAGTACCGGGTACTCCGGCCGGATGGTCCTGGCCGAAGTCATGAACGTCACCGAGGAGATCGATCGGATGATCATCGAACAGGCCTCCATAGCGAACATAGAGCGAAAGGCATGTGAGCAAGGAATGCGAACACTTCGCGCCGATGGGTTGCTTCGGGCGGTTCAGGGCTTCACGACGCTCGAAGAAGTGCTCCGGGTGGTCATGTGAGCCCCGCCTCCAACGCCAGCCGGACCGAGTGGTCGAGGCGTCTCGGGAGGGCGCTCGTGGCCGGTGGCTTCGTTTCGGAGTCGACGATTGGTGCCTATCTCGTCCAGGCAACCGAGCACAACATCCCCTTGAGTGTCATCCTCGTGCAGCGGGAGCCACAGCTCACCGACGTCGTCCTGAACACGCTCGGGCAGCTGGCCCGGATGAGGGTCGTCGACCTGGATCTCGAGCCGCCGGTCGGTGAGGTCCGTCAGCTCTTGGCGCCGGCGACGGCGCTCGAGTACCGGGCCATCCCGCTGCGCCTGTCGGGCGATCAGGTCGTGACGGCGTTCGCCGAGCCGCCCGAGGCCGACGACATCGCGATGCTCGCAGCGGTCCTCGGGTACGAGATCGTCCCGGTACTGGCCAACCCGTTGACCGTGGACCGGATGGTTCAACCGGCCGCGGCCGGCGTGACCAACGGCCGTCCCCCTGTCGCGAGCGGCAACGCCGGCGGTCAGATCATCGGCCTCTACGAGGGTCGCGAGAGCGCTGGGCCAGTGGATGCCGAGGAGTCGGCGCCGCCTCGTCATGCCCGCGTTGACGACGCCGCCCCGGCTCATCCTGCCGGTCAGGGCAACCCGCTGCCGCCGCCGGCGACGCTCACCGCGGTCCCAACTGCCCCCGATCTGGCCTCCGAGCGGCCGCCGCTCCCCCCGCTCAGCCCGGTACCCCCGATGGGGGCGATTGGGAGCCCTCCGCCGCCGGTACTCCGATCGGTGCCCCCGAGCACCCTCGAGCACGGCCCCGATGAGGAGTCCATCCGCGGCCTGCAACCGGTGCCGCCTCCGCCGCCCCCCCCACCCCCGGCGCCCCGCTCGGCGTCGAGCCGGGTCGAGGAGGAGGCCGACGAGGCCGGACCACCCTCGCTGGCCGACACCCTCGGGGGCTCGGCCTCCTTCCGGCGCCGGCGGGCGAGCGACGTGGGGTTCCGCCTCCACATCGACGACCTCCTGCGCTACGTGGTGAACGTCGGTGCGTCGGACCTCCACCTCTCGGCGAACCTGGCCCCGACGGTCCGTCTCAACGGCGCCCTGCGACCCATGGAGGACGTGGAGCAGATCGACGCGGAGACCCTTCAGGAGATGATCTTCGGGGTCCTGCCCCAAGCCATGCGGGAACGGTTTGAGGCCGAACACGAGCTCGACACGTCACACTCGGTGGCCGGGGTCGGTCGATTCCGTGTAAACGTCGCCATGCAACGGGGAACCGTCACGGTCGCGATGCGTCCGATCCCGCACGACATCCCGTCGTTCGACGACCTGGGACTCCCTGAATCGGTGAAGTCGTTCGCCGACCTTCGTCGAGGACTCGTCTTGGTGACCGGCCCGACCGGTTCGGGAAAGTCGACGTCGCTCGCGTCGCTAGTCGACATCATCAATCGCACGAAGCCGCTGCACATCGTGACGGTCGAGGACCCGATCGAGTTCCTCCATCACCACAAGCGTTCGGTGATCAGCCAGCGCGAGGTCGGGACGGACACCGCGACGTTCTCAGAGGCCCTGCGGCGGGTGCTGCGCCAGGACCCCGACGTCATCTTGGTCGGCGAGCTCCGCGACCTCGAGACCATCGCCACCGCGCTCACCGCGGCCGAGACCGGTCACCTCGTCTTCGCGACCCTTCACACCCAGGATGCGCCGTCCACCATCGACCGGGTGATCGACGTCTTCCCTCCCAGTCAGCAGGAGCAGATCAGGATCCAGTTGGCCTCATCCTTGCGCGGGGTGGTCACCCAGCAGCTGGTGCCGGTCGTCGACGGGAGCGGTCGGGCCGTGAGTGCCGAGGTGCTGGTGTGCACGCCGGCCGTCCAGAACCTCATCCGGGCCGCCAAGACCCACCAGATCTACTCGCTCATGCAAACGGGGTCCCAGTTCGGTATGCAAACCATGGACCAGAGCCTGGCCAAGCTGGTCCAGGGCGGCGTCATCTCGGTCGACATGGGCCTGGACCGGTGTCGGGACGAAGAGGACTTCCGCAACCACATCCGCGGGATCGCATGATCGGCACCGTAGGGTTTGCGAGCACCTGGTAGGGGGCGAAGAGAGGGCACTTGACCACCACGTTCGACTACAAGGTGCGCGACCAGAAGGGCAATCTGGTCGAGGGCACGCTGGAGGCCGACAGCGTTCCGATCGTCGTCAACCGACTGCGCGACATGGGGTACCTCCCGGTCTCGGTGGTGCCGGCCAAGGGCAAGGGCCTGAAGACCGAGATCATCATCCCGGGCTTCTCGGATCGGGTGAAGCCCAAAGAAGTCGCGGTGTTCACCCGCCAGTTCGCGACCATGGTCGATTCGGGGTTGTCCATCAGCCGGTCGATCGCCGTGCTGGCCTCACAGGTGGAGAACAAGCACTTCGCCATCATCCTGCGGAAGATCAACGACGACCTCGACTCGGGTACCAACCTCTCGGCCGCCCTGGCCAAGCACCCGAAGGTGTTCGACAGCCTCTACGTCGCCATGGTCGCCGCCGGCGAGGTCGGCGGGAGCATCGACCTCGTCCTGAGGGACATCGCCGACAACCTCGAGAAGCAGGTGGAGCTCAACCGCAAGGTCCGGGGGGCGATGACCTATCCGGTGATCGTCGTGACCGTCATCGCGATCATCCTCACGGTGATGATGGTGGTGATCGTCCCGATCTTCAAGAAGCTCTTCGCCACCCTCGGTGGACAGCTGCCGACCCCGACCCGAATCCTCATTTCCGTGTCCGACACCATGGCCAGCTGGCGGGTCGGCCTGGTGATCCTGTTCCTCGTCGCGGCGTTCTTGATCTTCCGCCGGTGGATCAAGACCGACAAGGGAAGGCGGGTTTGGGACAAGCTCAAGATGCGGCCCCCGGTGTTCGGGCCCCTCACGCACAAGGCCGGGATGAGCAGGTTCGCCTCGACGCTGTCGTCCCTGCTCTCGGCGGGTGTGCCGGCCATGGAGGCCCTCGACATCACCGCAAACGCCGCGGGCAACTCCATCATCTACGACGCGGTCATGGAGGTGAAGGCGAGGGTCCGAGAGGGTCATTCGTTCGCAGCACCGATGAGCAGGCTCGAAGTGTTCACCCCGCTCATGGTCCAGATGGTCGAGGTGGGAGAGCAGACCGGTGCGCTCGACGACATGCTGAAGCGGATCTCGGACTTCTACATGGGTGAGGTCGACCAGACCGTCGACAACCTGACCTCGATCCTCGAGCCGTTCCTCGTCGTGATCATGGGGGTCGTCATCGGCGCCATCATCATCAGCCTCTACCTGCCGATGTTCGACTACATCAAGCTCATCCACTGAGCGAACCGCCGTGGCGCGGCGCCGGTCACCTCGGCGTCACCAGACACCCGGCGAACGGGCCCTGCTGGGCCACCTTTGCCGGGACGGGGGGCCCGGTCACCCGGGTCGGTGGCGTCACCTCGACCGTCGCCCCGAAGGGGCCGAAACTGGTGACGGTGACGGTCCGCACCGTCCCGGGGTTGGGGATGGTGAAGGTCTGCACGGTGACGGTCTCGAAGCGACGCAGGCGGCCCGCGCCGTCGACCCAGGCGACCGACCGGTCGAGCTCGGTGGTCGGTCGGCCGATCGCACCGCCCGGGCAGCTGACCTGGACCGAGGACAGCAGGTACTTGGTCAGCGTCTCTTCGCTGAGCGTGACCCGGGCGAGCTGAGTCAGGTGGACCGGCCCGGGGATGGCCGAGGTGCCGGCGGACCCGGCCAGTGCCCCCAGCGGAGGGGTCGAGAACCCGGCGGATCGGATCCACGGGCCGCTGAAGCGGGGCCTCCCGCCGAGATCCGATCCGAAGCGGGCGTAGGAGCGCCCACCGACCACGAGCGACTGGATCCACTGGGCGGGGAGCCCGGGGCTCCGGCTCACGGTCACCGCCTGGGCGTTGAATCCCGAGAAGTCGGCCACCCCGAGGGTGCGGACCACCGAGTTCTCCTCGCCGGGGAGGGTTCCGCTCGAGCGCACCACCATGGAGAAGTCGAGCGGGCCCGCCGCCCTGGTCGTGTTCAGCACGACCTCCCACGGGCTGGGCTCGAGGGGCAGGCCGGGCGGAGCCTGTGAGACCCCGAGCCATGCGGCCAGGCCGGCGACGATGACCACGAACCCCACTGACGCCGTCGAGACGGCTCCGCGGACCGAAACCCTCACGACGGCCATCATGCCCGACGGCGTCCCGGACCCCCGGCACATCGGACCCGCCTCGTCGACGTGACTTCTCGGGCCCGACGTGCTGCAGTGACCCCGATGTCACGGGCCAACGGCGACCCGGAACGCCAAGGTGGGGCGGTTGCTCCCGACACCGCGCACCCCGGTGGGCCGGGCGGGAGACGACGGTCCAGGCTGATCCGGGCCGTTGCGACCATGCGTCGATGGTGGCCCGTCATCCGCTTCGCCCTCGGCCTCGCGGCCGCCGCGCTGGTGATCTGGGTGCTGAGCAGCCACACCGATGAACTGTCGGGGATCTCATCGGTCTTCGACCGCCTCTCCTGGGGATGGCTGCTCCCGGCGATCGTTGTGGAGGCGGGGTCCTACGTGTCTCTGGCCGTGCTGCAACGCAAGTTCCTGAGCGCCGGGGGAGTGGACGCACCCCTACCGACCTTGTCGGTGATCACGTTGGCGTCGCAGGCCATCGTCAACTCGGTGCCCGCCGGCGCCGCGGTGGCCGCGGTCTACGGGTTCAGATGGTTCCGACGCCTGGGGGCGAACGACTCGCTGGCGGTGTGGTCGCTCGTGGCCACGGTGGTTGTCGGGGTGCTGTCCCTGGCGGTGGTGGCGGGCGCCGGCCTCGCCCTGGCCGCCAGTGAGGGTGCGAGCCTCGACCTCGTCCCGGTGACCGTGGGGATCCTCCTTGTGACGGTGATCGTGGGGGCCCTCTTCCTCTACCGAAGGCCGCAGCGGGCCGTCGCACACTGGCTGCTCCGGTCGTCACGGCGGCTGACCGGGCGACACCTCGGCGGTGCCGAGGCCCGGGCGGCCCGCTTCACCGCCCGGGTGGCCGAGTTCAGGCTCGCGCCCTCCGACGTGGCCATGGTCGTCGTCTGGGGCATCGCGAACTGGATTTTCGATTGCGGGTGCTTCGCGTTCAGCTTCCTCGCGATCGGTGCCGGGATCCCCTGGAAGGGGATCCTGCTCTCCTACGGGGCCGGACAGCTGGCCGCGAACCTCCCGATCACACCCGGAGGTCTCGGGGTCGTCGAGGGGAGCATCACCATCGCGCTGGTGGCCTTCGGCGGGAACCGGGTGTCGACGGTGGCAGCCGTGCTGGTCTACCGGCTGATCAGCTTCTGGGGCCAGCTGGCCGTCGGTTGGGCGGCGGCCGGTTGGCTGGCCCTCGGGGTGCGCTCGGGTCGCTGGCAACGGCAGGTCGGCGGGGAGACTCCGGTGCCCGCCCAGGCCGTCGAGGCGGCGGCGGTCGCCGACCTCGCGTCGGAGTCGAGGGGGAGGTAGGGATGGCACGGACCGACGCGCCCTGGAGGGGGCGGCTCGCCCGTTGGGCACTCGCGGCGGCGCTCGGCCTTTCGGTCCTCGGGCTCGCCGGCTGTTCGGCCGGGCGCGAGAACCTGGGCACGAGCGACGCCCCCTGCTACATCGCCCTGCCGACCGCCGCGGAGGCGGTCGGGTCGCACGGGCGGCTGATCGGGGTGCGTCTCGAGAGCGTCCCCACCGTCACCTACCGACGGCTCGACGCGGCGTTGGACCGGGCCGGCGTCCGCTCCGGCCGGGTCTGCCTGGTCGCCTACGGCGGGACCTTCTCGTCGAACTCGGTCGCCCGTCCGCAAGGCCGGCCGTCGGGCCACCTGGCGGTGGTGGTGCTCCGCTACCCCTCCGGGACGCTCGTCGCGACCGTTCTGTTCCATCGGCTGCCGACCCGCTTCGGCCATTCCCACCTGGGCTGAACGGTCGGCGACGAGGAGTTCAGGCCCGGTCCTCGCGGCGCCACTGGTCCTCGGGGTCGTCGGGCTGGAGGTAGGAGCCCAGTTCGTCAGGGCGGGGCGGCAGCCACACCCGCCGCCGCTCGCGGCGCTCGGCTCGCTCGAGATGGCGTTCCACGTCGGACCACAGGAGGGGGTCGGGGTCCCCGCCGGTCGACACGGCGTGCTGGGCCCGGTTGAGCCCCACGAACGCCACCGTCCAGAGCACCGCGATGGTGGCGAACTTGGCCACGAAGCCGGCGAGCTGCTGGTCGAGCAGGGGGGAGACGCCGAAGAGCTCCGGGCCGGCGGAGAAGTGGGGGTACAGGGGGTGCTTGGCGAAGATCCACACGATGGCGAGGAACGACGGCACCACGGACTGGACGATGAGATAACCGGCCCGGCCGAGCGCCGAGGGGCGATCGGTCCCCGGCAAGTGCGCGGAGACCGGCGTCCACAGCGCGAAGCCCGCCACGACGAGGGCCAAATCGAGGCCGACGCGCGCCCAGATCGACGACCCCTGCGCCTCGACCGCCACCGTGGTGAGCGTGACCACGGCGATCAGGGTGACGACGCTCACCGCGACGATCGGTCGGGAGCAGCGTCGGAGCGCCCAGTCCACCGGGGCCGGCCGGGTGACTCTGGCCATGAGCGGCGGGGGGATCGCGGCGATCGCCAGCGGCGGCACCCCGAGCAGGAGCAGCATCCGCTGGACCACGAGGGCGGTGAGCGACGTGTGGGCGGCGAGGTCGGCCAACGGCGAGCCGAGGGCGACGAGGGCCAGCACCAGCGCACCGACCGCCGCCACCAGGTGCCGCGGGCGCGCCCCCCCGGTCCGCCGGACGCCCAGCGCGTAGGCGAAGGTCAGGGCAACGAGGATGGACCACGCCGCCACGTGGGGGTGGAATGCCCAGGCGGAGGCAGTCATCGCGACCGGGGGCAGTGCGTCCTACGCTGAGCCCGATGTCCCCGCCCGACCGGCTGGAGCGCCTGACCGACCTGGTCCTCGTGCTGTTGAGCGCCAAGCGGCCGATGACCCTGAGCGAGCTGGCCAGGGACGTGCCCGGCTACCCGGAGGGCCGGGACGCCCGGCGCCAGGCCTTCGAGCGGGACAAGCGGTTGCTGCGCGAGGAGGGCATCCCGCTCGTGACCGAGGCGGTCGAGGGTCCGGAGCAGTACGGGTACCGGATCGATCCCGACACCTTCTACCTGCCTGATCTCCACCTGACCCCCGATGAACAGGCGGCGTTGCAGCTCGCCGTCGCGGGCGTGCACCTCGGCGATCCTAGTGGGCGGGACGCCCTGGCCAAGCTGGGCGCGACCGGGTTGGGCGAGGCCCGGCCGCTCGCCTCGCTCGATCCGCCCCCGGCGCTCGTCCCCTTGTTCGAGGCGGTGCGGAACCGGGCGTTGGTGCACTTCGTGCACCGGGGGGTCGAGCGCGTGATGACACCGGCCGGGCTGTGGTTCCGTCGGGGTCACTGGTACGCGGTGGGCTGGGACGTCGACCGTCGGGCGCCGCGGAGCTTCCGGGTGGACAGGATCGAGGACACCCCGAGGATCGGCCCGGACGGCAGCGGCGAGCTCCCCGAGACGTTCGACCCCGGCGCGGCGGTGCCCGACGAGCCCTGGCTGACCGGGGGTGAGGACGTCGAGGAGGTGCACCTCGCCCTCGACGCCATCGAGGCGGAGCGGGTGCTCGACGAGCTCGGTCCCGAGACGCTCCTGCGCCGCGGCGACGACGGGTCGGTCCAGGTGCTGGTGAGCGTCACCAACAAGGTCGCGTTCCGATCCTTCGTGCTCGGCTTGTTGGACCACGCCGAGGTGATCGGCCCGTCGACGGTCCGAAGCGAGATCGTCGCCTGGCTCCGGGCGATCGCGGCGGGCGAGGGGACGGCACCGGGTTCCCCCGACGACGACCGCACGACGCCCCCCGACCGGGGGCCCGCCGACGAAGCGCGCACGTCCGACGGCGTGGAGCGGCGTGTCGGGCGGGACGTTCGTCAGCGCCTGCGTCGCCTCCTGGCCATCGTGGGGTGGTTGGCCAAGGTGGGCGCGGCGCCGATCGACGAGGTGGCCGGACGCTTCGGGCTGGACCACGACGAGCTGGTCCGGGAGCTCGAGCTGGCCGCCTGCTGCGGCGTGCCCCCGTACTCGCCCGACGCCCTGATGGAGATTGTGGTCACCGACACCACGGTGGAGGCCTTCCTGCCCGAGGCCATGGCCCGACCGCGGCGGCTCACCCCGGCGGAAGGCTTCGCGCTGGCCGCGGCGGCGAGGACGATCCTGGCCGTGCCGGGGGCCGACGCCGACGGCTCGCTCGCCCGGGCGGCCTCCAAGCTCGAGGCCGTCCTCGGGGCCCGAGAGAGCCTCAACGTCGACCTGCCGGCGCCCCCGCTGCTCGCCGAGGTCCAGCGTCTCGTCGAGGTCCAGCGGTCGGCCGACATCGAGTACCACTCCGGATCGACCGACGAGGTCACGGACCGCCTGGTCGACCCGGTCCAGGTCGTCTCGCTCGACGGTCACTGGTACCTCGACGCCTTCTGCCACCGGGCCGGTGGCCTCCGCCGATTCCGAGTCGACCGGATCCGCAGGGTCACCGAGCGCGGACCGGTACCCGACGTCCTGCCGACGCCGAGGGGGCCCTCGGACGACCCGTTCGTGCCGGGACCGGGGTCCGAGGTGGTCCGGTTGGACCTCGACCCGACGGCGGCGTGGGTGGTCGACAACGTCCCCACGCTCGAGTGTGTCCGCCGCCCCGACGGCGGGGTGCGCGTCACCCTGGCCGTCGGGGGCTTTGCCTGGTTCGAGCGTCTGCTCCTCCAGGCCGGGCCCGGTGCCCGGGTCCTCGACCCGCCCGAGTGGGTTGAGGTGGGGAGGCGGGCGGCCGGACGGGTCCTCGCGCGTTACGGGGGTTGACCACCGACCGTTCGCTCCACAGGCAGCACAACGGGGAGTCGCCATGCTGCACGTGGCTACGGTCAGCGATCCGCGCGCCCGCTACTACCTGGGCGACCTCGGAGACGAGCTGCGACGGGTGGCCCCGG
Organism: Actinomycetes bacterium; assembly: GCA_021791895.1. Classification (GTDB taxonomy): domain Bacteria; phylum Actinomycetota; class Acidimicrobiia; order Acidimicrobiales; family RAAP-2; genus Palsa-461. Next base: position 149,813 of record JAJYVS010000001.1, on the reverse strand, counting down.
GTCGCGCCGGCGACGCCGGGCGTTGGTTGGGGACGGCGTCGGCCGCCGCCGGGCTCGCCGGCGAACCGGACGGCCCGGCGCTCGAGGGGCTCCTGGCGGGCCGTCACCCCGGCACCGGCCGGGTCCTCACCACGCGCCGCCGATCGGTGGCCGCGTACGACCTGACTTTCACCGTCCCCAAGTCCCTGAGCGTCCTCTTCGGGCTGGGGGGACACGAGGTCAGCGACCTGGTGGCGGGCGCACACCGCGACGCGGTCGATGCCGCGGTCGACTACATGGAGCGTCGTGCGGCCGCCGTCCGGCGGGGCACGGGTGCGAAACGGGCGCTCTCGGGCTCCGACGGCGTCCTCGCCGCCGGCTTCACCCACTGTCTCAGCCGAGCCGGGGATCCGCATCTGCACACCCACGTGGTCGTGGCGAACCTGGTTCACGGGTCCGACGGCCGGTGGAGCGCACTCGACGGGCGGGGGCTCTTCGCCCACGCCCGGGCGGCCGGCGCCCTCCACGACGCGCACCTTCGGGCGTTGCTCACCGAGCGGATGCACGTGGCGTGGTCGTGGCGGGCGGGGGGCGGGTGGGAGCTCGCGGGGAGCGACCCCCTGGTGCTCGCCGCCCTCTCAGGACGATCGGCCGAGATCGCGCAGGCGCTGTGGGCTTCGGGGCGTTCCTCGGGCCGGGCCCGGCGCGTCGCCTGGGCGTCGACCCGGGGACCCAAGTCGACGGCCGTCCCCGGCCGGCAGCTCCGGGCGACCTGGTCCCGCCACGCCGGCGGAAGCCCGTTGGACCCCCCGTCGGGTGTCCGAGGAGAAGCGAAGGAGACCGACCGGCTCGACGAGGGCCGATTCGCGGCGGCGATCGCCGACGCTTCACCCTCGGGCGTGTGCCGACGCGACGTCGTTGCGGCGTGGGCGACGGCCAGCCGGGCCGGCGTCGAGGGGTCCGAGCTGCAGGAGGCCGTGGACCATTGGGCGCCGTCAGCCGACTGCGGAATCGGCGTCGGTGAGCACCGGGCCGCACCGGTCCGCTACGTGCCCCGACCCCACCTGCTCAGCGCCCTCGGGCCGCGCCCGGTCGGCGTGGTTGGGCAGAAGGAGTGGCAGGCGGCGGCGGCGTCGATCGACCGCTATCGGGAGCGCTGGGGCGTGAGCGGCCCGTCCCCGCTTCACCAACCCGGTGCCTCCCTCGCCGCGTTCCCGACGGCGCGGCTGGTCGATCACCTCGAGGTCTCGAGGGTGGTGAGCGAGACGCTCGTCCGCCTGGGCGGCCGGCGGCCGACGGCGCTCGAGCGCGACATCCCGTCGATCGGGCGCTGACCTTCACCGTCCGAACAGGTCGGGGTCGCGCGCCCTGGACGGTCCGACGAGCACCCGCCAGGGCAGGTCCCGATGGGCCGGCGTGAGCCCGACCCAGCCCATCCGCCGGCGCCCGTCCATGACCAGGGCGGCGTCGGGACGGCCGCGGGCGATCACGTCGGGGGGCAGCCGTCGCCGGAAGACCGTCGCCGTCGTGACCGAGGAAACGAGGCGCCGTTCGGTCTGGGAGAGGGCTCGCGCGTGGGACTCGAGCTCGACGTCGCCGCCCAGGGTGGACAGCGCCTCGAGTGTCGCGACGTCGGCGATCCCCGCGAGCACCACCGTCGTTCCAAAGAGGGAGAGGAAGCCCTCGGCCTCCACCCCCCAGCGACTCCGGGCCTGCGAAAGGTCCTGGAGGCAGGCCAGCACGAGCAGGCCCTGCCCGGCCCCCTCGCTCACGATCGAGGCGAGGTCGGGGAGGGGGGCGATGTTGGCCACCTCGTCCAGGGCGAACAGGACCGGCGGCCCGGTCCCCTTCGCCCTGGCCCGCTCGTAGGCGGCGTCCTTGATCTCGCTCAGCAGGCCGACCACGAGCGGGGCCAGGAGCTGCTGGTGTCGGCCCGGGGCGCAGACGTACAGCGTGTTGGGTGCCTCGCAGAAGCTCGCCGGGTCCAGGTACGGGGGGCCGGTGGAGGCCAATGCGGACGTTGACCGGTAGGCGGCGAGGACGCCCGAGGCGGTCGACCAGATACCCGACTGCTCCCTTTCGTCGGTGGCCAGGATGCCGCTCAGAGCGTCGCACGCCATCGATTCCTCGGCTTGGTGCTCGAGGATCGACAACGCCGGGGCCCCGTCGTGCCGGTCGACCCAAGACAGCACATCGCGCATGCTCCGAGTCTCGAGTGCTGCGGCATAGAGAACTGGCGCCAACAACGAGCTCGCGCGCTCGTTCCAATGGTCTTCACTTACAGCGCGCGCTCCGCGGTTGCCACGGCGATGTGAGTACACCATGGCGTCGGCCATCGAAAGTGCCCCGTCCCAGTTCCTTGCCGCGCTCAACGGAGACCAGCCGACGGTGACGACCCCCTTCGGGGGGTCGATCGACGCGCTCGGATCGAAGAGCATCGTCCATCCGCCCCTTCGCCTGGCGGCTGCCGTGGACGCGAGGACATCGGGCTTAGTCGATGTGCTCACGACCGCCCCGGCGGCGGAGAGGACATTCGGGATCACCAACGACGACGTCTTGCCCGACCGGGAAGGCCCGAGGACCAGCCCCGATCGCTCTGCGCCGCTCCACGCCCACCCACCGGGGCCTTTGCCCAGGTAGAGGCCGCTTTGTGGGAACCCGGACCCGCGGCCGGGCGCGGACCGGCTCGCCGCAGTTCGGGACGACCCTTCCGGGGCACTCGGCTCGGCATCGTCCGAGGAAAACCCTCGCGGTGTCATCGGTGACGAATGGTCGGGCGCGCCCCATACGTCGCTCGCCGTCGCGATCACCGGCGTGTGGCGGACGCTCGCGCCCCATCGACACGACGACAACTCCGAGAGGATCCGATGCGCGGTTGTTCGACGCGTGTGCTGGGTCTCGACGAGCTATGAGGGAGCATCACAGCCACACGTGGGGACCGAAGCCGTCGTGGATCGCGACGCGCGCGTGCGCGCGAAGCGTGTTGCCGAGTCGTGCACGCACGTACGTCGAAATGAATTCCTTTAGTTACGCGCGCGGAGCAGGTATTCTGATCGCGCTGTTTCGTCTCTGTTGTCGAGCAGCGTGCGGAGCAGTTCACAACACGTCGTTGTGACTGGGGAGCTCGGAGCGTGAGTGTCAAGTCGAACGAGACACGGTTTCCTCGGCAGTCCATTCCGTTCCGGGTTATGCAGCCGGTGCAGCGATGCGGCTCCCGATGACGTCGGTCGTCGGCGGCTCGCAGGCTTCACCTCGAGTCAACGATGAACCCTCAAGGGAGGTAACTCTGTGGTAACCGCAAAGAAGCGAGCTCCGGCCAAGAAGGCCGCCAAGCGCGCACCGGCCAAGAGGGCCGCCAAGCGCACGGTGAAGAAGGCCGTGAAGCGGGCTCCGGCCAAGAAGGCCGCCAAGCGCACGGTGAAGAAGGCCGCCAAGCGCGCGCCGGCCAAGAAGGCCGCCAAGCGCGCACCGGCCAAGAAGGCCGCCAAGCGGGCTCCGGCCAAGCGGGCTCCGGCCAAGCGGGCTCCGGCCAAGAAGGCCGCCAAGCGGGCTCCGGCCAAGCGGGCTCCGGCCAAGCGGGCTCCGGCCAAGAAGGCCGCCAAGCGGGCCTGACCCACCGTCGGCCGTCACGGTCGATCGAGAACAACGGAACGGGGACCTTCGGGTCCCCGTTCCGCGTTCGATCACACTTCGAGGCGGTGGAAGCTCTCGCCCAGCTCGATGCCGGCGAACGAGCCGTGCTCGGCCAGCTTGGCCCGGATGTCGGCGGTGAAGGCCGAGAGCGACGCCTCGGCGGACGGGCCGTCGGCCGAGGCCTCGAGACCGAGCGTCGTCTCGTATTGGCTTCGGTGCGCGAGGAGGGCCCGGATCTTCACCTCCTCGAACCCGGCCACGTCCTCGACGTGGTTCGGGACGTCGGCCTCGAACAACAACAGCGCCACCGGTCGGTGCGGTGCGAGATCCTGATCGGTGAAGAACAGCGGGTCCCGTGCGGCCACCAGCGCGTCGGTGACCACGAATCCGGCGTTGCGGTGGTCGGGGTGGAGACGGTATCGACGCCAGGGATCGTGGGCGAGGACGACGGTCGGCCGGAGTTGCCTGATGAACCGGCTCACCTCCCACTGTTCACGGATGGTGTTGCGGAGCTCCCCGTCCGGCCGGTCCAGGAATCTGACTTCGCCGCCCCCGAGCAGACGGGCAGCCTCCCGTTGCTCCTCCTGCCTCGCCGCGACGAGCGAAGCGATGTCCCGATCGCGGTCCCAGGTCCCCTTGGACCCGTCAGTGAGCACCAGGTGGTGGATCTGAGCGCCGGCGGCAGCCCACTTGGCCAGGGTTCCCCCGCAGCCGATCTCGATGTCGTCGGGGTGGGCGCCAATGGCCAGAGCCCGCTCGGGAACCTCCAAGTCGGTCGTCACGGCCCCCAGACGCAGCGGCTCCCCGAAGGGGACCACCGCGGTCCGAAAGGCGCGAGGAGATGGGGTTCCGGTCACCGGGTCGTGAGGTCGGCGGGCCAGTCGACGTCGAAGGCCAGCTCGGGCTTCCGAACCACGGTCACCGGCAGCGCGAGGCGGCCACCCTCCTGAAGGTGACGGGCGAAAGAACCGGGTCCATAGGAGAAGCGGAAGCCACAGCGCGACGGCAGGCGGATCAAGTTCGTCCCGTCGTCCTGGCGGTCCGGGACCAGCGTCAAGCCCTCGAACGGCTCGAGCGAGCCGATCTCTCGGGCCAGTGGCAGGTCGGCGTGGACCACCGTCACCTCGTCCACCCCGAGGTCGGCCAACCTCGCCACGCCGGCTTCGACCGCTCCGTTCAGTCCCCGGCCCGGCTCCCACACGACCAGTGCGCCGTGCTGGCGGGCCCAGCTCGCCACCTCGCTGTCGTCGCACACCACGGCCACGGGGAGCGGCGAGGCGGCGAGGAGCACCCGAGCCGCCATGGTCTGCACGAGCAGCCGCCGTTCGTCGTCGGGCAGGGCGGCACCGAGGCGCTGCTTGGCGGCAGCGAAGGACTTGACCGGTACGAGCACTGCGCGGAGGCCGAGGGTCCCGGCATGGTGGTGGTTGCCGGCGTCGGGCCCGGCGGTGCCCGTCATCGGGCCAGTGTACGGGCCAACGCACACGGGGCCGGTTGGCGAGGCGGACCGGACCTCCCTCCGCCGGCGTTCGGGCCGATCGCGTCGGTGCATCCAGCCGTAGGCTCCGGGCCATGGCGGGGGTGGTCAACGTCGTCGGGGCCGGGTCGTGGGGCACCGCGATCGCCACGGTGCTCGCCCGCCGCGGGCCGACGCTGCTCTGGGCCCGTTCGGCCGAGCTGGCCGAGTCGATCAACCGCTCGCACCGCAACGATGCGTATCTGCCCGGTCTCGACCTCCCGGCCGATCTGCGCGCCACGACAGAGCTGGTGGAGGTCGCCGGTGGTGCCGACATGGTCCTCGTCGCCGTCCCCTCGCATGGCTTTCGCGACGTGCTCGGCGCGTTGGCGGCGCATCTGAGCGAGTCGGCGGCGGTGGTGAGCCTGACGAAGGGCATCGAGGGCGGGACCAACCGGCGGATGACCGAGATCATCGTCGAGGTACTTCCGGCCAACCCGGCCGGCGTGCTCACCGGTCCCAACCTCGCCGGGGAGATCGCGAGCGGCCAGCCGGCGGCGAGCGTGGTCGCCCTCGGAGAAGCGGAGCTGGCCGAGCTCGCCCAGCGGTCCCTGCACAGCGAGACCTATCGCGTCTACACGAGCGGCGACGTGATCGGCTGCGAGGTGGCCGGGGCTGTGAAGAACGTGATCGCCCTGGCGGCCGGGGTCAGCGACGGTCTGGGGTTCGGTGAGAACACCAGGGCGGCGCTCATCACCCGGGGCCTGGCCGAGCTCGGGCGGATCGGCACCGCACTGGGCGGCGAACCCCTGACCTTCGGTGGGCTGGCCGGGGTGGGGGACCTGGTGGCCACCTGTACGAGCGAACGCAGCCGGAACCGCTCGGTCGGCTTCGCGCTCGGACAAGGCGAGTCCCTCGGTGCCGTGCTCTCGGGGATGCACATGGTCGCCGAAGGGGTGAAGGCGGCCGGTCCTCTGGTGGCGCTGGCCCGGTCGGTCGGGGTCGAGATGCCCATCACCGAGCAGGTTGCGGCCATCGTGGACGGCCGGAGCACGCCGTCGGAGGCGTTGGTGGCCCTGATGGGGCGAGCGGCACGAGCCGAGTGGGACGAGGAGCTATTCCGCGGGCTGATGCGGTGAGCTCCCTCAGCTCTCCTTCTCAATCAGCCGGGCGGTGGCGATCCCAAAGGCGCGAAGCGGGAAGGACCCCTCGAAGGGCTCGACGGGCCGCCCACGCAGGTCGACCAACCATCCCGAAGCGCCTCCCAGCCGGACGGTGGTCTCCTCGGCGTTCGGATTGAACACCCGCAGTTCGAGCTGGCCTTCGTGGCGTCGGAACGCGCTGAGGCGGGCGCCCTCGAGCTCGAGACCCCCGCCACGGTCGTCCCTCCAGCCACCTCCAAGCGAGGGGGTCGACTCGAGCGGGACGGCCAGGTCGTCCGCCAGCGACCAGGGGTCGACCGGGCCGACGGCGACCAGGTAGGTCGCCTCGATGCGGCTGCCGACCATCTGGAGGCCCTCCACGGGAGTGAGGGGTCCGGCGGGCACCGGGCGATAGGTCATCCCGACCCTCGAAAGCATGCCGGTGGAGCGCAGGATCGTCGTCGCGAGGGTCCGGGCCACGGTCTTCTCACCCGAGGTGTCGAGGTCGATGAGCTCGTGTTCCCACACCCCGGCGTGTGCGACGGTGAGGCCTCCGGCCTGGACGAAGTCGCGCGCCGGGAACGTCGGGAGGCCGTACTCCTCGGGGCGCCCCTCGGCGCTCAGGCCCCGGGACACCGTCCCGAAGGCGCTCCCGGCGACCGAGGTGGCGGCGGGCCAGGGAAGGGGGAAGTGGATCCGGAGCCGGTGGTCTCGGCAGCGGTTGTCGAAGGAGGTCGTGACCTTGAGCGCGGTCTCGTCGGCGTGGAGCTCGAACTTGGTGACCACCACGACCCGCTGCTCGCCCCGGCGAGACGAGCCCTGCTGGTCGGCGCTCTCGGGCCACAGATACTCCGCGGTGACCCGGGCGCCGGCGCGCACCGGTCCTTCCTCGACGATCTCGACCCGCACGGACTCGGGGCTGTCCACCACACGGTCCCGGTTGGGAGGCGAGTAGTTGTAGGAGTCGCCGAGGTCGCCACCGTCCACCAGCCGGCCCAGCCCCGCGTGGCCGTCGACCGAGAAGGTGCCGTCGTGACCGTCGATGACGACTCTCACCAGGCCGTTCGTGAGGACGACCGATCCGGGCTCACCCTCTGGCGCGCCGGCCGAAACCGGGTTCACCAGCTGGGCCGGCGTGTAGCTGGACCAGCCGAGCCCGGGGACGTCGGACACCCGGGCCACCACCTGGCGGACCGGGGGCTGGTCGAGCCGAACCTGCACCGCGGCGTCGGGCCGCGCCGCTAGCCGGGCGAACAGATTCTCCTTCACCGCCTCGACCGGGATGCCGGGCAACTCCTCGGTCCCCACGGCAACGGTCACGTCGATGCCTCCGTCGTGCTCTTCCACCTCGACCCCGTGGATCCAGGCGTCGTCGGCGATCCGGGTGTTCTGGAGCATCCCGAGGATGGAGGAGAACGTGGCCGTGTCGAGCGTCAGGGTCCCCGGCAGACTGGCCCGGGACGAGAGCACCTGCTCGCAGGATTCGTCCGAGGGGTCACCGGCCACCACCAACTCGACCACTCCGGAGCGGCGTCGGGCCGAGGGGTTGACGACCACCGGTCCAGCCGAACGCATCGAGCGGGCCAGGGCGCCGAGCGCCCGGTTGGCCAGGCCGTCGCCCACCCGCTTGGCCTCGGCGTAGCGCTCGAGCACCGCGTTGACGACGGCATCGACCGAGCAGGCGCAGATCGAGTCGTGTGCGGCGTTGCGGATGGTGTCGAGCCAGGCCAGGTCGAGCAGTCGCGTCGGGTACTCGCCGGGCTCCTCGAACAGCGCGGCATAGGGCTCGGCCCGTCGTTCGAGCGCGGTCTCGGCCGCCGCGGCCGCCTGCTTCACGTCGACCCGGTTGGAGGTCACCCCCATGAGCAGGTTGGCCCGATAGCTGGAACGCAGCTCACCCCGCCAGGTCGGCAGTCCCTCCACCGGTGCCCCCTCGAGGTACCGGGGCAGCGAGGTGATGGAGAAGGCGTAGTCGTCCTGGGCGGCGTTGGCCTCGGCCACCAGCCGTCCGAGGAACGGCTGGGGTGGGAGGTGGTCGGAGCCGTTCATGTACAAGATGCCGTCGAGCAGGTAGCCGCCCTCGTCCTTCTCGTAGGCAGCGGTGCGCTGCACCAGCGCGGCGGCGTCGTCGGGGAGGGCGGCGGCATTCGAGTACCCGGTGGTCAGGTACTCGGCTCGTACTCGGGCGCCGTCGGGGGCCTCCCACCAGAACGCGCTGCGGTTGACAGCGGAGGGCACCCCCCGCCACACCACGGCGTGGGAGAAGCCGGCCAGGGCCAGGATCTGGGGCATCTGCGCGATGTGGCCGAACATGTCTGGCAGGTAGCCGACCTCCATGGCACCGCCGAAGCCGGCAGCGCGGGCCATACCCATCTGCAGGTTTCGGACGATCGTCTCGCCGGAGACCAAGAACTCGTCCATGAGGACGTACCACGGGCCGACCGAGAGCCGTCCGGAGCCCGCGAGCTCACGCAGGCGCGAGGTCGCCTCCGGGCGCACCTCCAGGTAGTCGTCGACCGCGGCCATCTGGCCGTCGAGGAGGAACCACCCATAGGACGGGTCGGACTCGAGAAGGTCGAGCAGGGTGTCGAGGGTGTCGACCAGCCGCAGGCGGAAGATCTCGAACGGTTCGTACCACTCTCGGTCCCAGTGCGTGTGGGGGACGACGGCAACGGTCCGGGCGCTCACGACGCCAGGATATGGACCGGTGCTGCCGGTGGCGAGTCCCCCTCGGGGCGGCCCGGGACCGGGAACCCGCTGACCTTGGCCTCGAGGCGGCCGGGCCCGTTTTCCCAGCGAGCGGAGCCGGTGTCGGGAGCGGGAGGTGACCCGTTCGCCGGGGCGCCGGGGAGGATCGCAGGGGAGCCCGACGAGTTCGGTCCGGTTCGAGCGAACCCCGGCTCCGGGGGTCGATTTCGTTATCTTTGGCTGATGCGGATCGCGCTCGGGACCGACGAGCGGGCCCCCCTCGTCGAGGCCCTGCGGTCCCATCTGCAGGCGGCCGGCCACGAGGTGGTCGTGGTCGCCGACGGCGCCCCTTGGCCGGAAGCCGGTGCCGCCGTGGGCCGGGCCGTCACCGACGGCGATGCGGCCATGGGGGTGGTGTGCTGTTGGACCGGGACCGGAGTCGCCATGGCGGCGAACAAGGTCCCGGGAGCTCGGGCGGCGTTGTGCACCGACGCCGAGACCGCCCGCGGGGCTCGGCGGTGGAACGACGCCAACGTGCTCGCCTTCGGCCTCCGTCTCACGTCGCAGACCGTTGCCGAGGAGATGGTCGACGCGTTCGTGTCGACCCCCTTCGATCGTTCCGAGACCGAGTTCGTCGCGTCGCTGGACCGACTCGGGCGGCGCGAGAGCCCGACCGGCTGAGGGGTCGTGGGCGTCCGGGCCAGCCACGGGGCTCCAAGCGGCGGAGCCCGGCCCCCGAGCGTTCGCCCGACGCTCGACGCGGAGCGGGCGCTGTGGAAGAGCGGGCACCAATGGGTCGGGGGTATGGACGAGGTCGGCCGGGGAGCGTGGGCCGGGCCGCTCAGCGTCGGGGTTACCGTGCTCCCGCACGGGATCACCCGTCGGAACATGCCGCGGTGGCTCCGGGACTCCAAGCTCCTCCACGAGGTCCGGAGGGAGGCGATCTTCGACGACGTCGCCGCATGGTGCGCCTGCTGGGCCGTCGGTCATGCCAGCCCGGCCGAGTGCGACCGGTGGGGCATGACCGCCGCACTCCGGCTGGCTGCCTACCGGGCGCTTGCCGGGCTGGCGGTCGTCCCCGACGCGCTGGTCGTCGACGGGCCCTACGACCTGCTGAGGGAGCCTCCGGTGCAGCTCGAACTGGGCGCGCAGGGTGAGGACCTCGCGCGGCCGGACCTTCCCGACGTTTCCCCACCGGCCAAGGTGGTGCCGGTCGTCGACGGCGACGCCCGGTGCGCCGCGGTCTCGGCGGCCTCGGTACTGGCGAAGGTGGTACGGGACCGGCTCATGCGCAGCGAGGCGCCCCACTACCCCGCCTACCAGTTCGAGGAGAACAAGGGCTACCCTTCGAGCGCCCACAAGCGGGCACTGCGCGGCTACGGCCTCTCTGCCATCCATCGCCGGAGCTGGGCCTTCGTGAACGGGATCCCCTGGAGCGACGGTGCGCTGAGGTCTACTTCCCCCGCTCTTTCGCCGGCGCCACCTCTAACATGAGGACGCCATGGTGTACGTCCTGGCTCTCGGGGCCGCCTTCGCCAATGCGCTGACGAGCATTCTGCAGCGGATGGGTGTGGAGGACGCGCCCGACCGCACGACCTTGCGAGTGAGCCTGCTGACCCACGCGTTGCGGCGCGGCATCTGGCTGGCCGGGTTCGTGGTGATGGTCATGTCCTTCCTCATGCAGGCGGTGGCGCTGCACTTCGGCCGTCTCACCCAGGTCCAGCCGATCTTGACCACCGAACTGCTGTTCCTTGTCTTCCTGCTCGGCTCGTCCTTCGGGTTCCGGATCGGTTGGCGCGAGTGGGTCGGGACCCTGGCCACGGCGGGCGGCCTGGCCGGGTTTCTCATCTTCGCGTCGCCGGGCGGAGGAAACATCGTGCCCACGGCGTCGGAGTGGCTCGAGGTCGGCCTGTCCTGCGCCGGTGCCGCCGCGGTGGCCGTTCTTCTTGCGACGCGTGGCTCGCGTTGGCGCAGGGCCGCGATGTTCGGATCGGCGAGCGCGATCGGGTTCGCGTTCACCGCGTCGCTGACCAAGGTCGTCTCGACCTACGCCGCTCACGACTGGGCCTCGCTCCTCCGCCACTGGGAGACCTACGCCCTGGCGGTCTGCGGGGTCGTCTCCCTCTTCCTCGCCCAGAACGCCTTCCACGCCGGGCCGATCGCCGCGTCGCAATCGACCCTCGTGATGGTGGATCCCCTGGCCAGCATCCTGATCGGTGTCAGCCTCTTCGGCGACCAGCTCCGCACCTCGGGCGCCTGGGGCCCCCTCGAGGCGCTGTCGCTCCTGGTGATGTTCGCCGGGGCGCTGCTCTTGTGCCGGTCCCCCCTCGTTCGGGGGGTGAAGACCACCGAATCCGACGACCAGGTGTACCTGCTGTTGCGGTGGCGGTCCCAGCACGCCCAGGCCGAGATCCCGGGGCCGGCCGAGATCCCCGGCCCGAGAGCGGCGAACCCCTGACGCGACCGATTCGGTCAGTGGGCCGAGGAGAGCGCGCCCAGCGCAGCCGCCATGGTGACGGGGACCATGACCAACCCGAGGAGGCTGAACCGCCGGAGTGAGGGGCGCCACCCGGCGGCCCGGGCTGACTGGAGCCAGAGCACCCCGGCCAGCGATCCCGACACGACGAGGTTCGGTCCGAGGTTGAGACCGACCAAGAGGGCGCTGGCGTGGGCGATCGGTCGTGCGGCGAGGAGCGAGGCTGCCGGCAGGTTGTTGACCACGGCCGCCGCCGCCGCACCGATGCCGGCCGTCTGCCACGTCCCTGCGTGGGCCAATAGGTGGGACGGTCCGGACCACGCCCGGCCGAGGGCCCCGAGCGCGCAGGCCGCCCCGAGCAGCCCGATCAGCAACGGCGCGTTGAGCTGTCCGATCCTCCTCGATGCCTTCGCCTTCCCCCCCGCGCCACGCGGCCAGGCCAGAGCGACGCCGACCGCCGCGACCCCGGGTGCGGCGACATCGGCCGGCAGGGCGAGCATGGCGACCACCGAGATGACGATTGCGATCACGGCCGGCAACGGAGCCGACGCCGTCGGCACCCGCCAGTCGTCGAGTCCAGTTCGGATCTCGGAGATTCGCCGATGGTGCACCAGGGCGACCACCACGACGACGGTCACGCTCGACGCGAGCCACGCCGTGCCCACCCGGGCCACGAAGGAGGCGCCGAGGTGGTGGGTGTCCAGCAGCACGATGAGGTTGGTCAGGTTCGACCCCGGCAGCAGCAGCGACGCCCCGTTGGCCATCGCCACCACGAGGTAGAGGAACGGCTCGGGATCGCGTCGCAGGTGGCGCGAGGCCGCGAGAACGACCGGGGTGAGAAAGGTCACCGCGGTGTCGAGGTTGAGGGTCACGGTCACGACCGCGACCAGCAGGGCGGTGGCGCCGAGGAGCGCCATGCCGCTCCTGCCGACCCGGGCGACGAAGGTGCCGGCCCGGTCGAAGAGGCCTTCCTCCCGTGCGACCATGCCGACCAGGAGGAGGCCGGTGACGAGGACGAACGGCGGCCAGTCCTGCCCTGCCGCCGCTTGAGTCGCCGAGGGGTCGAGACCGGCGGCCACCAGCGCCCCCAGCCCGCCGACGACCATGACCACCCAGCTGATCGGGCCGAGCGGGATCCCCGGTGAGCGGTCAGGGAGAGAGGCCAGGAATGGCGCTCAGTGATCGGCCCCGTCGGCGAGGGCCACGGCGGCTCGGACGAAACCGGCAAAGGCGTCGGGGTGGGTGAGGTGGGCTCCGTGACCCGCCTCGGGGATCTCGATCTTCTGGGCACCCGGGACGTGGCTGGCCAGCCAGGCCACGTTCTCCTTGTGGAACTGGTCCGAGGCGCCCCCGCCTCCGAAGACGACCGGGACCTCGAGTTTGGTGACGTCGAAGAGTGCCGGTCCGTTCAACGAGGCCAGCTCGGCCATCAGCGCTGGGCCGTCGGCCAGTCGGTCGGCCTTGGCGGCAGGCTCGAGGCGGTCCCATGCGGCGTCCCCCACTCGTCCCCGGAAGAAAGCCTCGACCGCGGCATCGGGGTCCTCGCTCGTGAGGAACGAGCCCTGGGTCGACTCCCGGCCCTCCACCGGGATCCAGCGCATGGGCGGCTCGAACGCCCCGATCGCGGCGACCCGGTCGGGCTCGGTCAGCGCGGCACCGATCGCCACCACCCCGCCGAGGCTGTGGCCGACCACGACCGGCCGGCCGCCGACCTCGTGCAGGATCCCGAGGAGGTCCTCGACGTGGCCCTCGATCCCGACCGGTGGCTCGGTGCTGCGCGACTCTTGGTATCCCCGCCGGTCATAGCTGACGACCCGCATGTCGTCGAGGCGCCGCGTGGCCCGTCGGAAGCTGTTGGCCCGATCCAAGGTGCCGTGCACCAGGATCACCACCGGTCCGGGCCGCGGCGGCTCGTCGTCCAAATAGCCCGACCCGACGGGGCGGTCAACGACGAAGAGTCCGGCCGGGTAGCTCACGAGGCCCACACGATACCGAACGTCGCCTCGGAAACGACCAATTGGCGGTATCCGCCCTGTTCGCGCCGTTCGGGCCAAGGGCCCGGTTAGGGTGGGGACATGGTTGACGCGAGAGGTTCCGAGCGCGTCGCCGATGGAAACGGACCCGTCGGACCCGATCGAGGGCGCGGGTCGTTCGGGCCCAACGCCTGGCTCGTCGACGACATGTTCGAGCGCTTCCTGGCCGACCCGATGTCGGTCAGCGAGAGCTGGAAGGAGTTCTTCGACGACTATCGGCCGGCGCCGGTGCCGGCCCCGGCTCCCGGCCGCACCCGACCGGAGACCGAGGGACAGCCGCCCGGTACGGGGGCACCCGGCCCCGAGGCACCGGGACGTTCCGCCCCGTCCACCCCGGCCCCGACCACCCCCGCCAGGCCCGAGCCGGTGGTGCTGCGCGGAGCGGCCTCCCGGATCGCCGCCAACATGGAGGCCAGCCTGGGGGTACCGACGGCCACCAGCGTTCGGACGGTGCCCGCCCGTTTGCTCGAGATCAACCGCCAGGTCCTCAACGACCAGCTGGCCCGGACCACCGGCGCCAAGGTCAGCTTCACCCACCTGATCGGCTACGCGGTGGTCCGGGCGCTCGTGGCCGTTCCCGCCCTCAACGCCAGCTTCGTTCCCGACGTCGACGGGAAGGGCACCCCGGGGGTCCTGCGACACCCCCATGTCGGTCTCGGACTGGCCGTCGACGTCGCCCGGGCAGACGGGTCGCGGACGTTGCTCGTGCCCTGCGTGAAGGACGCCGACACCCTCGACTTCCGGAGCTTCGTCCTCGCCTACGAGGAGCTGATCCGCAAGGTCCACGGGAACCGGATCACCCCCGACGACTTCGTCGGCACGACCGTGTCGCTGACCAACCCCGGCACGCTCGGCACGGTGCAGTCGGTGCCGAGGCTCATGCCGGGCCAAGGGGCGATCATCGGGGTGGGTTCGATCGGCTACCCGGCCGGCTTCGAGGCGGCCGACCCGGCGGTGCTCGCCGAGCTGGGCGTCGGCAAGGTGGTGACCCTCACCTCGACCTACGATCACCGGATCATCCAGGGGGCCGAGTCGGGGCTGTTCCTGGCCAAGATCGTCGAACTCTTGGCCGGGGAGGACGGCTTCTACGACGCCGTCTTCGAGTCCATGGGGATCCCCTACGAGCCCGCCCGTTGGCGCGCCGACGCGAGCGCCGGCCTCGAGGTCGACGCCGCCAGTCAGCGGGTGGTGAAACAGGTCCACGTCCAGTCGCTCATCAACATGTACCGCGTCCGGGGCCACCTGATCGCCAATCTCGATCCGTTGGAGGTCGAGCCGACACGCTCGCACCCCGAACTGGATCCCCTCACCCACGGGCTGACGATCTGGGACCTCCCCAGGCGTTTCGCCGCCGACGGGCTCGCCGGTCGCGACGTCGCCACCCTCGACGAGATCCTCCACATCCTGCGCGAGGCCTACTGCCGCACGCTCGGGATCGAGTACATGCACATCGCCGACCCGGTGCAGAAGCGCTGGATCCAAGAGCACGTCGAAGGGGTCCCCCAGCGGCTCGACGCCGGGGAGCAGCGGCACATCCTCGACCGGCTGAATGCGGCCGAGGCCTTCGAGCGGTTCCTGCACACCCGCTATGTCGGCCAGAAACGCTTCGGCCTCGAGGGGGCGGAGTCCGCGGTGGTCCTGCTCGACACGGTGCTCAACGAGGCGGCCGACGCCGGATGCGCCGAGGTCGTCCTCGGGATGGCCCATCGAGGCCGGCTGAACGTCCTGGCCAACCTGGTCGGGAAGTCGTACCGGGAGATCTTCGAGGAGTTCGAGGGGAACCTCGACCCCGAGTCGGTCCAGGGTTCGGGCGACGTGAAGTACCACAAGGGCGCGAGCGGCAAGTTCGTGGCCCGCTCGGGAACCCCGTTGCCGGTCACCATGGCGTCGAACCCCTCGCACCTTGAGGCGGTCGACCCGGTGGTCGAAGGCATGGCCCGGGCGAAGCAGGACCGGGTCGTCACCCAGAGCACCGACGGCACGTCAGGGACCTCTGACCCAGAGGACGACTACCCGATCCTCGCCCTCCTGGTGCACGGGGACGCCGCGTTCGCCGGGCAAGGGGTGGTGGCCGAGACCCTGAACCTTTCGGGCCTGGCCGGCTACCGCACCGGGGGCACCGTGCACGTGGTGATCAACAACCAGCTCGGGTTCACGACCGCCCCGCAGGCCGCCCGGACCTCGGTCTATCCCACCGACGTGGCCAAGATGGTCCAGGCGCCGATCCTGCACGTGAACGGTGACGACCCCGAGGCCTGCGTGCGGGCCGCCCGTCTGGCCTTCGGGTTCCGCCAGGAGTTCCACAAGGACGTGGTCATCGACCTTGTCTGTTACCGGCGCCACGGCCACAACGAGGGTGACGATCCCAGCTACACCCAGCCCCTCATGTACAAGCGCATCGACGCCAAGCGGTCGGTCCGCAAGCTCTACACCGAGGCACTCGTGCGACGGGGCGACATCACCCTGGAGGAGGCCGAGAAGGCGCTGGACGACTTCAACGCCCGGCTCCAGTCGGCACTGGACGAGGTCCGGGCGGAGCCGGCACACCCGGCCGAACTGGTGGTGCCCGAGGCGCCAACCCCGCTCGTGCCGGTGTCGACCGGAGTGCCGGTCGGGATGCTCTTGGACCTCGCCCGGGTGGTTCGCAGCGTTCCGGACTCCTTCTCGCTCCACCCCAAGCTGGAACGACAGTTCGCGCAGCGCGACCGACTGGTCGCGAACGGGAGCGTGGACTGGGCCCTGGCGGAGGCGATGGCCCTGGGCAGCCTGCTCACCGAAGGGGTCGACGTCCGCCTCTCGGGCCAGGACACCCGGCGGGGCACCTTCTCCCAGCGTCACGCGGTGCTGGTCGACTACACGACCGGGCAGGAGTACGTCCCACTCGCCCACGTCGAGCGCCTGGTCCACGAGGGGCGGGCGGGCCGGTTCACCGTGCTCGACTCGCTGCTCTCGGAATACGCGGCCGTCGGATTTGAGTACGGCTACTCCGTCGAGTCCCCGGGGGCCCTCGTGGCCTGGGAAGCCCAGTTCGGCGACTTCGTGAACGGCGCCGAGATCGTCATCGACAATTTCCTCGTCGCCGCCGAGGACAAGTGGGGCCAGCACTCGGCCCTCACCCTCCTGCTTCCACACGGCTATGAGGGCCAGGGTCCCGAGCACTCCTCGGCCCGCATCGAGCGGTTCCTCCTCCTGTGCGCCCGGACCAACCTTCGGGTGGCCGTCCCGTCCACCTCAGCGCAGTACTTCCATCTGCTGCGCGACCAGGTTCTCGGCCCCGGTCGTCCACCGCTCGTCGTCATCACGCCCAAGTCGATGCTCCGGGCGGTGGCCTCGCGTTCGCCGATCGAAGCGCTGGCCGAAGGGGAGTTCACCCCGGTGCTCGACGACCCGGTCATCGCCGACCCCCCGGCGGTGAAGCGGGTCGTCCTCGCCAGCGGGAAGATCGCTTTCGAAGCCCTCGAGCGCCGGCAGGCGCGAATCGGGGTCGGCGGGACCCTGCCCGGCGAGGCCATCGCGGTCGTGCGGGTGGAGCAGCTCTACCCGTGGCCCGCGCGGGAGATCGAGAGCATCCTGGCCCGCTACCCCAACGCCTCCGAGCTGCTCTGGCTCCAGGAGGAGCCGGAGAACATGGGCGCATGGAACTTCGTCCACGGTCGGCTGCATCGCCTGCTCCGCGAGCGCTACCTGCTGGTGCACGTCAGCCGCCCCGAGTCGGCCAGCCCGGCGACCGGCAGCGCCGCCCAGCACGCGCTCGAACAGGCCGACCTCCTGGACCGGGCGATCGGCTGACGGCCGGAAGGGCCGACACCGGGGCCCGGGTGCTTGACTGAGGTCGCCGATGCCCACCACCCCCCACCTCGTCGTCGTGGACGGATCCAACCTCGCCACCGAGGGCCGGACCGTTCCGAGCCTCGCCCAGCTGGACGAGGCGGTCCGTGCCTACGCCGCGGAGGACTCCGCGGCGGAGGTCCTGGTGGTGGTCGATGCCTCGTTCGCCCACCGCATCGATACGTCCGAGCGGGCCCAGCTCGAGGCGGCCGAACTGCACGGGGAGGTTGTGGCGCCTCCGGCCGGGGCGATCGGCCGGGGTGACGCCTTCATCCTGCGGATCGCGGAGCGCACCGGGGCGGTCGTGCTCTCCAACGACTCCTTTCAGGAGTTCCACGAGGAACACCCCTGGCTCTTCGAGGAGGGCCGCCTGATCGGCGGGAAACCCGTCCCCGGGGTCGGCTGGATCTTCACCGCGCGCCGCCCGGTCCGGGGGCCGAGAAGCCCCAAGAAGGCGGCCAAGACCGCCGAGGAGCCGGAGGAGGTGCCCGCGCCGAGTGCCGAGCTCTCCGCTCCGCGCAAGGCGGCGGAGGTCGCCAAGGCCCTCCGGAGGGCGTTCAGGGCCGGCCGGGCCAAGATCGACGGGACCGCCGACGAGGGCAAGAAGGCCAAGAGGGCCAAGAAGGCCGAGATGGAGGAGCAGCCGGGGCGCGCGCCGGCCAAGGCCGCCCCCGCCACCAAGGAGTCGTCGACCAAGCCCCGCGGGACCTCGCTCCGGGCCGAGGGCGCGAAGCCGGCCAAGGCCGGTACCGGGCGCGGAGGGCGAGCTCGCAAGGCGGTTCTTGCCGACGAGGCCACGGGATCGACGGGCCAACCGGAAAAGGCCGCCAAGAAGAGCGCCAAACGGGAAGTGAAGAAGCACGGGGCCGAGCAGCACGCGCCGGTCAAAGAGAAAGCGCCGGTCAAGCAGAAGGCGCCGGTCAAAGAGAAAGCGCCGGTCAAAGAGAAGGCGCCGGCCAAGGCGACCAAGAGCGCGCGACGTCCGGCCCCCCCGGTCGGGCTCAAGGTGGCCATCGACCAGGCGACCGAAGAGGTGCTCGCGGCAGCACCCGAGGTCGACTCGGCCGGGGACGGAGCGCTCGCCACGGGCGGCAAGCGGCGCCGGCGAGTGGCGCCGCCCCCAGCGGTGAACGAGCCGCTCGCCTTCATCACGTTCGTCGCCGCCCACCCCCTCGGGTCGACCGTCGAGGGGGTCGTGGCCTCCTTCACCTCACACGGCGCGATGGTCGACGTTGCCCTCCCGGACGGCGGGGTCCTCCACTGCTACGCGCCGCTAACCGGTCTCGGTTCGCCCCCTCCCCGCGCCGCCCGGGAAGTCCTCCGGCGTGGTCAGAAGAGCGAGTTCGCGCTGGTGGCGCTGGATCCGCCCCGGCGGATGGCCGAGCTGGCCCTGCCCGAGCTGGCCGGCGTGGCCCCCGCCCCGAACCGAAGCGACGGGGGTGGGCGAGCGACCGGCGGCTAACGTGCGGCGCCAGTGAAACCCGACGACGTCCTGCCGCACCGCCCGCCATTTTTGTTGGTGAGCGAGGTGGTCTCGGTGTCCCCGGGAACGTCGGCCGTGGGCCGCTGGCACCTGAGGGGGGACGAGCCCTTCTTCGCCGGTCACTTCCCCGGCCGTCCGACCCTGCCCGGCGTGCTCATGGTCGAGGCTCTGGCCCAACTCGGCGGGGTCGCCGTGCTCACCGACCAGCGCTACCAGGACAAGCTCCCCCTGTTCGGGGGGATCGACAGGGCCCGATTCCGCCGCCAGGTGCTTCCCGGTGAGACCCTCGAGCTCGAGGTCTCGGTCGGTCGGCTGTCGTCGCGGGCGGGCACCGGTCACGGGCGGGCCCATGTCGGCGGCGAGACCGCGTGCGAGGCGGACCTCCTGTACGTCCTGGTGGACCGGTAGGGGAGCGGTGAGGCTCGCCACCTGGAACGTGAACTCGCTCACTGCCCGGATGCCCCGGGTGCTCGACTGGATCGCCGAATTCGTGCCGGACGTGCTGTGCCTGCAGGAGACCAAGCAGGCCGACGGCGCCTTCCCGGTCGGGGCCTTCACCGACCTCGGCTATGCCTCGGCTCACCACGGTGACGGGCGCTGGAACGGCGTCGCGATCTTGAGCCGCGTCGGCCTCGACCACCCCACCCGGGGCTTCTCCTCGGCCGAGGACGAGTACGGCTGTCGCATCGTGGCGGCCACCTGCGGCGGCGTCCGGGTCCACTCGGTCTACGTGCCCAACGGGCGGTCCCTGGACCACGAGCAGTACCGGTTCAAGCTGGCCTGGCTGGGGCGGCTGGCCACGTTTTTGGAGGAGACCTGTGACCCCGGTCAGGACGTCGTCGTGTGCGGCGACTTCAACATCGCCCCCGACGACCGCGACGTGTGGGATCCGTCGGCCTTCACGGGGGCCACCCACGTGAGCGAGCCCGAGCGTCGGGCCCTCGGCGTTCTGTTGGACTGGGGTCTCGAGGACCTCTTCCGTCGACACCACGAGGAGGGGGGGGTCTTCTCGTGGTGGGACTACCGGGCCGGCGACTTCCACGAGGGTCGTGGCATGCGCATCGACCTGGTCCTAGCGAGCCGCTCGTTGGCGGCGCGCTCCCAGGGCGTGGTGATCGATCGCAACGCCAGGAAGGGCAAGAAACCCTCGGACCACGCCCCGGTGGTGGTCGACCTCGCGTAGCCGCTCACGCGGGCCCGTCCCGGGCCACGAGAGCCCGGATGCGTGCCAGATGGGAGGCGGCCGCCTGCGGTGGAGCCGGAGATCGTTCCTCCTCGATCTGGGTTCGGGCCTGCTCCAGCTCGTCGAGCCAACGAGAGGCGGACCGGGCCGGCGCCCCGGGCCCTGACGTCGAGGACCAGCTGCACCAGAGCCGGTCCTCGGCCCTGGTCATGGCGACGTAGAGCAGCCGACGTTCCTCGGCGAGCGCGGCGGCGGACCGGGCGGAACGGATGGGCACCAGCCCCTCGCAGAGTCCGATTACGAAGACGCACGGCCATTGGAGGCCCTTCGAGCGGTGGAAGGTGCTGAGCACGACGGCGTCGGGATCGTCGTCGACCGGTCCCTGGCGTCGTTCCGCCTCGACGTGGATCGTGGCGTCCCGGCGAACGGCGCCGAGGTCGCTCGCCGGGCCGAGCTCGGCCCCCGCCAGGCGCACCGGGATCCGCTGGGCCGAGAACGCCCGAACGAATGTCTCGAGCTGGGCGTTCGTCCTGGCCAACACGGCCATCTGCGACCAGCGCCGCCCGGGTCGGTGGGCCCGCCAGGCCTCGCGGGCCACCCATGCGGCCTCCTCGTCGTCGCTCTCGTGGGCCGTGAGGAGCGGCACCGGCCCTTCGGACCGGCTGCAGCGGATCGCGTCCAACCGCCTTCCGAGGGCCGCCGCGGCGAGCCGGACGATGGCCGGCGTCGAGCGGTGGTTGTCGTCGAGGCGGATCACCCGTACCCGTTCGAAGAGGCTGGGCAGCGCCTCGAGGAGGCCCGGATCGGCCCCGTTCCAGCCGTACACGGACTGGCTCGGGTCGCCCACCACCATGAGGTCGGGTTCGGGCCCGACGATCGCCTGCAGGAGTCGGAACTGGGCCGGGTTGACGTCCTGCATCTCGTCGACGAGCACGTGGCGCAGCCGCCACCGTGTGGCCTCGGCAAAGACCTCGTGTTCCATGACCAGGGCGCTCTCCTCGAGGAGGTCGTCGAGGTCCAGGAGGGACCGTCGTCGCCGTTCGGCCTCGTAGCGGGCGAAGAGCTCGGCGGTGAGCCCGGCCGGGATCCTGAGCGAGCGCCCGGCGCGCTCCGCCGCAGCCTCATACTCCTCGGGGCCGACCATCCTCGCCTTCGCCCATCCGATTTCCGCCTCCAGCTGGCCGGAGGTCACCGGCAGCGGCTGACGGGTCGAGAGCACCCCCTCGACGAGCGCCACGCGACGTCCGAGGACGCTGGGCGCCGGAGCGTGGCGACCTTGGCGCCACTCGACGAGGATCCGGAGGGCGACCCGGTGGATGGTCCCGACCGTGGTGCCGCGGACCCCGAGCCGGACCAGCCGGACCCACAGCTCGTCGGCGGCCCTGCGGCTGAACGTGCAGACGAGGGTCCGGTCGGCCCGAGCGGTCCCATCCGCATGCCGCCGCGCGACCCGGGCGGTCAAGACGCCGGTCTTCCCGGCTCCGGCGCCCGCCAGCACGCAGATCACCGGATCGCCGGCGAGCACCGCCTCTCGTTGGCCGGCGGTCATGGCCGGTATCGGCGGGGGCGGGCTCGCGCCAGGTGCCATCGCCGGCCCACGGTACCGAGTGGCTGGGACAGGCCGGGGGGATGGGCCGGGCCCTCCGGGCCGGTCGGCCGTGGCGTCACCCGGAGAGGGCAGCGCGCCTGGGTAGGGTGGCCGACGAGGTTGTCCGGATGGACCTTTTGCGCCAACGCGCCCGATCGGGAACCCCCTCGGGTGTTCACCAGAACTCGGTGCTCCGAGCCGACGCGGGTCCGGGGGCCTGAGGTGCTCGGCTCCTTTGCCGAGGGCCGGCTCCTGGGGGAGCGGGCGGGCACGGCGGCACCCTCGGTCCTCGCCCTGCACGGTTGGGCTCGGACCCACCGGGACTTCGCCCGGGTCCTCGCGCCGAGCGAGGGCGAGGCACTCGACTCGATCGCCCTCGACCTGCCCGGGTTCGGCGCGGCGCCCCCGCCCCCGGAGGCCTGGGGCAGCAGGCAGTACGCCGAGTTGGTGGCCGAGGTGCTCGACGAGATGGCGACGCCGATCGTCGTGCTCGGGCACTCCTTCGGCGGACGGGTCGGGGTCGAGCTCGCGGCGCTGAGGCCCGAGCTGGTCGGGGGGCTCGTGCTCACCGGGGTGCCGCTCCTGCGCACCCGGCGTCCACCGCGACCCGCCCTCGGGTTCCGCGTGGCCCGTCGACTGGCGGGTTTTGGGTTGGTGTCGGCGGCGAAGATGGAGGAGTTGCGCCACCGGTTCGGATCGGCCGACTACCGGGCCGCGGAGGGCGTCGTGCGCGACGTGCTCGTGAAGGTGGTCAACGAGCGCTACGAGGCGACGCTCGGTGCAGTTCGCTGCCCCGTCGACCTCGTCTGGGGGGAGCTGGACGAGGTCGCTCCGGTCGGCGTCGCCTCGAGCGTGGCGGACCGGCTCGGGGCACAGGCCCGGGTGACCGTGCTTGCCGGCGTCGGGCACATGGTCCCCCTGGTTGCACCCGAGGCGCTGCGTTCGGCCGTTTTGGACCGACTCGCGGCGGGCCAACCGCCCTCGACGCCGTGAACCTCCCCACCCCGGCCGAATGGGCGGCATCGGCCAGTTGCTGGGCCGGCCTCGTGCCGACCGGAGCGCGCTGGCTGCGGGTCGCGCAGCGAGAGCACTACCTGGGGGGCGCGGCCTCCCGGTTCGCCGGCCGTTGGTGGCTGGGCCTGCGCGAGAACATCCCGTTCCTCCTCGCTGCCGTGGTGTGCACCGGGCTGTCGTGGCGGTTCCCGCTCGTGGGCCTGGGATCGGCGGTCGCCATCGCGCTCGGCCCCCTCGGCCTCTCGGTCCGTGGCCGGACCTCGCCTCTCGGCCTGACCAGGCGCCTCCGCACCCTCGCCTCGACCTGGATCGTCCTCGAGGGCGGCGTCGTCGCCCTCGGCGCGGCCACCGACCGGCTCGCCTTCTGGTCCGCGCTCGGCGTCGTCGCCGCTCCGGTGCTCGTCGACCTCGCCTGCGTGCTCACCCACCCGCTCGAACGCCGGCTCGCATCCCGCCACGTCGCCCGGGCCGCCCTCCGTCTGCGGGAGGTGCACCCGACGATCGTCGGCATCACCGGCTCGTACGGGAAGACCTCGACCAAGAACTACGTCGCCCACCTCCTGGGGGGGAGCCGCCGGGTGGTCGCGAGTCCGGCCTCGTTCAACAACCGTGCCGGGCTGGCCCGGGCGGTGAACGAGCAGCTCGGGGAGGGGACCGAGGTGTTCGTGGCCGAGATGGGGACCTACGGGAAAGGTGAGATCGCGGAGCTGTGCCGGTGGTGCCCGCCGGAGATCGCGGTGATCACCGCGATCGGTCCGGTCCACCTGGAGCGGTTCGGGTCCGAGGACGCCATCTTGGAAGCCAAGTCCGAGATCGTCCGGGACGCCCCGATCGTGGTCCTCAACGTCGACGACGGTCGCCTGGCCAAGCTGGCCGCGGTGCTCAGGGACCGGGAGCGACCACCGCGGGTTCTCGGGTGCTCGACCCTGGACCGCTCGGCCGACGTCTTCGTCGGCTCCGGGGCCGACGGCCTCGAGGTCGTGGTCGAGGGCGACCCCCTCGGCCCCGCGACCACCCCCGGGCGGGGCGTGCACCCGACCAACCTGGCGTGTGCCCTCGCCGTCGCCGTCGCGCTGGGTGTCCCCCGCGAGCAGCTGCGGGCGCGGCTCGGCGGTCTCCCGACCGTCGCCCACCGCGTGGCGATCGCCACGGCGCCGAGCGGCGTGCTCGTGATCGACGACACCTTCAACTCCAACCCGGCAGGTGCGAGTGCGGCCCTCGGCGTCCTCGACGCCTCGACGACCCAGGGTCGGCGTGTCGTGGTGACCCCCGGCATGATCGAGCTGGGCCCGCGCCAATTCGAGGAGAACGCCAAGTTCGCGGGGGCGGCGGTCGGGACGGGGAATTCCCTCGTCGTCGTGGGCCGGGTGAACCGGGACGCGCTCGTGGAGGGGGCCGGTGACCATGGGGCGATCAGGGTGCGGACGAGGGAGGACGCCGTCCGCTGGGTCCGTGAGCACCTGGAGACCGGCGACGCGGTCCTGTACGAGAACGACCTCCCCGACCACTACCCTTGACGGCCGACCCGGCTCGTGGCCGGGTACCGGCGATCGGAGGCACGGGCTTGGTCGAGGTGGGGGTGATCTTCGGGGGGCCGTCGCCGGAGCACGACGTCAGCATCCTGACCGGTCTCCAGGCATCGCGCTGCCTCGTCGAGTCGGGGCGCGAGGTCCACGGCCTGTACTGGACCAAGGCCGGCAGCTGGTTCGAGGTCGACCCGGGCCTCGAGGGGAAGGACTTCACCGACGGCCCCCCGAAGGGGGCCTCGCCGGTCCGTTTCGTGCTCGGTCCCGACGGTGGCTTCCAATCGGCGGGCCGCGGCCTGCGGACCCGCCAGCTGCAGGTCGACGTGGCCCTGGTGTGCTGCCACGGCGGTCCCGGCGAGGACGGGTCGTTGCAGGCGGCGCTCGACCTTGCCGGGGTCGCGCATAGCGGCCCGTCGGTGGCCGGTGCGGCGCTCGGGATGGACAAGCTCGCCTTCGGGGCGGTGATGGCCGAGTCGGGCCTGCCCGTCCTGCCGAGGCGGCTCCTCGAGGCGACCACCTCCGATGTCGGGTTCGGACCCCCGTTCATCGTCAAGCCCCGCTTCGGCGGATCGTCGATCGGGATCGAAGTGGTTGCTGACCTCGCGGCGGCCCGCTCGGTGCTGGGTGCCAGTGTGCACCTGGCGCAGGGAGCCGTCATCGAGCCCTACCGTCAGGAGCTGTTCGACCTGCAGCTCGCCGCCCGCACCTACCCCGAGCTCCGGCTCTCGGCGATCGAGCGCCCCCTGCGTACGGGTACCGACCCAGAGATCCTCGGCTATGAGGACAAGTACGCCGGAGGCGAGGGGATGGCCGGTGCGGCGCGTGAGCTCCCGGCGCGGGTCGATCCCGCCCTCGAGGAAGAGATCCGACGGGCGGCGGTGGAGGTGTCCCGACTGTGCGGCGTCACGGGCACCGCCAGGCTGGACTTTCTCTCCGACGGTACGAACGTCTGGGTCAACGAGGTGAACACGATCCCGGGCTCGCTCGCCCGGTACCTCTGGATCGATCCGCAGATCTCCTTCGCTTCCCAGCTGGACGACCTCCTCGAGGAGGCCTTGTCGCTGACGCCCAGGAAGTTCGTGTCGCTCGGAGCCGACGGCACGATCCTCCAGGGGGCGGCGTCGATCGCGGCCAAGCTTGCCTGAGTCGTCCGTCTAAGGGCGGCTCAACCGGCGAAAGAGGTTCTCGGTCTCCACCGATAGCGAGCCGTTCGGGTCCAGCTCGCGCACCCGACGACGGCAGTCGTCCCACTCCCGTCGGAGCCACGCCTGGTCGCCCGAGGCCGCGGCGATGGCCATGGCGGCGCGGCTGAGGACCTCGCTGAACGATTCGACCAACCGGGCCTGGTCCAGGATCCAGGAGGCCAGGTCGAGCAGGCCCTGTTCGATCGCCAGTCGCACGGCCCTCCCGGCGGCCTCGACGCTCAGCGCGTTGAAGCGAGCCTCGTGGCCCTCCGAGCGCCACCAGGCGTAGCCGGCCAGCGAGCCGGCGAAGGGCTCTCCCTCTGACAACGCGAACGCGGCGCGGTAGAGGGCCAGGGACTCGTCGGGCGACTCCGCTGCCTTCGCCAGCCTGAACATCTGCGCAGCGCGGACCACATCCACCGTGACCAGTGCCGACAGGGTGTAGTGCCCGTGGCGCGAGGCGTTGGGCAGGTAGGGCTGCCCGTCGGGGCCCAGGCCGAGGGCCTTTCTGGCTGCCCCGACCGTATTGAACAGCGTCTTGGCAGCGGCATCGGTCTCAGGGCTCCCGAGCACCCTCGTCCGGAGACGGTCGCTGCTGATCGGGTCCGGGTGGTGGATCGCCAGGTAGGCGATCAGCTCGATCGCCCGTCGGGCCCGGTTGGCCGGCAACGCCGAGCGCAACCCGTCCAGCCTGGGGACCACCGTGAGCAGTCGCACTTCGAGGTCACCGGGGGTGAGACCGGCACCTGACAGCCGGGGGGACGACGACGGATCACTCGGCCGAGAAGACGGCTCCAGCGTGGGACATGGCGGCGGCAACTCCTTTCGTAGGACCAGACCGTAGGGGTGGACGGTCAGGCCCCGACGATCCGAGACGATGACCATGTCCGTCTCTTCGGTCGCAAGGCTCGTGACTGTCGCAGCCCGAAGACCGTTCACCTCTGACCACTCCACTCGGACCGTGCCGTCAGCGGTCACCAGTCGGATGCGATCCGGTGCAGGTGAATGTCGGGCGACGTTGTCGAGCTCGGCAAACAGCTCGGACGCCTGCGAGCCGAGCAGGGCGATGGATGCGCCGGGGTTGACGATCGCCGCCCACCAGCCCCGGCTTTCGTGACCCAACGGAAGGATGAGGGGACCGGGCGAAGGAGGGATTTGCCGGACCAGCGGCTCGATGACCGACATGGTAACGAGGATCGACTTTCCGCCGTTCATCCTTGTGCACCAGGTCGGTGCGCGGTCGATCGGCGCCGAGAGCACGAACTCCAGATCGTCGGGCCCGGATCTGACGAGTGTGACGGGCAAGGCCCCGGCAAGGGCGTCGTAGGTGTCCAGGACCCCGAGGACCCCGAGGATCGAGGTGAGCGGAAGGGAGCGCGGAAGCTCCGACGCTGCCGCAGGGGTCGGAGGTATCGCGCCGCGCCGGGGGACCTTCGGTCTGGGCGGCCGCAGCGGGCGTCTCTGCCACTGCTTCCGACCCAGGGCGAGAACGCCGAGGGAGATGAAACCGAGCGTCGCGACGTCACCGCCGAAGCCGCCGCCGACGTTGGCCAACACGATTCGAGAGCCCTGCTGGGTGTTGGTTCGACCGGCTGGTTCTCCGACCCGGCGCTCCGGCCGACCCCTTGGGGAGTCCTGTCGGCCCCGATGGTCACGGCGGAGGCTCGGAGGTCGAGTGTCATTGGGGCACCGGGCACCGGGTGACCCAGCGCGGAAGCCGGACGCAGTGCCGGACATCTTCAAGCCGCGCGAAGGGAGGGGGGCGACCTCGAACCTGGTTGCGCCGAGCTCTCGGCGGTGTCGCAGTGGGAGGTGGGCTGGTTCGGCGCTGATGGCGAGGGGCGACGCCCACCCCGCAAACACCAGCAGCAGGAGGCTCGAGGTCGCGACGATCCCCAGCCCCGAGGACCTCGCGAGGTGCTCACTTTTCTGCGCGTCGAGCGGGCGGATACGACGGAGCTTGCGAGGCTCGAGGCAATGCCGTGCGGCGACGCTGTCATCTCCTGGTTGTTGCCGGTCCCTCCACGCGAAGCTGCTCGGTCGCGCGGGGACCTGCGAGTCGAGGGCCACTGCACCGGAGAGCACCAGTACCCCCGCTTCCCGACCGAGGGTCCGGCGCCGGACTCTCAAGAGCTCGACGGTGATGCGGTCGAATCCGCCAGGGACAGTTCGTAGTCGACCGGGGCACTCAGCTGCTGTTGCTCGGTGATGCTGAGGGTGCACGGGACGCCGGGAACGACCATCGACAGAGAGGTCGAGGCAATGCCGGTCGAATGCTGCATGACCTCCCCACATGCCAAGGTCAGCTGCAGATCACCAGGGGGAGACCACGAGGCCGAGGCCGTGACCTGCCCTCGCAAGGTCCCAAGCGGGATCGTGCTCTCCACGTTCGTCGGGTAGCTCAGGTAGCCAGAATACGAATAGCTGGAATCAGAGGGCGGCGACGTTGTCGGAACGGTCGATGACGGCGCCGGGCGCGCCGTCGTCGACGGCGTGGACGTCGGAACCGGGGTGACGACGGCCGTTGGCGATCGAGGCCCCGAAGCACTCGGCGGCGGTCCGACCGGCGGCGGTGAGGTCGTCGTGGTCGGCCTCGGAGTCGGGGTGGCGGACGCACGTGGCTTGGCTCGGGCCGGCACCTGTGGATCCCCCTTGGTCTCGGTGGGGAGCGTTGCGACCAGGGCCAGCGAGACGGCCGACAGCACCCAGAGAACACCGGGGGCCCTCCTCGCCTTCGCGTGGACGGGATCGATCGCCGGTGACCAGTGGTCCCCGGCTAGCACTGCCCACAGAACTGTGACTCAGCGTGTCGCCGCCGGTCGGCCAGGTAGCGTCTGCTCCGGCCGGTCAACTTCGAGAGTTCGGTCATGGAGAACCCGAGTACCCGGGTTCCATACAGCACCGCCGCCTCGACGACGTCCAGCTCATCTCCGCGAAGGTCGTCAATGGCCCTGGCGAGCAGCTCGAGATCCGTGGCGTCGTTCGAGACGGCTCGCGACAGACGTCGTTCCAGCTCGGTGCCCATCGCCAGGTCTCTGTGTGTTTGGCGCAAAATCTGTCTTCTCATCCGGCATCTGGTAGCCGAGAGCAAATCGAGGAGTGCGTACGGCCGGTCTTGGCCCGACCACTCTGTGATGACCTCCCAAGTGGTCGTGATCAAGTCGGCAAAGAAGGCTGAACTATCCGTCCATTCACCCCCCGTTCCCCAGGAAAGTCGCCGCGCAATCGTGACCAATCCGGGGACGAGCGCCTGCAGTATGGCGCGGGGAATAAGAGGATGCACGGCCTGGGCTCGGAGCATCGCCTGAAGCACACGGGGCGCCCAGTTTTCACCGGATTTCCCGATCGATTCCCGGAGCTTTTCCACCAGGGAATGAAGATCGTCGACCTCCATGGAGGCGACTTCAGACTCACATTCTGCTAGAAGATTCAGAGCCAGTTTGGACTGAGTCGTTCGATTCACCATCCAATCCGTCGTAAGGCGATCGATAGGGCCGGCGAGGGTCATGTGCATTGGCGGATCGTGGGAACCGCCGTTCCCCCAATGCTTCCCACTCGCCGAAATCGTTTGGTCGTGGCGTGTTGTCCGGAATGTTGTGCTACTGATGAGGAGCGATACGGCGGAGCATTAGTGTTTGGGCATGGACATAGACCAGTTCTATGAGGCGGACGAACGCCGCCGGCAATCCGCCGAGGTGGAATTGGGGACCGAGTGGCGGGATTCGCACGGGCTGAGATACGAGCTGAACTGGGTCGAGGACACGACGGAGCTCTACGTCATGCGTGAGCCTCCACCCCCGATGTGGGAAGACCCGTTCGGAGATGTCTACGTCGAGCGAGGGAAGCATGCCCCGGTGACCGGCATGACCGTCGTCGTCATCGCCCACGTCACCTCGCGCGAGCAGCTGGAGGAGGTCGTCCGAGGGTGGCAGTCGGAGATGCCGCGGCCCAACAGCATCGGGTGGCTCATTGAGCGCCTGAAGCATCACCGAGTTGCCGATTCGAGCTGGGCGGGCCAGTCATAGGGGCCGCGTCCGACTCCTGGTTCGACGCGGCACTGGGTTCGAGCAGCCTCGCCGGAGTGGTGCTCGACCGTCAGCGTCCCTAGGAAAGTGCCCCCGGTCCGGCCCGCTGGGTACCGATGACCAGCGAGGTCACGATGTTCGGGTACCGGAGGTGGCGCGATCCGATCGGCATTAGGTGGGCGAGACCCTGGATGCCCGACTGATTGTTGTCGGCGACCGCACACTGGGCTTGAAGCGCCTGAATGAGGTGTCCCTCGTCAACCTGTCCAAACTCACTCAGCGTCGTCATCAGTGCATTCCACCGTCCGTCGGCCGAGGTGGCCGAGGCCGCGAGTGGCTCAGCCTTCTGGAGGTCGATCGTCGCCGCTTTCAGGTCTCGAACCTTTTGCGCGTTGCTTTTCGCGTGAATCGCGGTGTCGTACTCGTGGATCGACCGGTGGACATGGACACATGCCTCCCTAGCGAGGCTAAGGGCAGACTGATCGCCGCACGAGGCGAGCGCCAATGAGCCAAGTGCCGCGAGCACAAGGAAATGGACCGTCTTGCGGCGCACTGAGGTCAGCCGAGCCACCCGACTGCAGCTTCGAGCAGGAATCGGCTGACGTTCAGGCTCCTGTCAAAGACATCGCACAACAGCTCCTCGCCGGCTAAGACCTTCGCGAGGGAGACGGGGTGGCGTGCCAGCACGCTGAGACGCCTCTCTGGCCCGTCGGTCGCCGAGGCAAACGAGTCGATGGCCGAAACCTCGAGGGGAAGTTCGATTCCTCCGATGCCTGCGAGGTCAATCGCCAGACGAAGGAGATCAGGTCCTTTGGGGAGCGGGGGAAGGGCCCAAGTGAAGGTCAGCGGAAAGTGGTACTCGTCGGGAGGCTCTTCATCGTCGGCGAGTCCGAGAACCACGTCCTCGAAGCTGAGCAGCACCCTGGGGTCGACATCCAGAGCCAGGTGCAGGTCGACCGGCCCTCCGCACCCCTCTTCCGGATGGAGGTCCACCTCCCAGACTTGGCGGAGCGAATAGGTCTCCACGAAGTGCCGTTCGTCGTGCACGTGGAAGCCGTGGTCGACCGAGTGGTCCTTCAGGTCGGCCACGTAACCGGCTACATCGATCGCTGCCACGCCAGAGAGCCTAGACGTGGTCCGACGGGGTCATCCCAGCCGGTAGCGTCGTGATGTGGACGCGTTTGGAGTCGTTGACCTGCTTTTTGAGGCCTCCACGGCCGCCAATGCCGCCATCCTGGGGATGACGGACGCGGGCCCGACCGATCGTCCGGGTCAGTACGGACTCGACGTCGCCGCCGACGACGCAGCCGTCGCCATGCTGGTCGACCAAGGGATGTCGGTGATGTCAGAAGAGTCTGGTCTGACGGAGGGCAAGAGCGCGCTGATGGCCCTTCTCGACCCCATCGACGGATCCACGAATGCGTATCGGGGAATCCCCTTCTATTCCACGAGCATCTGCGTATTCGATGAGGAAGGTCCTTGGATCGGAACGGTGCTCAGCCACGGCACGGGGCAGCGATTTCATGCCGTCAGGGGGATGGGAGCCTGGCGAGACGGCGCCTCCATCCACCCCTCGCCCTGCCAATCCATCGAGGTGTCCGTGGTTGGTCTCTCAGGTCTGGTGAGCGCTCAGGTCGGGTCCTGGCAACACCGCACGCTCGGCTGTGCGTCTCTGGAGTTCTGCGGAGTGGCCGACGGCAGCCTGGATGCCTACGTGCTGGGTTCGGGGATTTCGCTTCGGCCATGGGACTACCTGGCAGGTCTCCTGATCTGTGTCGAAGCCGGAGCCGCGATCGCCGAACTGGACCGGAAGGACCCCTGGGTCACCACGGCGGCGGAACGACGTCCCATCGCTGCGGCGACGCCACAGCTCCTGTCGACCATCCTTGCCGCAACGATGGCCTGACTCTGTCGCCACCCAGACCTCGTCGGGCCAGGCCTGTCTTGGCTGGGTCCTGGAAAAGCGCTCGCTCAAGTTCGTCAACATTCTAAGTACCTGAGATAGCGAGACTCGACGAGAGGTCTCTAGTCTGGAATCGTGCGGTGCGGTGAAGGGCGCTTAGCTCAGTCTGGTTAGAGCAGTTGGCTTACAACCAACAGGTCGGGGGTTCAAGTCCCTCAGCGCCCACTTCGACGGAAACCAGATCTCCGTATTCGAACTGCCAACTCGTTAGCAAGCGAGCGCGTAACTGATCGCCGAGCAGACCCGTTGCATAGTGTCATCGCTGACGTGACCGACGGGACCGGTGAGCGATGCCTGGTGGACGGTGTGGAGACCGTCACAGTTGATGACCGACGGTCGGTCCAAGCCAACCTCGACGTGGTCGATATGGACTTCTGCAGCGAGGCCACGCATAGAGGTGGTGACCTCGGCCACCGTCACGAGGCTCCGCGCGTCGAGCACCTCGGATCGGGTTAACAGCAGGACGGGCCGTTTCTTCCGACCAACGTCAGCCAACCAAACCTCACCGCGTCTCAAGGCTCACCCCATGCTTCGGCATCGGTCCAGAAAGCGTCGGCATGTTCGGGCTGTCTCAGATATGCGTCCCTGTCGGCTCGCGCCAGGGCGGCGCGTACGGCCTCGGCGACCCCTTGACGAGCAGCAGCCGAAATGTTGACGCCGAGTTGCCGAGCTCGCTCAGCCAACTCGGCGTCCAACGTGAAGGTCGTTCTCGATGAGGCCACAATAGCATGCTATCATATAGTGAGGTAGGGAGTGCTAGCATCATTTGCTGCACGATCGATCGGCGGTGACAGTCCGTCTCCGAAGAACGAATTCGGTTCGTTTGCGGAGATCCGGCGAGTCGAATCACAGTCTCTTCGGTTCACCGAGCTGAGAGCGGAGAAAGGCCGGGCGAGGATGCTGCCCAGAGGTGGGGCTTCCCAGCTGCGCGCCAACCGTTCGGTCCTCTATCGCTGCTGGCAGCTCAAGGAAGGATTCGTGACCTGTACCGCCTACAGAAGCCCTCCGACGCGGCCGAGCACCTGGACTGGTGGCTGGCCTGGGCGTGCCGATGCCGCATCCCCACCTTCGTCACGCTGTCGAAGACCGTGCGCGCCAACCGCGACAGGATCCTGGCCGCGGTCGAGCTCGGCCTGTCGAATTCCAAATTGGAAGGCCTGAACTCGAAGATCCGCCTCATCAACCACCGTGGTTACGGCCATCACCGCGCGACGGCGCTCATCGCAATGATCTACCTGTGCTGTGGCGGCATCACCGTGGAGCTGCCGACCGAACGGGTGCTACCCGTCGGGAAATGACCCATGGTAACCCGAGGAAAACCCCTTATACTGGCTGATTGCCAGGTACGACACTCCGCACAGGCCGACCTTCCCATCCGAGCACGGCTGCGTGCCGACCCACTCGATCAGGTCGTGGTAGTCGTCAGCCTCGCCGTCGGAAAAGAGGACGCCAGTGCCCTCCGAGGTCCCCCCGCCCCGCAGGTCGGCGTTGAAGACGGCGGAGCCATTGGGCACCCACCACCCCGGGGCGGGCGCCGCTGGTGAGCTCGGAGATGCGCACCGGTGCCGGCTGGGGGAACAGCCGATACTGGAGGCCAACTCCCTTGCCGCCCCGGGTGCGGGCCGGGATCCGATCCGTGCCGTAGGGGTGGGCGGACATGGTCACCGGGACCGGGACTCCATCGGTGGGGCGAAACACGTCACCCGAAGAACGGTCTCGTCCCTCACGGGGACCGGGACGTCCCAATCGATGGTCATTGCCGGCGCAGCGGTGACCACCACGTCGGGTCTGATCGCAGTACGTAGCCGGCGGACAGCCCGGCGAAGACGTCCAGCCGCTGGCGCAGTTTTTCCAACGAGGTTCTTCACCAGGGAGAATGTAGCGCTTTCGGTCGATCGTGAGCCTAACTCCCACCTTCGGACGATGAATCGGGGAGTCGACCCGGAGGACATTCGAGGTCGGGGTGCGTTGGAATCAGAGTCCACCAATGCAACCGCCGGCCGACGTCATCGGTTGGTATCGGTGTTGATGTGCTCGAACAGCCCTGGGCGAATGCGAGTACGCACACCCTCGGACCATGGTTCATCGAGTTGAGCGACCTGCAGCGCTGCAGCGTTGTTCAGCAGCATGCCGAAGGGGAGAAATGCCTTGATCGTCACCGGATCGAGCTGAGTGACGGTGGCGACCGTCTGCCACATCCGCCCGAAGCTGTCACGCACGGCCTTGCGCACCTTTGAATCGCCGCAGGCGGCGAAGCCCTGGAGCTGCAGCAGCAGCGAGGTATGGTCGACCAACATCTCGTTGTAGCGCACACCATCGAGCCCGGTCGTTGCGCCGGCGACGTCCCGCATTCCCTCGGTCATGCGATCGAACGCGGCCACGACCAGCTCCAAGAACAGGACCTTCTTGGCCCTGAACTTCCGGAAGGTAGGCCTGGGCGATCTCGGCCCGCTTGGCGATGACCTCGGTCAAAACCCCGTGCAAGCCCGCTTCTACGAACTCTTCGGCGGCGATGGCCAGAACCTGCTGCCTGCGGTCTTGTCCGCTCATGCGTGTCCGACGTTCCACGCCACTAGTTCCAACCGCTTCGGACAACGCGCTGGCTCTTTAGGTGATGAGTACGTGAGCGTGAGCAAGATTGCCGAGTCAGCGTGGGATTTTGCGCTTGAAATGTACGCTTCGGCCTGGTGAAGAAGCGCGTGTTCGTGCTCGGGGCGACCGTCGTTGCTGCGGTCGCGTTGAGCAGCTGCTTCAAGATCGTCCCCGGTCCGATGGCCACCTACACCGTTCAACCCCAGCCTTCGCCAGGCTCCCGCCACTACGGCTGGGTGGGCACATTTCCCCTCCCGGACCAGGCGTGCACCCCGGGCGCCATCGACCCGCTGGTCACCCAGGCCGACATCGGCTCGACCATTTGCGCGAGTGGCTATACCGCCGGCATCCGCCCGCCTGAGAGCGTGACCGAGCCGGAGAAGCAGGCGTCGGCACTCGCCTATGGCTACACCGGGCCCTTCTCGACCGCCGAATACGACCATCTGATCCCTCTGGAGCTCGGCGGCGACCCGAACGATCCGGCGAACCTGTGGATCGAACCGAACGACAATCCCGCCGCCACGACGTTCGTGAACTCCAAGGACAGCTTGGAGAACCGACTCAACGATCTCGTGTGTTCGGGCCAGGTCACCCTTCTGGCTGCGCAACTCGCCATCTCGTCGAATTGGGTCACCGCCTACCAGAAGTACATGGGCACGTTGCCGACTTTTTCTCCGGCTCCCCCCGTCGGTGCCTGGTGTCAGGCCAGTGCCGTTTTGGCCAACGACGGGTACAACGGCGACTACAACGTCTCGATCACCTCGAATCAACCCGATCAGCTGGCCACGGCAAGGGACGCGACAGATTCCTGGAGCGACTACACGGACAGCTCGGGATCGGTGACGATCCTCCTCTACTACACCTCACCGGGAGAAGGCATCACGGTGACTGTCGGGGCAGCGACCTGTACGACGACCGCATAGGCGGGTCTCTCCGATACCGCCTCGCAAACCCTGCTGTGGTCGGATGCGCACGGCTCGGCCTGGGGATCAGGGGTGACAAGGCCAGATCGCCGCACCCGCTTCTCTCGATGGCGGGCCAGATGTGCCGACTTCCCGTCGGCATTTCCGGTCGCTTGGAGTGCAACGACCGGCGTAGCGTCGGGCCATGAGCAACAACAACCACCACCCCGAGGTGGAGATCACCGTCGTGACCATGATCTTCGATGCCCGTGAGGCCGACGAGGTGGCAGCGGATCGGTTGATGTCCGTGCTATCGAAGTACGTCGTGCTCTCACGCAACCACCCGGGTTGCCGCAATATCGACCTCTGCGGTTCGGTGACCAGTCCGGGGCGCTATCTGATCATCGAGAAGTGGGAGTCGGCCGCAGCCCAGCAGGACCACTTCAACTCCGACGACATGGTGGAAATGGCCCACGCCTGCGAAGGGCTTCTCCGGAGCCGACCCGACATCGACCTGTTCGAGGGCATCTCCGCCCACGACTTGCAATAGGCCCCTATGCGGCGGACCGTGCCTCGGCAAGCTCGGTCCGGACCGATTCCAGGTCCGCCCATGTCAGTCCGTCAGCGGCCCAGAGCCGGTCGAACGCGGCGTCACTCACGTCCGAGAAGCCCTGGCGGGTGCGGAAGTGGTAGAGCCAGCGGCTCTTGGCGGCGTCGTACCCGGCTCGTTCGAGGCGTCCAAGGCAGTAGATGTCCCAGATGTTCTGCTGCTGGAGAGTGAGATCGTCGTCCTGGGGTGCGTCGGCGAAGTCCGGGTTCAACCGGTCCTTGACGCGGAACAGGAGGCGTCCCAACGACTGAGCCAGGTGCCGCTCGGAGAGGTACCGCGGCCGTCTGGGGTCTTCCAGCGCGCCACCTTGCGCCCACAGCTCGATCGGCTCGACCGACCGGACCCGGAGGCGCCCGAGCGGGCTGGCCTCCTCGATCTCAACCTGGACGTCCGGTTCGATCCCCACCTTGGCGGCGATCTCGGCCGTTACGGCGGCAATGCGGTCGGCCTCGAAGAACACCAACGAGAACTCCTCGGGCGTAACGGTCACCTTGCCCACGGGGCGGGTCCCTCGGCTCGTTAGCTGGCGGGAGGGCTCGAACCGGCGGCTGCGGCCATGGCTGCACGGCGGGCGGCAACCCGGTCCTCTGCCTCGTTGCGAGCCTGGCGCGAGACCTCAGCGATCTCGTCGATCTCGCTGTCGGTGAAGCCGGCCATCTGGCGGAACCGCCGAGCGAGACGGATTGGGCTGTCCTCGTCGTCGCTCCGCCCGCCGCCGAGCGAGAACAATTTGTCGACGACCGACTGGAACTCGAGCGCGCGTGCCCGGCGCTCAGGGTCATTCACGGTGAGCTTGCGCATCCAGTCCGACCCCATCTTCACGTGGGTGACCTCGTCAGCGAGCATCCAGTCCTCGCAGAACTCGAGCACCGGATCACCGGCCTTGTCGCCGAAGTCGCGCATCGTGTTGAACACGTCGATGGCCAACCCCTCGAGGGCCCGATTGACGCCGGCCAATCGCAGAAGAGCGTCGGGGTTGCAGGCCGCTTGGAAGAGGAAGGGCGACTCGGTGAACTCCCCGATCTCGGTCCCCATCCATTCGGTGAGCTTGACCGAGATCTCACAGTGTCGAGCTTCGTCCCAGCACTGCCTCGCCATGTCCAGCTTCAAAGCGTAGGGGACCTGGTCTGCGCCGTCGCCGAGGTCGAAGTCGTAGCAGGTCCGTCCGGCACCCTCGAGCGCCTGGATTTCACCCACGAAGATGCCGTGCATGAGCGAGCGGGCGGCGTCCGGTGCGTTGGGCGCGTCGGGGACCATGCGGCCTAGCCCGACCCGTCCCGCCCGGCCTCCCTCACCGGCCTGTTCGGCCGCGTCACGTCCGTAGGCACCCGGACCCCCGACATTACGGGGGTCGTTCATCCGATCCTCCATGTTGACCCGGACGAAGCGACCATCGCGGGCGAGGTCTTCGACGGTTAGATGACGCTTCATGCGTTTGCCTCCACGGTGTTGGGGACTTCCTCGGTTCCAATCGAGCCGGGCCCGGTGATCCCTCCGGCCCGAACCATGATCGACTCCAGTTCGGCTTGGCGATCGGCCGCCCGACGGACGTCTTCGTCGTTCTCGATCATCGACTGAATGAGCATCTCGCCGTCCCGCCAGTCCTCAAACTCGTCGCCGAGCGCGAAGTTGAGAGACCTGATGGTCGGAGCATCGGTGATCGTCGAGGTGTTGTTGAGATGGTAGGTGTACGCAGCGATCTTGTGCGGGATCAAGACCCGGTAGACGCCGACGAGCTTTTCGAGGGTCTTGTCCTCACCCTCCGGGGCGGTGAGGGCTTCCATGAACTCGACCATGGCGTCGTTGGGCGGGAGGGTGAGACGATCGGGGTTCATCTCCCGCAGTTCCGGGAGCCGCTTGTGCCACAGCTCCGAGTGCCAGGCGTGCTTGTAGCAGTGGGTACCGAGGCGCATCTTGACGTCCAACTCGGGGACGGTGGCCACCCAGCCGCCAAGGGCCTCAAACAAGCGCATCTCCACCCACTTGTAGTTGCCCACCCGTCGGGCTGTCTCCTCGACGGTGAAGGACCCAGGCAGTTCCCGCCGGTCCCAAGGGGAGAAGGGGGGACGAGGCTTCTTCGGGTCAGGCATCGAGCGCGCTACCTTTCCGGGTCCGGGACAACCAACCCCGCGGTTGGCCCCGTCCTCAATAAAAAACTTTATCGAGGCCAGCCGCGCCTCGCACGAAGGTTCGCAGAATCTTCATGCATTTGTATGGGGATGCATGCATCCAGGGTGTCCAATTGGGGCGGAGGGAGGCACCGGTGGGTTCTGGGGCTGTCGTCACGGTCCGGTGTCGTGCCGGGCGCCCCCCCACCCCCCGTTTCTCGGGCGACGGGAAGGCCGCGGGCAATCCGCACGGAGAACGCAGGACAGGGTCAGTCCCGGACGGCAGCGCCCTCGTAGCGATCGTCGGGCCCGAGGGGCTCCTGCCACCAATCCTCGGGAGACGCCGACCAGTCGGGATCGGGGTAGATGCAGTCGACCGGGCACGGATCAAGGCACTTGTTACACCCCGAGCACAGCTCCGGGAGGATGATCACGTCGATCCCATGGTTGAAGATCGCCCCGAACTGCGGGGGACAGTGGCGCAGGCAGGTATCACAGTTGATGCACTCGGCCATCTCGATCCGTAGCGGCACGTTCTTCCACTTCGGGTTTCGCCGCCGGGTCGTGATGCGCTCGAGTCGGCTCGATGCCGGAGACACGGACACGCGAGCCAGGTTAACCCCTGCCTCTGCGCGCTTCGTTAGCCCGGCCGGCCCGACGCCGGACCGGGACCGGTCGAGCTCGTGCCGACCGCCCCCGACCTCGAGCATCGCCCTGCGTGCTCCCGTTCAGCCAGTGACTCGACGAGCGGGCGATGGCCGCCCTGGAGATTCGAGTCACGCGCTCGGAACCGAAGATGACCTCTCCGGTCGCTCGCGGTCAAGGGCTTTGAAGTACCGAACGATCGGAAGCGGGGAGAACCCCGCCTTCTCGTAGGTTCCCCGAGCCGGGGCGTGTCCCGGATCGCCGCCGGTGTCGATCATGGCGACGACCATGCCGGCAGCCGAGCAACGCTCCAGTGCGTGGTTGGTCAACAGCGATCCAATGCCTTCGTTCTGCGCCGAGGGGTCGACGGCGATCATGTAGATCTCGCCCAGCTTGCGTCGCCCGTCGATCCGGATGGCGGTGAATCCGACGACCCGACCCTCCGTCTCGGCGACCCAGACGTCGGTGTCATCGTCGTGGAGCACCGCGTCGACCGCAGTCGATTGGTCGAGCACCCAGTCCGGGTGCAAGCGATCGAAGATGACGGGGCCGAGAGCGGCCTTGAGCGACCCGAAGACCGGTTCCCATGCTCGAATAGACAGGTCGAGCACGTCCTGGCGGTCGGCGAGGAGATAGGGCCGGATGCCTGGTGTCACCGAAGCAACCTGCCACACGGGCGGACTCCCGGGCCACCCCGTGAGCAGGCGGCAAAGGAGCCCGTGGGTGGGCATACTTCGACCGTGATCCGGGTGGACGACAGCCTCGACGGCGTGGACTGGGTGGCGGCAAAGGCCGATCTCGCGGCCGATCGCTTCGACAACGGAAGGTCGCCCGAGGCGTTGCGGCGGAGCTTCGAGGGATCCCGTCACGTCACCATCGCGAGGGACCGGGACCGGGTCATCGGGATGGCCCGCCTCTTGTCCGACGGGGTCTGCAACGCTTACCTGGTGGACGTGTGGGTCCAGTCCTCCTACCGTCGGCGGGGAATCGGGACCGCGATGGTCCGCTCACTTACTGCCGCGGTGCCGGGCCAACACGTCGGTCTCCAGACCGACGACGCCGGTCCCTTCTACCGCTCGCTCGGATTCACCCCGCAGCCCGAGTTCTATTCGAGGATCGTCGGGGCGTTCCTCGACAACGAAGGCAACCGCTGAGCACGCTCGGACGCCGGGCTCAGCGGTAGGCGGCCATCGGACGGAAGACCATCGGTGAGCCGAGGCGAATGGCTCCGCTGCTCGTCAGTCGGTCGATCTCCTCTGGGGCGAGTCCCACTTCGGCGAGCACTTCGGCCGTGTGTTCGCCGACGCCCGGTGGCCGGAGTGTCCGGTGATGCTGGCTCCGGGAGAACCGCGCGTACCGCCCGGGCGCGAACACCCAGCTCATCCCGGGCCGTTCCAGGCGGTTGAAGACCTCCCACTCCTGGTACTCGGGGTCGGCGACGAGCTCGGAGACGCGGCGGGCGGCGGCCGCCGGGACCCCTGCGGCGCCCAGCCGGTCGACGAGCACGTCACGAGGAATACCGCTGCACGAAGCCACCAGCCGCGCGGTGAGCTCCGGGTCGTCGGTCGGGACCGGTCCTTCGAGGAGTCCCGCCCTGACCAGGCTCTCGACATCCGGGGCCTGGATCCGGACCCACCCGTCGACACACTGGTAGAAGCGGTCGAGCGGTCCCCGTCCCCGGAAGTCGCGCCCGCCGAGGATCGGCTTGTCCCGGGAAGGCGAGCGGACGAGCTCCTCGCTCTGCGCGAAGGCCGAGGTCCCGGCGAGTGAGAGCCACACCGCCTGGCCCGCACCGCTGCGTCGACGGTGGAACAGGGCGAGCACGGTGCCCAGTGCCGCCAGGGCTGCCGTGGTGACGTCGTTGATCGCGATGGTCATGAACACCGGCTCGCTGTCCCCGCCCTGGGCAGTCATCATCCCGCTCCGCGCCTGCAGCAGCGGATCGAAGGCCGGCTCGGAGGAGAACGGGCCGTGGTTCCCGAAGCCGGTAATGGAGACCGAGACGATGTCGGGCCGGACCTCGACGAGCCGCGGGTAGTCGATCCCGAGGCGTTCCAGCACGCCAGCCCGGTAGTTGTCGAGCACCACGTCGGCCGAGCGCACCAGGGCGTGGAAGGCCTCCTTGCCCCCGGTCGACTGGAGGTCGATGGCCACACCGCGCTGGCCGCGGATGTAGGGCATACCCCGTTCGCGCCAGCTATCCCCGCCCGGGATCTCAACCTTGACCACGTCGGCGCCCAACTCGGCGAGGAGGGTGCCGGCATAGGGACCGGCCAGGATCGTGCCGAGATCGAGCACCCGGAACCCGGCTAGTGGTCCGTCGCCCTCGGGGGGGAGGGGGCCCGGGGTCCGACCTGACGTCGGCCATTCGACCGGCTGGTCCTCACCGGCCACTGGCGCCGATCGGCGGAGCTGCCAGGGGGTCGCCACCAGGTTGACCGGGCTGCCGGGGACGTCGACCGGCCCGTGGGTCGGATCGACCAGCTCGATCCGCATGCCGACCGACTCGAGGGCCGGATCGTCGAGCCAGTGATCCCGTTCGAGGAGGGGCCCGGTGGGCACGTCCGCCGCCCGCAACCGCTGGATCCAGTCGTCGCGGCTCTTGCTGGCCAAGACCTTCACGAAGCGTTCCCGGACCCAGGTTCGGTTGGTCGGGAGCAGCATCGCCTCGATCCGGCCTTCGATGCGCTCGTCCTCGAGGACGTCGGTCAGCCCGAGGACCTCGAGAGCCCGTTCCTGGAACTTCGTGGTCAGGGTGGCGAGGAAGAGCCACCCGCCGTCTGCGCACTGGTACCGGGTGTACATCGGGTGGGGCCCGCCGGGCCCGTAGTTGGCCAGGATCTCGGACCCCTCGGGGTCGATGACCAAGGAGGCACTGGCGGCGACCATCGCCGCGTGCACGCCGCCCACCGTGACGATCTGACCGTGCCCGGACGATTCCCGCTCGATGAGCGCGGCTACTCCCGCTGCCGCAGCCCAGGCTGCCTGGAGATACAGCAGGTACGGGAAGACCGGGTCGATGGGCCCACCCTCGAAGGAGCTCTGGCGGAGCGCGATGCCGGTTATCGCCGAGAGCAACCCCATGGACTCGGCGCCCCCCGACCAGGGCGTCTCGCCCAGGAACGGCGGCATGGACAGGAACACGAGTGCGGGGTTGGCGGCAGAGGCGTCGGCCGGGGGGGCGAGCCCGGCGAAGGGGCCGTAGCCGCTGCTCACGCAGAGGTCGGCTCCGTCCAGCAGCCGACGGAGGCGTCCCCGCCCCGCTTCGGACTCGGGGTCGAGACTCACTCCGGTCTTGTTGCGGTTCCACATGGCGAACCCCGGGCGCGTCCGCCCCGGGTCGCCGACGGGCGGCTCGGGGCGGACGACGTCTGCCCCGTGGTCGGCCAGCAGCATGGCCGCGAGCGGCCCGGCGATCCCGTTCGAGAGGTCCAGGATGCGGACACCCTCCAACGCGTGGCCGGCGGTCATCTCAACGCGCCGCGGTGCTCCGGGTGGCAGGCCCCCCACCGTCGTGCCCCACGATCGGGCCGCTACCGGTCGGCGCCGGCCGAGGGGTCCGGCTGGAACCGGTAGAGGGCATTGCCCTGGCCGGTGTCGTGGAAGACCACCCGCACGGGCATGCCCACCGTGACCTGGTCGGGATCGCAGTCGACGATGTTGGTCATGACCCGCGGGCCCTCGGCCAGCTCGACGTAGGCGACCACGTAGGGGAGGGCGTCGCGATACCCGGGGACCCCGCTCCGGTGCACCACGGTGAAGGTGTACACGGTGCCCCGGCCCGACGCCTCGAACCACGAGGTGTTGAGGCTCCCGCACGCCGGGCAGAACGGGCGCGGGTACCAGATCGGGGTGCCGCAGTCGTCACAGTGACGCAGCAGGAGCTTGCCCTCGGCGGTCGCGGCCCAGAACTCCTCAGATCCGGGGGAGACGGCCGGCACCGGATTTGGCAACGTGCTGCTCATGCGTCCTCCGTTCCCATGATGAGGGTCGAGCTGCCCATGCGGGCCCCGATCGAGCCGCCGGTGCCGTGGGCCAGCGCGACGGTGCAGTTGGGTACCTGCACGGCGGGATGAGCCTCGCCGCGCAGTTGGCGGACGGCCTCGATGACCTTGGTCATGCCGCCCCGGTTGGCCGGGTGGTTGTTGCACAGACCGCCGCCGTCGGTGTTGAACGGCAGACGTCCGTGGGGGGCGACGAGGGTCCCATCGAGGACGAACCGCCCCCCCTTCCCCTTCTCGCAGAAGCCGAGGTCCTCGAGGGTCTCGATGACCGTGATGGTGAACGAGTCGTAGATGGACACGTAGTCGATGTCGGCGTGGCTGACCCCGGCCTCCTCGAATGCCCGCGGGCCCGAGACCACCGCCCCGGTGTAGGTGAGATCGAGCCGGCCGTTCTCGGCGTGCTTGATGGCCTCGCCGTGTCCGAGCACCTTGGCGGAGGTCCGATTGAGGTCACGAGCCACTTCCGGGCTCACCACCACGACCGCCCCGCCACCGTCGGTGACCACGCAGCAGTCGTCCCGGTGCAGCGGCGAGCAGATCATCGGGGAGTCGAGCACCTGCTCGACGGTGAAGACCTCGCGCAGGAAGGCGTTCGGATTGTGCTGAGCGTGTAGCGACGCCGCCACCTTGACCTCGGCTAGCTGCTCGCTCGTGGTGCCGAACTCGTGCATGTGCCTCGTGGCGGCGAGAGCGTAGCCGGTCACCGCCCCCGACATCCCCCACAGTCCCTCGAAGAGCGCGTCCGGCGTGGGGTCCCCGAAACCTCCCCGTCCACCGCCCATCGCGGCACTCCGGGGCCTGCCGGCCAGCGTGACCAGGGCCACCTGGCACTTGCCGGCGGCGATGGCCTCGGCGGCGTGCCCGACGTGGACGACGTAGGAGGAACCACCCGTCTCCGTCGAGTCGACGTGGGTCAGCCGCAGGCCCATGTAGTCGGCGTTGGAGAGCGGCCCGAAACCGGCCGAGCCGTCGCAGAAGTAGGCGTCGACGTCGCTGAACGACAGCCCGGCGTCGGCCAGAGCCCCGGCCGCCACCTCGGCGTGGATCTGGCTGTTGGAGCGATCGGGGATCTCCCGCAATGGATGTTCGTAGATCCCGGCGATGAACGCTTTGCCCCGGATGGACACCGTTCCCCCTTCCCGCAGCGAATCGTCGACCAAGGAGCCTCAAACGGCCACGCCGGTGACGGTTGTCGGGCGCGGGCCGAGGACAGGCGAAATCGCGGCGAGCCCTGGTCGGTCCCGATTGTGCTCAGGTTGGCCGTTCCGGTCAAGCCTGGGAGGCAGGCCCGTGGGTCCGGGGCCCGCTACCCGCGGCGGGTGGCCACGAAGACCGGGATCGAACGCTCGGTGCGCGCCTGGTACTCGGCATACGGCGGGTAGGCGGCGACCGCCCGCTCCCACCACTCGGCCTTCTCGTCGCCGGAAACCTCGCGGACCTCGACGTCGAAGGGTTCGGGCCCGTCCTGGATGGTGACCGCGGTCGGGTCGGTCTTCAGATTGTGGTACCAGACGGGGTGCCTGGGGGCCCCGCCCATGGA
This sequence comes from Actinomycetes bacterium, assembly GCA_021791895.1. Lineage (GTDB taxonomy): Bacteria > Actinomycetota > Acidimicrobiia > Acidimicrobiales > RAAP-2 > Palsa-461. The sequence goes on along the minus strand of JAJYVS010000001.1, from coordinate 106,211 downwards.
CGCCACCAGCGCATATCGTCCCTCGTGCTCGACCCGCATCAGCGCGAACTTGCGGATCTTGCCGGTCTTGTTCCCCCGTGTGGTGACGACGATGACCGGCAGTCCCGTGTCGCGCAGGGTGTTGGCCCGTTGGCCACCCGACGCCTCGTACTCGGCGACCTGGTCCCGTACCCACTGGAACGCGCTCGGCTCGTAATCCCCTTCAAGCGGCATGCTCTCGAGCCTACGTCCTCGACGCGGCGACGTCCGAAGGGGCGGCCTTCAGGCCAGTCGGGCCGCCAGCCACTCCTCCTGGTCCCGAACGCTGCGTCGGGACACCTCGACCAGGTCCATCATCATGTCGAAGCCGTGAGGAACCGAGGGGTAGACGTGCAACTCCACCGGCACCCCGGCGTGGTTCAGCGCCCGGGCGTACTCGACGTCTTCGTCGCAGAAGATGTCGAGGGTGCCGACGCACAGGAACGCCGGGGGGAGGCCGGCGAGATCGCCCGCCCGCGACGGTGCCGCGTACTCGGGGACGTCGTCCGAGCCGAACAGCTCACCCAGGTAGCAGGACCAGCCGAGCTCGTTGTTCTGCGGGTTCCAGACGAGGGCGTCCCAGCTGCTCGTCGGGGTGACCCGGCGGTCGTCGAGCATCGGGTAGACGAGCTGCTGGAAGGCCACGGGGACCTCCCCCCGGTCCCGGGCGAGCAGCGCCAGGGCCGCGGCGAGCCCGCCACCGGCGCTGGCGCCGAAGATGCCGATGCGCCCGGGGTCCACCCCCAGGGTCGCGGCGTTGCGGAACACCCAGAGCAGCGCTCGGTAGCAGTCCTCGAGGGGCCCAGGATAGGGGGTCTCGGGGGCGAGCCGGTAGTCGACCGAGACGCCGATGTACCCGAGTTTCGGGCACAGGCGGTCGTGACGGAAGTCGTCGTCTTCGTAGCTGCCGAGGATGTAGCCGCCGGGGTGCATCGACACGACGGCCGGGAGCGGGGCGTCGAAGCCGGACGGACGATGGACCCGTACCCGGACCGGGGGGTCCCCGTCGACCAGGTGGTCTTCCCGCTGCACCCGGTCGGTGAGCTCGAGCTGGAACAGTCGACCCTGTCGACGGCGTTCGATGATCTCCTGGTGGGTCCTCGGTGCGACGAAGGTGGACTCCATGCCGGCGAGCAGCGCGGCGATCTGCGGGTCGAGCCGCTCGGTGATCGGTGTCGGTGGCACTTCGCTCACGCCCTCGGACATGGCCGAACCCTAATCGTGGCCCTCTTGGGGCTTTCGGCCCGCTCGGGCGTCCCGCGCCCGGACGGCCGGCGGGGTCCCAGGCGGCGGACGCCCGCCCGCGACCTTCGAGCCCGAGTTACCAGGCGTAGGCCTCGGGCGCCGTGCCACCTGGACCGGGGAAGATCCGATCCAGCTGGTCGAGCACCTCTCGGTCGAGCGTGACGTCGAGCGCCCCCATCGCACCGTCGAGCTGCTCGGTCGTCCTCGGCCCGATGATGGGTGCCGTCACGGCCGGATTGGCGAGCAGCCAGGCAAGCGCGACGTCGGCGGGTGGGACACCGAGGTCGGTGCAGAGCTTCTCCCAGGCATCGAGCTTCGTCCGGTTGGCCTCGATCGACGCCTGCATGCGGTCGCTCGACCGGCGGCCCTTCTCGCTTTTGGCCAGCGCTCCCCCGAGCAGTCCACCGGCCAGCGGGCTCCAGGGCAGCACCCCCAACCCGTAGTCGGCGCAGGCCGGGAGCACCTCGAGCTCGACCATCCGTGCGTTCAGGTTGTAGAGGCTCTGCTCGGAAACGAGCCCGTAGGAGCCCCGGTCGGCCGCCCGCTCGTTGGCCTTGGCGATGTGCCAGCCGGCGAAGTTGCTCGAACCGACGTAGATGACCTTGCCTTGCGCGACGAGCAGGTCCATCGCCTGCCAGATCTCGTCCCACGGCGTGTCCCGGTCGACGTGGTGCATCTGGTAGAGGTCGATGTGGTCGGTCTGGAGTCGGCGCAGGCTGGCGTCGCATGCCGCCCGGATGTGGCGGGCCGACAGACGGCTGGTGTTGGGCCAGGGGTCCCGACCGCCGTAGACCTTGGTCGCCAGCACGACCTTCTCCCGGCGGCCGTCGCCGCCCTGGAACCACCGGCCGACGATCTCCTCGGTCCGACCGCCCCCGCCGTAGGTGTTGGCGGTGTCGAAGAAGTTGATGCCGTGGTCGATGGCCCGGTCCATGATCGTGTGAGCCTCGGGTTCCTCGGCGGTCATCCCGAAGTTCATGGTGCCAAGACACAGCGGGCTGACCCGGAGCCCGGTCCGTCCGAGCCGCCGATACTCGATCTGTCGTTCGCTCACTTGTGCCTCCCGTTGCGCTCGATCGGTTCCGGCCGCGCCCAAAGGAACAGGGCACGACCGGGACGCGTCGCCAACCGTACCGTGACCGTCGCGCCGGCTCAGCGGTTGTCGGCCGCCACCTCACCGCCGATCACCGTCACGGCCACATTGGCCGCATCGAGCGTGCGCAGCCCTTCGGCGAACGGGACGGCCAGGACGCACAGGTCCCCGGGCCGACCAGGGGCGAGGACCCTCGGGGAGTCCGGGCGTTCGGCCGAGCCGAGGAGCAGGGAGAGTGCCATTGTGGGGTCGACCCCTTCGCCAGCACCCACGGCCCGACCCGAACGGCTTCTCCGAACGACCGCCGTCCGGGCCAGTGTCCAGGGGTCGTCCGGCCCGAACGGGGCATCGGTCCCGGCGGCGACCGCAACGCCGGCTGCCAGGAGCGACCGGCAGCGATAGAGGTCCTCCCGATCCTCCGGATCGACGTCGGTCAGATAGTCGTCGCCGCGGTCGTGCACGAACCCGGGATTGGTCACGACCGTGACCCCGAGGCGCCCGAGGACCGGGATCGTCTCCGACGGGATCACGGCCCCGTGTTCGATCCGGTCGCCTCGGCCCCCCCCGGCCTCCTCGAGCACGGCGATCGTCAGGACGAGCTGGACCCTGGTGACGCAGTGGAGGGCGACGGGCCTCCCTGCCCCGTGGGCCGCCCGGATTTGGGAGACCAGCTGGTCGAAGGGTGGGAGGGACTGGTCGTCCAACATGATTTTGACCGGGCCGAGACCGAGTGTCGGCGGACAACCCGGACCGGTGTCCGGGGCGGTCATCACCGTGACCCGCTGGGGCAGCCGGCCGTCCGTTCGAGCCCTGGCCAAGGTGTCGAGCCGATCGATGTCGCCGAACGGGGTGGCGTCGGTGAGGCCGGTGATCCCGAAGCGTGCGGCGCGCTCGCCCACGACGTCGAGACCCGGTTCGAGGCGGCCCGCGGCCGCCTCGATCCACTCGTCCATGCGGAACAACCGGCCGGTGGGGGAGCCCGCGCGGTCCGCCTCGATCCCTCCCTGATCCGGCGAACCGGCCAGGACCGCTTCGAGTGCATGCGTGTTGAGGATCCACTGGCTTCCGGTTCGGTGCTGGATCCGCACCGGCCGGTGGGCCACGATCCGGTCGAGTTGGTGTCGGTCGAGCTCTCCGGCCACCCGTTCGTGGTACCCCACGCCACGGATCCAAGCTCCCGCCGGGAGCTCGCGGTCTCGTCGCCGGAGCACCTCGGCGAACCGATCGGTGCTCTCGACGTGGTCCGGTCCGAGCGGCAGGGACTCGCCGGCGGCAGCGGCGGCGTAGAGGTGCACGTGGTGGTCGTGGAGCCCCGGCAGGACCGCGCCGCCGGCTGCGTCGAGTAACCGGTCGTCGTCGCCGACGGGTAGGTCTGGGCCGACCGAGTGGATGCGGCCATCGGCGATTCGAATGTCGACCGCACCGTCTCCTCCGAGGTCGGCGCGGACGACGACGAGGTCACCCACCGGCGGCGCCGACCAGCTCCACCGGCGAGAGGACTCGTTGGCTGAGTGCTCGGCCTCCGCGGTGCCAGGCCACCCAGGAACCGCCGGGACCGATCTCGACGGCGTGGTCGGCCGGGCACCCCGGACCTTTTCGCACGGCCCTGCTGGCGTCGCGCATGGAGACGTCGACCAGGAGGCCGCCTCCAGCAGCCAGCGAGACCAACCCGCCGAAGGCCGCGAAGAGGCCGCTCACCGGATCGGCCAGGGCGTCGGCGCAGAACACCGGGAGGTCGGAACCTTCCCAGGCGACGAGCCCGCCGGCCACGGCGGCGTCGTCGCCGAAGGCCACATGGTTGGCGCGGGGCCCTTGGCGTCCGTAGCCGGTGATGCTGATCCACGTCCGGCCCGGAGCCGCTGACAGGAACTGTTCGGGGGTGAGACCCAGCTGCTCCAATGCCCGGGGCCGTGACGACTCGATGACGACGTCCGCGCGATCGACCAGGTGTGCGAGCTCACGACGCCCCTCGCTCGTCGAGAACGAGACCGCTTCGAGGTCGTCGCCCTGATGCAGCCGCCGGTACATGAGGGGGTCGCCCCACCGCCCGCCGTCCGGTCGGGCCGGGTCCTCCACCTTGCACACCTGCGAGCCCGAGCGTCCGAGGATGTGGGCGCACAGGGGGCCGGCCCACATGGCCGAGAAGTCGATCACCCGAGGCGGACGGTCTGGCGCCGAGCGGCGACCGATGCGTTCGAAGGTGACCGGCGGTCGATCCGGCGCCGAGGCGTCGATGTCGAGCACGGTGACGGCGACGCCCACCCGCTGGGCGCGCGCTTCCAACTCGGCCACCGGCACGTCGCCGGCGACCTGGTGGAGCGCCGACCACGGGTCGTCACCCACCGCCCGCTCCAGGACAGCCGGAAGCAGCTCGAGATCGGAGGGCCTTGGAAGATTGCAGGCCAGCCAGCCGTCTTCGCCCCGGATGAGCCGACACGAGCCATTGGCCGAGCGCCGTCCACCTCGGGTGAAGCCCCGTTCGGCCGCTCGTTGGGAGACGACCAGCGCCGGGTCGAGCCGGACCGGGGCGCCGAGCCGGCTGCTGAGCGTCTCGATCCCGGCGCTCAGGCCGTCGAGGTGGGCGAAGAGCGGAAAGCGGACCGGGGTCGGAGCGTGCCTCCCGGTGATCCACATGGCGCCCGAGGCGGCGAACTCGAGGACGGTGCAGGTGCGGTCGGAACGTCGGTCGACGGCCGCCCTGTCGAGGGTGATGCCACCGGCCGCCGCCACGTCGACGACCGACGTCTCGACCGGGTCGGAGCTTGGCCGTCCAAGCTGGCCAAACATGTCCGAACACTACAGTGACGGCATGGGCGGGCATCCCGGTGCCCCGAGCCTGTTCACCCCGGCCGAGGCGCTCGATCTGGTCCGTGACGAGTTCGACCTTGGTCTGGCCGACCCCCGGGTGACCCTTTCGGTCCTGGCCGTCGACGTGACCGAGAGGACGCCGGAGCTCTCGGCACTCGAAGCGCTCGCCACCGGCCTGCCGTGTGTGACGGTCGGGGTTGCTCCCGACCCGTCCTGGGTTCCCGGCGGATTCGACGTCCTGTTGTGCCAGGGCTCGACGGTGCCACGGCCCTGGGTCGGTTGCGACGATCTCGAGCGGTCCCTGGTCGACCTCGGCGTCAGCATCGACCGGTCCCCGTTGGCCTCGGTGGCACTGGTCCAGCTGCTCCGGATGGGCGAGGAGCTCTCGCTCCGCGACGCAGTCGTGGCCGAGTCGTTCGTGTACTCGATGCTCCAGGGCGGTCCCGAGTTCCGGACTTGGCTCGAGTCACGCCGCACCTCTAACCGCGCCCAAAACGGCGAGACCGACCCGGTCCTGGTCACGCGGCATGGGCCGTTCCTCGACATCGAGCTGCACCGCCCCGAGGTGCACAACGCCCTGAACTCGGCGATGCGGGACGCCTTGATCACCGCACTCCAGCTTGTCCAGGTGGATCCGACCATCGAAGCTGCCCGCCTGCGCGGGAGCGGCCCGGACTTCTGTAGCGGAGGCGACCTGAACGAGTTCGGTTCGGCCACCGACCCCGCGACTGCGCACTCGGTACGGGTGAGCAGGTCGGCCGGATTGGCCCTGGCCCGCTGCGCGGACCGAGTGCGGGTCGAGGTCCATGGCGCGTGCGTCGGGGCCGGCATCGAGATCCCCGCGTTCTCCCACCGGATCTCGGCGACGCCGGAGGCGACATTCACGCTCCCCGAGGTCGGCTTCGGACTGATCCCGGGAGCCGGTGGCACGGCGAGCCTTCCACGTCGGATCGGCCGTCAGCGCACGGCGTTTGCCGCGCTCAGTGGTTCGGCTGTCTCCGCCCACACCGCCCGGCAATGGGGGCTCGTCGACGAGCTCCGGGCCTGATCGGCTTCGCGCCGCCGGCAGCCCGGGCACTCCCGGCGCGAGCTGGCCGGGGACGTGGAGCACTCGGTGGACCCGATCAGGGCGCTCGTGCACGTGTCGTGGTAAGGGATCATCGGCGCCGTGGTCGAGCGATCAGGCGAACTCCGAACGGACTCACCCGAGTAGCTCGGCATGGTCAGGATGCCGAGATCGCGGCGCCGTATTTCCTCGGCGAGCATCGGCAGGGCCTCCTCCACGGCGGCGACGCTGCCCGCTCCGCAGTGCCGGTCGCCGTCGTGGACCAGGATGACGGAACCCGGGACCAGCCCCCGCCGGACTCGAGCCACGACCGCCCGCGGTCTCGGTTCCGCGAACTCGCGCCCCCAGCAGCTGGACCGGGGTCACCCCGTGGGTTCGGGCGGCCACCAACGTGGCCGTAGCCGCCTGTCCGTACGGCGGTCGAAGGTACCGAGCCTGACACCGAGGTCGTGCAGCGCGCGCACCGCAGCTCGGGTGTCCTCGAAAATCCATCGCGACCGGTGCGCCAGGTGGTGGCGGTGTTCCATGCCGTGGCTCTCGAGCGCGTGCCCGGCGCCCTCGATCTGCACGATCAGCTCCGGGTACTTCACCGCCTCGGTGCCGGTGACGAAGAAGGTGGCCCGCAGGCCCAGCCGGCCCAGTTGGCGAACCACGCGTGGTGTCGTCTCGGGGGACGGCCCGTCGCCGAAGGTCAACGCCACGGCTCGCTTGCCCGGGCCGCTGTGCAGCCACATCCGCCCGACCCGACGGGGCGAGCGGGTGCCCACGATCGCGGCGACGTCGCCGACCGAGGGGAGCGCGTGGGCGACGAGTCCCGCGCCGAGCACCCTGGCGAGAGAACCGGTGGGTCCGTTCCGGTGACGTGTACCGGTCGGTCCTGGCACCGCTCAGCGTTCCGAGGAGAGCACGAGGTCCACGGCGCCAGCGAAGGACCCGGCCTCGAGATCCGGCCGGAACTCCAGCTCCGAGGGCCAGGTGCGCCCGTTGGGCAGCCAGACCGTTTTTGCCTCGCAGCTCCGGGCACCCTCCATGTCACTCAGCGGGTTGTCGCCCACCATCCACGCCCCCTTCAGGCTCGCCGCGCACCGTTCGGCTGCGACCTCGAAGATCTCTCGATGCGGCTTGGCGTAGCCGACCACCTCCGAGATGCACACCGCGTCGACGAGCTCCGCGAGCCCGGCCGAGGACACCTTGGCCTCCTGCGCACGCTGGGCGCCGTTGGTCACGATGGCCACCTTGAATCCGGCTCTCCGGGCTCGGGCCAGGGCATCGATGGTCTCGAGCGCGGAGAGAAAGTCCGCGAAGTAGCGCTCGGTGATCTCCTGCGCGCTGTAACCGAGGTCGTGGCGCTGCGAAAGGATGGTGAAGAACTCGTCTCGGGGCCGGTAGCCGTCCTGATCGAGCTCGACGATCCAGTCGATCTCCCTGGCCGCGAGAGCGTGGCCGGTGACGTAGGCGGAGGCCCACACCCAGAAGTTCTCCCGCCGGGACAAGATCGTGTCGTCGAGGTCGCAGAGCAAGAGCCCCATGGGCCAACGCTTGCAAATGCTCGCCCGCTTGTCGAAGCGGCGGGCCGGTCGCGAGTAACTGCGTACACAGGCACAAGGACGATTGGGGGGGAACATCCGGGGCCGAGCCGTAGGGTTCGAGGACGTGGGGGGCGGGCGATCGCCCGACAGCTGGCCGACCCGGAACGAGGAGGTCGTGGCCGAGACCGTCGTTGAGGAACTCCGGACCCGAACCGGTGCCGCCACGGCTCGGGTCGTTCGCCTGGTCCTCTCGCTGCGGGGCCCAGCCGAAGAGGAGCGCCAGGTCGCGATGATCCGCAAGACCCTCCGGCCAAGTGCCGACCGGGGCGAGAGGTCGCTGGATCCTCGGCACTGGGGCGTACTGGCGTCGGGAGGTCGACGCCTATCGTTCGGGCATGCTTCCCAGGGCCCGGGCCTTCGGGCGCCCCCGGTGTCAGCGCGCCGAGGGCACGAGCGCGGACCTCGAGGAGATCGCCGGGCCGCCGACCGGTGTCGAGCGGGCGGCCGAGCACCTGGCCGCATGGCAGGTCGACTACGAGCATGTCTTGGATCGACCGTGGTTGGCTCGTGATCAGCTGGGCCAACGGGTCGGACAACGCGACTGGCCCGTTGCCCACGCCGATGAACGAATGGTCGATCTGTGGCGTCGTCGGAGGGAAATGCTCGAGGCCCTGTCCGGTCTCCCGTCGTCCGTTCGCACGGGGGCTTCGTGCTGTCCAATCTGTTCAGCGCGGGAGACGACACCGTGGCGGTCGACTGGGCGTGCTTCGGGTGGGAGCCGATTGGCTTCGACCTCGCGCACCTCGCCCTCAGCTCTGGCGTCGATCCGAGGCCCGACTGCCGCCGGGGTTCGAGCGAGCGCCGCGGCCCCGAGGTCGACGAGGGATTCGCGGCCTGCCTGGCCCTCGTCGGCGAGAGCCGATACCTGTGGATGCGCGCCAACAGGCTCGAGCCGCCCTCGTGGTTCGTGGACTTCGTCTGGGAGCATCGACCGTGAGACCGCCCGCCCTCGGTCGTCCGGAGGTCCTCGCGATCGAGCGCAGTGCCGGCATCGACGCCGAGGGCCCCGGGTGCGACGGGTCCGCAGTGGCAATCTGGTGCTCCGGGTCGACGCCGGCGGCCAGATCCTGTTCCTCAAGGTTCTGGGCAAGGAGCTCGAACCGTGGTCCGATCCCATCGCGGGCGCGGCCCACAAGTTGCAGCAGGAGGCGGCGGGGGCGGAGTGCTTCCGCTGGCACGGGCTCCCGGGTGTGGAGGTGCTGACCTGGGATGCCGGCCCGGACAACCCCTTCGGTCGTCCTGGTGACCGGCGACAGCGACACCACTACATTCCGCTACATTCCGCTAATGACCAACATCGACGACCACGGACGCCCCGAGCCCCCGGTGGACGGGGACGAGACGGCCACCCTGCTCGGGTTCCTCGACTACCAGCGGGCGACGCTGGCCTGGAAGAGCGCGGGGCTCGACACCGCCGCGCTCGCCACCAAGATCGCTGCCTCGTCGATGACCATCGGCGGGATGCTGAAGCACATGGCCAGGGTGGAGGATTCGTGGTGCTCGCGGGTCCTCCACGACCGGCCCGCCGTCGCTCCGTGGGGCACGGTCGACGGAGCGTCCGATCGCGATTGGGACTGGACCTCTGCTGCCTCGGACTCGCCCGAGCAGCTCCGTTCGCTCTGGCAGGAGTCGGTGGCGCGTTCGCGCATTCTGGTCGACGAGGCCCTGGCGAACGGCGACCTCGGGCAGCGGGCCCGCCGCCACTGGCCCGACAGCCCGTCTCCCAGCTTGCGCTGGATCCTTTGCCACTTGATCGAGGAGTACGCCAGGCACAACGGCCACGCCGACCTGATCCGGGAGGCGATCGACGGCGAGACCGGCGAGTAACGGGTCGCTCCGGTCGATTTGGTTTAGGGAGGGCTTCAGTAACCCTCGGACAGGCCGCGCACCGCCGTCGCGAGCAGATCGAGACCGAGCTCGAGGTCCTCGTCGTCGATGAGGAGCGACGGGAGCAGCTTCACCGTCCGATCACCCGCCCCACATGCTTCGACGATGAGCCCGGAACGGAAGGCAGCGACGACGACAGCCGTGGCGGCACGCCCGTCTTCGAAGGTAAGCCCCCAGAGGAACCCGCGTCCGGAAACCGAGAACGGGAGGACGTCGTCTTCGGCAGCGAGGTGCCCGAGTAGGGCACCGACGTGCTGTCCCCGCCTGCCGGTCGACGACTCGAGTTCGCCGTTCCCCCAGTAGCGCTCGAGGAGCGCCGTCGCGGTGACGAACGCGAGGTTGTTGCCGCGGAACGTTCCGGTGAACTCCCCGGGGGCCCACCGGTCCAGGTCCCGTCGGATGAGATTGACGGCCAGGGGGAGCCCGAGCCCGCTCAGGGACTTCGACACACAGATGATATCGGGGTCGAGCCCCGAGCCCTCGGAGGAGAAGAAGGGACCGGTTCGACCCACCCCGGCCTGGATCTCGTCCGCGATGAGCACCACCTCATGGTCGGTACAGAGGCGCCGGACCTCGGCCAGATACGCCGCCGTGAAGGGGCGGGCTCCGCCCTCCGCCTGGACCGGCTCGATGATGAGCGCCCCCGGTCGCTCGTCGCCGATCGGGCGTTCGAGGGCGCTCTTCAGCAGTTGGAGATCGCGCTCGTCGGGCTGGGACCGATAGGGGAGGAATCGAGCGCCCGAATGGTCCCGGTCGCCCAACGAGTGTGAGACGGACGCCGCTCGGGCGGTCATGCCGTGGAAGCCGCCCTCGAAGGCCACGACGCCACGTCGTCCCGTGATTCGTTCGGCCAGCTGCAGGGCTGCCTCGACGGCGGTCGCGCCGGTCGGCCCGACGAACTGCACCACCATGTCCATGCCGCGCGGGGACAGAACGCAGCGCTGCAGCGTCCTGAGCAGGGCCGCCTTCTCCGGCGTGTGGGTGTCCAGACTGTGGATCAGCCGACCGGAGCGAAGATGGTCGACGGCCGCCTCGACCAGGAAGGGCGCGTTGTGCCCGTAGGAAAGCGCACCGGCACCCGAGAAGAAATCGAGGTAGCGCGTACCGTCCTCGCTCACAAGGCGGGACCCGGCGGCCGAGGCGAAGACCGTCGGCCACCGTCGGCAGTAATAGCGGACGTTGGACTCCAGCTCTTCGAATGCTGAGATGTCACCTTGATCCGCAGCCACAGCCTCTCCCACCCGTCTTTCCCTCGACTCGGGGACCAGAGCTGATCCGGAGTCGTCTTACCAGCTGGCACACCGGGGTGAGGCGCACGGGCCTCTCCGAGGAAGGGGCATTCTCCCACGGCCCGGGCGGCGAGGGTCGACGATGGCGAGCCGGTCGTCTTCGGTCGATCGCCGGCGTTGGCAGAAGGGCGCCGGGGCGCAGGGTCGTCGAAGTCCCGGCTCGACTATGCGAAGCCCGGAACTTCCCAGTGCGTCGCATCAGCGGCGTCGATTCGGGACCTCTACGATGGCTCATTTCGAGGGGGGCGAGTGTCCGACGAGGAAGTCAGGGGGTTGAACGAGTTCGGCCGGGACAAGGTCCCCGGCCTGTTCGGTATCGAGATCACCCGGGTCGAGTCGGACGGCACCGAGGGCCGCCTCACGGTCACCGAGCCCCTGATCGCCGGCACCGGCTACCTCTTTGCCCCGGTGGTGGTCAGCCTGGCCGACATCCTCTGTGCTTTCGGGATGCGCCACCACATCCCGGCCGGATCGAGCTTCACCACCGTCGAGCTCAAGACGAACTTCCTTTCCAGCGCGCGAGTCGGTGAGGAGGTGGTGGGCCTGGCTCGCCCCGCCCACGTGGGACGGACCACGTTGGTTTGGGACGCCGTGGTGACGAACTCGACCACCGGCCGGACGATGGCCCTGTTCCGCAACACCCAACTGGTGATCCACCCGGCTTGAGGGGCCGTCACCGACCCAACCTCTCGACGTCGTCGGAGCCGAGCCCACCCGATCTGCGGCGTCGCTCGCCGGTCGGTGGCTCAGTAATGTGGCGGGGGGTCGAACAAGGCCAGTTCGGCGGCGTCGGGCGCCTGGAAGCTGACCAGCCACGCGTCGAGATCGGCGCGCCGGATCGGGTAGCGGCTCCAGGGTGGCTCCAGGTTCCGGGCCTCGATGCGCCGCCACAGTTCGTCGCCCGGCACGTCCAGGTAGTGCAGTTCGACGCTCGCACCGAGACGATGGGCCGCAGAGCGCATCTCATCTCGTTCGACCCGCGCCCAGAGCCCAAAGTCGAGGACGACGCTCAGCCCGAGCCGCAGGATCTCTTGGGCCAGTTGCCAGAGCTCCCGTTCGACCCTTTCCCGGGTCGGCGTGTCCCAGGGGGTGGAGCCGAGGGCCCAGAGCCATTCGTCTTTCGTGAGGCGCACGGCGTTCCGGTCCGCGGCGAGCTGCCTAGCGAGCAGGGTCTTCCCCGCGCCGGGCAATCCGCAGGTGAGAATCAGTCGGGCCTCGCTCACGGTGTCATAGTCCAGCAGCTCGCGAGGTGCGCGACCCCAACCCACTCGTTGACGCTCCCCATATCAAGGTCAACTTGATCGTCGCCCGCCACCGGGGCGGTGGGTCAGGTTGGGTGCGACGCCCGATATCGCCGCAGCGCCACACCGGACCAAATCAGCTCCACAACCCCAAAGGGCCACGTGCCGGAGAGAAACCCATAGAGGCTCGACGCCAGACATCCGAGCGTGAATGCCAGGATGAACCCTCGCCCTCGGCTCTCCAGCGCGTACATGGCCATCATGAATGTGAGGGCACAGACGCCGTAGAGGGTGACGGCGAGACTGGACATGCCTTCAGTCAAGCAGCCCGGTGGGGTCCGACAGGGACCGGAAGCGGCCCATCTGGCTCGGTTCGCGGCGCGAACCGCCCGGGTTCGACCGACCCGCCGGTCGCCGTAACCCGGCGTGGGGGCGCGCACTACGCTGGCGGCGTGACCGGTTTCGAGTCCGGCCCAGGCGGCCAAGCCGTCTGGCGTTCCAGGGTCTTACGACTCAACGGCTGATCCGCCGCTTCCACCACTGCGTCGAAGGAAGCGGCGGGCGCACGGCGCGACGTGAGCAGCCAGCTGTGGCGCGCGTCGCACTCGCTCCCGCCTCAATAGAGGAGAAGAGGAGCGATACCCGTGCCGATGCCGCATCGGACTCAGATGCAAGTGATCAGGCGCCGTCTCGTGGGCAAGGAGGGCAACGCAAGGCTTCGAGAGCTGCGGTCCATCCTCGAGGAGCTGCCGGACTACAAGAACGGACCGTACGCGGACATCCGGAAGTGGGTGATGACCGAGATGGCCGCTACCCGGGGACGCGCCCGAATGCTGCACCGCGACTCGCTGTCGGTCCGCAAGGAGGGGGCGGCGCAACTCGCCATCGTCGGACCTCCCAATGTCGGGAAGTCGACGCTTCTCCAGGTGCTCTCCAACGTGCAGATCAGGACCGGGGACTACGCCTTCACCACCACGCGGCCCGTTCCGGCGCTGACCCGAGTCAATGGCGTCCTGGTGCAGTTGGTCGAGATCCCCGGCCTCATTGCTGGAGCCAACGAGGACCGGGGTGGAGGACGTGGCCTGATCGGCGTGATTCGAACTGCCGACGACGTCGTGCTCTGCCACGACCCGGCCTTGGGCCCCGACCCCCTGCTCGGCGTCCTCGTCGAGCTCCGAGCCGCCGGTGTTCCCCGGCCGAGGTTGTTGGTCGCGACCAAGTCCGACGAGGCTCAGCCTGAGGCGATCGACGCCTTGCGAGCCGCCTGTGGCGACATGACGGTGTTGACGGTCAGCGTCCTCGACGAGGAATCCCTCATCGCCCTCCGCCAGGCGCTGTGGGACCTGACCGGGTTGGTCCGGATCTATCTGCGGCGAGGCGATCACGTGGAGGGCGAGCCCAAGGCCTTCGAGCCGCCGGTCGTGGTCGTCGACGTGGCCGACGCCATCCACCACGACCTGGCGGCGCGTTGCGCCGGTGCACGGGTCTGGGGTCCCTCGGCACGTTTCCCGGGGCAACAGGTGGGGCGGGACCACGTCCTCGTCGACGGGGACGTGGTCGAGATTCTGGGGTGAGGAACAGAGGGGCTCCGGGGAACGACGTGGTGGTCGCCAGGACGGGACGCTCCGGCGGCCAGGGTCTTTTGGCCTCGGCCCCGGCTCGGCCCTCGACCGGTGGCACCATTTGTCGGTGTCCACCGGTGCCGAGGCGTCTCCGCGCGACCGCTACCTGACGGTCTTCGGTCGCCGGCCGGTGTTCGAGGCGCTCGCTGATCGGTCACTGCACGTCGAACGGGTCTTCGTGGACCGAGACCTCGATCGTGAGTTGCTCCGGCAGCTGAAGGACTCCGCCCGGAGCCGCTCGGTTCCTCTCCGCTTGGTTCCCCGTGAGGTGGTCACGAAGATGAGCCATAACGGACGCCAGCACCAGGGGATGGCGGCCGACGTGCTGGTACCCCACATGACGTCGACGGCGTCGTGGCTGGAGTCGGTGGGAGCGCGACCCGCGACCTGCCTCGTGCTCGACGGGATCACCACACCGGCCAACGTCGGGATGATCATTCGGGCGGCCAGTGCGAGCGGCATCGACGGGATCGTGGTCCCGACGGCCGGCGTCGCCGACATCGGTCCTTTGGTCGTGAAGGCCTCGGCCGGGACCGTGTTCCGCGCCCCGCTCGTGCGGGCGAGAACGGCACTCGAGGCGGCCGGGCTGCTCTCCCGAGCAGGGTTCGAGCTCATCTCGCTCGAAGCGGCCGCTGGAACTTCCTTGTGGGACGCGAACATCGGGCCTCGAACGGCCTTTGTGGTCGGCGGAGAAACCGACGGAGTCTCCGGGGCCGTCGGGAAGCTGGTGACGACCCACATCACCATCCCGATGGACGCCGAGGTCGAGTCGCTGAACGTCGCGACGGCCGCCAGTGTGCTGTGCTTCGAGCTCGCCCGGCGGCGTTCCCGTCATGGGACGGCCGAGCTCACCGATTAGCCGGTGCCCGTCGCGGGACCTGTCGGTTCCGAGCTGCGACACGCTCCCCGTCGAGGTCGCCGCGCGGCTCGCGCAGCGTCGAGATTCGGCCCGCGATGACCCCTGGCCAGATCTCCCGGTCCCGGGCACAATGAGACATGCCCGAATTCACCAGCTTCGACGGCACGAGCCTCTACTACGAGGACGAAGGAGCGGGACCGCCGGTCGTCCTCCTGCACGGCCTCAGCTCGAGCACCGATGGCAACTGGAAAGACGCCGGGATCTGGGCTGCGCTGGCCGGGGCGGGACGGCGGCCGATCGGTATGGACGCCCGCGGGCACGGTCGTTCCGGCAAGCCTCACGAACCGGCCGCCTACGAGGGCGACGCCATGGTGCGAGACGTCGGAGCGCTGCTCGACCACCTCGGACTAACCGAGATCGATCTCGTGGGCTATTCGATGGGGGCGGCGACCGCCCTGCGTTTCGCACTCGGTGACCACCGACTGCGCCGCCTGGTGCTCGGAGGGATTGGAGGTGACCCGGCCAAGTGGGGTGCCGAGACCGCCGAGCGAAGCTCGATGACCGGCCGCTGGCTGGCCGGGCTGGAGGCCGATGATCCCGACGCGCTGGAGGACCCGGTGGCCAGGAGGGCCCGGAAGGTCTTCGAAGCCCGGGACAACGATCTGAAGGCGATCGCCGCGTTGCTGCGCTCGGACCGGCGGCAGCTCTCTGCCGACATGGAGCCCGAACGCGTCCGTGTACCCACGCTGGTGGTCTGCGGCGACCGCGACGCCTCTCCCCACCAGCTTGCGGCCGCGCTCGCGGACGGACGTGCACTGGTCCTCGAAGGCGACCACGAGGGTGTGGTGACCAACCCCGAACTGGCGCGGGCCATCGTGTCCTTCTTGGCTGCATGAGCGAGTGACAGGCTCGTGAGCGGTGATCGCCGGCCGGTTCGGCTCTACCTCGTTCGTCACGGCCGTGCCGCCGCCGGATGGACCGAAGATGCCGATCCGGACCTCGACGACCTCGGTCGGTCGCAGGCCGCGGCGACGGCGAGCGGACTGGCCGGCCGGGGTCCGCTGCCGGTCGTCTCGAGCCCGCTTCGCCGGGCCAGAAGCACCGCGGCGGCCTTCGAGCAGATCTGGAACGTCGCCGCCACCGTCGAACCCCGGGTCGGCGAGATCCCGTCTCCGACCGGTCCCGAGGGATCGCTCGATCAGCGGGGTCCGTGGCTCCGGCGGGTGATGCTCGCCCGCTGGGGTGATCCCCACATCGGGCCGGAGCTCGAGGACTGGCGCCGGGGCCTCATCGACGCCTTGGTGGCACTCGGGGAGGACACCGTGGTCACGACCCACTTCGTGGCGATCAACACCGCCGTCGGCAAGGCAAGCGGTGACGGACGGGTCACCAGCTTTCGTCCCGACAACTGTTCGTGCACCGTGCTCGAGGTTGTCGGGGGGTCGCTCCGACTGATCACTCTGGGCGAGGAGGCTCCGAGCGAAGTCCGCTGAGTGCCGAGGTGGCCGACTTTACCGCCGAATCCGCCTCCCCCTTCTGCCCTCCCACCGGTTCTTGGGGCCCACCTTCGTCATTCCGCCCCCAGGTCGGAGGCCCGAACGACCGGGGTGTCGGCACGGTCACCGCTCTAGAGTCTGGCCGGACCTCCGAGGAAGGAGTTCGCCGTGGACGTGGTGCAACAAGACGGTGTGAGGTTGTCCTTGGAGGAGGCGGGCGCGGGCGAACCCCCGATGGTGTTCGTCCACGGCTGGACGTGCGCACACAGCGCGTTCGCACCCCAGGTCGAGCACTTCAGGCACACGCACCGGACCGTCGCTGTGGATCTGCGCGGACACGGGGCGAGCGACGCCCCCGAGGGCGACTACTCGATCTCGCTGCTGGCCGAGGACGTGGCGTGGGTTGGCCGTCAGCTCGCATTGGGTCCTTCGGTGATCGTTGGCCACAGCATGGGCGCGCTGGTCGCCGTCGAGCTGGCCGCCCGGCATCCAGAGGCGGTTGCGGCCCTGGTGCTGGTCGATTCGGCCCCGATCGAGCCACCACCAGAGACGACCGAGCTCTTCGGTCAGTTCCTCGAGGAGCTGCGCGGCGAGGGCTCCGATGCGGCACGGCGGCGCTTCGTCGAGGGGCTCCTCTTCCTCCCGAGCGACGATGCCACGCTGAAGGCACGCGTCTGCAACGAAATGCTTGCCGTACCAGGGCACGTGGCCTACGGGTGCATGAAGGCGATGACCGAGTGGCCGGGCGCGGCCCTCCGTGCGGTCGGCGTCCCCGCTCTGGCCATCCATGCCGACCGCCCGATCAACGATCCGGCGAAGCTGAGCGGGCTGTGCCCGACGCTCGTCAACGCCCAGACCCCCGGGGTCGGCCACTTCAACCAGTTGCTGGCCCCGGACCTGGTGAACCAGCTCATCGAGGCATTCCTGGTCGAGCGGCTCGGCCGCCCCTCCTAGCGTTCGACCCGGAGGGACCCCGAGGGGGACGGCCTCGGCCGTCCGCCCCAGGTGAACTCAGATCAGGGGGTCCCGGGGAAGGCCGAGGATCCGCTCTCCGATTTGGTTGCGCTTGATCTCCGAGGTGCCTCCGGCGATGGACATCGAGCGATGCGACAGCACGAGCGAGCCGGCGATGGCTCCCGCGTCTTCCATCAGGGCCGTCTCCGGACCGTTGAGCGCGGCCAGCATCGCCGCCATCTCGTGGCCGTTCTCCGAGAGCACGAGCTTGGTCATGTTGCCCTCCGGCCCGGGGCCGCCTCCGACGACGGCCCGATGCGCGCTGCGCAGATTGAGGGCGTCCATGGCCTGGGTGCTGGACACGTAGCGGCCGATGCGTCCCGCTCCGCCGCCGAGCCGCTCGGGGTGGGCGTCGTACATGGCGATTACCCCGTCGATCGCCATCGCCGACCCGTAACCCCCGCCGCCGATGCTCACGCTCTCGTTCCCGAGCGTCGCTCGGGCGACGGTCCAGCCGTGGTCGATCGGCCCGACCACGTCGTCGTCGGGAACGAACACGTCGTTGAAGAACACCTCGTTGAAGGCCGAGTCCCCGGTCGCCTGCTTGAGCGGGCGGACCTCGACACCCTCACCCTTCATGTCGATCACCATCATGGTGATGCCGTCGTGCTTGGGGGCGTCGGGATTGGTGCGCACCGTGGCGAGGCCGTGCTTGGCCAGTTGGGCACCGCTCGTCCATACTTTCTGGCCGCTGACCAGCCACCCGCCCTCGACCCGGGTACCCCTGGTTTGGATGCCGGCGGCGTCGGAGCCCGCGTTGGGCTCGCTGAAGAGCTGGCACCAGATGAGCTCCTGGTTGAGGGCCGGCCTCACCCAGCGGGCGACCTGATCCTCGGTCGCGTACTGGATCAGGGTGAGGATGACCCACCCGGTGATCCCGTACGCGGGACGACGGACCTTTGCCGCCGCGAACTCCTGCTCGATCACCAGCTGCTCGACCGCCCCGGCGTTCCGGCCCCAGGGCTTGGGCCAGTGCGGCATGGCGTAGCCGTCCTCGATCATGGCGGTCCGCTGGGCCGCTTCGTCGAGACCCTTGATCTTCTCCAGGAACTCTCGCACCGTCCCCCGGTACTGTTCGGCCTCTGGGGGGAGGTCGACGCTGCGACCCCGCTTGAGGCCCCGGCGCGCCAGGTCGGTGACGGCGACCGCCGCCGCCTCGGCCCCGATCACCATCTCGATGGCGCTGGCCCTGCGCAGGTAGAGGTGTGCGTCGTGCTCCCAGGTGAACCCGATGCCCCCGTGGACCTGCATGTTGAGCTGGGCGTCCTGGTCGGCTGCGGGAAGCGCCAGGGCGGCGGCCATCGCCGCCGTGTAGCTGAACTGGTCGCCGCCGGTGGCGGCGGCCCGGGCGGCGTCCCAGACCAAGGAGGTGGCCAGCTCGGCCGCGACCACCATGTTGGCGCAGTGGTGCTTGACCGCCTGGAAGGTCGCGATCGGCCGCCCGAATTGCTCGCGCACCTTGGCGTAGGCCGCGGCCGACTCGGTGCACTCGCGGGCTACGCCGACCGCCTCGGCCGCATATACCAGCCGGGCGAAGTCGACGAGGGTCTGGCGGGCGCCGGGGAGTACCGTCGCCGGGGCGCCCGCCAAGCTGATCCGGGCGGACCGGCGGGTCGGGTCGAGGTTCCTCGGCGTGATGGCCTCCACGCCCCCCGAGGACCGCTCGATCACCGCCACGTCGTCACCCACTGGGATCATGAGGACGTCGGCCAGGCCACCGCCGAGCACCACCCCGGCGGAACCGTCCGCCTTGGCCCCATTCACCGCCACTTCGCCGCCCAGTGCGACCGCTCCGGTCACCGATCCGTCGGCCAGTCCCGGAAGCAGGCGGCGCTTCAGCTCGTCGGTCCCCGCCGCCACCAGCACCGCACTCGCGGCCACCGTCGGCACGAAGGGTCCGGGTGTCACCGCGCGCCCGAACTCCTCGACCACCACGACCAGCTCGGGAAGGCCGAAGCCCGAGCCGCCGTACTCCTCGGGCACGTGGAGACCGAGCCACCCGAGTCCGGCCAGCTCACCCCAGAACTTGGGGAGCTCCTCGGTGTCGGACTCGAGCAGTGCCCGGGCCGCGCCCCGGGCGTCGTGCCTGGTGAGGAAGTCGGACACCGTCTTGGCGAGCGTGCGGTGGTCTTCGGTGATGGCGATGGACATGGGAGCTCGGCCCTTCTCTTTCGTCGGAGTAACCAGGCAGGTGGGTGTTGACGGGTCGCAAGGGTCGCGACGGCCCTGGCCCCCGTTCGCTAGGCACCGAGCCTAGAGGAAGCCGATGTCGAGTTCCCGTGGTCGACAGATCCGGTCGATCGACAGGTCCGGTCGTCGACCGCCGCACATGCCAGCGTGTGGCGCTTCTCGGCGCCTCACGGCCAGCGCGCCCGGACCTGATCGGCCAGAGCGGCCAGGTCGACGGGACCGCTCGTGTCGAGCACGATGACCTCACCGATCTCCACCGGCTGGTCGAACTCGGCCAGCAGCTCGGCCGAGAGCGTCGGGCGAACGTGGGCTCGATGGTGCGACGGGTCGGCGGCCCGTTGCGCGTACCGACGCGACGCCAGCTCGGGCGGGCACGAGCAGTAGATCTCGACGACCCGGGCCGACAGGGCGGCGATCCTGGTGCGCTCGTCGCTGCTGTGGGGACGGAAGTTCGCCTCGAGCAGCGCCGCCGGTGCCTGTCCGGCCAGCGCCCACAACAGCTCCATCGACGCCGCCCCCAGGCGTCGAGACCACTCGAGGTCCCCGTCGGGGGGCTCGAGGGCATCCCAGAGGGTCTCTTTGATCAGGTCCTTGGCGATGAGCGGGACCCCGAGAAGCGGCGCCAATCCGGTGGCGAGCGTCGTCTTGCCTGCCCCGGGGGGTCCCGACACGAGCACGATCTTGCGGTGCACCGCTGCGGATTGTACGGACCCACGCCCCTTTCGGCGCAGGTCGGCGGGCACCAGGCGCCTCCGGCGTTGGCCCAGTCCGGCGAGACTCTCGCCGAGCCTCGGGTGCGCCGCTTCGGCCGCTCGGGCACAATGGGGCCACGAAGGCGACGGAAAGAGACCAGTGACGAACCAGATTCCCTTCGTCGACTACCTGGCGTTGGGCCCGCCCCCCCACCTGGTGGCCCACGAGTGCGATTCGTGCTCGGCCAGGTACTTCGACCACCGCAATGCCTGTGCCGCGTGTGGCGCCGTGTCCTTCCACGACGCCGATGTCGATACGACCGGGGAGGTCCGGGCCTTCACCATCGTCTCCCTGGCGGCGCCGGGGATCCCCGTCCCCTTCGTCGCGGCCGTCGTGGACTGCGGCGGGACAAGCGTCCGGGGCAATGTGATCAACGTGGCCCCGGACCCAGAGCACGTGTCGGTCGGCATGAAGGTGCGCTTGACGACGTCGGTCGTCGGGGTCGACGCGCAGGGGACTGAGGCGGTCGGCTTCGGATTCGAACCACTGGAAGGGGCAACCAATGGCCGGTGAAGACATCTGGATCCTCGGCATCCACATGACCAAGTTCGGGAAGCACCCCGACCAAGACACGGTCGACCTGGCCTCCGAGGCCGTGCTCGGTGCGCTCGCCGACGGCGGGGTGACCATGAGGGACGTCGGGGTGATGGCGGCCGGGAACCTGATGGGCGGGGCCGCCGCAACCGGACAACTCATCCAGAAGCAGGTGGGCCAGACCGGGATCCCGGTCTACAACGTCGCCAACGCCTGCGCGACCGGGGCCACCGCCCTGCGCACGGTGATCATGTCGCTGAAGGCCGGCGAGAGCGACATGGGTCTGGCGGTCGGCGTTGAGAAGCTCGCCGGCGCGGGGCTCCTGGTCGGTGGCTCCCGGGCCGCCGACTCGGACACCTGGACGCGCCGTGGCCGCTTCGGCCAGGTGGCGCCGGTCGACGGGCGGATCGGGACCGACACCATGCCCGGTGTGTTCGCCCAGGTGGGGATGGAGTACGGGCATCGCTACGGCGGTGTCGACTTCGAGCTCTTCGCCCGGATCGCCGAGAAGAACCACGCCCACTCCACCCTCAACCCGCTGGCCAGCTACCAGAAGCGGTTCTCGCTCGAGGAGATCATGAACGACGTCATGATCGCCTACCCCAACACCAGGCCCATGTGTTCGGCCAACTGCGACGGCGCGGCCGCCGCCGTGGTGGTCACGGACGCCAAGCGCAAGACCTTGTCGCTCGAGCAGCAGCGTCGCTGCGTGAAGGTCAGCGCGTCGGTGCTCACCACCGACCCGTGGGAGGAGGCCTGCCAGATCCTGCCGAACGTCAACACGCTGACCCGCAACGCCGCCAAGCAGGCCTATGAGACGGCGGGAGTGGGGCCCGAGGACTTGGACCTGGTGGAGCTCCACGATTGCTTCGCCACCGCCGAACTCGTCCACTACGACAACCTCATGCTCTGTGAAGAGGGGGGAGCGGCTGACTTCTTCCGCTCCGGTGCGACCTGGCGCGACGGCAAGATGCCGGTCAACGTGTCCGGAGGGCTCGAGTCGAAGGGCCACCCGATCGCCGCCACCGGCATCGCCAACATCTGGGAGGTCTGCCACCACCTGCGAGGCGAGGCCAAGGACCGTCAGATCGAGGGGGCCAAGGTCGGTTTGGCCCATGTCATTGGGTTGGGCTCGGCGTGCGGCGTGCACATCTTGGAGGCCGCAGCCTGAGCCAGGCCTTCTTCGGCCACAGTCCACGTCGCATCGAGTCGGTGCCGACACCGAGTCGACTCGGCATCTCGGGGAGCGGTCGGCCACGGGTCGGCCCCGTTCTCCTGTCCGGTACGCTCGCGATTTCGGGAGGTCCTGGTTTCATGGCAGTCCTCAGACCCGGAGCCAGGTTGCGCTCCGTGACCTGCACGACCGAGGTCGTCGTCGTCCGGGCTGTCGGCGAGGCGGACCTTCGCTGCGGGGGACAGCCGATGGTCGACGTTTCGGCGCCAGACGGGTCGGCCGGTGAGCCGGCCCCGGGGTTCGACGGCGGCACGCAGATCGGCAAGCGTTACGGGGACGAGGAGACCGGTGTCGAGGTGCTGTGCACCAAGGCCGGTGCCGGATCGATCTCGCTCGGAGAGGTGGTCTTGAACGTCCAGGGGGCCAAGCCCCTGCCTTCCTCGGACTAGGAGCCCGCCGTCCACCTCGGCATGATCCTCGAGATGGCCGCCGACGGGCTGGCGGAGCGGGTCGCGATCGGCCCGCTCGATGGCGGCACCTCGTTCGCCGAGCTCGGGCGGAGCAGTCGTCGGGCCGCCTCGGTCCTCGGCGAGCTGCCCGGCGAGCACGTCGTCCTGATCGACGAGAACTCTCCGGCCGTTGCGATCGGGCTGTTCGGCGCCGCGATCGCCGAGAAGCCTTTCGTACCGGTCAACTATCGCCTCGCCGATGACCGCCTCCGGGCCATCGTGACCAAGGTCGCGCCTGCGGTAGTGATCTGTGGGGAGGGTGTGGCCGATCGCATCTCGGGCATCGAGGGGCTCGAGGTGATGGAGCGCCACGACTTCTTGGCCCGGGTCGATGACGAGGCGGTCGAAGAGCGCGACGGCTGGGGTTGCGACCCCGACGCGATCGCCGTGCTGCTGTTTACGAGCGGCACCACCGGGGATCCCAAGGCTGCGGTCCTGCGGCATCGCAACCTCGCCTCGTACGTGGTGTCGACGGTGGACTTCGGCGCGGCGGAACCGAGCGAGTGCGCCATCGTGACCGTGCCGCCCTATCACGTCGCCGCCGTCGCTTCGGTGCTCTCGAACACCTATGGCGGTCGTCGGGTGGTCCAGCTCGAGGCGTTCGACCCCGAGCGCTGGGTCCGCACCGTCCGTTCCGAGCAGGTGACCAACGCGATGGTGGTGCCGACGATGCTCGGCCGGATCCTCGACGTGGTCGAAGCCGACCGACCGGGCCTGCCCTCGCTCCGGGCGCTCTCCTACGGCGGTGGGCCGATGCCGGCCGCCGTGGTGGAACGGACCCTGCGGGTGCTGCCTCACGTGGACCTGGTCAATGCCTACGGGCTGACCGAGACCTCGAGCACCATCGCGCTGCTCGGTCCAGAGGACCACCGGAATGCCTTCGCGAGCCCGGATCCCGAGGTTCGGGCCCGGCTCGGGTCGGTCGGCCGGGTCCTGCCCGGAATTGAGCTTTCAATTCGCGGACCCGACGGGACCCCGGTTCCGACGGAGACCCGCGGAGAGATCTGGGTGCGCGGTGAGCAGGTCTCGGGCGAGTACGTAGGGTCCACGGTGACCGACGACGAGGGCTGGTTCCACACCCGAGACGCCGGCCACCTGGACGAGAGCGGGTTCCTGTTCGTCCATGGCCGCCTCGACGACGTCATCGTGCGGGGCGGGGAGAACCTCTCCCCCGGGGAGATCGAAGAGGTGCTCGTGAGCCACGAAGGGGTGGAGTCGGCCGCAGTGGTCGGGATTCCCGACCAGGAGTGGGGCGAGCGCGTCGTCGCAGCGGTCGTGCCGCTTCCTGGTGCCTCCCTCTCCGAGGAGGACCTTCGCCAACATGTGCTCGCCCGGCTCCGTTCGGCCCGGACGCCGGAACGGATCAAGATCGTAAACGAGCTTCCGTTCAACGAGAACGGCAAGCTGCTCCGCCGGGTGCTGCGCGAGGAGCTCGCCGCCGACTTCGCCTCCTGATCGAGCGGCGCCACCCGCCCGACGCGTTCGAGGCCGATCGCGGGGCTGGCGTCCGGAACCCGCAGACCGACCCGCTCTGGAGTGTCACACCCGCCTGAAACCATGAGCGGTGAGGCACCAGGGCGAGCCCGTCGATGAGTCCGGGCCCATGGAGCCGTCGACCTTCATGACGGTCGAGGACGAGGAGAGGGAGATGCACCACTATTTGGTGGAGGCGGTGAGAGAGGAACGTCGGGCCGATCTCCTGCGAGCGGCCGATGCGTGGCGCCTCGCTCGAGGTTCGAGGCGACGCCGGGGCCGCGTCTTCAAACGGTGGCGCACCGGGAGTCCACTTCCTCCGGCACCGGGGGCATCGGTCCTTTCCTACCGGGCCCCCCCTGAACCTCGATCATCGGCGAGGTCGACCGTCGCGGCCTAGACGCCGGCACCGACGTCGTCGTCCGGGCCGCGCCGAAGGAACCGATCTCGTCGCTCGGTGCCGACGCGCTGAAAGACGACGAACGCGCGACATCGCGCGTACTCGTCGTCGCCTTTGCCGCGCTCCGCATACATGTTCGCGCATCCGAGCGGTCAATTCGCGACAGGTCACTCTTGACATCGTTTCGTCGTCAGTTCGCGCGCCCGGGGGTCGTTGACCCCGCGAGGTGGCGTCGCCAGAATGGTCTGCATTGTGACTGACGTCGGGTTGGCGCATTCGCGCCGAAGGACGCAGTCTCGACAGAAGGAGTGTCGGGCCCTGCGAGTGACTCGAACCCTGCGCGCCCTTCTTGTCGCCCTGGCCGTCGCGATCGTGCCGGCGTTGGCCGCCGTCGCGCGGGTCGGTGCCGATCAGATCAGTACCCTCCAGGCCCAGGCGAACCAGATCCAACAGGAGATCACCTCGGACACCCAGCAGATCGGGATCCTCGGCCAGCGTTACGACCTCGCGATGGGAGAGATCAGCCAACTGAACGCGCAGATCGCGTCGACCAAGACCCAGATCGCGGCCGATCAGCACCGGGTGAATGTCGCCAGGGCCCACCTGCGGGTCGTGGCGATCAACTCGTATATCAGCGAGGGCACGCTCGGTCAGTCGAATCCGTTGTTTTCGGGGAGCCAGCAGGCTTACACGGCGCGTCTCGAGTACGGGAAGGTCGCGACCGGAAACCTCGATGTGGTCGTCGCGAACCTCCACAGCGCCGAGGTGCAGTTGAACGCGGCCGAGGCGAGCCTGGCCAACCAGCAGGCCCAGGCCCAGACCCAGGCCAACGCCGCGGCCCAGGCGGAGGCGGCGGCCCAGAAACAGCAGACCCAGCTCGACGCAGCGCTGAGCCAAGTGAAGGGGCAGATCGGCGTCCTGGTCGCTCAGGCCCAGGCGGCGGCGGCCGCGGCCGAGGTGGCACGCACCCAGGCGGCGCTGGCCGCCGCCCAGCGATCGCAGAGCTCACAGAACTCCCAGAACTCCCAGAACTCCACGAGTTCGCAGGGAGGGTCGGTCCCCCCGGTGACCTCCCCGCCACCACCGCCCTCGTCGGGGGCGGGGACGGCGGTGAGCGCGGCCGAGAGCCAGCTCGGCGTGCCCTACGTGTGGGGCGGGACCAGCCCCCGGGGCACCCCGGGTGACCCGAGCGGCGGATTCGACTGCTCTGGACTGGTCATGTGGGCGTGGGCCCAGGCCGGGGTGAACCTGCCCCACTACTCCGGCGCCCAGTTCGACGACACCACTCCGGTGTCGATCTCGGACATGCAGCCGGGCGACATCCTCTTCTACGGCCCCGGCGGCGACGAGCACGAGGCCATGTACGTCGGGGGTGGCGAGATGATCGAGGCGCCCTACACCGGGGCCGTCGTCCACATCACGCCCATCCGTCTCGGATACGGGTTCGCCGGCGTCCACCGCGTGTAGGCGACCGCCGCTCCTCGGCGCCCGATCCCGAGCCGGTCTCGATCGGCGACGACGTCACCGAACGGCCGGGTTCCCGCTCAACGCGAGGCTCGACGGCCCGGGCCGATCCCCCGGCGCACGGCAACGGCCAGCGGTCCGGGCCCGTTGCCCTCCCAGGTGGTTTTGTGCCGGGGTGCCATGCTGTGTCGGTGGCCGACGAGCACGAGGGCGAGTCCCGCCGGACTCGGCTCTTCGAACTCGCAGCGGTCCGGGGGATCCCGCTCGGCACCATCCTGACCACCGTCTCCGTGGTCGTGGTCTTCTACCTGACCGGCCACCTCATCTACAAGCTGCGGGAGATCCTGCTCCTCATGGTGGTGGCGGGGTTCGTCGCGCTCCTCCTCAATCCGGCGGTGGTCGGACTCCTG
The DNA here is from genome assembly GCA_021791895.1 of Actinomycetes bacterium. Lineage (GTDB taxonomy): Bacteria > Actinomycetota > Acidimicrobiia > Acidimicrobiales > RAAP-2 > Palsa-461. The sequence goes on along the minus strand of JAJYVS010000001.1, from coordinate 80,077 downwards.
CGCCTCGGGGTGCACCGACGAGGTTCGGCGGTGGCCATCGTGACCCTGGTGTTCGTGGTCGTCTTCGCCGCGCTCGCCTTCGCCTTCGGGTACCCGCTCGTGAACGGCCTGACCCACCTGGCCAGCAACCTGCCCAAGTACGTGAACCAGGTCGAACACGGCAAGGGCTGGCTGGGGCACCTCTTCGTCAAGTACCACGTCAAGCACTGGGTCGAGACCAACCTCGCGCCGAAGCTGGCCACCTTCGCCAAGAACCTGTCCAAGCCGGCGCTGTCACTGGGGAAGGGGGCCCTCTCGTTGATCGTCGCGTTGCTCACGATCTTCGTGCTGGTCCTCTTGCTGCTCCTCGAGGGTCACAAGCTGCGGCACGGGCTGCTCTCGATGCTGACGCCGGCCCGGGCCGAGCGGACCAGTCGGATCGCCGCCGAGGTGAGCCGGTCGGTCACCGGGTACATGCTCGGGAACTTCTTCACCTCGGTGATCGCCGGCGTGATCGTGTTCGTCACCCTCACCATCCTCGGCGTGCCGTTCGCCGTCCTGTGGGGCCTGTGGGTCGCGCTGCTCGACTTCCTGCCCATGATCGGCGGCGCCGTCGCCGGGATCCCGACCGTGCTGTTCGCGCTGGCCCACTCGCTGATCGCCGGCATCGTGATGCTGGTGGTGTTCCTGGCCTACACCCAGATCGAGAACCACGTCCTGAACCCGATCGTCATGAGCCGGACGGTCAAGATCAACCCCCTCCTGGTGCTGGTGGCGATCCTTGTCGGCGCTACGGTGGGCGACTTGATCGGCGGTTTCTTCGGCGGTTTCGTTGGGACCCTGCTCGCGATCCCGCTGGCCGGGTCGATCCAGGTGTTGGTGCGTGAGCTGTGGCAGGCGACGGCGCCGCTTCCGGCCACCGGGCCGCCCGAGGTGGTCGAGCCCGAAGGGGCGCACCGAACCGGATGACGAACCCTGCATCGTCGGGTTCGGACCCCCTCGTGCCGATTCTCGAGTACGACCCCTCGCCGGGGGCGTTGATCGAGCCGGGGCACGTGGCCCGGCCGGTCGAAGGCCTGGTCACCTCGACGGTGATCTGCTTCTTCTCCGAGATCGTCGACGAGGTGTGCGGTGGGGGACGGGCCGAGGAGGTGGTGCAGATGGGCATGGAGTCCCCGCGCCCGCTCTACCTGCTCGAGGTGGGCGACGGACGCCGCGTCGCGGTGTTCCATCCCGGGGTCGGCGCCCCGCTGGCCGTCGCCCTCATGGAGGAGGCCATCGCGCTCGGGTGCACCAGCTTCGTCGCCTGCGGCGGGGCAGGGGCCCTCGTGCCCGGGCTGGCGCTGGGCCACGTGGTGGTGCCCAACGCCGCGGTCCGCGACGAGGGCACCTCCTACCACTACCTCCCGCCGGCCCGGGAGGTGGAGGCCGACCTCGACGCGGTGGCGGTCGCGGTCTCGGTGCTGGAGCGCCGGGACGTACCCCACACGGTGGGCAAGACCTGGACCACCGACGCCCCCTACCGGGAGACGGCGGCCCGCATCGCGAAGCGGCGGGCTGAGGGATGCATCACCGTCGAGATGGAGGCCGCCGCCTTCCTCGCGCTGGCCCGCCACCGCCGGGTCCGGTTCGCCCAGTACCTCTACGCCGGTGACGACGTGAGCGGGGAGGCCTGGGACCACCGGTCCTGGCAGAACTCCTCGGTCCGGCGGTCCCTGTTCGACCTGGCGGTCGAGGCCTCGCTCGAGCTGTGAGGCCTCGACCGAGCTGTGTCACCCTCAGCCTTGGGCCGGGCGGACCAGGGCGACGTCGAGCTCGATGGTCACCTTCTCCGACACGAGGAGGCCCCCGGTGTCGAGGGGCATGTTCCACGACAGGTCCCAATCCCGGCGGTTAACCGCGACCGAGCCTTCGAAGCCGATCCGGTGCATGCCCCAGGGGTCCCGCACCACCCCGGTGAGCTCGAGGTCGATCGAGACCGGCCGGGTGATGTCGCGGATGGTGAGATCGCCGGTGAGCGTGTAGCGGCCGTCGGCGGCGGGGTCGACCCTCGTGCTCGCGAAGGTCATCGTCGGGAATCGCTCCGCGTCGAAGAAGTCGGCCCCCCGCAGGTGGGCGTCGCGATCGGCCTGCTGGGAGTCGATCGACGCGACCTCGATGCTGACCCGGGCGCTCGAGCGGGTGGGGTCCTCGCCGTCGAGGTGGATCGCCCCGTCGAACTCCTTGAACAGGCCCCGGACTTTGGTCACCATGGCATGACGGGCGACGAAGCCGATCCGGCTGTGTGCCGGATCCAGGGTGTAGTCACCGGTCAGGTTGACGGTTTCGGTGGTGGGCGTGGCAGTCATGGCTCCTCCGAGAACTAGATGCGTGCAGAAGCAAGTATACTCCCCCGGCGGGGGAATGACAAGGAGGGGGCGTGATGACCGACCGGACGACCGTCGAGACCACCGAGACGACCCCGCTCAACCCCGGTGAGGAGCGGGCGTGGCGGGCCTTCGCCCGGGCGTCGGTGGTCGTCCCACGGGTGCTCGAGGCCGAGATGCACGCCGCCCACGGGATCACGATGACCGAGTACTTCGTGCTGGTGAACCTGTCGGAGGCGGTGGACCGCCAGCTCCGGATGAGCGAGCTGGCGGCCCGGGGGGCGATGTCGCTCAGCGCCATCAGCCGGGTGGTGGACGCTCTGGCCCGTCGGGGCCTGGTCGAGCGGATGCGCTGCCCGTCGGACGGCCGGGGCCTCTTGGCCGTGCTCACCGACACCGGCCTGGCCCGCCTGGAGGAGGTCTACCCGACGCACTTGGCCGGCGTCCGCCGGCACGTCATCCGCCACCTCCGAGGGGTCGACCTCGAGGCCTTCGCCGACGCCGTCGACCGTTTCGCCACCGAGGCCGAGCTCGGGGGCTGATCGGGGCGGTCAGGAGACCGGCGGGCCGAGGCGGGCCGCCAGGCGGTCCAGGAACGCCCCCTGGGCCGGGACTAGCAGTCTCGCCGCCACCTCCAAGGTGACCCACCGGACCCGGTCGACCTCGGGGAACCGGGCACGCCGCCCCGAGCGCGGCGGCCACTCCATCTCGAAGGTGCCGCTGCGGGCCGCGGCCGGATCGAGGTCGCCCTCGGCGGCGTAGGCCCGGACGCGCTTGCCGCCGGCCTGGGTCACCTCGCCGAGGTCGATCCACCCCGCCGTGGGCGGGGGGGAGCCGAGCTCCTCGGCGAACTCCCGGGCGGCCGTGCCGGCGTCGTCGTCGCCCGACTCCACCTCCCCTTTGGGGATCGACCACGCGCCCTCGTCGCGTCGGGCCCACAGGGGGCCCCCGGGGTGGGCGACGAGCACTTCGAGCGCTCCGTCGAAGTGGCGGTAGAGGAGGAGGCCGGCACTGCGCCTGGGCACCGGGCCACACTGCCACCGAGCCGGGGCGGCGCGCCGCGGGGGTCCAGGGGGGCTTCGGTAGGATCGCTGCCGAGGCGCAGGGCGCCTGGGAGGCGGACTCGTGGGCTCCTTCGAGGTGGCGTTCGACGACGGCCAGCTCTGGGGCGGGACCGTCACCAACGAGGCGGCCAAACGCGCCGCCGCCACCAAGATGGCCGAGCGGCTGGCCCCCGGGGACGTCGTGGGGGTGGGCTCGGGGAGCACGAGCCACCTGACCCTGCAGGCCCTGGTGGCCCGGGCCCGCGCCGAGAGCATCTCCTGGACCGCCATCACGACCTCGCTCGAGATGGAGTTGGCATGCGGTGGCCTCGGGGTGCCCGTCGGCTCGCTCGCCACCCTCCGACCGGACTGGTCCTTCGATGGGGCCGACGAGGTCGACCCGGCGGCCAACCTCCTCAAGGGTCGGGGCGGGGCGCTGTTGCGCGAGAAGTTGGTCATGGCGGCGTCCAAGGAGCGTTACGTGGTGGTGGACCCCTCGAAGCTGGTGGACCGGCTGGGGGTCCGGGGCACGGTGCCGATCGAGGTGGTCCCCGAGGCGCTGCGCCTGGTGCGCGACCGGCTCGTCGCCAACGGGGTGGACGAGGTGACCGTACGGCGCGCCGAGACCAAGGACGGCCCGCTCGTCACCGAGCGCGCCAACCTGCTCCTCGACGTCCGGGTGCCTGAGGTCACCGAGCGGACCGAGGCCGAGCTGAAGGCGATCCCCGGGGTGGTCGAGTCGGGCCTGTTCATCGGCTACCGACCGAGCGTCATCGTCGCTGGATGAGCGGCCCGTCCGGGTGACCGGGGCACCGGATCCCACCAGCGCCGAGGGCCCGCCGGGAGCCGAACCGGGCCACGGGTCCAGCTTCGTACTGTTCGGCTGGCGGGCCCCGGCGGTGTTGGCGGTGGCGGCGGTGGCGGTGGCGGCGGGGTTCGGTCAGTTCGGTGCGGTGGCCGCGCTCGGCGACGTGGCCAAGACCTTCGGCCATGAGACGAGTGGCGGCAGCCTGGCCGCCCGGGTCGGGCTGTCGGGGAGCACGATCGGGATCGGGCTGGCCGTGATCCGGCTAGCCTCGATCGGCGGGCTGCCCCTGGCGGGGATGGCCGACCGGTTGGGGCGCCGTCGGACCGTGCTCGCGTGCTGCGCCGGTGGCCTGCTCATGACGGCCGCCGCCGCGCTCAGCCCGGGCTACTGGTGGTTCGTCGCCATCTTCGCCCTGGGCCGCCCGATGCTCTCGGCCACCAACGCCCTGGCCCAGGTGAGCGCGGGGGAACTGACCGGGAGCCCGGACCGGGCGAAGGCGGTGGCCCTGGTGGCCGCGGGCTACGCGGTCGGCGCTGGGGCCACCGCCGTCATCTACAGCCTGGGGCGCGACGCCATCGGGTTCCGGGGCGTCTTCGCCATGGCGATCGTCCCCCTCGTCCTCTTGCCCTGGGTCGGACGCAGGGTGAGCGAACCCGAGCGGTTCTCCCGCGAGGACCGGGCAGCGCGCGGTGAGCCAGTGCTCGGGCCGGTCGGGCGGCGGTTCCGGCGTCGCCTGCTGCTCGTCTGTGCCATCGCCTTCGCCGTCTCGGTGATCACCGGACCGGCCAACAGCTTCGTGTTCGTCTACGCCCAGAACGTCCGGCACGTCTCGGGGGTCCTGACCGCGGCGATGGTCGTCACGGCCGGCCCCACCGGGCTGTTCGGCCTCTTGTGCGGGCGCTGGCTGGCCGATCGGGTGGGCCGACGTCCGACCATCACCCTCGCCATGGTGACCATCGCCGGTTTCGGCATCCTGCTCTACTCGGGCAGCGTTCTTGCGCTGTTCATCGGGTACGCCATGGGCGCTCTCGGGGGCGGCATCATCGCCCCGCCGCTCGGGTCGATGATCAACGAGGTGTTCCCGACCTCGGTCCGGGCGTCGGTGTCGGGCTGGTTCACCGCCGCCGGGGTGGTGGGCGCGGTGGTGGGCCTGGTGGCGTTCGGCTCGCTCGCCGACGTGCACCTGTCCTTCGCCCCGGTCGCGACCTTCCTGCCGATCCTGCCCTTTGCCGCGTTGCTCTTCGCCCTACCCGAGTCGAAGGGCAAGGAGCCCGAACAGCTCTCCGCGGCCTGAGCGGCGATCGGCGCCGAAGGGGCGGGCGGGCGATCAGCGGGCGAAGAGGTGCCAGCCGAGCCACATCCAGGCGACGAGGACGGCGACGTAGCCCACGGTGCTGGCCTCGATGCGGCGCAGGAGCCTCGACGCCCGGACGAGCGGGCGGGCGGGCAGGTGCGCCGCCCCGGCCAGCACCAGCCCGGCCAGCGCCAGCAGGGCCCACAGGGCGTCCGACCACGTCTGGGCGTTCACGTCCGCACCAGTGCCGCCCCGAGGCACAGCCAGGCGAAGAAGCACGCCCCCCGCACCGGCCGGAGGCGGGCGGCCGAGTTGTAGAGCGAACTCAGGGTCGGGTGGTCGACGCGGGGGCCGAGGAACAGGCAGGTCAGCTCCCACGCCACGACGACGAGGAAGAAGGCGGCCCACGGCCACCAGGGCTCCATGCCGGTCCCCGAGCGGAGCGCCGGGGCAGTCCGGGCCCGGCGCCACCGGAGCCCGGCCGCCGAGACGACGAGGAAGAGGGAGAGCGCGCTGACCGCGTTGGCCCCGGCGGTGAACGGGTTGGTCATCGCCGCCCAGGTAGAGAGCCCGGCCGCCCCCGCCCCCGCCCCCGCCAGCGCGACCCGGCGGCCAAAGCGCATCGTCAGGGGCCGCCCAGGGCCAGCCGGGCCCAGACCGGGCGGTGGTCGGAGCCCGAGTCGGGCCAGACGGCCGAGGCCCGGACCTCGAGCCCCCGGACGAGGAGGTGGTCGAGCTGGCTGTGGGGGCGCCAGGCGGGCCAGGTCTTCCCCTTGACGGCGCGTCGCCACTGGCCGAAGAAGGCGTGGATGGGCGGGCCCCAGAGGTTCATGTCGCCGGCGAAGAGGGCCGGTTCGTCGCCGAACACGCCGTCGAGCATGCGGGCGACGGCGCGGAAGTGCAAAGCCGAGCCGTGCGAGAGGTGCGACATGTGGGTGCCGGCGATCCCCACCTTGTGCGGGCCGAGCTCGACGTTGAGCGCCACCACGGCCCGGGTGGCCCGGTCCCGGCTGAGCTGGGGGAGGGGGAGGATCTGGGCGTCGAGGACCGGCAGCCGGCTGAGCACGGCCAGCCCCCAGCTCCCCGGCTCGGCCCGGGCGTAGCGGGCCGAGCGGACCACGTTCGGCGGGAACGGCCGCACGCTCTCCAAGTAGATGGAGTGACTGGCCGTCCGCCAGTCGAACGGACGCATCCAGTCGGGCGGGGCCGAAGGGTCGGGCCCGGCCCTGCGGCCCTGGGCCAGGGTCACCTCGGTTACCTGGTAACCGAGGGTTTCGGCGATCTCGCCCGCCATGGCGGTGCCCCCGTCGGGGTGCCAGACCTCCTGGAGGACGAGCACGTCGGCGTCGAGCGCCCGGCAGACGGCGAGGACATCGTGAGGGCGCCCCCGGCCGTCGACGCCGGCGTGCACGTTGAAGCTGGCGGCGACGAACTCACTCCGGTCGGGAGGCACGGGGCGAACCTAATTGGCCCGGTGGGGCGGGGTCAGCGCACTGGGGGGACCCTGGCCCGGACCCTCGCCGAGGATCAGGCCCGGCGGGCCGGTCGGCGCCGCGCCCGGTACTGGACGACGGCCGACATCCGGTTTGCCACCCCCAGCCGCCGGTAGGTGTCCTCGAGGTGCTTCTGCACCGTCCGGACGCTCAGCCCGGTGGCCCGGGCGACCTCCTTGTCGCTCAGCCCCCGGCCCACCAGCTCGAGAATCTCGGCCTGTCTGGCCGTGAGCGGGGAGGGGTCGTCGTCCGCCCGCCGGCCTCCCTCGAGGACCAGCATCTCGTCGAGGAACGACCGGATGGCGGCGAAGATCGGCCCGGTCTCCCCCAGGTACGGGACGTGGTCGGCGCCCGGGAGCTCGAGGTACCGGGCCCGGGGGATGGCCCGGGCGATGAGCCGGCCGTGGTCGGGGGCGAACCAGGCGTCGTCGCGGCGGTGGATGACGAGGGTCGGGGCGCCGAGCGAGCGGAGGTCACCACGGACCTCGCCACGCAGCGCGGCGTCGAACACCGGGGCGAACCGGGTCGGGTCGCCGATCCGCCGGATCGCCTGGTGGAACCAGACGCTGAAGGTCGGGTCGCGCCCGAGGCTCGGGGCGAGGATGTCCATCCCCGGCAGGTCCTTGGCCCAGCCGCCGGTGAGGGTCGAGCGGAGGAAGCCGATGTAGCCGGGGCCGACTCCCCGTCGGGCCACCGCGCTGAGCGAGGGTCCGGGGGTCGCGTTGACGAGGACCAGAGCGGCGACCCGGTTGGGGTAGGCGGTGGCGAAGGTGATCGCGGTCATCGCCCCCTCGGCCAGCCCGATGACCACCGCCCTCGGGGAGCGGGCGGCATCGAGCACCCGCCGCGCGTCGTCCGCCCAGTCGGCCAGGCCCGGGTGACCCATGGTCCAGTCCCAGCTCGATTCGCCGAGTCCTCGCCGGTCGAAGACGATCAGGCGGCCCAGGTTGGCCAGTCGCTCCAGGAAGGCGGCATATGGCGGGAAGCCGGCGAGCGAGGAGACCGGCAACAGCCCGTCGGGGACCAACAAGAGGTCGTAGCGACCCGAGCCGGTCGTAGCGTAGGCGAGCCGGGAACGTCCGGGGCCGGCCACCGTCGATAAGGTGCCGAGCAACCCTCCCCTCCAGTCAGGGTGACGACTGGGGAATTTTACGTAGGAGCGGCCCGCTTTGCTTGACCGGGGGGGTGGCCGCGCCGACGATGGCCCAATGGCCGGCGACGACCGTGAGCCGAGGGAGTTCCTGCTCGTGAGCTGGGACGGAGGCGGGAACGTCCCGCCGATGCTGGCCCTCGCCAAGCGGCTGTGTGCCCGGGGTCACCGGGTCCGCCTTCTCGACACCGAAACCCTGAGGACACGGGCCCGGCGGGCAGGCCTCACCTTCGAACCGTTCCGCGAGGCGTCCTGGACCCCGGCCCCGGAACGGGCGATCGAGGACGACGTGGTCGGCTTTGCCGTCCACCTGGCCGGGCCCGAGCTCGCCACCGAACTCGGGGCGGCGGTCGGACGGCAACGACCCGACGTGCTGGTCGTCGACGCCATGGCCGCCGGTGCGCTCTCGGCCGCCGAACACCTGGGGATCCCCACGGGCGTCCTGGTGCACCTCCGCTACCGCTACTTCGCCGAGGAGAACGGGGCGTTGGCATGGGCGCCGGCGCTTGACCTCCTGAACGGCGCCCGGCGAGAGATCGGACTCGGGCCGATCGAGGCCGAGACCGGCTTCTGGACCGAGTTGTGGCGGCGGAGCGGTGCCGTGTTCGTCGCCGGTCTCCCGGTGCTCGAGGGGCCGGGGCCCGATCTGCCCCGCCACGTCCGTCACATCGGTCCGGTGTTCGATCCCGAGCCCCGCCCGCTCCCTGAGGAGGTGGCCACGCTCGTTCGACGCGGCGGCAGCCCCCTGGTCGTGGTCAGCCTAAGCACGACCTACATGCACCAGGAGCGGCTCCTCGGGGCGGTCCTCGATGCGCTGGACAAGTTGGCGGTCCGCGCCGCGGTCACGCTCGGGGGTGTCCCGGCCCCCGGGGCCGCTGGGCGGGACCCCCGGGTGGTCCTCGTCCCGTGGGCGCCGCACGAGCGTCTGCTCGCCGACGCCGACTGCGTCGTCACCCACGCCGGCTATGGGACGACACTCGCCTCCCTGGCTGCCGGGGTCTCTTTTGGTCTGCCTGCCGACCGGACGCGATCAACCGATGAACGCCGCCCGGGTGGCGGACCTGGGAGCCGGCCGGTCGCTCGCGGCCGACTCGGGGCCCGACGAGATCGGCCAGGCGATCGGGTCGGTCCTCGAGGACCCGGCGTACCGCACCAACGCCCGTTCGCTCGCCGGCCAGATCGATGCGCTCGGCAAAGGGGAGGGGCTCGTGGGCGCGCTCGAGGCCCTCGTCTGACCGGGCCGTCGGCACCCAGCCCGACCAGAAGAACCCGGGACAACAGGACTCAAGTCAGCCGACGGCACCGCACCAAACGCCCAGAGAGACAAACAGAAAACCCAAACAGAGAGGAGGGAACCATGTCGGCACCAGCCTTGCCAGTGTTTCCACCCAGCCCCGAAAACGAGGTGCTCTTCGCCCAGATCCCCGGGTTCCGCCAGACCCCGATCCCGGTCGTCGCCTTCGACGGCCCCGAGGGCGACCGGGGCCCGGAGGCCGCCGGGGCGATCCTCGTCCTTCACATGACCATGGTCGACGACAACGAACGGACCCAGCGCTTCTGGCGTCAGGTGGCGCTCACCTCCCGCGCCGCCAGCGAGACGCCGGGGTTCATGCGCATGATCGCCTTCTTCGACGGCGCGGCGAACTGGGCGCTCGGCTTCTGGCGGCGCGTCGAGGACGCGCAGCAATTCGCCAGGAGCCGGAGCCACCTCGAGGCGGTCAAGGAGATGCACGAGGCCAACTTCGAGTACATGCACTACGCCGGGATCTGGCAGCCGGTCGAGACGAGGGCTCGTCACGCCTACTGCGACGGGTGCGGGGCTGAGGTGGTCATGCCGGCCGCGACCTGTCCGTCCTGCGGTCGGCCGCTGGTGGACGTCTTCATCCTGCAGGGGGCGCGCCAATAGGACCAGGGGCACAGGACGGCGGACGCGCCCCGAGCCCGGGCCGAGAGCCCGGGGCGACTCCGGTAGGTGGACCGTTTGGGGCGTCGGAGGGATTGGCGGCCGGCGGGCCGCCCGCTCGGCGACGGGGGACGGTGTGGTAGGGATGCGGGGATGGAGCGGGCAGAGCTGGTACACCTGGTCCGCGAGCATCGGCCGCTCGACGAGTGGGAGCGCTGCGCCAAGGACCGGTTCCTGACCGAGCTCGAGCGGCTCGAGCGGCCCTGGGACGAGCGGGCCGACCCCGTCCACGTCACCGCGTCGGCGGTCGTGGTCGGGATGCGCGGCACTCTCCTGCACCGCCACCGGATCCTCGGCCGGTGGCTGCAGCCGGGCGGGCACCTCGAAGCGGGGGAGACCCCGCCGGATGCCGCCCGGCGTGAGGTGGCCGAGGAGACCGGGCTGGACGCCACCCACCCCTCGGGTGGGCCCCTCCTCATCCGGATCGACGTCCACCAGGCCGGAGCGGCGCTCGCGCACACCCATCTCGACCTCTGCTACCTCTTGTTAGGCCCCGACCTCGACCCGTCACCGGGACCGGGGGAGAGCCCCGACGCCCGGTGGTGGGACTGGGACGCCGCCGCCGCCGTGGCCGACGAGCCGCTGCGTGGCGCGTTGGCGGTGGCCAGGACCCGGAGCCCGTCTCGGTGAGCGACACCGCCGGACCGGGCCCATCGGCCGAGGGACCCTTTGCCGTCCTGCTCGGGGTCCAGGACCTCGACACCGCCATCGCCCAGCACGAGCACCGCAAGGCGGCCCTGCCGGAGCGCAAGGAGCTCGAGGAACTCGCCCGGCGAGTTGCCGCGCTGCGTCGCGAGGCGGCCCAGCTGACCGAGCAGCGCGATGCACTGGCTACCCGCCTCTCGCACCTGGAGGAGCAGTCGGACGCGGTGGTCGCCCGACGCCGGACCTTGGAGGAGCGTCTCTACGCCGCCCGCGGCGCGCCCGGCCGGGACCTGCAGGCCATCGAGACTGAGGTGGCCCAGCTGGCCGGGCGCCTCGACCAGCTCGAGACCGATGAGCTGGCGGTGCTCGAAGAGCAGGAGCCCGTCGAGGCCGAGCTGGCGCGCCACGAAAGCGAGCTCGCCGAGATGGCCGACCGCTCGGCCGAACTCTCCGCCGCGGTGCAGAAGATCGACGCCGAGATCGACCGCGAGCTGGTGGAGCTGGCCGAGCGCCGCCGAAGCGAGGCGCACCGGCTGCCCGAGGCCCTCGCCCGCCGCTACGAGGACCTCCGCTCACGGCTCGGCGGGACCGGCGCCGCCCGCCTGGTGGGTGACCGCTGCGACGGCTGCCACCTCACGCTGCCGGCGATGGAGGTGGACCGGATCAGGCACCTCCCCCCCGACGCCGTGGTGACCTGTGACCAGTGTGGGCGGATCCTGATCCGCGCCTCGCTCCTCGGCGGAACCTGACCCGATCGGTGTTGGTCCTGCTCCGCCACGGCCAGGCGAGCGCCAACGCGGCCGGGCTCCTCCTCGGGCGCACCGATGCCCCGCTCACCGAGACGGGTCGACGACAGGCGGCCACGCTGGCGCCCCTGCTCGGGGCGGTCACCCGGCTGGTGTCGAGCCCGCTCGTGCGGGCCCGGGACAGCGCGGCGGCCCTCGGCCTCGACCTCGAGATCGAGGTGGACGACCGCTGGATCGAGATCGACTACGGCACTCTCGAGGGCGCCCCGCTCGGGTCGGTGCCGGGGGAGGAGTGGCGGCGTTGGCGGGCCGACCCGACCCACCGGCCGGCCGGCGGCGAGACCCTGGTCGAGGTGGGAACGCGGGTGCGCGCGGCCTGCGAGGACCTCTTCGCGACGGAGGGTGCCGGCGCCCGCGACCCCGCGGGCGACGTCGTGGTGGTCAGCCACGTCTCCCCGATCAAGGCCGCGGTGGCCTGGGCGCTCGGGGCCGGCGACGCCCTCTCCTGGCGGCTCCACCTCTCGACCGGCTCGCTCACCCGCATCGGGTGGGCGGCTGACGGCCCGGTCCTGCACACCTACAACGCCCTACCGGTCCCCCCGGTCCTCTGAGCCGTCGAGCCCCCCCGGCCCACCGGGGCCGAGCGACACCACCCGCCCCGCCGCCAGCTCGGCGACGGCCCCGAAGCCCGAGGTGTCGGCGAGCCGGTGGGAGATCACCACCACCGTTCGACCCTCGGCCCCGGCGAGCACGTCAGCCAGCAGGCGGTCGGCGCTCGCCTGGTCGAGCCCCCCGCCGGGCTCGTCCAAGAGGAGCACCGGCCGGTCGGCCACGAGGGCCCGGGCCAGGGCCACCCGTTGGCGCTGGCCGCCGGACAGGCGCGCCCCGCGCTCACCGACCGGAGTGGCCAGCCCGAGCGGGAGCTCGGCCACCCACCTGGTGAGCTGGGCGGCCGACAGCGCCGCGTCCACATCGGCCTCCGGCGCGTCGGGCCGGGCGAAGCGGACGTTGTCGGCGATGCTGCCGGCGAAGAGGTCGCCGTCCTCGACGACGGTGGCGAAACGGGCGCGCACCGAGTGCTGGGCCACCAGCTCGGTCGGGACGCCGCCCAGTTCGACCCGGCCGGCCTCGAGGGGCCAGAAGCGCAGCAGCGCATGGAGCACGCTGGTCTTGCCCGACCCGCTCGGGCCGACGAGCGCGGTCTTCGAGCCCGGCGCGAGCGTGAGGGTCACCCCGTCGAGCGCCGGTGGGGCGCCGGTCTCGTAGCGGAGGCGGGCGTCGCGCAGGACGACCTCGACCGGTCCGGCGGGCACCGGTCGTGGCGCGTCGGGGTCGACGATCGGCGGCGTCTCGTCGCCGATGTCGAGCAGCCGCTGCCCCGCGGCCACCACGTCGGCCAGGCCCGATGCTGCGGCACCGAGGGCCGGCGCCACCTCGAAGGAGCCCAGGGCCACGAGCGGGAGGACCGCCAGCATCACCGGCTCGAGCCGGTGGCCGGCCACCGCGTCGACCCCCAGCGCGAGCACCCCGGCCGTGGCGGCGGCGGCACAGATCCCGACCAGCGCAGCGACCGCACCGTTGGCTCTGCTCTGGCGCCGAGCCGCCCGGTCGAGGCGGGCGGTGGCCCCCTCGATGCGGGCCAGCTGGTCGGCGCTGCGCCCGAAGGCGATGAGCTCGGCCGCCCCCTGGACCAGGTCGACCACGTCGGCCGAGAGGCTGCCGGCCACCGCCCGGTCGGCGTCCCGGGGCCGGCCGGCCCAGGCGATCGCCGGCGCCCCGACCAGGGCGACGAGGAGGCAGGCGCCGAGCACCAGCGCGGCCGATGGGACGAGGACCCCTTCAACCACCACCGCCACCACCGCCACCACTACCGCGGTGACGAGGGGGCCGAGGCCCCGCAGGTAGAGGTCCTGGAGGGCGTCGACGTCGGCGACCAGACGGCGGGCGAGGTCCCCTGACCGCCAGGTCTGGAGCGGGGCGGGCGAGAGCGGCTCGAGCCGGTCGAACAGCCAGACCCGCCAGCGGGCGAGGGCGCGCAAGCCGGCGTCGTGGGCCACCAGACGCTCGGCGTAGCGCAGCGGGGCGCGGGCGACGGCGACGACCTCGACCACCGCCAGGAGCCCGGCGATGGCGCCCAACCCTGGCCGGGTGGCCGCTTTGTCGACCAGCACACCGGAGCCGGCGAGCAGGCCGATGGTGGCGCCTGAGGTCAACACGCCGAGGGCGACGGCGGCGGCCAGCCGCCCCCACGGCGGGGGGCTGACCGAGACCAGACGGCGGAGGGTGGTCCCTGTGCCCTGCGGGTCCCGCCTCATGGGCTGGCCACCGTGGCCGAGGTGTGCTCGAGCCCCCCGAGGTCGACCACTCGCTCGAGGTCCTCGACGACGCCGAGGTGGTGGGCGGCGACGAGCACCGTCTTGTTCGAGAGCCAGCCGGCCAACGACCGGGCGAGCGACCGCCGGGCGGCGCCGTCGAGATGGCTACCCGGCTCGTCGAGCACCACGATCGGCCCGTCGTGGAGGACGGCCCGGGCGATGGCGATCCGGTGGCGTTCGCCAGTCGACAGCGTCGTCCCGCGCTCGGAGACCGCCGTGGCGAGTCCGCGGGGGAGCCGGGCCACCACCTCCTCGAGCCCGGCCGCGGCGATCGCCTCGGCGAGCCGGTCGTCGTTCGCGCCCGGGTCGCCCAGCCTGATGTTCTCGGCGAGCGTCGTCGAGAACAGGTGGGGCCGTTGAGGGACCCACGAGACCGCCCGGTACCAGGCCTCGGGGTCCACATCCAACCGGTCGACGTCCCCGAGCAGGATCCGGCCGGCACTGAGGGGCACCAGCCCGGCCACGGCGTGCAGCGCGGTCGACTTCCCCGACCCCGACGGCCCGATGAGGGCCACCCGCTGGCCCGGCTCCACCCGGAGCGAGAGGGGGGAGAGGGCGGGGGTCGAGCGGTCGGGGAACTCGACGGTCACCTCCTCGAGCACGAGGGTCGAGCGGTGCGGGTCGGGGAGGGCGGTCGTGGCCGCGCCGGGGGCGCCCGGGGCGACGGCGAGGACCGCAGCGATGCGCGTCTCACCCGAGCGCCCCTCGGCCGACGAGTGGAACTCGGCCGAGGCCCGCCGTAACGGGAGGAAGACCTCGGGCGAGACGAGGATGACCGCGAGGGCCACGTACAGGGTGGTGCCGCCGTCGAGCAACCGCAGCCCGAGCACCATCGCCACCAGCCCGGTCCCCAGGCCGGCCAGGAGCTCCAAGGAGAGCGACGACAAGAAGGCCACCCGCAGCGTGCGCAGGGTGGCCCGCCGCAGCCCCTCGGTCGCCTCGGCGACCTCCCGTCGGCCGTAGTCGACCCGCCCGAAGGCACGGAGGGTGGGGAGACCCTGGATCAGCTCGAGCAGGTGGGCCGAGAGGGACGACAACCCCCGCCACTGGCGGTTGGTCGCCTCGAGCGCGCGGCGCCCGAAGACCACCATCGCCGGCGGGACCGCGGCCAAAAGCCCGAGGAGGATGAGCACCGAGACCCAGTCGGTCGCACCGACCCAGGCCAGCACCCCGACCGGCGCCAGCGCAGCCACCACTATCTGGGGCAGGTACCGCCCGTAGTAGACGCCGACGGCGTCGGCCCCCGAGGTGGCGGAGAGGGCGAGTTCGCCGGCCCGCTCACCGGCGAGCCAGCTCGGGCCGAGCGCGACCATGTGGCGGACCAGGTCGGCCCGGAGGGCCCCGCCCACCGCGGCCGCGCCGCGCCCGGTCGTCCACTCCGAGGCCCACCCGAGCACCCCCCGTGCGGCGATCGCGACCCCGAGGCCGATCACCTGGGGGAGAACCGCCGAGAGGGTCGCCCCGGCCTGGAGGGTCCGTCGAATCACGCTGGCCAGGAGGATGGCCTGGACGACCACCGTCGCGCTCTGGCCGAGCCCGAGCACGCTGGCACCGAGCACGAAGCGCCGGCCCCGGGATCCGGCCGCCCCGAGCCGCCGGTCCATCGCCGCGGTGGCGCGCCGGCGCCACGGTGCCGGAGGGGCGGTCACGCCAGAGACCCTACCGAGGGCGCCCCCCGGTCCCTGATCGGCCCGGCGACGGGCCGGCTCCGCGGACCGGCCGGGACGGCTCGAGCGGGCCGAACCCGGTCCCGTAGCGCCGGTCGGCGAAGCGGAGGGCGGCCACCGCCCGCCGGGCCACGCCGTCGGGGAAGACGAACCCGTGGATCGAGCACGGCACGCCCTCGAGGAACGGCATCACCCGGACGCTGTCGCAGCGGGCGTGGAAGAATGCCTCGGCCTCGGCGGCGTCCCGTGCGCTGCGGACCCAGCGGACGAGCTCGGCGCCCCCGTGGAACCCGTCCCTGGCGTCGCCGGCCCAGGCGGTGCCGAGCCCGGCGTCGAGGGCCCCGGCCGTCCGGCGCAGGGCGACCGGGGTCACCGGGACGATCATCGAGGGGACACGGGTGACGCCCCAGCGGTCAAAGCACTCGTCGACGACGGTCTTGTCCTCGAGCGCCACCCACTCGGGGAGCCGGGCCCCGAAGACCGCCCGCTCCCCCAGCCGGGCCGCAGTGGGCGGCCCGTTGCCGAGGACCAGGGCCCGGCCGGCCCGATCGAAGGCGTCGAGGGCGTCGAGCACCTCGGTGGGCGGATCGGCCAGCATCGCCTCCTCGGCCCGGAGCGTGGCCACGATGTCGCCGCCGGGGAGGTCGGTCACCACCCACTCGGCATCCTCGGGCGAGGGAAGCTCCCCGGTGCCCACCGACCCCGCCACCACCAGCACCCGCTCGGCACCGAGCTCCCGCAGTCGTCTGACCCGGGGCGCCGATCCGGCGAGGACGCCACCGGCGAGCACCACCGGGCGCCCGCCGACCAGCGCCCCCATCGCCTGTCGGAGTGGCTAGAGCGGCACCGACCCGACGCTACCGAGCCCCGCGGGACCGGCGCGCCCTCACAATGCCCGGGCCATCCGGTCGATCGCCTCGGCGAGCAGGTCGGCCCCGGTGGCGAAGTTGAGGCGCACGTACCCGCTCCCCGCCGAGCCGAAGTGCGGTCCAGGCTCGAGCGCCACCCGGCCCCGGTCGAGGAACCGCTCGTAGGGCACGGTCCCCTCGCCGATCCTCCGGCAGTCCAGCCAGGCCAGGTAGGTGGCCTCAGGCGGGTGCCAGTGGATCATCCCCAGCCGCTCGGCCAGGAGCGAGCCCAGCTGCTCGCGGCGGGCCGAGAGGGTGATCAATAGGCGGTCGAGCCACCCCTCGCCTTCGTGCAGCGCGGCGAGGGTGGCGAGCACCCCGAGGTGCCCGGTGCGCGACCGCGCGTAGACGGCGAAGCGGTCGACGACCGCCGCCATGGCCGGTGACGCCGTCACCACCATGGCGCACTTCAGTCCGGCGAGGTTGAAGGCCTTGCTGGCCGACAGTGCGCTGATCGTCACCGCCGCGGCGCCGGGCACGGTCAGCATGGGGGTGAACCGGGACCCGGCCAGCGCCAGCGGGCCGTGGATCTCGTCGCTCACGACCGTGACCCCAAACCGGTCGGCCAGCCGGACGACCTCGGCCAGCTCGGCCGGGCTGTGGGCCCGCCCGACCGGATTGTGGGGGTTGCACAAGAGGTAGACCGCCGGTCGCTGGGCGAACACCTCTTCCAGCCCGGCCAGGTCCAGGTGCCACCCCGATCCGTCGACGACCAGGGGTGATTCCACCACCCGGGCTCCGACCTCGGGGATCCACCCGAAGAAGGGCGGGTACACGGGCGTGTTGATCACGATCGAGTCGCCGGGGGAGGTGAGGGCGCGGAGCGCCTCGACCACCCCCATCCCGACGTCGGGCACGGCCGTCACCGATCCCGGGTCGATCTCCCAACCCCAGCGCCGATGGGCGAAGCCGGCGAGCGCTTCGCGGAGGCCGGCCCCGGTGGCATAGCCGGTGTCGGACCGCTCGAGGGCCCGGGACAACACCCGGGCCACCGGGGGCGCCAGCGCGAAGTCCATCTCGGCGACGGTCAGCGGCAGCACGTCGGCCGGATGGGTCTGCCATTTCGAGCTGCGCCGCTCGTGGAGGACCTCAAGGGGATCCGCCGGGACCTCGGCGGGATCGGCGTCGGCCTGAGCGTCCATGGGGACCATCCGAAGAAGGTTCCCACAGCGCGGCGTCGCTCCCCGCCGCTTGGCCTCCGGGGCCGGTCGAAGGGTCGCGAGACCGACGTGCCAAGCTCTTGGCCATGGTCGACCGGGAGACCGGCAGCTTCGAGCACCAGGGGGAGCGCCTCTACTACGAGTCGATGGGCGCCGGCGACCCGGTGGTCCTCAGCCACGGCCTGGGGGGCAACCATGCGTCGTGGTGGCGGGTGGTACCGGCCCTCGCCGAGCACCACCGCGTGATCACCTGGGACCAGCGGGGTTTCGGGAACTCCACCCGAGCGAGCGGCCACTACGGCCCGGAACCGGCGGTCGGGGACCTCCGAGCACTGCTCGACCATCTGGAAATCGGCCAGGTGCAGCTGGTGGGGCAGTCGATGGGTGGATGGGTCACGCTCGCCTTTGCCGTCGAGCACCCCGAGCGGGTGGCCGGACTCGTGCTGACCGACACCCTCGCCGGGGTCTCGAGCGACGAGATCGACGCGGTGGTGCGGAGGACCGCCGGGTCGGCGATGGCCCGTCGGGTCAGCGGGGGGATCGGGGAGCACCCCGCGCTCGGTGAGGCATTCTGCCGGCGCCGACCCGACCTCGCCTTCCTCTACCAACAGCTCTCGAGCCTGGGCGACAAGCCCGACGACGCCGAGGTCTTCAGGATGCTGACCGAGATGCGGGTGCCCCCGGAGCGATTGGCCCGGATCGACGTCCCGGTGCTCCTCGTCGTCGGGGCCGACGACCGGCTCTGCTCCCCCGAGGCGATGTCCCTGGTGGCCGACCAGCTCCCCGGGGCCGAGCTGCACGTGATCGCCGACGCCGGACACTCGCCGTACTTCGAGCGGCCCGAGGAGTGGACGGCCGTCGTCGGCCCGTTCCTGGCGGCCAACCGGCTTCCTCGCTGAGCACCCCGCCTGGGTGCGCCGGTCTCCCTAGGGCTCGAGCCTGGGCACCGGGTGCCCGTCGGCAGACGCCCCGGTCTGGGCCACCACGACCCCGGCCGTCACCACGTCGACCGGGTACCGCCTCATCGCTCGGAACAGGAAGAACGCACTGGCGCTCAACGGGACCAGCATGATCACGAAGGTCCAGCGGAGCCCGGAGTAGGGGTGGTTGCCGCTCAGGAGGTCCGAGACCGCGCCGAACAGGATCGGCGCGAGCGCCTGGGCCCCGGTTCGGACGAAGGTTCGGATGCCCTCGGCCCGGCCCCAAAGGAACGACGGCACGATGTCGAGGCGGGCGGCGTCGATCGGCGGGTTCTGCGCCGAGAGCGCGGCGCCGGCGAGCACGATGTAGGGCAGGGCGGCGAACGCGCTGTGGGTGATCAAGGCCGGGATGAACAGCAGGACCACGGCGACCGCGGCGAAGGCCGCCACCTGGATCCGCCCGCTCAAGTGCCCCCGCCCGAGCAGCCGGTCCCCGAGCGGTCCGGCGATCAGGACCCCGGCCGCCGCGCCGCCCCCGACCACCAGCATCAAGAGGTTGGCCAGGACCTGGTCGACGTGGTACTGGTCGCGGGTGAACTCGACCCCGAAGGTCTGGACCCCGGCCAAGAAGTAATAGCCACAGGCCCCCGAGATGATGAGAGCCACGTTGGTCCGCACGTGCAGCACGTAGCGGACGGCGGTGAGGAAGCGCATCGAGTCTCTCGGCCGCTCCGACAGGAGCCTTTCGTCGGGGCGGATTCCCCGGCGTAGGGCGAGCCGCTGGGCGTCAGTGATCTTCGCCGCGTCGTCCTCCTCCGGCGGTGCCTCGGGCTCCTCCGACACCTGTCCGGCGGGGACCGGGAGCACCCCGAGCTCCGGCCGCAGTGCTCCCTGCCCGCCCCGCACCGGTTCGGGCAGGTGGAAGACCAGGTAGGCGAGGAAGAAGGCCGGGAGGGCCAGGATGACGAAGGCGGCCCGCCACGAGAGCGCGGCGACATCGCCGGTGATGGCGAAGCCGGCCCCGGCACCGACCAGCTCGCCGGTCAGGATGAAGCTGTAGATGCGGCCTCGTTCGCCCCCGGGGAAGTAGTCCCCGACGAGCGACGCCACGATCGGGCCGGCGGCCGCCGTGACCACCCCGAGGGCCAGCCGGGTGAGGAGGAGATGCCCGAACGAGCTCGAGGTGGCGCTCCAGAGCATGGCCGCGCCCCAGAGCACGATAGCGAAGGACAGGGTCCACGTACGTCGCACGCGGTCGGCGAGCATCCCGAAGGGGACCGAGGCGACGGCGCCGACGAGCGAGCTGACCGCGACCAACAGGCCGATGTCGGTGTTGTCGATGTGCAGACCCTCACGGAGCTGGATGGCCGACGCCCCGACGGTCGCGGCATCGGCGCTGCTCAGCGCGAGCACGGCGGCCAGCACCACCACGACCCGGGTCCGGGTGGCGCCGCCCAGGGTGACCGTCAGCCGGGCGCGTGCCGCGTTCGCACCGCGCCGAGCGGTTCGCCCGGCAAATTCGGCCGCCCCGCGGAGGGGGCGGCCGCTGTGGCGTGCGTTCATCCGGTGACGGCCGTCAATCGTTCGAGCCTACGAGATCGTCCCGCGCCCGAAAACGCCCCCCTCGCCGCTCCGCCCCGACGCCCGAGGCACCCCCAGGAACAGGGCGCCGCCTGCCCGTTCCGCCGGACCTCGGGGCCGCGGTGCTCGAGGTTTCCAATCCAGGGCGGGCTCACTATGGTGCGCCCCGGGGCCGCGACGACGGCAACGACGGCCAAGGCTCGGTGCGGTCGTCTGCCCGAGGAGAAGACGAGAGGGGAGGCGCAGCGTGAGCGACGGACGCTTGAACGGCAAGGTGGCCATCATCACCGGGGCCAGTCGCGGGCTCGGTCAGTACTGTGCGGTCGGCTACGGGCGGGAGGGGGCCCGGGTGGTGGTGGCCGCGAGGACCGAGCAGGCGCGCGACCCCAACCTCCCGGGGACCATCTACGAGACGGCCAAGATGGTGGAGGAGGCCGGCGCCGAGGCGATGCCGGTCGTGTGCAATGTCGGCGACACGGCGTCGATCGCGGCGATGGTGGAAGCGGTCCTGGCCCGGTTCGGGCGGATCGACGTCCTCATGAACAACGCCGCCGTGCAGCCGCCCGGGCGGATCTCCCAGATTGAGCCCCGGCACTGGGAACTCGAGTTCCGCATCAACGTCCACGGTCCGTTCCACTGCGCCCGGGCGGTGCTGCCGACGATGATCGACCAGCACAGCGGCAACATCATCAACATCTCCTCGGTGGCCGCCCGGGGCGGGTCCCACTACGGCGCGACCAAGCGGGCGATCGAGGCCTTCACCATCGGCCTGGCGGCCGAGCAGAAGGACAACGGGATCGCGGTCAACGCGCTCAAGCCGGTCGGAGCCATCGCGACCCCCGGGCTCCGCTACCGCGGTGCCGGCACCGCGCCGGTCGAGGTCCGGGCCGACCTGCCGACGCCGGACAACTACGTGGAGGCGGCCATCCTGCTGGCCACGCAGACCCCCGAGTCCTGCACCGGCCAGGTGCTCGACGACGCCGAGGCGGTCGAGCTGCTGAAGAAGGGCGCGCCCTGATCGAAGAGGGGGCGGCGGTGCCGGACGGTCGGCCCGTCGCCGGCTCGCCCTAGCCGAGGAGCGAGTAGTCGAGCCGTTCGTTCGCCCAGCTCACCTCGGGGTCGATCCGCCGGACGAGCTCGTAGCGGAACGGGACGAAGCCTCGCGCCCGGTAAAAGGCGTCGCTCACAAGGTTGGCCGAGGCCCAGCTCACCGCGCAGTGCCGGTAGCCGGCGTCGAGCCCCCAGCCGAGCACCCCGTCGAGCAGCGCGGTCCCCACGCCGCGGGAGCGGGCGCGCTCGGTCACGATATTGAGGCCGATGGTGACGGTGTCGAGATGGCGGGCGTCGGGGTGGGCCTCGATCATGCCGATGATCCGCCGGCCATCGCGGGCGACGAGGATCGTGCGACGGGGGTCCTCGACCGTGTCGACCAGCTCGCTCCTCGTGGCGGCGACGTCGAGCGCGGCCGGCCTGAGGACCGGGGACCGGGCGTGGTAGGTGGCCAACTCGATGTACAGGGAGACCAGCTCGTCGACGTCGTCGAGCCCGGCTTCGCCCGGCTCGCCGGTCGCGGAGAGCCGGGAGCCGAGCGGCTGGACCCCTTTGATCTGGTCGACCCCGAAGCCCAGCTCACCGAAGGCCTGGACCGCCCCGGGCGGCTCGATCAGGACGCGGACGACGTGGTGAAAGCACCCGAAGCCGACGAGGCTGGCCGCGGCAGGCGCGTACAGGGCCCGGTAGGCGTCCCGGGCCCGCCCGGGGTCGGCGGCATGGTGGTGGTCGAGGATCCGGACCGGATCGGCGCCGGGCGCTCCGGGGAGGGGGACGACGAGGAAGCCGACGAGCACCCCGCGCTCCATCGCGGCCAGGGCCAGGGCGCCGGGGAGGCTCGCGGCGATCACCTCGGCCGCAGCGCTGGCTCGCCAGACCCCTGAGGCCGGCCCTTCTCCGGCTCGTTGGGTGGCGGCCAGGAGCTCGGCGGCCTCGTCCAAGCAGGTGGCGGTGAGCGCCTCGACCTTCACCGCTGCCCGGACGAGCCGGAGGCGGCGGTTCGCCGGCCCCGTCGCGCTCCGGCCGCCGGCCCCGGATCTCCTCGGCGCAGCTCGGGGGGTTCAGCCATGGGCTTCGGCACAGCGGACGCCCGCGGGGCCGACGACGGCCGAGTGCTCGACCCCGGATTCGATGACCAGTCGATCGCCCTCGGCCAGCTCGATGTCCCACTCGACGGTGCTGAAGCGGATGGAACCTTCGAGGCAGCACAGCTCCTTGCGGTAGTGGTGGGCATGGGTCTCGTAGGTGAAGCCGGGGCCGTTCGACCAGGTGTGGACGGTTCGACCGGCCGCCGCCATTTCCTCGTCGAAGTCTCTGGCCACCGTCACGTGCTCCCGACCATGATGGCCAGGTCCGGTCGCGCGAGCGAGGCCACGTACCTCGGCCAGACCATGGCCCCGTGGCACCGGAAGCTGATCGTCTCGCCGTCGGCGACGTCGAACCGGTGATCGCGGCTCGAGTAGCGGCCCACCCGCAGACGCAGGGTGTGGTGGCCCGGTTCGAGTGTCGTCTCGAACGTCTCGTGCCAGTCGATCGACCCCACCGCTTCGCCGTCGATCGTGACCTCGAAGCGACCCCGCCGAAGCTCGATGCCGAATCCTTCGCGGGTCAGTCTCAGCGTTGCCGACATTGTCCGGCTCCCTCCGCTGCAGGTGCCCGGCACTGCTCGGGTTGCACGTGCTCAGGTTCGGTCCCGTCGCCGGCGAACCCGGGTGCCCCGGTCCGGTCTGACCGGGGGCACCGTTGCCGGGTCGAGCGGGCTACCCAGGGTAGTAGCGGCGGTCCGGGGGGACAACGGGCGGTCGACCCCGGGCGTCATCGTGTCGATCGGCCGGCCGGACCTCACACTCGGATGCATGGGCCCGTGGTTGGTGGCGGGACCTCTCGGGGCGAGCAAGACTGCCGGGGCGATGAACCCCCTCGCTGCTCACGAGCGCGCCCAGTCGGCCTTTGCCGCCGTCCTGAGCGCGGTCCGACCCGATCAGCTCGAAACCCCGACCCCGTGCACCGAATGGTCGGTGCGGGACCTGGTCGCCCACGTCATCGCGGGCAACCACCGGGTCGCCGGCAGCCCCGCCCCCGAGCTTCCCGACGACCTCCCCACGCTCATTCAGCTGCACGCCGCCTCGGCGCGAGCGGCCCAGGCGACGTTCGCCGCGCCGGGGGGACTGGAGCGGGAGTACGTGACCCGCATGGGCTCGATGCCGGGCACCGTGATCGTCGGCATGCGGGCCCGGGACGCCCTGGTGCACGCCTGGGACCTGGCCAAGGCCACCGGTCAACCCACCGACATCGAGCCGGAACTCGCGAAGGAGGCACTGGAGGTGTCGCGCCAGATCGTCACCGACCAGCTTCGCGGGCCCGGGCGGCCCTTCGGGCCCGAGATGCGCTGCGATCCGGGGCGGCCGGCCGGTGATCGACTGGCGGCGTTCCTCGGCCGCGAGGTCGATTGAGCAGCGTTCACGGCCCGCCGTTCGAAGTGGACCGGTCGTGTGGTTGAATCGCCATCTCGAGCGAGTGCGACGGAGGGAGGTGCGTCAGCGATGAAGAACAAGATTTCGGGTGCCGGCGCGCTGTTCGTTCTCGTCCTGTTGCGTCGCTAACCTCGCCTCGGCCGTTGGCACCACTCGCATCCCGAGTGGAGGCAGCTGTGCACGACCAAGAGGATGAACCTTTCCTCGCTTCAAACGGCTTCGAGAAGATCGTCCGGCCCTTGTCGTCGTGGGACGACGACGAGCCCGATCTCGAGGCATCGACATACCAATCGGTCGGGACCCAGCACGGCCCGGGGCCGGTGCCCGGTTGGGCCACCACCGAGGACCGCGCCCGGCAGGTCGATCTCGGTCTCTTGAAAACGGGCAAGGAGGCCGACGTCCACCTGGTGGAGCGGTCGATCGACGACCGGAGCAACCTGCTCGCCTCGAAGCGGTACCGGCAGTTCGAGGACCGTATGTTCCGAAACGACGGCCGCTATCGAAGGAACCGGAGGACTGCTGAGAGCCGCGTCGACAAGGCGCGACGCAGGGGACCCGGGTCGGCATGGCCTTCCGGGCCCAACAGTGGGTGGAGACCGAGTTCGAGGTCCTCGGCCGCCTCTGGAGCGCGGTGGCGTCGGTGCCCTACCCCGTGCAGCGCAGGGGCCGCGAGGTCATGTCGAGTATCTCGGCGATGTGTCGCTGGCCGCTCTCCGCTGGCCCACTTCCGCGGGCGCCTCGAGAGTTCGCCGCCGACCTCTATCGCCAGCTGCTGGAGAACCTGACCCTCATGACCGCCCACGGGGTGGTCCACGTCGACCTGTCGCCCTACAACCTCTTGGTCTGGGAGAGCCGGCTCTATGTCATCGGCCTTCCCCAGGCGGTCGATCCGATCCTCAATCCCGACAAACTGCGGCTCTTGGAGCGCGACGTCCTCAACGCGTGCGGCTGGCTCGAGAAGCGAGGCGTCGCCGCCGATGCGAGCGAGGTTCTGGCCGAGCTCATGTCGTTGCTGTTTTAAGGCCGAACGGCGGTTGTTCGACCTCGCGGGCAGCAATCGGCGCGTTGGTAGGTTGCTGGGGCGGCACCCCTGGAGCCTTGGAGCTGATGCCGCCAAGCCGGACAGAGAAGAGCGCCGTGCCCGCAACGAACCGAGAAGATGTCGACGGGGGAGGGGTGGTCCGGTCCGGGCAATATGACGGTTCTGACGCCCAGGCGCTGATCGCCGAACTGCAGCGCGAGTACATCGACCGATACGGCGATCCGGATGCGACCGAGGTGGAACCGGAGGAGTTCGGCCCGCCGACCGGTGGGTTCCTCGTGGTCTACGTCGATGGTCTCGCCGTCGGCTGCGGCGGTTTTCGTCGGCTCGCCCACGGCGTCGCCGAAGTCAAGCGGATGTACGTGCGGCGAGCGTGGCGCGGCCGGGGGCTGGCCAGCCAACTGCTGGGAGCGCTCGAAGGCTCGATCGCCGCCGCCGGCTACGGCGAAGTCCGCCTGATGACCGGGGTCGCGCAGCCCGAGGCCATCGCGCTCTACCGAACCTCGGGCTATCTGGAGATCGACGCCGGCTACGGGATCTACAAGGACGAGGCTGGCGCACGCTTCTTCTCCAAGACCCTCGAGTTCTGCTGAAGTGAACAAGGTGGTCTCGAAGCGACGCCTCGAGGACGAGGCCGTGGGCGGCCCCGAATAGGTTGGCGAGATGTCCACGCTGCGATTGGGCACGGCTCGCCTGGAACTGAAGCCCCTTCCGGCGCACGCCGCCGCAGCCCTGCCCGAGGGCCGGGAGGAGGCATGCCGCGCCCTCGACGCACGGCTCGATGCGGCATGGCCCGATCCCGGTTTCCTCGGCGTGCTTCGCCGTCAGGCCGACATGTTGGCGGGCACCGAGTGTTTCGGAGTCTGGGTGATGATCGAGCGAAACGGTGATTTGGTCGTCGGGGACATCGGCTTCCACGAGCCGCCCGACGGGGCCGGCACCGTCGAGATCGGCTACAGCGTCATCCCGAGCCGCCGACGCCTTGGTTACGCCGCCGAGGCGGCGAATGCTCTCGTCGAGTGGGCGCTCGCCCAGCCAGGCGTCCGTGCGGTGGTCGCAGGCTGCGACCCGAGCAACGAGCCCTCTATCCGCACCCTCGAACGGGTCGGCTTCCGCCGGAGTGGCGAAGTGAACGGCGAGCTCAGGTGGCGTTACGACGTCCGCTCGCCGTCGGCACCATGGGGGAGCTCGGGTGTGCGACGCTCCCCGGAGTCGGGCACCGGGGCCTGAGGGTCCTTTGTCCCCCCCGACCCGCCGGAACCGGATCGACGCCTCGACGACATCCATCGCTTCGGCGGGTTCTGGAAGTTCAGCTCGAAGAGGTACCGGTTGTAGGCGGCGAGCTCCTCGAGCTCCTCGTCTTCGACCACCTTGACGTCGACCACCCGGGCATCGATCACCGCTGCGCCGTCTCGACCATCGGCACCGGTGCGATCGTCGGTGGTCGACCCTCCGGGCGCGAGCCTCTGTTGGAGCGCGCCGGCCGACCGCTGGTCGTTGGATTCGACCAGACCGGGCCTGGCCCGTCCGAGGGCACGAGTCTGGCCGGAACCCAGACTGGCTTCATAAACCGACCGGGAGAGCTCCTTGTCCAGCGCCCAGCCCGGGATCTCGTGGATCGGCGTCCCCGACGCGTCGGCGGCGGCCCGCTGCTTCGCGGCCCACAGCCGGTCGAACGGGGTGCTCCGGTCGTGGATGAGCTTCCACCAGACGTAGAGGGCGTAAACGGAAAAGAATGGCCACTCGACCGTGTACACCCAGCTCAGGCCATTGCCACCCCGTGCGACCTGGTACTGCCACCACCCGGCCACGAGGCACCCGGGCACCACGACCAGCATCAGCGCGTGGAGGCCGATGCAGCGCCGGGTGAAGTACTTCTTCATGCTCAGACCGTAGGGGTCCGGCCCACCGTCTGCCCGGCGTCGGGCCCATGGTCGGCGATCGGCAGTTCGTGCTGGGCCTTCAACGCTTCCATCCTCTCGGGCCGACCGTACCCTGACTCGAGGTGCGGGCGGCGTCGCCGCGCCGGCCGCGATCCAATCGGCCGTGTCCGTCGACCAGGTCCTTCCCCGCGTGTCCCCCTTGGAGCGCACCCGGCGGACCCGGCGGGTGTCGAAGCGGTCGTCGGGGTCGCCACCGGGCAACCGGCGCTACATTAGGGATGTTTGAGCAAATACTTTCGGATCCCCTAAGGAACACGAATGGGGACGGTCGACGAGTCGGTCCGCACCGGCGAGCCGACGCTCGGGGAGCTGGAAACTCGGCTCGGTGCTGGAACGACCGGCCCTCTGGGTTTGCGTCGCCCGAAGTGGTGGGCGCTCGCGCTCCTGGTCGTGTGGGGCCCCGGTCTCATCGTCATGCTGGCCGATACCGACGCCGGATCTTTCATCACGGCCGGCCAGTCCGGCGCCCAGTGGGGCTACGCGATGGTGCCCTCGTGCTCATCCCGGTCCTCTACATGGCCCAGGAGATGACGGTGCGGCTCGGGATCGTGACCGGGAAGGGCCACGGCCAGCTGATCCGGGAGCGATTCGGACCCCGCTGGGCCGACCTCTCGGCGACGACCCTGCTCGTCTCCGCGGTGGGTGCGCTCTTGACCGAGTTCTCGGTATCGCCTCGGTGGGGGAGCTGTTCGGGGTCTCGAAGTGGGTAACCGTTCCAACCGCGACCGCCTATCTCATCGGGCTGGCGTTCAGCCGCAGAGACCGGAGGGTCGAGCGGATCGGGATGGCGATCGGACTGGCGGAGCTGATGTTCGTTCCGGCGATGTTGATGAGCCATCCGGACGTCCACCAACTCATCCACGGCCTGACGGCACTGCCGCTCGGCCACCGCTCCTATGTCACCCTCCTGGCGGCCAACATCGGTGCGGTGATCATGGCCTGGATGATTTTCTACCAACAGAGCGCGGTGGTGGACAAGGGACTCCGGGTTTCGGACCTCAAGAAGGAGCGTCACCAAGGGCATCATGATCGTCGTCATCGTCGTTCTCGCGGCGAGCACCTATCAAGGGCATGGCGGTGCGCCGCTCCAAAGCGTCGCCCAGATCGTCGGTGCCCTGTCAGCCCATCTCGGTACGCGCACCGCCGAAGTTCTCGTCGGTTCGTCCATCCTCGGCGGGGCTTTGGTGGCCGCGCTCGTGGTGTCACTGGCAGGGGCCTGGGGCATGGCCGAGGTCTTCGGTTGGAAGCACAGCCTGAACGGAGGCCTCGACCGCTCCAACACCAAGTTCTACGCCACCTACAGCCTGAGCCACATCGTGGGGGCGGACCTCGTCCTGGCCAGCGTCGACCTCATCGGCCTGGCGGTCGACGTCGAGGTGATGAACGCACTCCTCTTGCCCATCGTCCTCGGCTTTCTCCTGGTCCTCGAGGCCACGGCCCTGCCGCCCGAATACCGAATCCGCGGCATCTACCGGCTTGTCGCCACCGTCCTTTGTGTAGCGGGGATGGCGTTTGGCCTCTACATGGTCCCTTCGGTGATCGGGCTGTGACCGACGACCCGGTCGTGGCTCAAAGGCACGAGCCGACTCACGTCGCGCGCCCTGGTCGAACGGCGTCGATCCCTCCGCTCGAGCGCATCGAGTGAGGTGGGCGGGGTGAGGGACGCTCGCGATCGACGACCGAGGTGGCATCGTGCAGAAGCCGATGATGTCCGTGGGCTGCCAGATGGCTGGCTCAATCGAAACCGTTCTGGCGGCTCACCCTCGTATCACATGAGATCGAAACGATCGAGATTCATCACCTTGACCCACGCAGCGACGAAGTCCCCTACGAACTTCTCCTTCGAGTCGGCACAGGCGTAGACCTCCGAGATCGCCCGCAGCCGGGCGTTCGACCCGAAGACGAGATCGATCTCGGTGCCGGTCCACTTGAGTTCACCCGTCGCACGATCGTGTCCCTCGTACACGTGCTCGGTCGAGGTAGACACCTTCCACTCCGTGGACATGTCGAGCAAGTTGACGAAGAAGTCATTGGTCAGTGCCTCGCGCTGATCGGTGAATACGCCGTGCTCGGACTGCCCGGCGTTCGCCCTCAGGGCTCGCATTCCACCGACCAGGACCGTCATCTCCGGTGCCGTCAGGTTCAGCATGAACGCCCGTTCGACCAGCAGCTGTTCGACCGGCCGTTTCTCTCCGGCCCGCAGATAGTTGCGGAACCCGTCGAAGGCTGGTTCGAGCACTGCGAACGACTCCACGTCCGTCTGTTCCTGTGAGGCGTCCGTGCGCCCCGGGGAGAACGGGACCGCGATGGCATGGCCGGCATTCGTCGCCGCCAGCTCGATCCCCGCGCATCCTCCGAGGACGATGAGGTCGGCCAACGAGACCTTCTTCCCGCCGGGGGCGGAATTGTTGAAGTCCTGCTGGATGTGCTCGAGGGTCTGAAGGACCTTGGCCAGCTCGGTCGGGTCGTTGACCTTCCAATCCTTTTGCGGCGCCAGGCGAACTCGTGCCCCATTTGCCCCTCCCCGCTTGTCAGTGCCGCGGAAGGTCGCCGCTGCCGCCCAGGCGGTGGAGACGAGCTGGGAGACGGACAGTCCAGATGCGAGGATCCGCTCCTTTAAGGCGGCGACATCACCGTCCCCGATGAGCTCGTGATCCACCTTCGGGACAGGGTCCTGCCAAAGCTGCGGTTCGGGAACCCACGGGCCGAGATATCGGGACGTGGGTCCCATGTCGCGGTGGAGCAGCTTGTACCACGCTTTGGCGAAGGCGTCGGCCAGCTGGTCGGGATGCTCGTAGAAGCGTTTGGCGATCGGCCCGTAGATCGGGTCCAGCTTCAGCGACAGGTCGGTCGTCAGCATCATGGGAGCGTGGCTTTTCGACGGGTCGTGGGCATCGGGAACGGTGCCCTGCGCCTCGGGATTCGTGGGCTTCCACTGCTTGGCACCCCCAGGGCTCTCGGTGAGCTCCCAGTCGTACTTGAACAGGTTGTCCAAGAACCCGTTGTCCCACTTCGTCGGCTCGTTGGTCCAGGCGCCTTCCAGGCCGCTCGTCCATGTGTCGTCGCCCTTGCCGCTGCCGAAGGTGTTCTTCCAACCGAAACCCTGTTCCTCGAGGGGGGCGGCCTCGGGTTCGGGGCCGATGTACTCCTCGCCGACGGCACCATGGGTCTTGCCGAAGGTGTGGCCGCCGACGATGAGCGCAACGGTCTCCTCGTCGTTCATTGCCATACGGCGGAAGGTCTCCCGGATGTACTTCGCCGAAGCCAGCGGATCCGGGTCACCGCCCGGTCCCTGCGGGTTCACGTAGATGAGCCCCATGTGATCGGCGCCGAACGGTCCCTGGATCTCCCCTCCGCCGCTGTGGCGATCGTCTCCGAGCCAGATGTCCTCGGAGCCCCAGTCGATCTCGTCGGGCTCCCAGATGTCGGGCCGCCCGAATCCGAAGCCGAACGTCTTGAACCCCATCGATTCCAGGGCCACATTGCCGGCGAAGATGATGAGATCGGCCATCGAGATCTTCCGGCCATACTTCTGCTTGACCGGCCAGAGGAGGCGCCGGGCCTTGTCGAGGCTCGCGTTGTCGGGCCAACTGTTCAGTGGGGCGAAACGCTGGGCACCTGTGCCGCCGCCGCCGCGGCCATCGGCGATGCGGTAGGTGCCGGCGGCATGCCAGGTCATCCGGATGAAGAGCGGTCCGTAGTGGCCGTAGTCGGCCGGCCACCAGTCCTGCGAGGTCGTCATCACCGCGACCAGATCCTGTCTGAGCGCGTCGAGATCGAGGGTCTTGAACGCTTCGGCGTAGCTGTATCCGTCACCCATCGGATTGGATAGCGGTGAGTGGAGGTGGAGAACGGACAGATCAAGCTCGTTCGGCCACCAATCTCGGTTCCTCCGAGGCGGAGCGGCCCCTGGAGTCGTCGAGTGGGCTACTAGATTCTCGCCGTCGCTGCCGCGGTCAGTCACGTCAGTCCTTCTCCTCTTCTCATCTGTGTTGTTGCGTACTCACTGCAACCGATGGCCGGTTGCACCCATCGTCGATCGGCGTGCGAGCTGGTGCACGAGCGCGACCATGCGACGGTATGCCTCCACCGTCGTCGGTGAGGGCTCCCCCCAGCGATCGCTCGCCGCCGCCTCCGCTTGCGTGGCGCCCCGGCCCGGTCCGGGGAACACCTGTGCGTCGATCTCCTCGAACGCCCGGGTGCGGGCGGTCACCTTGTCTGAACCCGCCTCCTCCTCGTCGATCACGACCCCCTCGTTCCCTCCCCCGTCGGCTCTGGAGCCAGCGCCGATTGCTCCCTCGTCCCTTTCCCAATGCGATGGGGACTCGGCCGGTTACGTTAAATCTGGATCTAGGATGATTCAAGTGCTAGCTTCGGCTCAGCCTTAGAGACTGTAACGGGGTGGACAGGAGGGCATGACGTCGACGCCGCTGCTCGAGCGCCTTCGAGCACTCCACTGGCGCCTAACGCCCCAGCGGCGCGTCATTGCCGAGGTCATGGACGGTGAGCACGTCCACCTCAGCGCAGAGGAAGTGCTCGAACGAGCCCGAGAGCGCCTCCCAGAGGTGAGCCTCGCGACGGTGTACAACACGCTCAACGAACTGGTGTCGATGGGCGAGGTCCAGCAGGTGGACGCCGCGGCTGGGCCGACCCGCTACGACCCCAACACCGGGGACGGACATCACCACCTCGTGTGCCTCAAGTGCGGTGACCTCCGCGACGTCCATCCCCAGGGACTGGACGTGCTCGAGTTGCCACGCTCGGAGCGTTTCGGCTACCGGATCGTCAACCGAGAGGTGCTCTTCCAGGGCTATTGCAGCGACTGCGGCGGGCCGTAGCGACGACGCCCCCGCGGGGCAGCCGCGCCGGACGACACGATTCCCTGTTCTGTTCGAGTGACCGCACTCAGAGATGTGCTCGGGCAGCGCGCTTACTCGGTACTGATCTTCTCGAGCCTTTCCAGGCTGGCCGTCATCGACTCGAGCACCGAATTGGTCCCGTTGATCCACGCCCCGCCATCGCGTAGGAGTTCCTCGGGCAAGGGGCCGTAGTCGAAGACCTCGGTGACGACGGTGGCATCGTCACCGTCTGGAGCGAGGACGTAGCCCCAGCGATACCCCGCCGGTATGCCGACCTTGCAAGGATCATTGCCCTCAGCCCGAGAAGCGTCTCCGGGAGCCGGCTCCTAAAGGATTCGTCGATCTGGCTCGAGCCCCACCACGTAGTTGATCATGAGGTAGCCGTCTCCGAGCCGATGCATGTGCATGGTGAATGTGTCGCCCACCCTGGAGACGGGTCTGTCGAGGACGGCTCCTCGGAGCATTTGGGATCCGTCGAAATCCACGTGACGTTACGGATTCGCCAGGATTGCGAAGATGCGCGCCGTCGGAGCTTCGATTCTTCGTGACACTTCGATCAGCTTGCGGTCCAAGTCCATCGTCCAGTCCTCGTTTTGGCCCTCAACCTCCGCACGCACGTGAGTGGTTTCGTGCAGCTGGACGTTGTGGTCCGGGGAACTCATTCGTCGATCAGAACGGTACGTTCGGTGTGACGGTGAGCCGGCCTGTAGGCGGGGTTCTGTGCCTCCCTCTCGGGAGCGGTGGCCATCCATCTGAGCGGCCCACCTGGGGACTGTCCCTCTCGGGACGGGCGGGCAACCCGTGTCCCACGCTTGGCCTTGCTCCGGGTGGGGTTTGCCGAGCCGTCCGGGTCGCCCCGGTCGCTGGTGCGCTCTTACCGCACCGTTTCACCCTTGCCTGTACGGGACGGACCCGTCATCGGCGGTCTGTTCTCTGTGGCACTTTCCTGCGGGTCACCCCGACTGGCCGCTAGCCAGCACCCTGCCCTGCGGAGCCCCGACCTTCCTCGACCCGGTCCCATACGGGCCGGGCCGCGGCCACCCGGCCGGCTCACCGTCGCTCCCAGTCTGCCAGCTCGGCGGACCCCTTCGGCCCCCGAGCCGGTGCCCCGGTCGGAGGCAGCCCCGGCCGGTCCCGTCCGGTTCAGGTGATCAAGGCGCGGACCAAAGGCTCGTAGTGCTCGAGGGGAAGCGTGGGGTAGTCCGGGTCGAACGAGCGCTGGTCGAACTCCTCGCAGAACTCCTCGGTCAGCTCGAACCACTGGTGGCCCCGGTGACGCTCCCGCACGTTGCGGTCTTCCCCGAGGAAGTGGCCGAAGTAGTACCGCTGGAACTCGCCGTGGTGCTTGACCATCCAGTGCAGGTCGTCGGGGAGATGGGGCCGGAGGACCGCCGCCGCCAGCTCGGAGTGGTTCTCGGGCGCCAGGTTGTCCCCGATGTCGTGGAGCAGGGCGGCCAGGAGATAGTGGTCGGCGCGCCCCGTCCGCTCGGCCCGCGTGGCCGTCTGGAGGCTGTGGGTCAGGCGGTCGACGGCGAATCCGGTGGGCGCCTCGCCGAGTCGCCGCAGTTGTTCGAGGACGCCGTCGGCCAGTGGGACCCCGGCGTCGACCGAGCGGATGATCCGCCAGTCCTCCGCCGTGCCCTCGGCCATGGACCGGAAGCGGGCTCGTTCTTGTGGGTGCGCGTGCAGGTCGGTCATCGGCTCGGTTTCCTCGGCCCGAGCCTACGTGTCCCGGGCGAGGCGGAGCGAGGGCGACCCGAGCACATCGGGGTTGACGGTCGTCTCCGGCGCGGTGCCGCCAAGGGCCGAGACGACGTTGGCGCTCGCCTTCTTCTGGAGCTCGACGACCGACTCGACCGAGTAGAAAGCGGCGTGCGGCGTCAGCACCACCCCCGGCACCCCTCGGATCGGGTCGTCGGGTGGGGGAGGTTCCTCGTCGAGCACGTCGAGCCCGACCCCCCCGAGGCGGCCGTCCGAGAGGGCGGCCCGAACCGCCTCGAGGTCGAGGAGGCCCCCTCGCGCCGTGTTGACGAGCAGGGCGCCCGGACGCATCCGTGCGAGCTCCTCGGGCCCGAGCAGGTGGTGCGTCGCCGGGGTGAGCGGGGCGTGGAGGGAGACGAGGTCGGACCGTGCCAAGAGCTCGTCGAGCGAGGCGGTCGCTTCCACGCCGTGGTGGGCACCCGGCGACAGGCTCGGGGCGTAGGCGAGGATCCCCAGCCCGAATGCCCGAGCCTTGGGGGCGACCAGCCTCGCGATCCGGCCGAAGCCGATCAGCCCGAGCGTCCGGTCCCGTAGCCGGTGCAGCGGGCCGAAGGCCTGGTTGTCCCACCCGCCGGCGCGGGTCTGGGCGGCGAAGTCGACGATCCGGCGGGCCAGGGCCAGCATGAGGGCGATGGCATGGTCGGAGACTTCGTCGATGCAGTAGTCGGGGACGTTGCTCACGACGATGCCGAGCTCGGTGGCCCGGGCGACGTCGATGTTGTCGACCCCGACCCCGTAACGGGCGACCGTGGTGCACCGGCTGGCGGCGTCGAGCACCCGGGCGGTGACCGGCTTCCAGTTGGTGAGGATGGCGTCGGCCCCCGGGGCCAGTGCCACGAGCTCGCGCTCGTCGCCCATCGTCGCCACCACCACCTCGGCACCCACGCCGGCGAGGATGCGTCGCTCGACGTCGAGGCTGGGCCACGCGTAGTCGGTCACCAGCACCGTCGTGGGCACGTCCCGCCGACCTCCCCCCGGGCTCATTGCCCGGGACCCTCGAACGGTCGAAATGTAGTGCCGGGCAGCGGCCCGTTTCCGGGCCGACCCGCTGTGCCGTGGGGGTCCGGCGGTGGTTCTTGGACCCGGCGGGTTGCCCTAGATTCGGGGCGTGACGTCGACGGCGCGCAGCACCACCGCTGAGCGCGGCACCCGATGAGCGGCCCGAGCCCGCGCTCGTGGCGGGGCGCCGCGACGCTGTTCACCGAGCCCGACGACGTCTTCACGATCGCCCAGCTCTACGCGCGGGTCGACCGGGCACTCCTCGAGGAGTTCCCGCCCCGTCAGCCGTTGTGGGTGCGCGGCGAGATCCAGACCATCTCGGACCGGACTGGCCACTGCTACATCGACCTGGTCGACCCGGACTCGGCCGGCGACCGCCAGGCCCCGGTGCTCAAGGTGCGCTGCTGGCGTCAGACCTGGGGTCCCCTGAAGGCGAAGCTGCACCGCGCCGGTCTCGAGCTTGCGCCGGGCACGGTGGTGCACCTGGTGGGGAAGATCGATTTCTATCGGGCGCGGGCCGAGGTGAGCTTCGTGATGGCCGACCTCGACGTGACCGCGCTCTTGGGCCGGGTGGCGGCCGAGCGCGCCGCTCT
The DNA here is from genome assembly GCA_021791895.1 of Actinomycetes bacterium. GTDB lineage: Bacteria > Actinomycetota > Acidimicrobiia > Acidimicrobiales > RAAP-2 > Palsa-461. Next base: position 45,258 of record JAJYVS010000001.1, on the reverse strand, counting down.
CGTCGAAGCCCTACGACGCGAAGGGCTGCTCGAGGCCAACCAGGCGCTCCCGGTCCCCCCCGTCGTGCTCAACGTCGGTCTGGTCGCCAGCCCGGACACCGAGGGATGCCGGGACTTCCTCAAGCAGCTGAGCACCTCGGGCTACGCCTTCACCGTGGCGCTGGCGCGTGCCTCGGTGCAGGGACCCGAGGCACCGGGCTCGATCGCCAGGGCGGTCCGCCGGGCCGGCGCGCTGGCCCCCGACCTGGTGGTCGTCGTGCGAGGCGGGGGCTCCAAGGCCGACCTCGTTGCCTTCGACAGTCCGCCGGTGGCCCGGGCCATCGCACGGTGCCCGGTGCCGGTGTGGACCGGGATCGGCCACACCGGAGACGAGTCGGTCGCCGACCTGGTGGCGAACCGGTCCCTCGTCACCCCGACCGAGTGCGGCCACGAGCTGGTGGCCCGAATCGAGACCTTTTGGCAGCGTGCCGTGGCCGAGCCGGCGGAGGCCATCGGCCGTCACGCAAAGCGCGTGCTCGACGTGGCCGACCGCGATCTGGGCACTGCCAGGGGGCGGCTCTCTGGGACGGCCCGCCAGCAGGTGCGCTGGCATCGCCAGCGGCTCGAACACCAGACCAGATCCGTCGTCCGCTCGGCCCCGCTTCGCGTCGAGGAGGCCGCGACCTCGCTCGCCGGCCGCTCGGCCCGCCTCGGGCCGGCGGCCCGCCGCCGGCTGGCCGAGGCCGAGTCGAAGCTGAGCGGTTGGCGGCGGCTGCTCGGGGCCTTCGACGTGGAGCGCCAACTCGAGCGCGGCTACACCTTGACGACCGACGAGGACGGCCGGGTCCTCCGCACCTCGGCCGGGCTTGTCGCCGGGGACGTGCTCATCACCCGGTTCGCCGATGCGACCGCCCGCTCGGTGGTGACGGAGCGAGGTGGCGTGTGAGTGCCGAGCAGGCACCGGCACCGGTCGAAGCGCTGAGCTACGCCGAGGCGACCCGGGAGCTGGACGAGATCGTGGCCGTCTTCGAGCAGGGCGACCTCGACGTCGACCAGCTGGTCGGTCGACTCGAGCGGGCCAACGCCATCGTCGACGAGCTGGACCGCCGGCTTCGACGGACCCGTAGCCAGGTGGAAGAGCTGGTCCCGCGCCTCGAGGCCGCGGTGGCAGCCCCCGAGGAGGCCGGGGACGACGACACCCCGGAGCTGTTCTCGTGAGCGCACCGGTGAGCGAGGGGCGCCTCTACTTCCGCCAGCTGCTCTCGGGTCAGGACTTCGCCGTCTCGGACCGGGTCGCCCGCCAGATGGTCAACTTCTGCTACCTGATCGGGGACCGCCAGCGCGGCGAGGCTCTGCTCGTCGACGCGGCCTACGCGATCGACGACCTGCTCGGGGTGCTCGAGGCCGACGGCATGCGGCCGGTCGGGCTCCTCGCGACCCACTACCACCCAGACCACGTCGGCGGGTCCCTCGGCGGGTTCGCCATCGAGGGCGCCGGCGCCCTCCTGGAACGGGTGGACGTGCCGGTCCACGTCCAGGCCGACGAGGTCCCGTGGATCAAGCGGTCGACCGGGCTCGAGGACGGCGACCTGATCGCCCACGAGAGCGGCGACGTGGTGCGGGTGGGGGACATCGAGGTCCGGTTGGTGCACACGCCGGGACACACCCCGGGGAGCCAGTGCTTCCTCGTCGAGGGCCGGCTCGTTTCGGGCGACACCCTGTTCCTCGAGGGCTGCGGTCGGACCGACTTGCCGGGGAGCGACCCGCTGGCCATGTACGAGTCGCTCACTACCCGCCTGGCCGCGGTGCCCGACGACACCGTCTTGTACCCCGGGCACCTCTACTCGCCCGAGCCTTCAGCACCCATGTCCGCCGTCCGGCGGGAGAACTTCGTCTTCGCCCCACGCTCGGCCGAGGCGTGGCTGGCCATGTTCGGTCGTTGAACACCGACCCGGGCGCGCCGCTCGACCCCGACGGCACGGCCGTCGTCGTCGGCGCCTCGCTGGCCGGCCTGCGGGCGGCCGAGGGGTTGCGCCGGGGCGGGTTTCGGGGCCGGCTGGTTCTGATCGGGGCCGAGCCCCACCCCCCTTACGACCGCCCGCCGTTGTCCAAGCAGGTACTCGCCGGCACCTGGGAGATGGAGCGGACCGGACTGCGCGACGAGGCCGGGTTGCGCGAGCTCGGCATCGAGGCCGCGCTGGGCCGACGGGCGGTCTCGCTGGACGCCGTCGCCCGGCGCCTCGAGCTCGACGACGGCACGGTCCTCGCGGCCGACGGGGTGGTGGTCGCCACCGGGGCCACGCCCCGGCACCCCTTCGCCGAGGAGGGGGTTCTCGTGTTGCGCACCTTGGAGGACTGCGCGTCGCTGCGCGAGGCGCTCCTCGCGGCGGCCCCCGGGGGGCGCCTGGCGGTGATCGGGGCCGGGTTCATCGGCTCGGAGGTCGCGGCCACGGCCTCCGGGCTCGGGCTCTCGGTGAGCGTGGTCGAGACGCTGCCGGTCCCGCTCTCCCCGGCCCTCGGGGAGACGATCGGGGCCGCGCTCGGCGGCCTGCACGGGCGCAACGGCGTCCACCTGCGCACCGGCGTCGCGGTTGAGACGGTGAAGGCGGCCAACGGGCCGGTGCTCGAGCTCACCGACGGCTCGGTGGTGCCGGCCGACGTGGTCGTGGCCGGGATCGGTGTGGTCCCCGAGGTCGGCTGGCTCGAGGGTTCCGGGCTCACCCTGGAGAACGGGGTGGTCTGCGAGGGCACCCTGTTCGCTGCCGACGGCGTGGTGGCCGCCGGGGACCTCGCCCGGTTCCCCTACCGGGGCGAGCCGGTCCGCATCGAGCACTGGCAGATGGCGGCCGACATGGGCGCCGCCGCCGCGTCGGCCCTCCTCGCCGGCCGGGCCGGGGCCGCGCCGTTCGAGCCGGTGCCCTACTTCTGGTCCGACCAGTACCAAGAGAAGATCCAGATGCTCGGCCGACCCGCCCCCGACGACGAGGTGGTGGTGGTCGACGGCGACCTCGAGAGCCGGTTCGTCGCCCTCTACCGCCGGCGGGGCGAGCTCAGCGCGGCCGTCGCCCTCAGCCGACCCCGCCAGCTCATGGCGTACCGCTCCCTGCTCGAGCGCAAGGCCGGCTTCGACGAGGCGATGGCTCTGGCCAAAGGCGCCACCTGAGGGCCCGGGCCGCGCGAGGTTCCCGGGCGACACCGGCGGGCGGCGCGCTCAGAAGCTGATCGTCGAGAGCTCGGGGATGGTCTTGAGCGCCCGGCTCCTCGCCTCGAGCCAGCGTGCCCGCCGCGCGGCGCGCGCCTCGTCGGAGCCGGTGGGTTCGACGGTGCGGGCCGGCCGGTAGGCGTCGGCCACCTCCTCCTCGTCGGCCCAGACCCCGGCGGCCATCCCGGCAAGGTAACCGGCCCCGAGGGTGGTGGCCTCGAGCGTGGCCGAGAGCTCGACCGGCCGGCCGACCGCCTCGGCCAGCGCGGCGACGAACACCGGGTTGGCCGACATGCCGCCGTCGACCCGTAACGACGCGATCGAGAGGCCGCTGTCGCCCTCCGCCGCCTCGAGCAGGTCGGCGCCGCGGTGGGCCACCCCTTCGAGCACCGCCCGGACCACCTCGGCCCGGCCGGTGCCCCGGGTGATCCCGAGCAGCGCGCCGCGCGCCCCGAAGTCCCACTCGGGGGTGGCCATGCCCAAGAGCGCGGGGACGAACCAGACGTCGCCCGTGTCCTCGCACTCGGCCGCCACTGCGGCCGAGCTCTGGGCGTCGGGGAGGATCGCCAGGTCGTCGCGGAGCCACTCGATGCACGAGCCGGCGGAGAGCATCATCGCCTCGACCCCAAAGACGTTGCGCCCGGCCCGGCGCCAGGAGACGATCGGGAAGGTGCCGCCGGGGCTCCGGTCGAGCGCGCCGGGGACCGTCGTGCCGGTGCACTGGTCGAGCATGGCCCCGGTCCCGAACGTCGCCTTGGCCAGTCCCGGACGCGTGCAACCCTGACCGACCAATGCCGCCTGCTGGTCACCGGCGATCCCGCAGATGACCGGGGACCCGGCCACGGCGCGTGCCGGGCCGAGGGGGCCCGAGGAGTCGACGATGGTGGGCAGCATCGAGGCCGGGATCGACAGGGCGGCCAAGGGGCGCTCGTCCCAGCGGGACCCGGTGGGGTCGGTGAGGGCGGTCAGCGCGGCGTTGGTGGGGTCGGTCACGTGGAGCTCGCCAGCGCTCAGAACCCAGGCGCACCAGCTGTCGATGGTCCCGAAGCACAGCTCCTCCGCGGCCCGCTCGCGGCGGGGGTCGAGCGCGTCCAGGATGGCCGCCAGCTTGGTGGCCGAGGCGTTCGGGGGGAACCGGAACCCGTCGGCCTGCAGGGCGAGACAGGTGCCGACGGTGCGCAGGTCCTGCCAGCCGAGGCCGGGGGCGACCGGTCGACCGGTCGACCTCTCCCAGACCAAGGTGGTCGCCCGTTGGTTGGCGATGCCCACCCCGACGACCGGTCCCGACTCGGCGAGCACGGCCGAGGCGGTCCGCAGGACGGCCTCGGCGATCCGGTCCGGGTCGACCTCGACCAGGCCCGGTGCGGGCGAGGACGGGAGGACCTCCTCGTGGTGCACGCTGTGCACCGAGCTGTCGGCCTCCACGACGGCCGAGCGGACCCCCGAGGTCCCGACGTCGACGACGAGCAGCGCGCTCATGGCCACGGTGCCGGCCCGAACACCGACGCGAGGCCGAGCTTGCCGGGGTTGAGGATGCCGCGGGGGTCGAGGGCGTCCTTCAGGCTCTGGAGCACGCCGAAGGACGGGCCGAGCGCCTCGGCGAGGAACCGGCCCCGGTTGAGCCCGATGCCGTGGTGGTGGCTGACCGCCGCTCCGTGGGCGAGCACCGAGGCGGTGGCGGTGTCCCAGGCCCGGCGGTAGTAGGCCTCCTGCCAGGCCAGCTCGGCCGGGTCGTCGCCATTGCCGCGCCCCGGTCGCCGTCCGGCGAAGGTGAAGTAGAGACACGCGCCGTCCCGGTAGGCGTGGGACTGGTGCACCGAGGCGGCGATGGTGCCCTCGATCCCCCGCAGGGCCGCGACCACCTCGGCCGACAACTCGGCGAGCACCGACCACCGCCCGGCCACCTCGATCGTGTCCACGACGATGTTCGCCTTCCACAACGGCCCGAGCGCCGAGGTGTCGTTGCGCTCGTGGAGCCACCGGGCGACGAGCGCCTCGTCCAAGGCCCGAGCCCCCGAGCACTCCTGGCCCACGACCTCGACGGTGCTCTTCAACACGGTCTCGTCGGCCTCGTCGAGCACGATGAGGACGCAGGTGTCGGCGTCGAAGTTCCGCTTGGACTCGGTCTCGTCGTAGAGACGGAGGACGGCCGGCGTCGCTCCCCGGCGCAGGATGCGCCGACAGGCTTCGAGCCCGTCGGCGAACGTGGCGAAGCCGAGGGCCGCCCGGGCCTCGGCCGGGGGCTTGGGGCTGACCCGCAGACGGGCCCCCGTGATCACCCCGAGCGTGCCCTCGCTCCCGCAGAACAGCTGGGTGAGCCCGGGCCCGACGGCCGCGCGGGGGGCCGCCCCGTCGGTGTGGACGACGGTGCCGTCGGCCAGGACGACTTCGAGGCCGATTACGAGGTCCTCGATCTTGCCGTAGCGGGTGGAGTACTGCCCGGCCCCCCGGCAAGCGATCCACCCGCCGACGGTCGAGATGTCGATCGACTGGGGAAAGTGGCCCAGGGTGTAGCCGGATCCCCTCTCGGTCAGGGCGGCCTCGAGGTCGGGGCCGAAGGTCCCGGCACCGACGTCGGCCACGAGCGAGGGCTCGTCGAGGCTCGCCAGCCCCGACAGGGAGCGCAGGTCGAGCGAGACGCCGCCGAAGACCGGGATCGAGCCGCCGCAGACGCCGCTCCCGCCGCCGGTCGCCGTGACCGGCACGCCGGCCTCGTTGCACGACGCCACGACGGCGCGCACCTGGTCGACGTCAGCTGGTCGGACGACGACCGCCGGCTCGGCCGGCACCCGCCCCCGGGCCGCCCACCCGATCGAGAGCGGCCACCAGTCGCGGCCCGCGCTGGCCCGGTCACCCGGCTCCTCGGAGACGGCGATGCCACGTGCCGTCCACGACGCCCTCAGGGTGTCGGGGACCGGGACCCTGGTCCCGCCGAAGCGCTCGGTCAGCGCGTCGAGAGGGACCTCGAGCTCGCTCGGCCTCGCCGGCCCGTTCAACGCAGCTCGTCCGATCCGGTGCCGGCCCGATCGCCGAGCCCAGCCGACTCGAGGTCGGCCTCCAGCATCCGGCGGAACCGACGGACCTCGTCGGCCCGTCGGGCCTCGCCCCACCCGAGCTCGGCACCGACGATCCGGGCGGCCTGCTCGGTGGCGGCGAGCGTGGCCCGGGCGTCCTGGATGGCGGCGCGGGTGCGGCGGGCCAACACGTCATCGAGGTGCACGGCCATCTCCTCTCGGGCCGCGTAGGCGAGCTCGGCCCCGGTGTAGGGCAGACCGGCGATCACCGGCTCGAGGAGCCCGGGGTCGTCGGCCGCGACCGCCGCCACCGAGGCGGCCATGGTGCCGTAGCGGTGCTCGAGATGCGGAGGCACCAGCGGCAGGCCGTCTGGCCGCTTCGGACCGGGGCCGAGGGTGGGGGAGCCCTCGAGCGCGAGGTGTTTGGTGACCGAGGGGCGCCGGGGCCGGCCCCGTCCCCCGAGCACGAGGTTCACGGTGTCCTCGGCCATCTTGCGGTAGGTGGTGAGCTTCCCCCCGGTCACCGTGACCAGGCCGTCGTCGTCCCGCCAGACCTTGTGGCGCCGGGAGAGATCGGCGGTCCGCTCCGAGAGGTGCCGGCCCTCGCCCGGGGCGAGCAGGGGACGCAGGCCGGCCCACACCCCGGTCACGTCGTCTCGGGTGAGTCCGGCGCTGCTCACCGCGTTGGCCGCAGCGAGGAGGTAGTCGACGTCCTCGGGACCGCAGCGAGGGTCGTCGAGGTCGCCCTCGTAGTCGGTGTCGGTCGTGCCCAGGTAGACGAGATCGGCCTCGGGCCAAGGCACCACGAAGATCGACCGCCGGTCCTTGCGGACCGGGATCACCGCGGCGATGTCGGTGGGGAAGCGCGACCGCGGCACGGTGACGTGCACCCCCTTGGCCGGCCGGAGCGATCCGGTCGGCTCGGGCTGGTCGAGCGCCCGCACCTCGTCGGTCCACACCCCGGTGGCGTTGACGACCGCCCCGGCACGGACCTCGAAGTCCTCGCCCATGCCGGCGAGATCGCGCACCACCGCGCCCCGCACCAGCCCGCCGTCGTCCCGGATGAGGCCCACCGCCGCGCTGTAGTTGGCCGCCGCCGCACCGAACCCGCACACCGCGCTCCGCAACAGGGCCAGGGTGAGGCGGGCGTCGTCGGCCCGGGCGTCGAAGTACAAGAAGCCGGCGACCAGCCGGTCGGTGTCGAGGAGCGGGAGGTGGGCGACGGCCTCGGCCCGCGAGACCCTCCGGTGGCGCCTCCCGATCCGGATGCCCCCGGTCAGGTCGTAGAGCCACAGGGCGGTGGAGTACGAGCGGGCCACGGTCTTGGACACCACCCCGGCCCGCCCGAAGAGCGGGATGAGGAAGGGGAGCGTCGCCACCAGGTGGGGGGCGTTGTCGAGGAGGCGTTGGCGCTCGGCCAGGTTCTCGTAGACGAGGGCGAACTCCCGCTGCTGGAGGTAGCGGAGGCCGCCGTGGACAAGCTTCGAGGACTTCGACGAGGTCCCCGAGGCGAAGTCGGCCTTCTCGACGAGCGCCGTCGTGAGCCCCCGGCTGGCGGCGTCGAGCGCCACCCCGGCCCCGGTGATCCCGCCGCCGATCACGAGCAGATCGAAGCGCTCGTTCTTCAGTCGCTCGAGGTTGGCGGTCCGGGAGAACGCCGAAGGGCGCGCCGGTTCGTACCCCAGCCGGGAGACCGCCATGGGGTCAGCCTGCCACAACGCTCCGGTCGGCTCGCCAGGCAACGGGCGGGCCTCAGGGTGCCGACCACGGCAGCTCGACCGGGGGTCCGGTGGCGGGCTCGGGGCCGAGCGTGGCGACGAGCCCGGCGAGACCCGCCGGCAAGACCGGCGAACCCAGCTGCTCGAGCTCCTCGGGCCTGAACCACCGCCAGCCCCGGTGGACCTCGCGTTCTAAGTCGGTCCACCCGGAAGTCTCCGGTTCGAAGGGCTCGACCCGGAGGGCGAAGAACCAGTCCTCGGAGTAGAACCTGTGGCCACGGAAGGTCCACTCGCCCCTGGTGACGGCGACGGGCGTACCCAGCGCAGCGGACTCGACCTCGAGCCCGGTCTCCTCACCGAGCTCCCGGGCCGCCGCCTCGGCCAGGGTCTCTCCCGGTTCGATCCCGCCGCCCGGGGTGGCCCAGACCCCGGGTCGGTCGTCGAGGGGGTCACGGATGAAGAACAGCAGGACCCGGCCGTCGCCGTCGAGCACGATCACTCGGGCCGAGGGGCGTTCTTCCGGCAGCGCCGGAGCGGCGGGGGGGTCGGCGGGCAAGGCGAGTGGACGCTACCGGCCCGGAACGCCGGCCGACCACCGGTTCGCGGGGAAATGGGCCGATGGGGGAGCGGGAGGCGAAGGAGGGGTTGGTCGCCGCCGGGGTCCACCTCCCCTACGCCAGGGTGCCGGCACGGCTCCGGCACTGGGTCGAGTCGGTGGCCGGTGCCGCGACCGTGGCCGCCACCGATCTGACCGGCGGCTTCTCGCCCGGGGCCCGCGCCCTCCTCATCCTCTCGAGCGGCCGGCGGCCTTCGTGAAGGCGGTCGGCGGCGCGCTCAACCCCGACAGCCCGACGATCCGCCGCCGGGAGGCCGGGATCACGGCGGCGCTGCCACCGCTCAACCAGGTTTCCCGGCTGATCGACACCTACGACGACGGCGACTAGGTCGCGCTCGTGTTCGAGGAGGTGCACGGGTCGCCGCCGCACCGTCCCTGGGACGACCGCCAGCTCGACCGGGTGCTCGGTGACCTCGGCTCCACGACGCCCTCACCCCCTGCCAGATCGCCGGGCTGGAGCCGGTTACGGTGCGCGATCCGGACCAGCTGCGCGGCTGGAGCGCCCTGGCCGAGTCGGCAGAGTCGGCCGAGTCGGCCGAGTCCTTCGACATCGAGGGATGGGTACGGCGCCATCTCGACCGGCTGGTCGCGCTCGAGGCCGGGTGCCCCGACGCCGTGGGCGCCGGGGACACACTCCTGCACGGCGACGTCCGCTCGGACAACATGCTCGTCGGCGCAGCCTCGACGGTCTTCGTGGACTGGCCGCACGCCACCAGAGGACCCGTCGTCCTCGACCTGGCCGGCTGGGCACCGAGCGTCGTCCTGGAGGGCGGTCCGGACCCCGAGACCCTGCTCGCCCGGTGGGCCCCGGCGCGGCGGTCGACCCCGACACCCTCGGCGCCGTCGTGGCCGGAGTGGCCGGCTACTTCACCGACCGCTCGACGCTCCCCGCGCCCCCCGGCCTGCCGACGGTGCGACGTTTCCAGGCGGCCCAGGGTGCCGTGGCCCGGGCCTGGCTCCGCCGGATCACCCGGTGGCGGTGAGAGGCCCCGCCCACCGGCGCCGTGCGCTCGGTGCAAGATTTCAACAACGATTATAGATAAACAACGATTGTGATATTCTTGGTCGGTGCGGACGCCCGAGGAGCTGACCGACCTGTTCCGGGCCAACGGTCGCAAGGTGACGGCCCAGCGCCAGGGCATCTTCCGCGCCCTGCAGGGGAACGAGACCCATCCCTCGGCGGAGTCGGTGTACGAGTCGGTCCGGGCCGAGCTGGAGACCATCTCGCTCAAGACCGTGTACCAGACGCTCTACGAGCTGGCCGAGCTGGGTGAGCTGCTCCCGCTCGACCTGGGCACCGGGGCGGTGCGGTTCGACCCCAACGTGGAGGTCCAGCACCACCACCTGGTCTGCCGACGCTGCGGGAAGGTGCGCGACCTGCACGCGGCCTTCTCCGGGCTCGAGGTACCGGTCGGCGCCGGCCGGGACTTCGACGTCTCGAGCGTCGAGGTGGTGTTCCGGGGCCTGTGCGGGGACTGCAAGATGGGGCAACCCACGACGGACCCGGGCGTCACGCCTGAGGTCGGTCCCGACCACGGGATCATGATCACCAACCAACACCAACCATGAGGAGAAAGACGTGCCCGAACTGAAGGGATCCAAGACCGAGGAGAACCTGAAGACGGCGTTCGCCGGGGAGAGCCAGGCCAACCGCCGCTACCTGTACTTCGCGCAGAAGGCCGACGTCGAGGGGTACCCGGACGTCGCCGCGCTGTTCCGTTCGGTCGCCGAGGGCGAGACCGGGCACGCCTTCGGGCACTTCGACTTCCTGCGCGAGGTCGGGGACCCGGTCACCGGGAGCCCGGTCGGCCCGACAGCGGACAACCTCAAGTCGGCGATCGAGGGCGAGACCTACGAGTACACCGAGATGTACCCGGGCTTCGCCAAGACCGCCCGCGACGAGGGCTTCGAGGAGGTCGCCGAGTGGCTCGAGACCCTGGCCCGGGCCGAGAAGTCCCACGCCGGCCGCTTCACGAAGGGGCTCGAGTCGCTCTCGTGACCGGGCCGAGTGCACCGCCGGTGCGCCCGCTCGAGCTCGGTGACATCGCGGACCTCCGCGCCTACGAACGGGTCCGCGATGCCTACCGGGCTCGGATCATCGAGTTGAAGCGCCGGCGCCGGGTCGCCCTCGGCCCGATCGTCTCGCTCGTGTTCGAGAACCACGAGACGGTCCGGTTCCAGGTCCAAGAGATGGCCCGGGCCGAACGGATCGTCACCGATGAGGGGATCCGAGAGGAGCTCGACGTCTACAACCAGCTGCTCCCGGGAGGCGGCGAGCTCTCGGCCACCTTGTTCATCGAGCTCACGAGCGAGGCCGAGCTGCGCCACTGGCTGCCCCGACTGGTCGGGATCGAGCGGGCGGTCGGGATCGAGCTCTCCGACGCCACGGTGGTCGCCAGCCGACCCGAGTACCGGCACGCCGAGGCCCTGACCAGGGAGGAGGTGACCCCGGCGGTCCACTACGTGCGGTTCGCCTTCACCCCGGCGCAGGTCGAACGGTTCTCGGGGGGGACCGCCGCCCTCCTGTCCACCCATCCCGAGTACCGGGCCCGGACCGAGCTGTCCGGGCTCACGGTGGCCGAGCTGCTCGACGACCTGAGGGCCCCGGCGGCCCTCGAGCCGCTCGGCGTCGTCGAGGATGCTGCGCCACCTGGGGTTTCCTCCGGGCCGGGGCGGCGCTGATCTTTACAGCACCTGGTGGGTGGGCCATAATTACCGTTCGGCCGATTTTCCCGACTCCCCCCTCGGGTGGCGGGCCGATCGGCGAAGCCCACCCTGAACCACCTGTGACAAGGAACTTTCCGATGAGTGCCACCACGTGGCGCAAGCGTGCCGCCTGCCGGGGTCTCGACGCCGAGATCTTCTTCCCGGCTACCGACGACGACCTCGACGCGACCGAGGCCAAGGCGATCTGCGCCGAGTGCCCGGTTCGCCAGGCATGCCTCGAGCATGCCCTGGCCTCCCGCGAGCGCGAGGGCATCTGGGGGGGCACGACGGAGCGGGAGCGCCGCCGGATCATCCGTCAGCGTCGCAAGTCGGCCTGAGCCTCGGCCCCCGGGGGGCCGACGGCGAGCGGCAGTAACGTTCGCCCGTGGATTTCGAGCTGACCCCCGAACTCGAGGCGCTGCGCGACAGCGTGCGCCAACTCGCCCGTGAGAAGGTCAAGCCCCGGGCACGGGAGATCGACAAGACCGGCGCCTACCCCGGCGACCTGTTCGGCGTGTTCAGAGACGCCGGGCTGCTCGGCCTGTGCCTGCCGGAGTCCCTCGGCGGTTCGGGCGCGGGCATCCTGGGCCTCACGGTCGCCATCGAGGAGGTGGCCAAGTACTCGAACGCGGCCGCCCTCATGCTCCTGCTCACCCGGCTGCCGACCGGCCCGGTCCTCATCGCCGGGAGCGACGAGCAGAAACGGCGGTACCTGCCGGGCATTGCGCAGGGCTCGCAGCGGGCCGCCTTCGGTCTCTCCGAGCCCCAGGCCGGCAGCGACGTCATGGGCATGCGGACCCGGGCGCTGCCCGATCCCGAACGCGACGGCGGCTGGATCCTGACAGGCCAGAAGTGCTGGATGTCCGGGGTGGCCGAGGCCGACTGGTACACGGTGTTCGCCAAGACCGCCGAGCCGTCCAGCCGGGCGCACGACTCGGTGACCGCCTTCATCGTCGAGCGCGCCTGGGCCGGGGTCTCGGTCGGCCGGCGGGACCACAAGATGGGGGTCCGGGGGGTCGACACCGGCGAGCTGCACCTCGACGACGTCCGGGTGCCGCCGGAGAACGTCATCGGTGAGGTCGGGGGGTTCCGGCTCGCCATGCTCGGGCTCAACTCGATGCGCCCGATCGTCGCGGCGCGCGGCATCGGTCTGGCCGAAGGGGCGCTCATGTACGCCACCGAGTACGTGAAGCAGCGCCAGGCGTTCGGCAGGACCATCGCCGATTTCCAGGGGATCCAGTGGGAGATCGCCAAGTGCGCGGTGGACATCGAGGCGGCCCGACTGCTCACCTACCGCGCCGCCGTCATGGCCGACGCCGGCCAGTTCACCAAGGAGTACGTGCCGTTCCTCTCCATGGCCAAGTACCACGCCACGGAGCTGGCCGTGCGGGCCTCCGGGCTCGCCGTCCAGCTGCTCGGCGCCGCCGGCTACATGGAGGACCACCCGGCCGAGCAGTGGTACCGGGACGCCAAGCAGCTGACGATCGTCGAAGGGACCTCACAGGTCCAGCTCGGGCTCATCGCTCGCGGGGTGCTCGACGGCGACCTGTGGTGGGACTGAGTGAGGGCGAGCTTCACGGCGCTCGGGGGGTGGCCGGGGGTCCTCGGTCGGCTGATCGCGGGCCGCTCTCTCGACGCCGACGAGGGGGAGGCCGTCCTGGACCAGGTGCTCGAGGGGGAGGCGACCGAGGCCCAGGTCGCCGCGTTCGCGGTGGCGCTCCGGATGAAGGGCGAGACCGTCGCCGAGATGCACGGGTTCGTGCGGGCGATGCTGGCCCATGCCGAGCCGGTGGTGATCGACGGCGAGCTGCTCGACGTGGTCGGGACCGGGGGGGACCGGCTCGGCAGCATCAACGTCTCCACGCTGGCGGCGCTGATCGCCGCGGGGGCCGGGGTGCCGGTGTGCAAGCACGGGAACCGGGCCGCCTCGTCCTCGGTCGGCACCGCTGACGTCCTTGAAGCCCTGGGGGTCGTCCCCGACCTGGGCCCGGCCGGTGTGGCGGCGTGCGTGGCCGAGGCCGGGATGGGCTTCTGCTTCGCGCCGCGCTTCCACCCTGGGTTCCGCCACGTGGGCCTGGTGCGCCGCCAGCTCGGCGTCCCCACCGTGTTCAACTTCCTCGGCCCGTTGGCCAACCCGGCCCGGGTCCGTCGCCAGCTGGTCGGGGTGAGCGACCCCACCATGGCCGAGAAGATGGCCGGGGTCCTGGGTGAGAACGGCAGCGACCGGGCCATGGTGCTGTTCGCCGACGACGGGCTGGACGAGCTGAGCGTCACCGCGCCCTCGACGGTGATCGAGGTCAAGGGGGACGGGGCCGCCTACGAGCTCTCCACCTGGCGCCTCGACGCGGCCGAGCTCGGGTTGCCGCGGGCGGCCATGAGCGAGCTCACCGGCGGGGACGCCGCCTTCAACGCCGGGGCGATCCGCGCCGTGCTCGACGGCAAGGCCGGGGCCCACCGGGACATCGGGGTGCTGAACGCCGCCGCCGCGCTGATGGTGGCGGGTCGGGTTCCCGACCTCGCCGACGGTCTGGAGCTGGCGCGAGAGTCGATCGACTCGGGCTGGGCGACCGGGGTCCTCGAGCGCCTGGTCGCCACCTCGAGGCGCATGGCCGCAAGCGAGGCCGGGCCGACCTAGGCGCGACCGCCGAGCGGACCGTCGTCGTTCAGTTCGCTCCGACCCGGGCCCCGGCGCTGGCCCGGACCTCCCAGGCCCGCCCGCCTCCGCGCTCGAGGGGGGCGGCCGAGAGCGCCACCACGCAACCGCCGAACCCGGCCCCGGTCAGCCGGGCGCCGTAGACCCCCGGCGTCGAGCACAGCCGCTCGACCAGCTCGTCGAGCGCCGCGGTGGAGACCTCGAAGTCGTCGGCCAGGGAGCGGTGGCTCTCGGTCATGAGCCGTCCCGCCTCGACGAGGTCGACGCGCTCGAGCGCCCGGGCGAAGGCCCGCACCCGGGCGGTCTCGGTGGTGACGTGGCGGGCCCGGCGCCGGAGCAGGGGATCGGCCACCCGCTCGGCGTCGGCCGGCGAGGCGCGTCCGAGCGGCCGGCCCACGAACCCCGCCGCGGCCTCGCACTCGGCCCGCCTCGTGGCGTACGCGGTGGCGTCGAGCCGGCGGGCGGTCCCCGAGTCGACGACGGTGACCACGGCGCCCTCGGGCACCGGCACCTGCTCGGTCCGAAGGGTGTCGAAGTCCACGAGGAGGGCCCGGCGCGAGCGCGCCGCCATAACGACGAGGGGGTCCATCAGCCCGACCGGTACCCCGACGGCCCGCTCGGCCCGTTGGCACAGCCGGGCGAGCGTCAGCGGATCCCCGGTCGCGCCGAGGGCGAGCGCCAGGGCCACCGAGAAGGCGGCGCTCGAGGAGAGGCCGCCGCCGACCGGGAGGTCCGAGCGGACCACCACCCGGCCGCCGACCGCCGGGCGGACCTGGTCGAGAACGGCGGCCGCCAGCCGGCTCCAGGGAGCGAGCGGGCCCGGGGGCCCGCTCAGGGGGATGGCGGCCGGCGACGGGTCGAGATCGGACTCGACCACGAGGACGGCCCGGTCGTCGGGGTGGTACTCGACTTCGACGCCGAGCTGGATCGCCATGGGCAGGGCCAGGCCGGCGTTGTAGTCGGTGTGGTCCCCGATCAGGTTGACCCGTCCGGGGGCGAAGGCCCGGCGCCCGACGGCCTCGACGCTCACCGCCCGAGCCTCGCACAGCACCCGGTTTGACCGGACCGCCGCCGACCGACACGATCCAGGGCCATGAGCGGACCGCTGAGCGGGATACGGGTGATCGAACTCGGGGGCATCGGCCCGGGCCCGTACGGGTCGATGCTGTTGGCCGATGCCGGAGCCGAGGTCCTGCGGATCACGAGGCCCGAGACACCGGGGGGGCTCGGGACGGCCGGTTCGGACCTCCTGCTGCGCAGCCGGAGGTCGGTCGGCGTGGACCTCAAGTCCGAGGGCGGGGTGGCCCTGGTGCTCGAGCTGGTGGAGCGGGCCGACGCGCTGGTCGAGGGGTTCCGGCCCGGGGTCGCCGAGCGCATGGGCCTCGGGCCCGATCCCTGCCTCGTGCGCAACCCCCGCCTGGTCTACGGCCGGATGACCGGCTGGGGCCAGGACGGTCCGTGGTCCGGGGTCGCCGGCCACGACATCAACTACATCGCCATCGCCGGGGCCCTGTGGCCGATCGGACGGGAGGGCGAGCGCCCGGTCCCGCCGCTCAACCTGGTCGGGGATTTCGGGGGCGGGGGCATGCTGCTCGCCTTCGGGGTGGCGTCGGCCCTGGTCGAGGCAGCCCGTTCGGGCCAGGGGCAGGTGGTCGACGTCGCGATGCTCGACGGCGCCGCCTCGCTCACCACGATGCTCCACTCGCACCGGGCGCTCGGCGCCTGGCGGGACGAGCGGGGGGTGAACATCCTCGACTCTGGCGCCCCTTTCTACGAGGTCTACGAGACGAAGGACGGCGGGTACTTCGCCGTCGGGGCGATCGAGCCCCAGTTCTACGCGGCCCTGGTCCGGGGCCTCGGCCTCGATCCGGCCGACCTGCCGGCGCAGATGGACCGGAGCGGGTGGCGGGCCACGAAGGAGCGCTTCGCCGCCATCTTCAAGTCCCGCACCCGAAACGAGTGGTGCGAGGTGTTCGACGGGGTGGACGCGTGCGCCACCCCGGTGCTCTCGCCGGCCGAGGCGCCGGCCCACCCCCACGTGGCGGCCCGGGGCACCTTCCGCACGCTCGGCGGGGTGGACCAGCCCGCTCCGGCACCCCGCTTCACGAGGACCCCCGGGGCGCCGTCGGCCGGGATTTACCTCACCGGCGAGGAGGCCGATGCGGCCCTCGGGACCTGGGGCCTCGATCCTTCGATGCTCGCCGAGCTGCGCGCCGGGGGGGCGCTCGCCTGAGGGTCGCTCAGAGGTTGACCACCGGGCAGGTGACCGTCCTCGTGATCCCGTCGATCCGCTGCACCTGGCTCACCACCAGCCGTCCGACCTCGTCGATCGAGTCGGCCGCGAGGAGCGCGATCACGTCGTAGGGGCCGGTCACGTCCTCGGCCGACACCACACCGTCGATCTCGCGCACCAGCCGGGTGACGTCGGCGGCCTTGCCGACGTCGGTCTGCACGAGCACGTACGCGTGAACCGCCATAACGCCTCCTCGACCGGGGACCACGCCACGTTACTTCCCGGCCGCGGCGTCCTCCCGGGCCGTCGCCCCGGCCCGTCGTCTGGCCGCCGCCCCCTACTGTTGGCCCCGGTGCGGCGAGGGAGCCGGGTGGATCAATTCCGGGCGCTCGCCCGCCAGGCCCTGGCCGACCTGTTCGACCAGCGCCGGCCGTTCGGGCGCCTGGCGCTGGTCCAGGTCTGCATGCTGGCCGGGGACACCCTGGTCACCATCTCGCTGGCCGACTCGCTGTTCTTCTCCATCTCCCCCCACGAGGCGAAGAGCAAGGTCCTCTTGTACCTGCTGCTCACGTTGGCCCCCTTCGCCGTGGTGTCCCCGCTGCTCGGCCCGCTCATCGACCGGAGCCGGGGGGCCCGGCGGGCGACGGCGGTGTCCTCGGCCGTGGGCCGGGCGGTGCTCTGCCCGTTCATGGCCGCCGATGTGCACAGCCTGCTCTTGTTCCCAGAGGCGTTCTTGGTCCTCGTCCTCTCCAAGCTCTATCTGGTCACGAGGGGGGCCCTGGTGCCCGAGATGATGACCGTGGAGCGGGCGCAAGCGGAAGGCCGGCCCGGAGCGAACGCCGGTGACGAGACGCCCGCCCCGGCGGTCACGAGCCCCGGGTACGCGGCCCTCAACGCCCGGCTCACCCTGCTTGGGACCCTGGCCGGGTTCGTCGCCGCGGTGCCCGGGGTGCCGATCCTCAAACTCGCCCACGCGCCCGGGGTCCTCATCTTCGACACCTTCGTCTTCGTCCTCGCCGCACTGGCGGCCTCCCGCCTCCCCGTCCGCCGGGTCGCCGCGCCGTCCCCGGTGGCCCGGCGAAGGGGCCGGACCCGATCCGCCGATCCGCTCGACGCCGACCTGGCCCGGCTGCAGCCCATCGCCGAGCCCGGGGTCCTGCTCGGCCTCACGGCCAACTCGCTCTTGCGCGGCGTGTCCGGGTTCTTCGTGTTCATGCTGGCCTTCGGCCTGCGCCGGCTGGACGCCTCCTTGTTCTGGTACGGGTTCGCCCTCGGGGCGAGCGGCCTCGGCTCACTCGTCGGCCTGGTGTCGGTGCCCCGATTGCGCCGACGATGGAGCGAACCCCAGATCCTGCTCGGCGCCCTGTGGCTGGTCGGGGCGGCCGGGCTAGTCACGGCCCCGCTCGGGGACCTCCCAGCCCAGGGCCTCTTGGCGCTGGCCATCGGGATCGCCGGTGCGCTCGGCCAGCCCTCGTTCGACGCGATCGCCCAGCGCTCGGTCCCCGAGACCGAACAGGGCCGGGTCTTCGCCCGGTTCGCCACCCGCCTCCAGCTGGTCTGGGTCTTGGGAGCCCTGGTGCCGGTCCTGGTGACGTTGCCCCTGGCCGTCGGTGATGTGGTGGTGGCGGCGACGGGCGCGACCGGCGGCCTCGGCTACTTCGCCGGCCGGCGCGCGTTGCCCAACCGGGCGGTGCCCCGCCGACCGGGCCGGCACCGCTGACCAAGGGCGCCACGGGTCCGGCCCGCGCCGCCTCAGTCCTTGGGGTCGTCCTCCACGGTGAGCACCTCGGCGGTGGCGCCGAACGCCTCCTGGATGTGGGCGGTGTCGGCCATGAGCTTCTGGCCGGCCTCCGATCCGAACGCCCCGGCCAGGTCCTCGGCCGCTCCGAAGCGCAGCTGGGCCACGCGGTAGTACGGGCCGCTCGTCGCCTTGGCTGTGAACACCTCCTGGACGCCGGGAAGCTCGCGGGCGATCGGGATGTGGGTGGAGAAGTAGTGCTCCTCAAATCCCTCGACGTCGTTGGGCGCTTTCCAGAGCGCGACGAGGCTGATGCTCACGGGGGACCTCCCGTTCTTGTGAACGGCTGACCCTAGTGCACCGGTGCCTCTCCCGCACCGGTGGCGGTCGAGCTCAGCCGGCCGTGGGCAGTTCGGCGAGGGCGTTGAGCCCCCGCCGGGGGGCCATGACCTCGTCCACCATCCCGTAGGCGAGCGCCTCGTCGGCCGACATGAAGTAGTCGCGGTCGATGTCCCGCTCGACCTTGTCGAGGGGCTGGCCGGTGTGGTGGGCGATGATCTCGGCCATCCGCCTGGTCATGGCGAGCACCTCGCGCAGCTGGATCTCCATGTCACGGGGCGCGCCCCGGGTCCCGGCCGACCCCTGGTGGATCATGATGCGGGCGTTGGGCAGGGCGTAGCGCTTGCCGGTCGCCCCGGCGCACAGGATCATCGCCGCCGCCGACATGGCGATGCCCACGCACGTGGTCGACACCGGCGGGCGGATGTGCTGGATGACGTCGTAGATGGCCATGCCGGCGTAGGCCATCCCGCCCGGCGAGTTGATGTACAGCGAGATGTCCTTGTCCTGGTCCTGGGCCGCGAGGTAGAGGAGCTGGGTGATCACTAGGTTGGCCACCTGGTCGTCGATCTCCTGGCCGAGGACGACGATCCGCTCCCGCAACAGGAGCGAGTAGAGGTCGAACATCCGCTCGCCGCGGGCCCCCTCGTCGATCACGGTGGGGATGAGGGCGTGCTGGGTGCCCGTCGGACCGGAACCGGGTCGAGGTGTCGTCATCTCGCCGATGATATCTCAGCTATGAGATAATCTCACCCGGTGGACGAGCGCCGCCACGAGACCGTGTTCCCCGGGTTCGCCGAGATGGCGGCGCGCCGGCGCGCCCTCGGCGAGGAGCTGGTGGCCCACCGGCACCGGCTGGGGCTCTCCCAGACCGAGGTGGCGGCGCGGATGGGCACCTCCCAGTCGGCCGTGGCCCGACTCGAGGCGGGGCAGGGGGACGTCCGGCTGTCGACCCTGGAGCGCTACGCCGCGGCGCTGGGGAGCGCGGTGACCGTCATGGTGGCCGAGCCGTGAGCCAGGGTTTCGTGAGCTACCCGCCCGAGCCGAGCGACTGGGGGGCGTCGCTGCGGGCCCGGCTGTTCGACCAGCGGGTGGTCTTTCTGACCGGGAAGCTGACCGACGATGCGGCGGGCCGCTGCGCCATGGAGCTCATGACCCTCGACGCCGCCGGGGACACGGCGGTCGAGCTCAGGCTGGAGAGCGACGGGGGCGAGCTCGGGTCGGCGCTCGCGATCATGGACGTCATCGACACCATGGGGGTGCCGGTCACCGGCGTGGCCATGGGGTTGCTCGGCGGTGCGGCGGTAGGGGTGCTGGCCGTCTGCGCCCGGCGGGTGTCGATGTCCAACGCCCGGTTCCACCCCTGTGAGCCCGAGGCGTCGTGTTCCGGGGACGCGAAGAGCCTCGAGCGCTGGCTGGAGCACCGACGGCGCCAGTGGGCCCAGTACTGCGACCGGCTGGCCGAAGCGATCGGCAGACCTCTCGGCGAGGTCCAGGCGCTGCTCGAGGACGGTGCCTACCTCGGCGCCGACGAGGCTCGTTCGCTCGGCCTGGTCCACGAGATCGCCCGGGGTCCGGGCGAGGTCAGACGGTTGGGTCCTCCGGGCCGGCTCGGCCGGCCGTAAGGAGCTCAGCCGAGACGCCGCTCGAGGTCGTCGACGGTGCGGGCCAGAGACTCGGGCAGCCGGTCGCCGAACTGGGCGAAGTGCTCCCGGATCAGCGGGATCTCGGCCCGCCACTCGTCGTCGTCGACCCGCAGGAGCTCCTCCATGTCCTCCTTGGAGACCTCGATCCCCTCGATGTCGATGGCACCGGGAGCCGGCACCCAGCCGATCGGGGTCTCGATCGCCTCGCCCCGTCCGGCCGCCCGGTCGAAGACCCACTCGAGCACCCGCGAGTTCTCGCCGTAGCCGGGCCAGAGCCAGCGCCCGCCGGCATCCTTGCGGAACCAGTTGACGTAGAAGAGCTTCGGCAGCTTCTCCGGGTCGCCCGCGGCCCCGACCTCGAGCCAGTGGGCGAAGTAGTCGGCCATGTTGTACCCGCAGAATGGCAGCATGGCGAAGGGGTCGCGCCGGAGGTTGCCCACGGCGCCGGTCGCCGCGGCGGTCGTCTCGGAGGCCATGATCGATCCGAGGAAGACGCCGTGATCCCAGTCGAAGGACTGGAACACGAGCGGGACGACCGACGCCCGGCGGCCGCCGAAGAGGACAGCCGAGATCGGTACCCCGCGGGGGTCCTCCCACTCCGGGGCGATCGCCGGGTCCTGGGCGGCCGGCGCGGTGAACCGGGCGTTGGGGTGGGCGGCGGTCTTGCCCTTGGCCGGGGTCCAGTCCTCGCCCGTCCAGTCGGTGAGGTGCTCAGGCGGGTCGCTCATGCCCTCCCACCACACGTCTCCGTCGTCGGTCAACGCGGTGTTGGTGAAAATGCAGTTGGCGGCGAGGGTCAGCATCGCGTTGGGATTGGTGTGGCTGTTGGTGCCCGGGGCCACGCCGAAGAACCCGGCCTCGGGGTTGATCGCCCGCAGGTGGCCGTCGGCGTCGAACTTCATCCAGCAGATGTCGTCGCCGATCGTCTCGACCTTCCAGCCCGGCAGGGTGGGGATCAGCATCGCCAGGTTGGTCTTGCCGCAGGCGGAGGGGAAGGCACCGGTGATGTACCGGGACTCCCCGTCGGGCGAGGTGAGTTTCAGGATCAGCATGTGCTCGGCCAGCCACCCGTGGTCGCGGGCCAGCACCGAGGCGATGCGCAGGGCGAAGCACTTCTTGCCGAGGAGAGCGTTCCCCCCGTAGCCCGAGCCGTACGAGATGATCTCGGCGGTCTCGGGGAACTGGACGATGTACTTGTTTTTGGCGTCGCAGGGCCAGGGCACGTCGGCCTCGCCCGGTTCGAGCGGCGCTCCCACCGAGTGCAGGCAGGGGACGAAGGCACCGTCGGATCCCAGGGACTCGAGGGTGGCCGCACCCATCCGGGTCATGATCCGCATGGACACCGCCACGTAGGGGGAGTCGGTGAGCTGGATGCCGATGTGGGACTTGTCGGAGTGGAGCGGGCCCATGGAGAAGGGCACGACGTACATGGTGCGACCCCGCATACAGCCCTCGAAGAGCCCCCGCAGGGTGGCGCGCATCTCGTCGGGGTCGCACCAGTTGTTGGTGGGGCCGGCGTCGATCTGCTGCTTCGAGCAGATGAACGTGCGGTCCTCCACGCGGGCCACGTCCCCGGGGTCCGACCGGCACCAGTAGCTGTTGGGCCGCTTGGCGTCGGAGAGCCGGGTGAAGGTCCCCTGGTCGACGAGGAGCCGGCAGAGGCGGTCGTACTCGTCGGCCGAGCCGTCACACCATTCAACCCGGTCCGGTTGTGCCAGCTCGGCGATCTCCTCCACCCAGTCGAGCAGCTTGGTGTTCTCGGTGGGGGCGCTGGTCGTCGGAGGCATCCGGTCGCACCTTCCTTTGGCGATGGCTCTCGGTTGGGGTTGGACGTCGACACCCGTCATTCGACGAGGTCGACAATGCTAGGCATGGACGGTGGCCCGCCCCAAACGACCACCCGGAGGTGACCGCCTTCCGACCGGCGAAGATGCCACCCTCGAGCGTATCGGGCGCCGGCTGGAGGCCCGACAGGGGCCGCCGCCAACCGGCGAGCTCTGGGGCGGCGACGACGCCGCCGTGGTGCATCCCGGCCGCTCCGACCAACGGCTCGTGCTCACCACCGACGCCATGGTGGCTGGGGTGCACGCCGACCTCTCACTGGTCGGACCGGCCGACTTCGGCTGGAAGGCCCTCACCACCGCGGTGAGCGACATCGCCGCCATGGGCGGCACGCCGGCCCAGGCCCTGGTGGCGGTCGGGGCGCCGCCGGCCAGCGCGCTCGAGGAACTGGCCGACGG
Organism: Actinomycetes bacterium; assembly: GCA_021791895.1. GTDB lineage: Bacteria > Actinomycetota > Acidimicrobiia > Acidimicrobiales > RAAP-2 > Palsa-461. The sequence goes on along the minus strand of JAJYVS010000001.1, from coordinate 23,174 downwards.
CCTGGGCGAGGCGGCGAACGCCTGGGCCTGCCCGGTGGTCGGCGGCGACCTCAGCGAGGCCGACCAGCTGTTCGTGGCGGTGGCGGTCACCGGGACCCTCGAGGGGGAGGGCCCCGCCGTCCTGCGCAGCGGCGCCCGACCCGGGGACGCACTCTTCGTCACCGGCCCGCTCGGGGCCTCGGCCGCCGGGTTGCGGGTGCTGACGGCCCGGCGCGACGGGCAGCGCGTCGCGGGGTCCGAGGATCTGGAACGGGCCCACCGACGTCCCGAGGCTCGCCTGGCCGAGGGGCGCACCGCCCGGGCCGCCGGGGCCCGGGCGATGATGGACATCTCCGACGGTCTCGGTCTGGACCTCCACCGCCTGGCCCGGGCCTCAGCGGTGGGCTTCGTCCTCGACGAGGTGCCGGTGGCCGAGGGGGCGACCGAGGCCGAGGCGCTCGGGGGTGGGGAGGACTACGAGCTCTTGATCGCGGCGCCCGACGACGGCCGGCTCGAGGAGGCCTTCGCGTCGGCCCGGCTCCGTCCACCGCTGCGCATCGGGACCCTGACCAAGGACCGACGGGAACACCGGCTGGGCTCGGTCACCCTGTCGGCCACCGGCTACCAGCACCGGGTGTGAGCGCGGGGTTCAGCTGGTCGGGATGGTTCGGCGCGGTGGCTTGACGACCCGTCCGGCCCGGATGCACGAGGTACAGACGTGGAGGCGACGGGGGGTCCCGTTCACCATGGCCCGGACGCGCTGGACGTTGGGGTTCCAGCGGCGCTTGGTGCGCCGGTGCGAGTGGCTGAGGTGCATGCCGAAGGAGGGTCGCTTGCCGCAGAGTTCGCACACCGCTGCCATGGACGATCCTTTCTCGGTTGCCCGACGGGGCTGCTCTTCACCGCCGACCGGCCGTCGAAACGAGCCGCAAGATTAGCATCGCCCTGATGGGGGCAGCCGAAGCGTTGAGCCCGACGGACCTGCGCGAGGCGATGGCGCGCTATCAGCAGGTCTTAGCCGCCCACCAGGAGGTCATCAACCGACTGAACGTGTTCCCGGTCCCCGACGGCGACACCGGCACCAACATGAGGCTGACCATGGAGGCCGTGGTGGACGAGCTCGGGGCACTGGGGCCCGACGCCTCGGTGTCGGAGGTCTGCCGATCGGTGGCCCACGGCTCGCTCATGGGGGCCCGGGGGAACTCGGGCGTCATCCTTTCCCAGCTGCTGCGCGGCGTGAGCTCGAGGATTCAGGCGTCGCCGACGGCCGGACCGTCCGAGGTCGCCGAGGCCCTGGCCGAGGCGTCGGAGCTGGCCCGCAAGGCGGTGGTCCGGCCGGTCGAGGGGACCATCCTCACCGTCGCCCACGCCGCCGGGGACGGGGCCCGGGCAGCCTGCGCCGAGGGGGCCGACCTGCGCCGGACCTTGGAGGCGGCCCGGGACGCGGCACGGCGCGCCCTCGAGGCCACGCCGACGATGCTGCCGGTGCTGGCCGAGGCCGGCGTGGTCGACGCCGGGGGGGCCGGGTACGTGCTCCTGATCGACGCCCTCCTCTCGGCCATCGACGGCCGCCCGCTCCCCGAGCCCCCGGCGATCGCCTCGGTGCCCGCACCGGCGCTCTCGGCCCGTCCCGACGTGGCCGAGGACCTGTCCCGGGGTTTGCGCTACGAGGTCATGTACTTCCTCCACGCCCCCGACGACACCATCCCGTACTTCAAGGAGGTTTGGGCCGGGATCGGGGACTCGATCGTGGTGGTGGGCGGCGAGGGGACCTGGAACTGCCACATCCACACCGACGACGTCGGCGCGGCGATCGAGGCCGCCTTGGACTGCGGGCGGCCCCGCAGCATCCGGGTGACCGACCTCTCCGAGCAGGTCGAAGAGGAGCGCTGGGTCCGCGAGCACGCCGGGGAGGAGCCGGTCGAGGAACCGGCCGGGGAGGTGCCGACCACCGCGGTGGTGGCGGTGGTTACCGGCGAGGGCGTCGGCCGCATCTTCCGCTCCCTCGGGGTCCACCACCTGGTCTCGGGGGGCCAGTCCATGAATCCCTCGACCGCCGAGATCCTGAAGGTGGTCGACGCGCTGGAGTCCGAGCAGGTGGTGGTCCTCCCCAACAACAAGAACATCCGACCGGTGGCCGAGCAGGTCGACGCGTTGAGCGCGAAGGCGGTCCGGGTCGTGCCGACCGGCTCCATCGTCGAGGGCTTCGCCGCCCTCTTGGCCTACGACCCGGCCTCCGGCGCCGACGCGAACGCTGCGGCCATGTCGGCCTCGGCCTCCCGGGTCCAGGCGGGCGAGGTCACCCAGGCGGTGCGGGACGCCACGACCCCGGCCGGCCCGGTACGGGAGGGGGACTGGATCGGGCTCTGCGACGAGGGCGTGGTGTCGATCGCCGACTCACCGGCCGGTGCGGCCTTCGGGCTGCTCGCCCAGCTGGTTGACGACCACGAGCTGGTGACGGTCATCGAGGGGGAGGGGTCGACCCCCAACGAGACCCGGCGCATCACCGAGTGGCTCTACGACCAGTGCCCCGACGTGAGCGTCGAGGTCCACCATGGTGGGCAGCCGCTGTACCCGTACCTCTTCGGCGTGGAGTGAGCGTGCCCGGCGCGGACGCGGAGGGACGACGGCTGGCTCAGCTGGCCGAGATCCCGGTCAGCGTCCTCGATGCCCTGAAGCCCAAGAGGGCCAAGGCGCTGGCCGACTTCGGCGTCCACAGCATCCTCGACCTTCTGACCACCTACCCGCGCCGCTACATCGACCGGACCCGGGCCGCCGACGTGGCGGACCTCGCCGTCGGGGACGAGGCGGTCGTGTTCGCCGAGGTGAAGCGGGTCCGCTCCGACCGGCCCCGCGGGCGGAGCCGGGTCGAGGTCAAGGTGGCCGACGACAGTGGCGAGGTGTCGCTCGTCTTCTTCAACCAGCCCTGGCGCGAGGAGCAGCTGACGGCGGGCTCCCAGCTCCTCGTGTGGGGGAAGCTCACCGAGTTCCGGGGCCGGCGCCAAATGACCCATCCGGTGGTGGACCTGGTGGCCCGGGTGGAGAGCGGGGCCACCGAGAGCCGGATGCTCCAGGTGATCCCGGTGTACCCGGCCTCAGCCAAGGCCGGCCTCACGAGCTGGGAGATCGGCACCTACGTGAAGGAGGCGCTGTCGAGGTCGGGCCGCCTGGTCGACCCGGTCCCGCCCGAGTGGCGCCGCCGGCTCCGTCTCCAGGGTCGCACCGAGGCCCTGGAGGCGATCCACGAACCCGAGACCATGTCGGACCCCTGGCCGGCCCGGGACCGGCTGGTCTTCGACGAGCTCCTGCGCCTCCAGCTCATCTTGGTCCTCCGCCGCCGGGCCACCGAGCGCTCGGCCGGGTCCATCCGTCACGACGTGTCAGTGGTCGAGCTGACGCCCGGCGCTGCTGACGGGGCCACCCTGGTGTCGCGGTTCGTCGCCGGCCTCCCATTCCAGCTGACCGGGGCCCAGCACGACGCGCTGGCCCAGATCTTCACCGACATGGCCGGGCCCCTGCCCATGCACCGGCTCCTCCAGGGCGACGTCGGTTCGGGCAAGACGGTGGTCGCGGTCGGCGCCATGCTGGCGGCGGTCCAGGGGGGCCACCAGGCGACGTTGATGGCACCGACCGAGGTGCTCGCCGACCAGCACGTTCTCGGGGTCCGGGCCCTCGTCGAGGACCTGTGGGTGCCCGACCCCGGTCGCCTCGGCGGGAGACGGCCGCTGTCGGTCGGCCTCCTGACCAACCGGGTGTCGGCCAGAGAGCGGACCCGGATGCTGGCCGAGCTGGCCTCGGGCCAGATGGACATCGTGATCGGCACCCATGCCCTGTTGACCGAGGACGTCGAGTTCGCTTCGCTCGGCGTGGTGGTGGTGGACGAGCAGCACCGCTTCGGTGTCGAGCAGCGGGCCGGCCTGCGGGCCAAGGGCCGGATCGTGGATGCCGAGAGCGGGGCCAGCGTGGATCCCGATCTCTTGGTGATGACGGCCACGCCGATCCCCCGGACCGCGGCCATGGTCGTGTTCGGGGACCTCGACATGACCGTCGTCGGCGAGCTCCCCCCGGGACGGGCCCCCGTGACCACCCGGTGGGCCCGCGGGCCGCTGGAGGAGGAGGCCGCCTGGGAGCGGGTCCGCCGGGAGGTCGAGGCCGGTCACCGGGCCTACGTCATCTGCCCCTTGGTCGAGGAGTCCGACCGGGTGGCGGCGCGCTCGGCGGTCGAGGAGCACCGGCGGCTGTCGGGCGGCGCGCTGGCCGGCCTGGAGGTGGGCCTGCTGCACGGCCAGATGCCGACGGCCGAGAAGCAGGAGGTGATGGACCGGTTCCGCGACGGGCTGGTCCAGGTGCTGGTGGCGACGACCGTCATCGAGGTCGGGATCGACGTCCCCGAGGCGACGGTGATGGTGGTCGAGGACGCCGACCGCTTCGGGATCGCCCAGCTCCACCAGCTCCGGGGTCGGGTCGGCCGCAGCTCCATGCCCAGCTGGTGCTTCCTCCTCGGGGCGGCGACCTCCGAGGGCGGCGAGACCAGGCTCTCGGCGCTCGAGCGCACGACCGACGGCTTCGAGCTGGCCGAGGTCGACCTCGAGCTGCGGGGCGAGGGCACCGTCTTGGGGGAGCGCCAGACCGGGTCGAGCGGGCTGCGCCTGGCCAAGCTGCGCCGCGACCGGGAGTGGGTGGAGCGGGCCCGCCGGGTGGCCGAGGCCATCGTCGAGGCGGACCCCGAGCTGGCCGGGCACCCCGAGCTGGCAGAGGAGGTCCGGTTGCTCCTCGATCCGCAGACCGCCGCCTTCTTGTTCAAGAGCTGAGTGGAGGATCGGGGCGTGCACGACGACGACAGCGATGGCGAGGCGCTCGGGTTCGACCCCTCATTGGTGTTCGGTCCTCTCGCCGGCCGGTACCACGCGGCCCGGCCCACCTACCCCGAGGCGCTCTTCGACGCCCTGGAGCGGATGGTCGGTCCGCTGGCGGGCCGGCTGGTCCTCGACGTCGGGGCGGGCACCGGGATCGCCAGCCGAACCCTGCGCGCCCGCTCCGCCCGGGTGCTCGCCGTCGAGCCCGACCCGGCGATGGCCCGGACCCTCGAGGAGGCGTCGGGGGGGCTGGCGGTCACCCTCGGCCGGGCCGAGGCGCTCCCGGTCGCCGACCACGCCGTCGACCTGGTCACCTTCGCCCAGTCCTGGCACTGGGTCCGGGTGCCGGAGGCCGCGTCGGAGTGCCGGCGGGTCCTCGCCGCCGGCGGGCACCTCGCCCTGTGGTGGAACGTGAGCCTCGACGGCGGCGACTTCGCCCGGGCGCTGGTCGCCGAGTGCGGCATCGAGCCCTACGGGACGCGGGACCACCAGGACGACCGTGCGAACCTGGTCGAGGCGGGAGGGTTCGGCGACGTCGCGACCGACGCCGTGCGCTGGGCCTGGCGGGTGCCGGTCGAGCACTGGATGCGCAACGTCCAGACCCGCTCGGTCCTCGCCCGGGCCGATTCGGGGGCGGCCGGGCGGCTCGGGGCGATCGAGACGGTGGTCCGTCGGCACTTCCCCGACGGCGTGGTGACCGAGTGGTTTACCACCCGCCTCACCGTCGCCTCACCGTGACGGTGTCCCGTGGTCCGGCCAGGTCGCACGCTAGGTTGTCGAGCGTGCGGGTCATCGGAGGCCGCAGCCGCGGGCGTCGTCTCTCCGGACGGCTGCCGGCCGGGGTGCGCCCGACCGCCGACCGGGTCCGCGAGGCCATCTTCGACGTGCTGTGGTCGATGGGCGGGGTGGCCGATCTCGGCGTCGTCGACCTGTTCTGCGGCAGCGGCGCCCTGGGCGTCGAGGCCCTCTCGCGCGGTGCGGCCTCGGCCACCTTCGTCGACCACGACCCCGCCGCCCTCGACGCCGTCCGGACCAACCTGCGCGCCGTCGGCCTCGAGCACGAGGCGGCGACGGTGCTGCGGGCGGAGCTCCCGGTCTGGCTCGAACGCTCCGGACCCTTCGACGTCGCCTTCTGCGACCCCCCCTACACGTTCGACCAGTGGGACCTGGTGCTCGGTTGGCTCCGGGCCGACCTGGCGGTGCTGGAATCGGCGGCCGAGATCATCGTCCCGGGCGGCTGGGAGGTGGCGAGGACCAGACGCTACGGCGGTACGCTCGTGACCGTGGTCCGCCAAGTGCCCTCGCCGAGAATGATCGGATCGTGACCCTCGCGCTGTACCCGGGATCCTTCGACCCTTTCCACAACGGCCATCTCGAAGTGGTCGAGCGCGCCGCCCGGCTCTTCGGCGAGATCGTGATTGCCGGTCTGCGCAACCCCCAAAAGGCGAAGAGCCTCTTCGACCTCGACAGCCGGCGGACCATGGTGGAGGAGTCCATCTCGCATCTGGACAACGTGCGGTTCATCTCGATGTCGAAGCTGACCGTCGAGGTGGCCGCCGACATGGACGCCGACGTGATCATCCGGGGCCTGCGGGTCGTCTCGGACTTCGAGAGCGAGCTGCAGATGGCCCAGATGAACCGGCACCTCTCGGGGATCGAGACGGTGTTCATCCCGACCAGCGCCTCGCACTCGTTCATCGCGTCGCGCCTGTTGCGCGAGGTCGCCACCTACGGCGGCGACATCTCGGCCTTCGTCCCCGCACCGGTCGCCAAGATCATCGCCGAACGGCTCGACGGGCTGACCGAGGGTGGGTGATGGACCTCCCCGACGACGGCCCCACCGCTGCCCCCGACCTCGAGGGTCTCGACGCCGAGGCGCTCGTCTCACGCGCGCTCGACGTGGTCAACGGGGCCAAGGCGATGCCGCTGTCGGCCTCGGTGCTGGTGTCGCGCGACGAGCTCTCCCACCTGCTCACCCAGGCGCTGTCGCGCCTGCCCGCCGAGCTGCGTGAGGCCCGCTGGCTCCTCAAAGAGCGTGAGGAGTTCATGGCCGAGCGCGAGCGGGAGGCCCAGGCCCTGATGGACGAGGTCCGGGTCCAGGCCGAGCGGATGGTGGCCAGGACCGACATCGTCCGCCAGGCCAACCGGGTCGCCCAGCGGATCTTGGACGACGCGAACGAAGAGGCCCGTCGGATGCGCCACGAGACCGAGGACTACTGCGACCAGCGGCTGGCCGGGATGGAGATCGTGCTCGACCGGACCATCAAGACCGTCCGCTCGGGCCGCCAGAAGCTTCAGGCCATCTCGGCGCCGGCCGACCGTCCCCGCCAGAGCGCGCCGCCCCCCGAAGAGGACTCCGAGGGCGAGAGCTTCTTCGACCAGGACCGGACCTAGGAGACCCGGAGTGCCCGTCGGTCCTTTGGTGGTCCAGGTCGCTCAGCTGCGACGGCGGAGCGGTTCGACCTCCCGGCTGCACACGAGCGCGCCACTCGACCAGGTGCTGCTCACCCCGGCGAGTGCCGCCGACAGCCGGGTCCCAGAGGGTGCCCCGGCCGACTGCGACTTCGTGCTCGAGTCCTACGACGGCGGGGTGATGGTGACCGGGCGGGTGCGCGCGCCGTGGAGCGGGGTGTGCCGTCGGTGTACCGCCCCGGTCGGTGGGGAGGTCGACATCGCCCTCAAGGAGCGCTACTGCGACCCGCCGGCCCGGGGCGAGCCCGAGGACGAGGAGGCCTACCCGATCGAGGGCGACGCGGTGGACCTGGCCCCCCTGGTGCACGAGGCGATCCTGGCCGAGCTGCCCCTCGCCCCGTTGTGCCGCGAGGACTGCCTCGGGCTGTGCCCGCAGTGCGGCGCGGACCGCAACCACGAGACCTGCTCGTGCGTGGCACCGAGGGACCCGCGTTGGGCTAGCCTCGACGTGCTCCGGTCCAGCTCCTAGCGTCCGCCGAGACCCAGCCGGCCGGATCGGCGCCCGGATCGCACCGGCGTTCCACCACGAGTGTTTTTGGAGAGCGACGATGGCCGTCCCGAAGAAGAAGACCTCCAAGGCCAAGAGCCGCAGCCGACGGGCCGCCAACTGGCGACTGGGCCCCCCGGCCCGGAGCGTGTGCCCCCGCTGCTCGGCGGTGAAGCTCCCCCACGTGGTCTGCCCCAACTGCGGCTGGTACAAGGGTCGGACGGCGGTCGAGGTCGACTGACTTGGTCCGGGAGCGGCGGCATCTGTCGCCCGACGCCCTGCGCGCCCTGCCAGTGGCGCTCGACGCGATGGGCGGGGACAAGGCACCGGCCGAGATCGTGGCCGGGGCCCGGCGGGCCGCCGACGAGGGGGTCCCGGTCGTCCTGGTGGGACCACCCGAGCTGGTGGGGGACACCCTCGGGCTCGACCTCATCCCCTGCACCGAGGTCATCGCCATGGCCGAGGACCCGGCGACCGGGGTGCGCCGGAAGAAGGACTCCTCGCTCGTGCGGTCGGCCGAGCTGGTGCGGGACGCCGAGGCCTCGGCCATGGTCTCGGCCGGCAACACCGGGGCCACCATGGCCGCCGCGCTCTTGCGCATGGGCCGCCTCCCCAAGGTGTCGAGGCCGTGCATCGCCACCCCCATGCCCCGCCCCGGGCGCCCGCCGGCGGTCCTCGTCGACTCGGGGGCCAACGTGGAGTGCACCCCGGCCATGCTGGTCCAGTTCGCCCAGATGGCCTCGGTCTTCGCCGCCGAGCGTTACGGCTCGACCGAGCCCACGGCGGCGCTCCTGTCGATCGGCGAGGAACCGTCGAAGGGGACCCCGCTCGTGAAGGAGGCTCACGCCCTCTTGGCTGCCGGGGTGCCCGGGGTCCGGTTCACCGGCAACGTGGAGGGGCGGGACCTCCTCGACTGCCCGGCCGACGTCGTGGTGACCGACGGCTTCACCGGCAACGTGGCCCTGAAGACGGCCGAGGGCGCCCTGCGCTTCGCCATGCGGCTCGTCCTCGAGGTCCTCGGCCGGGACGAGGAGACCAAGGTGGCAGGCGACGTGCTCCTGCCCCACCTGCTCGGCGCGGCGGGCGAGATCGACCCCGAGGTGACCGGGGGCGCCATGCTGCTCGGGGTGGACGGGGTCTGCGTGATCAGCCACGGGTCGTCGTCGGCGGTGGCGATCGCCAACGCGCTGCACATCGCCCACGACCTGGCCGTGGCCGGGCTGGCCTCCCGGCTGGCCGAGCTCATCGCCGAGGAGGGCTGAGTTAGACCCCCGGCGGGGCCCGGGACGCGGCGAGGACTCCGGACGGGCCACCTCGGCGCCCGGGCCCCGGCCGGCACCGGCTGGCGAGCAACGGGTCGTCGGCCGGTCGACGCGATCGGCCGAGCAACGGACCCTCGTCGACACCCGCCCGCGGTCGCGCCTCAGTTAGGGCACCCTAAACTCTCAGTACCGGTAGTCCTACGAGAGAGAACCCCCAGTCCGGGCCGGCCCCCCGCCGGCCCCGAGGAGCCCGATGGCCGCCACGCTCGTGATCTTCCTGCGCGAGGGGATCGAGGCGTCCATGATCGTCGCCGTCCTCTTGGCGTATCTCGACAAGATCGGGCAGCGCCGACACTTCCGTGACGTGCTGTTTGGCGTCGGCGCCGCCCTGGCCCTGGCCACCGGCGGCGGCGTGGCGCTCTACTACACGATCCGCACCTACGACGGCACGGACGTGCAGACGATCTTCGAGACGTGCACGTTCCTCGTGGCTGCGGTCGTCCTCACCTACATGACGTTCTGGATGCGCGACCACGCGCGCACCATCTCCTCGGAGCTGCGGGCCCGCACCGACGCCGCCTTGGGCACCGACGGCCTGTCGCGCGGCGCGCGCCGGGGCCTGGCGGTGCTGGCCTTCCAGGCCGTCGGTCGCGAGGGGCTCGAGACGGTGGTGTTCACGCTGGCCATCGTCTATTCGGTCTCCGCCTCGGGCGCCCTGCTCGGCGCGGCCATCGGTCTGGTCGGCGCCCTGGCCATCGCGTTCGTCGTCTACCGCCTGGGCCGCCAGCTCAACGTCTCGTTGTTCTTCAAGGTCCTCGGGGCGCTGCTCATGGTCTTCGCCGCCGGCCTGTTGGTGGACGCGGTCGACAACATGCAGCAGCTCGGGTGGCTGCCAATCCTGCGCCGACCCCTGTGGGACTCGGGGCACCTGCTCTCGGAGCACAGCGCCCTCGGCGACATCGTCCACAGCTTCTTCGGCTACGTGGCCCGGCCCAACCCGCTCGAGATCCTCACCTGGGTGCTCTACGCCGCCCTCGCCGTCACCGCCTTCCTCGGGCTGTGGTCCCGGCTGCGGCGGCGGCCCCGGGCCACGTCGAGCTGACGATGCCGCCGGTGGCGGGCGCCGTGCGACGCGGGCCCGGCCACACCTCGGCACGGTCGGTCGACGTGATCGGCGGCGAGGCGACGGCCCGGCCCGGGTGGGTCGACGGCGACGCCGTCAACCCGTGGCCCGCAGCCGGAAGAACAGGAACGTCGGCCTGGTGCGCAGCCGTTCGTAGGCGACCGGGTCCGGGTCGGCGAACTCGGGGAGGGGCTGAGGCTCCACGACGCGCTCGATCAGGAACCCGGCCGAGCTGATGGCCTCGGTCATCGCCTGCAGCGGCCGCCGCCAGAAGGTGACCTCGATGGCGCCGGCACCCTCGAACCAGGTCTCGGTCACCGCCTTGAGCGCGAAGTAGTCCTCCGGGGTGTGCGCCCAGTCCAGGCGGGGTGGTGGGTGGAGAAGACGACCGCCCCGCCGGGGGCGAGCACCCGGCGGAACTCGCCGAAGACCGAGACCCGGTCCTCCACGTAGTGCAGGACCAAGGAGGCGACCATGAGGTCGAAGTGGCGGTCGGCGGCGAGGGGGAGCGGTGCGCCGAGCTCGGCCACGAAGACGCGGGCCCGGTCGGCGACCGCCTGCTTGGCCTGCTCCGCCATCACCACGCTGGCGTCGAAGGCGGTCACGATCGCGCCGCGCTCGACGAGCCACGCGCTGAGCAGTCCCGGTGCGCACCCGACGTCGAGCACGTGGCGGCCGGCCACGTCGCCGAGCAGGGCGATGGTCGCCGGGCGCTCGTATTCGGCGTTGGAGGCGCTGGCTGCGACCGCGGCAGCGGAGCGGGCGCCGATCGCGTCGTACTGGCGGGCGTCGGGCCCACCGCCGTCGGTGGAGGGGACCGTCATGGCCGGGGCCGGGCGGACCGGTGCCCGGTCATCGGGGGGACGCCGTCTCAGAGGACCCGCTCACCGGGGGTCCGGAGCCCCTCGCAGACGATCGAGACCAGTCGCCGGATCCGCTCGTCCCCGCCGCCCACCTGCCGGGCGCCGCGGCAGGTCCCGATCACGAGGCCGAGGACGTCTTCCGGGGAGACGTCGGCTCGGACCGCACCGGCCGCGGCCGCCCGGCGGAGCAGGTCGTCGATCTCCCGCTCGAGCCGTGCCAGCGCCTGGGCCAACTCCGGCGTCACGTCGACCCCGGCCGCCTCCAGCGCCTCGAGGAGGTCCTGGTTGCCCACGACCTCGACCGCCAACAGCTCGATGCAGGTGAACAGCGTCGAACCGGTGTCGTCCCCGGCCCCGGCGGCACCGAGGGCGGCGGCCAGCGCCGCCACCCGCTGGCCGACGACCGCGGCGAAGAGGGCCTCTTTGGTCGGGAAGTGCCGGTAGAGGGTGCCCACCCCGACCCCGGCACGCTCGGCCACGAGGTCGATGGGCACGGCCAGCCCCCTGGTCGCGAACGCCTCGGCCGCCGCGGCCAGGATCCGCTTCCGGTTGCGGCGGGCGTCGGCCCGCAGGGGCCGCCGGGTGCCGTCGAGCTCGCCTTCACCTTGTTCGTGCACCATCGCCGCCCGGTCGGCCCGGGCGCCCGGGCCGACGAAGAGAGACCGCCGTCGCGGAGAAGAGGAACTACCACTCCGATTCTATCTGGGTCCGCCCGATGGGGGTAGGCCCGAGCCCGGCCTCCCCTTGCTCGCTGAGCTGGGACGACGCCCCGTGGAAACGGGCCAGGGCCACCTCGGCCGTTCGTCGCGCCCGGTAGACTGGGCGCACCATCTCCCCAGCGTGCAGGAGCTCTTGTGCCCGCAGAGACCCACATCGACCGCCCCCCGCTCGACCGTCAAGGGGTCTTCGAGCTGATCCGCGACCAGCTGGCGGACATCTTGGAGATCGACCCCGCCGGCATCACCGAGCCGGCGTCGTTCGCCGAGGACCTCAACGCCGACTCGTTGGCCCTGATCGAGCTGGTCGAGGCGTTGGAGGAGGAGCTGGGGGAGCGGACGGTGGGGTTCCGCATCGAGGACGAGGACCTCGAGGACCTGCGCACCGTCCGAGACGCCGTCGACTACGTCGTGGCCAAGCTCGGCACCGGTTGAGCGGGGAGGGACACCTGCAGGGGGCGGAGGTCGCCGAGCGACCCGGCACCGAGGGCGAGGATCCCACCGACGGCGAGGAGGCCCTCGCCGAGCGCCTGGGCCATCGGTTCGCCGACCGGTCGCTGCTCCGCCAGGCGCTGTCCCATCGCTCCTGGTGCGCAGAGCAGGAGGGGGCGCCGTCAAACGAGCGCCTGGAGTTCCTCGGTGACGCGGTCCTGGGCCTGGTCGTGGCGGCCCACTGCTACGACGTCTACCCCGACTTCGCCGAGGGCGAGCTGGCCAAGGTGCGCTCGGCGGTGGTGAACGCCCGGGTGCTGGCCGAGGTGGCCCGGAACCTGCAGGTGGGCGAGGTGCTCCTCCTTGGCAGGGGGGAGGAGGCCTCCGGTGGGCGCACCAAGGGCTCGCTGCTCGCCGACTCGACCGAGGCGCTGATCGGCGCGGTCTACCTCGACGCCGGCTGGGGCCCGGCCCGGGACCTCATCCTCTCCCTTCTGGCCGAGCGCATCGAGGCCGCGGCCGAGGAGCCCGACGACTTCGACCACAAGAGTCGGCTCCAGGAGGCCACCGTGCGGCGGGGCGAGGGGACGCCCGTCTACGAGGTGGAGGGGTCGGGGCCCGACCACGGCCGCCACTACCGGGCCGAGGTCTTCGTGGGCGGCAGCCGCCGGGGCCGGGGCGAGGGGACCTCCAAGAAGGACGCCGAGCAGGCGGCGGCGGCCGACGCGCTGAACGGGCTGGCCGATGCCTGAGCTCCCCGAGGTCGAGACCTTGCGTCAGGACCTTGCGAAGGAGGTGGTCGGGCGCAAGATCAAGGCGGTCTCGGTGGCCAACGGCCGGTCGGTCCGGCGCCATCCGAGCGCCAAGCACTTCCGGGCCCTGCTCGAGGGGCGCTCGATCAAGTCGGTCGGCCGCCTGGGCAAGTACCTGCTCGTCACCCTGGACAACGGCTCGACCCTCGTCGTGCACCTCGGGATGAGCGGCCAGTTGCTCCGGGTGAAGAGCGCGAAGGAGCCCAAGCCCAAGCACACCCACGTGGTCATCACGTTCACCCAGGGGGGCGAGCTGCGCTACGTCGACCCCCGGACCTTCGGCGAGATGTTCGTGTCGCTGGGCGCGACCGGCGAGAAGCCGGCGTCGAGCTCGTCGGTCAACGGCGCGTCGCCAGCCGCCACCGTGCCCATCCGTCAGGCCGTGCCCGAGCTCGCTCACCTCGGCTTCGATCCGGTCGAGGACGTGATGAGCTGGGAGCGCTTCGCCCTCATGCTGCGGTCGCGCCACGGGGCGATCAAGCCCCTGCTCATGGACCAGCAGTTCGCCGCGGGCATCGGCAACCTCTACTCCGACGAGATCCTGTTCGCCTCGGGCCTGCGCTATGACCGCCTGAGCGACTCGCTCTCGGCCACCGAGGCGCGGCGTCTCTACCGGGCCATGGTCGAGACGCTGGCCGAGGCGATCAAGCACCGCGGCTCGTCGCTGGCCGACGAGCAGTACCGGGACCTCTTCGGCGAGATCGGCGACTACCAGGGCCAGCACCAGGTCTACGACCGGGAGGGACAGCCGTGCCGCAGGTGCCGCAACCCGATCGTCCGGGTGAAAACCGGAGGGCGTTCCACCTTCTACTGCGAGCACTGCCAGGTCTAGGGATCCACGTCCCCGGGGACGCGGGTCGCGGTTGGTAGGGTCCCCTCGATGTTCCTCCGGTCGCTCGGCATGAAGGGCTTCAAGTCCTTCGCCGACCCCACGGTGCTCGAGTTCGAGCCGGGCATCACCGTCGTGGTCGGGCCCAACGGCAGCGGCAAGTCCAACGTGGTCGACGCCGTCACCTGGGTCCTCGGCGCCCAGGGTCCCCGGTCGCTGCGCTCGGCGACGATGGCCGACGTCATCTTCGCCGGCAGCTCGACCAGGCCCCCGCTCGGGCGGGCCGAGGTCACGCTCACCATCGACAACAGCGCGGGGAAGCTGCCCATCGACATGGCCGAGGTGACCATCACCCGGACCCTGTTCCGCTCGGGAGAGAGCGAGTACGCGATCAACGGCGCGCCATGCCGGCTGCTCGACATCCAAGAGCTGCTGAGCGACACCGGGGTCGGCCGTCAGCAGCACATGATCATCGGCCAGGGCCAGCTCGACACGGTGCTCAACGCCCGTCCCGAGGACCGGCGGGCGATCATCGAGGACGCCGCCGGGGTCCGTAAGCACCGCCAGCGCCGGGAGCGGGCCGAACGCCGTCTCGCCACCACCCAGGAGAACCTGGAGCGGCTCGGCGACCTGGTCCGTGAGGTGCGGCGGCAGATCCGCCCGCTCGAGCGTCAGGCGACGGCGGCCCGGAGCCACGCCGCCCTGGCTGCCCAGCTGGCCGAACTGCGCCAGTACCTGGCCGGGGCCGAGCTGGCCCAGCTGGCCGAACGGGGCCGGCACTGCGCCGACGCGCTCGGCGCGCTTCGAGACGAGGAAGAGACGCTCAGCGCCCGCCTCCTCGAGCTGGACCGGGCGGCCAGCGCCGCCGCGGCCGAGCTGGCCTCGCGGCGCGAGGAGGACCTGGCCGGCGCGCTCGGCCGGGTCCGGGCCCTGCTCGAGCGCACCCGGGGGAGCGCCCAGGTGCTGGCCGAGCGCCGCCGGGCGCTGTCGGCCTCGCTCGACGCCGCCGCCGACGTCGACGTGGTCTCGACCCTGGAGGCCGAGGGGGCCCGTCTCGCGGCCGAGCTGGCCGCGACCGACGAGGCCGAGGCGGCCGCCGGCCCCGAGCTCGAGGCGCAGGCCACGGCGGAGGCCGAGCTGGCCGCCGACGAGGCGGCCCACCACAGGGCCTGGGGCTCGAGCGACGGGGTGGCCGATGCCGAGGAGGCGCTCCAGGTGACCCGGGTCCGGGTGGAGGTGCTGCGCCGGACCGTGGCCCAAGCTCGGGCCGGGCTGGTTTCCCTCGAACGCCGGATCGATGCCCTGGGGGCCCGCCAGCTCGAGCTAGTCGAGGTGGCCCGGGCGCTGGAGGAGGCCGGAGCGGCGCTGGGTGCACGGGGGGCCGAGCTCGAGACGGAGGCCCGGGACGCCGATCAGCGCGCGCAGCTCGCCGCCGCCGACGCCGGGGCGGCGGAGCGGGCGCTGGCCGCGGCGGACCAGGAGCGGCACCGCTCGGCCGCCCGGGCCGAGGCCCTGGCCCGGGCGCTCCAGGAACTGCAGGGCTCCGGGGGTCGCGAGGTCCTGAGCGGCGCCGACGGCGTGGTCGGGGCGCTGGTCGAGCTGGTCGAGATCGATCCCGGCTACGAGTCGGCGTTCGAGGCGGCGGTCGGCGCGTCGATGGCGGCCGTGGTGGTCGAGGGGCGCGCTGCGGCCAAGCACGCGCTCGGTCGGCTCCGCCAGCACGGGACGGCCGGCGCCGTGCTCCCGGCGCCGGAGGGCTCGGGTCGGCCCGCGCCGCTTCCCGACCTGCCGGCGTGGGCCGAGGCCCTGCGCCCCCATGTCCGGTCCCGCCTCGGGGACACAGGGCCGCTCGACGCGGTGCTCGACGCCATCCTCGCCCCGGCGGTGGCGGTCGAAGGATGGGAGCAGGCCATCGACCTCGCGCTCGACCGCCCCGACCTGGTGGTGGTCACGGCCGAGGGCGACCGGTTCGCCCGCAGCGGCTGGCGCACCCGCTCCTCCAGCCGACTGGTGACGGTGGCGGCGGTCGAGGAGGCCGAGGGCCGGGCGGTGCTGGCCGCGGCAAAGGCCGAGGGGGTCGCCACCCGACTGGCCGAGGCCCGGGCGGCGCACGAAGGGGCCCGGGCCGACGCGCTGGGTGCCACCCGCCGGCTGGACCGCCACCTGGCCGAGGCGTCGGCGGCCGACGCCGAGCGCAGCCGGGTCGACAAGGATCTGGCCCGTCTGTCCGCCGAGCTCGACGACGTCGCCCGGACCCACGTCGAGGTGGCCGAGTCGGCGGCGGCCGAGGCCGCCGTGCTGGCCGAGCATGAGGCGTCGATCCCGGTGCTGGAGGCGGCCCTGGTGGCCGCGGCCGAGCGCGCCGAGGAGGCTGAGGCGTCTCGCGGGGTCCTCGAGGACCGACGGTCCCGGCTGACCGAGGCGCGCCAGCGGCTCGAGCTGGTCTCGGCCGGCCTGGCCGAACGGCGCCGGGTCCTGCTCGAGCGACGCTCCGAGGTCGAGCGGCGCCTGGCCGGGCACGGCGAGGAGCGGGAGGCCGCCGCCCGTCGGCGCCTGCGTCTCGAGGCCGACGTGACCGCTGTCGACCACCTGGCCGAGGTGGTCTCGGCCTGCCGGTCGACTCTGGAGGTCTTGGAGGCCGACCTGTCGGCCGACTATCGCCGACACCTCGACGCGGTCCGGGCCGGCGGAGCGAGGCTCGAGACCCTCCAGCGCGAGCGCTCCGGGGCCGAGGCCCGCCTGGCCGAGGTGCGCGACCGGGCCCGCGCCCTCGATCACGAGGCGGCCGAGGTCGAGGTGCGGGCCGAGGCGCTCGCCGACGCGCTGCGTCAGCAGTTCGCCCTGAGCGCGCCGGAGGTGATCGGGATGGCCTGCCCCGAGCTGCCCGAAGGGGTCTCGGCGCCCGAGCACGCCGAAGCCCTGGCGGCCAAGCTGGCCCGTCTGGGCCCGATCAACCCGCTGGCGCTCGAGGAGCTGAGCGAGCTGGAGGAGCGGCACCGGGAGCTCGAGACCCAGACCGACGACGTGCGCTCGGCGCGCCGCGAGCTCCAAGAGGTGGTGCGGACCCTCGACCGGGAGATCGCCGAGACCTTCGCCGCCGCGGTCGCCGACGTGAACGAGCACTTCTCCAACCTGGTGGCCACGTTGTTCCCCGGCGGCACCGGACGACTCGTGCTGACCGATCCCGAGGATCTCTTGAGCACCGGGGTCGACATCGAGATCCGTCCGGCCGGCCGCACGGTCCGGCGAGTCTCGCTCCTCTCGGGCGGCGAGCGTTCGCTCTCCGCGCTCGCCTTCCTGTTCGCCGTGTTCCGCAGCCGACCGTCGCCCTTCTACCTCATGGACGAGGTGGAGGCGGCCCTCGACGACGTGAACCTGCACCGGTTCTTGGCCATGGTGCACGAGTTCCGCAACGAGGCCCAGCTGATCGTGGTCTCGCACCAGAAGCGGACCATGGAGGCGGCCGACGCCCTCTACGGCGTGACCATGGCGCCCGGCGGCTCCTCCCAGGTGGTGAGCCAGCGGGTCGCCGATCGCTCGGAGGACCAGACCGAGCTCGCCGCGTCCTGAGCGGACCGTCCGGCCACCGCGGTGCCGGGCGCTCGAGGCGAGCCTGTCGGGCCTGCACCCGGTGGGCGGTGGGTAGGCTCGACCCCCGGTGATCGCCCTGTGGATCGTGCTCGGAGTCCTCGCGCTGGTCGCGCTGTCGACCGCCGTCGCGACCTCGACCCGGCGCCGGCGGTCTCCCGGGCCGCCGGCGGCGCCGGCGGCCCCGGCGGCCGTCGCCACCCGACGGTCGACCGCCGTCCCGCCGAACGCGGCACCCCTGGCCCCCGAGCCCGAGCCCGAGCCCGGGCCGGGGTCGGAGGGGACGGGGGCGGCGCCGGCCCTGCGCGACCGGTTGGGCCGGACCCGCGGGCTCTTCGCTCCCCTGCGGGCGCTCGGCGCCCGGGGCGAGCTCGCCGCGGCGATCGACGCCGCCGAGGAGGCCCTGTTGCGGGCCGACGTGGGGGTCGAGACCACCACGGACCTCGTGGCCTCGTTGCGCCAGCGCCCCGAGCGCGGTGCCGACGGCGTCCTCTCGGTCCTCTCGGGCCAGCTGGTCGAGATCTTCTCGGAGAACCCCGACCGCTCGTTGCGGGTCGACCGCGAGCCCGGCGTCGTGGACGTGTGGCTCTTCGTCGGGGTGAACGGGGTGGGCAAGACCACCACCATCGGCAAGCTGGCCCTCGCCCGACGGGACGAGGGCGACTCGGTGCTGCTGGCCGCCGGTGACACCTTCCGGGCCGCCGCCGCCGACCAGCTCGCCCTGTGGGCCGAGCGGGCCGGGGCCGAGCTCATCCGGGGGGCCGAGGGGTCGGACCCCTCCTCGGTCGTGTTCGACGCCGTGCAGCGGGCGAAGGCCCGCGGCAACCACCTGGTCCTGGCGGACACCGCCGGGCGGCTGCACACCAAGGTCAACCTGGTGGAGGAGCTGCGCAAGATCCGCCGGGTGGCCGACCGCGAGCCCGGGAGGGTAACCGAGGTCCTGCTGGTCCTCGACGCCACCACCGGCCAGAACGCCCTCGCCCAGGCGCGCGAGTTCACCGAGGCGGTCGGGGTGACCGGCGTGGTCTTGACGAAGCTGGACGGGACGGCCAAGGGCGGGGTGGTCATCCCGATCGAGCGTCAGCTGCACCTGCCGGTGAAGCTGGTCGGTGTGGGCGAGGGACCGGCCGATCTGGTCGCCTTCGAGCCGGCGGCCTTCGTCGATGCGTTGGTCGGGGTGTAGGGCTCCGATAGCCTGAACGTCCCATGTTCGACGCACTCTCCGAGCGGCTCGAACGCGTCGCCGGCCGACTGAGGAGCCGAGGGAGGATCTCGCCCGCCGACCTCGACGAGGCTCTGGCCGAGATCCGCACCGCCCTGCTCGAGGCGGACGTCGAGCTCGGGGTGGCCCGCCACTTCGTCGAGGCGGTGCGGGCCCGCTGCAGCGGGGTCGTCCTGTCCAAGAGCCTCTCGCCGGGCCAGCAGGTGGTGAAGGCGGTCCACGAGCAGTTGGTGGAGGCCCTGGGCGGCGAGGCGCTGCGGCTGACCTATGCGTCGCGCCCGCCGACGGTGGTCCTCCTGGCCGGCCTGCAGGGCGCGGGCAAGACCACCGTGGCGGCCAAGCTCGCCCGGTGGTGGAAGGCCCAGGGACGCAACCCGCTGTTGGTCGGGGCCGACCTCCAGCGTCCCGCCGCCGTCGAGCAGCTCCGGGTGCTCGGGGCTTCGGCGCAGGTCAGCGTGTTCAGCGAACCGGGTGATCCGGTGGCCACGGCCGTCGCCGGGGTGGCCGAGGCCCGGCGCCTCGGGCGCGACGTCTGCATCATCGACACCGCCGGGCGCCTCAGCATCGACGAGGCGCTCATGGACGAGGTCCGCCGGATCTCGAAGCGGACCGAGCCCCACTACACGTTCCTCGTGATCGACGCCATGACCGGCCAGGACGCCGTGGCCACCGCCCGGGCGTTCCACGAGACCCTGGCCTTGGACGGCGTCATCCTCTCCAAGCTCGACAGCGACGCCCGGGGCGGGGCCGCGCTCAGCGTGAAGGAGGTGGTCGGGCGGCCGATTGTGTTCGCCTCCACCGGCGAGCGCCTGGCCGATCTGGATCTCTTCCACCCGGACCGGATGGCCGACCGGATCCTCGGCATGGGCGACGTGCTGACCCTGATCGAGCAGGCCGAGCGGACCATGGACCAAGAGGTGGTCGCCCGCTCGGCCGACCGGATGCTGTCGGGCCGCTTCGGCCTGGACGACTTCTTGGAGCAGCTCCACCAGGTCCAGAAGATGGGGTCGTTGGGCGGCATCCTGCGGCTCATGCCGGGCATGAACAAGGAGCTGCGCCAGGCGGCGGACCAGATCGACGACTCCCAGGTGTCCCGGATCGAGGCCATCGTCCGGTCCATGACGCCGGCCGAGCGGGCCGATCCGGTCATCATCGACGGCTCCCGCCGGGTCCGCATCGCCCGGGGGAGCGGCACGAGCGCCCAGGAGGTGAACCAGCTCCTCAAGCAGTTCAAGGAGATGCAGAAGATGATGCGGAGCGTCGGGTCCGGCGCGATGCCGGCCATGGGGGGCGGCGGTCGCCTGGGGCGGCTGGCCGCGGCCCGCGAGATGGCCAAGAGCGGCGGGGCCGAGGAGACTCTGGCCGGCATGATGGCCGGCAACGGGCCCCCCCGGCCCCCGGCACCCACCGGCCAGCCGGCCGGGGCGAAGGGCCGGCGCAACGCCAAGAAGAAGGGCGGCCGGGTAACCCCGCCCAAGGGGCGATGACCCCGGGGACGCCGGTGGGCGTCATGGCGCTTGGATCTGCGAGAATGGGGAGAGCAGCGGTGACGGGGTCCCCCGGACCGCGAGGCGTGGTGCCCTCGATCGACGCCCCTGGTGGACGTCGGCCGGCGCCCGCCAGCCGATGACCGACGGAGGAACGAACCGGTGGCAGTGAAGCTCCGCCTCGTGCGGATGGGCAAGAAGAAGCAACCGACCTACCGGGTGGTCGCGGCCGACAGCCGGTCACCCCGGGACGGCCGGTTCCTGGAGATCCTGGGCACCTACGCGCCCCGCGGCCGCTCGACGGCCGAGCCCGAGGCGCTCGTCAGCATCGACAACGCCAAGGCGCTCAAGTGGTTGGGCCAGGGGGCCCAGCCGACCGAACGGGTCGAACGACTGCTCAAGGCGTCGGGGGCGTGGGACGAGTTCCAGGCGGCCCGGCCCAAGTGAGCGGCGATTACGAAGCGGGCGACGTCAACACCATTGCCGGTGGTGACGCCGAGGAACCCGACGACGACGACCTCGGCTACGAGGAAGGCGACGTCAACGCCCGCGCCGGCGGGGGCGGTCGGGACGACGACGACAACCGGTCCGAAAGCTCCACGCCGTTGACCGTCCTCACTTACCTGACCCGAGCGCTGGCCGACGAGCCCGACGCCGTGGTGGTGGAGACCGAACACCGGCGGGGCTCGCTCGTGCTGCGGGTCCACGTCGCCCCCGAGGACATGGGCCGGGTCATCGGCCGCCGGGGACGGACCGCCCAGGCCATCCGTGCCCTCGTGGGCGCGGCCGGGGCCCGCGACGGGACCCAGGTGAGCGTCGACATCGTCGACGACTGAGGCCCGCCCGGTGGGTGCCGGTTCGAGGCGTCCCGTCCGCCTGGAGGTGGGCCGCGTCGCCCGGGCCCACGGCCTGGCCGGCGAGGTCGTGGTCGACCTCTGGGGGGACGGCTCCCGCCTCGCGCCGGGCTCGGTGCTCGCCACCGAGCGCGGCGAGCTGACCGTCGAGGCCTCCCGGCCCCAGAGCCACCGGCACCTGGTGCGGTTCCGCGGCGTCGAGGACCGGGCGGGGGCCGAGGCCCTCCGGGGGCTGGTCCTCGAAGCGGCACCGGTCGAGCTCCCTGGCACCCTGTGGGTGCATGAACTGGTCGGTGCGGTGGTGGTCTCGACCGACGGGCAGGAGCTCGGGGTGGTCGAGGGCCTCGAGGAGAACCCGGCGAGCGACCTGCTCGTGCTCTCCGGCGGTGCCCTGGTGCCGTTGCGCTTCGTGGTCTCCTTCGAGCCCGGTGGCAACGTGGTGGTCGACGTCCCCGCCGGCCTGGTGGGCTGAGCGGTGCGCATCGACGTCTTCACCATCTTCCCCGACCTGGTCGACCGGTACTGCGGCGGCGGCCTGCTCGGCCGGGGCCGGGAGCGGGGCCTGCTCGACGTGGTGGTGCACGACCTGCGGGCGGGGGCCGACGACCCCCGCCGCTCGGTCGACGACGCCCCCTTCGGCGGGGGGGCCGGCATGGTGCTCGCCTGCGCCCCGCTGTTCAGAGCGGTGGAGGCGGCCGACGCCGCCGGCCCGATCGCCCGCCCCCTCCTCTTGCTCTCGCCCGGTGGTCGCCGGTTCGACCAGGCGGCGGCACGGGAGCTCGCGGCGAGCGGGGGGTGCTCGCTTCTGTGCGGCCGCTACGAAGGGGTGGACCAGCGGGTGGCCGACCACCTGGTCGACGGGGAGCTCTCGGTCGGCGACGTGGTGCTCTCGGGGGGTGAGGCGGCGGCCCTGGTGGTCATCGAGGCGCTGTCCCGCCTCGTGCCCGGGGTGCTCGGCAACGCCGAGTCGCCCCTCGAGGAGAGCTTCACCGCCGGCCTGCTCGAGTACCCCCAGTACACGAGGCCGGCCGACTTCCGGGGGTGGTCGGTCCCCGAGGTGCTCGTCTCGGGGGACCACGGCGCGGTCGCCCGCTGGCGCCGGGCCGAGGCGCTGGCCCGGACCCTGTCCCGGCGACCGGACCTGATCGCGGCTCGCGGCGGCCTGGTCGCCGACGAGGTGGCCCTGCTCCGTGCGGCCGGCCACGGCCGGCTGCTCGCCGAGAGGGGCTACCATGAGTAGCCCGTCCGCGGCCGCGCCACTCGCCCACGGCCCCGCCGACCCCAACGACCACAAGGACCGCTCCCATGCACCCGACCGAGCTCATCGACCGCGACAGCCTGCGTGACGACGTCCCCGACTTCCGGCCCGGCGACACGTTGAAGGTGCACGTGCGGGTGGTCGAGGGGTCGAGGGAGCGGGTGCAGGTGTTCCAGGGGGCGGTCATCCGTCGCCAGGGCGCCGGGGTGAGCGAGACCTTCACCGTGCGCAAGGTGAGCTTCGGGGTCGGGGTGGAGCGGACCTTCCCGGTCCACTCGCCGGCCATCGCCAAGCTCGAGGTCGTGACGCTCGGGGCGGTGCGCCGGGCCAAGCTGTACTACCTGCGGGACCGCACCGGGAAGTCGGCCAAGATCAAAGAGCGGCGGATCGCCCGGACGTGAGGGCGGGGTCCGGCCGCGGCGCCCAAGCACCCCGGGTGGGTCCTTGAGCGAGGAGGAGCTCGAGCAGTACGAGGCGGAGATCGAGCTCGCCCTGGTCCAGGAGTACCGGGCCGTCCTACCGATGTTCTCCTACGTGGTCGAGACCGAGCGCCGGTTCTACCTGGCCAACGAGGTGGCCATGCAGGTGCGCGACGGCACGCCGACCTGCGTCGAACTGGAGCTCACCGACGCCTGGGTCTGGGACATGTACCGCCCGGCCCGCTTCGTCCCCTCGGTGCGGGTGATCTCGTTCAAGGACGTGAACGTGGAGCGGCTGGCCGAGAAGGAGCTCTAGGACGCCCCTGAAGTAATCGAGTTGTCGATTCGCGAAATGTTGGCGGGTCGGCGAGAATTTGTCCATGGCACTCGGTCGGGCAAAGGTCCAGCAGCGCTTCGAGAATCCGAGGGAGATCCTGGGCGATCGCCTGAAGGAGGGGTCGATCTACCGCCTGTTGGCCGACCACGGCCAGCGGCTCTTCGGCGACGACTACTTC
>JAJYVS010000102.1 GCA_021791895.1 Actinomycetes bacterium | reverse complement strand
AGACGATGTGGGCCACCGACTCGTGGGTCAGGTACGACTCGCCGAGGTTGCCGTGGAAGACCTGTCCGAGCCAGGTGGCGTACTGGTCGAGCAGCGGCTTGTTCAGGCCGAGCTGCTTGAGGAGCAGTGCCTTGTTCTGGGGCGTGTCGTTGGGCCCGAGGATGGTGACGGTGGGGTCGCCTGGCAGCAGGTGGACCAGCAGGAAGACCAGGACGGAGATGACCCAGGCGACGATGACGAGCTGGACGAGGCGCTTGAGGAGGTACTTGGTCATCGGCGGGACGGCGGACGCTCAGTCCACCCAGATCTGGGTGGGGAAGAACGTCCCATTGTCGAACGGCTTCCCCTTCTGGCCGTTGGGGAGGACTGGCCCGGCGAAGTTCTGGACCCGCTGGTCACCCACCGCCGACCAGACGGTCTGCCCCAGCCACAGGTAGGGCAGGTCCTTGGCGAGGCGCTCGTTGACCGTCTTGTAGGCCTCGATCCGGACGGCCTCGTCGGTCGTGCTGCGCCCCCGGATGAGGGCCTGCTGGATCACCGGGTCGGAGTTGCGCGCGAAGTTGAGGGCGATGCCGCCGACGGGGGCCACGGTCTGCGTGGACCACCAGACGTAGTTGAGGTCGGGATCGGGCGCGGAGAAGAGCTCGAAGGTATAGGCCTCGAAGTTGCCGGTGATGGCGTTCGAGATGAGCTCGGCCTCCTCGATCTCGTTGACGGAGGTCTTCACGCCGACCTCGTCCCACATCTGCTGGATGATCTGGACCACGCGGACGTCGCGGGGATCGGGGATCGTGACCAGGTTGACGGCGAGCGGGCCGTGGACCTTGCTGTACGCCGACACGAGGGCCTTCGCCCCCTTCGGGTCGAAGGTCGGGTAACCCGTGTCGCTGTAGTACTTGGAGCCCTTGGGGAAGAGGCCGTTGGCTGGCTGGGCGAACCCGCCACCGAAGAGCTTCTGGATCTCGACCTGGTCGATGCCCTTGGCGAGCGCCTGGCGGACGCTCAGGTCGTTGGTGGGGGGCTTGATGCAGTTGAGCATGATGAAGTCCATGTCGGGCTCGCCCTGCGGGAACATCAGGCTGTCGACGACCTGGTAGGAGGGGTCCGACTTGAACCGGTCCACCGTGCCGGGGTTGCGAGACACGATGAGGTCGACGCCACCGGTCCGCAGCGTCTGCTCGCGGCTGTTGGTGTCCGGGATCGGCTTGAAGGTGATCGAGTCGAGGTAGGGGTAGCCCGGACGCCAGTAGTGCGGGTTCCGCGTGGCCGTGAAGTGCGAGTTCGGCTGCCAGACCTGGTAGACGAAGGGGCCGGTGCCGACCGGGTGGGGAGCGACGTTGGGGTTGGCCTTGACGGCGTCGAGCATCGCCTGGCCGACGACGTAGCCCGTCTGGACGGCCAGCGCGTAGGCGAAGCTCACGATCGGCTGGTTCATGGTCACGGTGACGGTGAGGGGCCCCGTCGCCTGCACCGAGGAGATGAAGTTCAGTGCTTGGCCGGTGAGCGGCGACGCGATCAGGGCGTCGAGGTTGTTCTTCACGACCGAGGCCGTGAGCGGCGAGCCGTCGTGGAAGGTGATGTTCGGCCGGAGGGTGATCGTCCACACCGTCGAGCTGGCGTTCGGCGTGACCGACTCGGCCAGGTAGGGCTGGGCGGTGCCGTCCTCGGCGATGGCGGTCAGCGGGTCGTAGACCGCGTTGGCGTAGAGGAACCCGTTGTTGTCCCAGTGGTTGCTCGGTGGGTAGAAGCCGTCGATCTCCGCGTCGGTGCCGACTGTCACCGATCCGCCTCGCCTCGCCGACCCCTTGCCGATGCCGACCGACCCTTGAGCGAAGACGTCGGCGACGTGGGCCGACGACGAGGACGTGGCGCTCTGCGAGCACGCGGCCAGCAACGTGGGCCCGCCCAGTCCGAGCGCGACCGCGCCACCTGCACTGCGCGTCAGGAACGAACGACGGCTCAACGGACTGCCCTGCGTCATGCCACTCCCCCCTTGGCTCTGCGGCTCCGTGCGCCAGCCGTCCGTCGCGCACCCCCCGGCGCTCGTCGGCTGACGACGGTCGCCGGGAGGTTACCCCCCTGGCGCCGCCGGGTCGAGGCCCCCCCGGCCGCCGGCCCGACGTCGGCCGGTCGCTCCGGGGGTGCTGCCGCGCAACCGTCCGGCGCACGAGACCGGCGCACGAGACCGGCGCACGGTCCGCCGAGCCGCTCGGGACCACGCGGCCGCGCTCGCTACCATGCGCTCCATGGACCGGGCTCGAAGTGGCACGCCCACGGCGCTCGAGCCGTCGGGCTCCGCGGCCCCCGACGCGCCGAGCGCAGCTGTGCCGAGCACAGCTGTGCCGAGCGGGACGGGCGGGGCCACGGCGCGGCCCCCCGAGCGAGCGCCGTCGGCCGGGGACGGGGAGGACCCCGAGGGGCCGCGCTTCGCACGCCCGGTCCGCGTCGCCATCGCCGTCGGCGTGGTGCTCGTCCTGGCCTTCTCCGTCGTCCTCCGGTTCTGGACCCGCTCGGACCTGTG
>JAJYVS010000101.1 GCA_021791895.1 Actinomycetes bacterium | reverse complement strand
GCCGTCCGCCGTGGGGATCAGGCGCTGGCAGATGATGCCCTTGAGCGAGCCGGCGAGGCCCACCCGAACCTGGTTCTGCTGGTGGGGCGGGAAGAAGTCGACGATCCTGTTGATCGTCTCGGTCGAGTTGATCGTGTGCAGGGTCGACAGCACGAGGTGGCCCGTCTCGGCGGCGGTCAGGGCGGCCGAGACCGTCTCGGTGTCGCGCATCTCGCCGACGAGGATGACGTCGGGGTCCTGGCGGAGGACGACCCTCATGGCGGACGAGAACGTTTCGGTGTCGAAGCCGACCTCGCGTTGGTCGATGGCGGCGAGGTCGTCCCGGTGGAGGAACTCCACCGGGTCCTCGATCGTGACCACGTGGCAGGCGCGGGTGTGGTTGATGTGGTCGACCATGGCGGCGAGCGTGGTCGTCTTGCCCGACCCGGTCGGCCCCGTCACGAGGACCAGGCCGCGCTGCTCGTTGGCGAGGCGGGTGACGACCTCGGGCAGCCCGAGCTCGGCCACCGTGGCCGCGTTCGTCCGGACCCGCCGCATGGCGAGTGCCACCGACGAGCGCTGGTAGAAGGCGTTGACCCGGAACCGGCCGGTACCGGGCACGCTGTAGGCGAAGTCAACCTCGTGGTGCACCCGGAAGGACTCGAGCACCGACGGCTGCATGATGGCCTCGGCGAGCTGCTCGGTCTCCTCGGCGGTGAAGCGGGGCTCGTCGTCGAGGATGCGCAGCGAGCCGGCGATGCGCATGCGAGGCGGTGCGCCAGCCTTCAGATGGAGGTCCGACCCGTCCAGCTCGGCCAGCATGATCAAGAGGCGATCGAGGTCACCACGGTCCATGCTCGGCATTGTACGGCCGCCTCTCATCAATTTGCGAGAGATGTGAGGGAAAAGTTTCGCGACCAGTGCTGCAAGCACCACGGGAAGTGGTATCTGGAGCGAGGTCCCGGGCCTCCGACCGCGGCCGGTGGCCGCGTCGCTCGGAGCGCCCCGGCCAGTTCAGCCGCTCGTGACCGTCGGAGCGGAGGTCGAGGTGGACAGCCGCCAGCGGGAGGATCCGGATCGGGGCGGGGGCGTCGCCGGCGGTCGGCGATCAGGAGGCGGCGGAGGCCGAGGCGGCGGGTGTCGTGGTCGGCGCCGGCCCTGAGGAGGAGCCCGACGATGCCGGGTTCGGGGACGTCGCGGGCTCGGAGGTGCCGGGGGACGGGCTCGCCCCGTTGCCGCCGTCGGCCGCCGGGCTCGTCGCCTTGGGCGACGCGGTGCCCGATGTCCGGCTGTCGGTCTTGTAGAAGCCACTGCCCTTGAAGACGATGCCGACCGACCCGAAGACCTTCTTCACCGGACCGCCGCACGTCGGGCAGGCGTCGAGCGGGTCGTCCGAGAAGGACTGGACCACGTCGAAGGTCCGGTCGCACTGCTGGCAGCGATATTCGTACGTCGGCACCGGTTCTGCTCCGTTCACGCGCTGGTCGGTCGTCACCCGGCGCACCGGGTCTCAGCCCGGCGGCGGGCAGCCGGTCGCGACGACCGGCCCGTCGTTAGCAGTCTAACCAACCGAGTGCCAATCCGGTCGGGTCGGGCACGATCCCGTAGACTGGCAGCCGTGACCAACCGGACCGCGCCATGACCGACCGGAGCCTGAGCCACCTCGATCCGCTCGGCGGGGCCCGCATGGTCGACGTCTCCCCGAAGGAACCCACCCACCGCCGAGCCCTGGCCCGTTGCCGGGTGTCGATGATGCCCGAGACGACGGCGAAGGTGGCGAACAACGCCATCACCAAGGGCGACGTGCTGGCGGCCGCCCGGGTGGCCGGTATCCAGGCGGCGAAGCGTACGGCGGACCTCATCCCGATGTGCCACCCGCTGCTCGTTGGCGCCGTCCAGATCGACTTCAGCATCGGGGACGACTACGTCGAGGTCGAGTCAAAGGTCGAGACCGTCGATCGGACCGGGGTCGAGATGGAGGCGATGACCGCGTGCGCAATTGCCGCGCTCACCGTCTACGACATGTGCAAGACGGCCGATCGCACGATGAGCATCGGCCAGCTGATGCTGTGGGAGAAGATGGGGGGCAGCTCGGGGGTGTGGAAGCGGCACCTCGGCTGACGGCGACCGAGGCCGGGCAGCTTTCGGCTCGCCGGGCGGGAGCGGATCGGTGACGAGCGTCAGCGTCGGAGGCGGAACCGACGCTGGGCCGGCGGCGGTGCCGTGAAGAAGTCGGGCGTGATCGGCGGCTCGTGCTCGGCGTCTACCGGCCCGGTGGCCGCCTCGCCGCCGGCGGAGATCGTGCCCGTGGAGCCGGCCGGACGATGGTCGCCGTCGGTCGCCGGCGTGACCGCCAGGATGTCGTTCACCATCGCTGCGGTCGCGGCGAAGTCCTTGCCGCTCTTCCCGTTCTCCTCCGTCTCCGCCGGCGACGACCCCGGCGTAGTCGGGGCGCCTTGCTCGGGCGACGCGGGGCTCGCGGGACGCTGGCTCTGGGCCGGAGGCGGAGGCGGTGGAGCGGCCGCAACCGGCGGAGGCGGAGGCGGTGGAGCGGCCGCAACCGGCGGAGGCGGAGGCGGTGGAGCGGCCGCAACCGGCGGAG
>JAJYVS010000100.1 GCA_021791895.1 Actinomycetes bacterium | reverse complement strand
GGGCGCCCCAGGCTCTCCTCGCCGGCGGCCTGCTCGACCGCCTCCTCGTAGGTGATCGGCGCCCCGAGCGCGCCCAACCGCTCGGCCAGGACGCGGTTGCGGGCGACCCGGTCGTCGCGCAGCCGGGCCAGCTCGTCCTGGAGCGGCCCTTCGTCGCCGTCGACGAAGTAGACGAGGACGTGGGTGGTGGCCCCGGAGAAGGCGCAGGACACCTCGCACCCCCGCACGAGTTCGATCCCGAGCTCGCTCGCTCGACGGCCGGCGGCCGCGAGCCCAGCCAGGGTGTCGTGGTCGGTCAACGCGACGGCCCGGCACCCGGCGGCCGCGCCGAGCTCGGGGATCACCTCGGGCGGGTCGGTGCCGTCCGAGGCATTCGAGTGGAGGTGGAGGTCGATCACGCCGCCGACGACCATACCGGCCTCCCCCTGCGCCGGCGGTCGACTCGCCGGCGGCGGCCGGGCACTGTGAGAGACTCGGGGCGACGCGTCGGGGTGCACCGACGTGGTGGGCCGGCGGCCGGGGTCGGCGAGCGAGTGGGGTCAGAGGGCCAACGATGAAGGAAGCCTGCGGCGTCTTCGGGGTCTACGCCCCCGGGAGGCAGGTGGCCCAGCTCACCTTCGACGGGCTCTACGCCCTCCAGCACCGGGGGCAGGAGTCGGCCGGGATGGCCGTGAGCGACGGCGAGACCATCACCGTGGTGAAGGACATGGGCCTCGTCGCGACGGTCTTCGACGAGCGGACGCTCTCGGGGCTGATCGGTCACTTGGCCATCGGCCACACCCGCTACTCCACCCACGGCAGCTCGGACTGGACTAACGCCCAGCCCGCCTACCGGCCCGTCGGCCGGGCCGGCTTCGCCCTCGGCCACAACGGCAACCTCACCGAGACCGACGTCCTGGTCGAGCGAGCCGGCATGCTGCCCGGCATGACCGTTTCGGATAGCGACGTGGTCGCCGGCCTCCTGGCCTCGGCGTTCCCGGGATCGGCCGGCGATCCGGAGACCGGCGAGCTCGCCGGGGTCCTCGAGGCGGTCGTGCCCGAGCTCGTCGGCGCGTTCAGCTTCGTTCTCATGGACGCCACCCACCTCTACGGGGTCCGCGATCCGAACGGGTTCCGTCCCCTGTGCCTCGGCCGGCTGGGCCCGGCCGACCGGCCCGAGGGCTGGGTCCTCGCCTCGGAGTCGCCAGCCCTCGACGTCATCGGCGCGACCCTGGTCCGCGAGCTTGTCCCCGGCGAGATGGTGGTGATCGGACCCGGGGGGGTGCGCTCGGTCCGGCTGTTCTCTACCGACGAGGTGGACGACCGGCTCTGCATCTTCGAGTTCGTCTACTTCGCCCGTCCCGACACCCGCCTCCACGGCATCGAGGTGCACGGGGCCCGCCGGCGGATGGGGGAGCTCCTGGCCCGCCAGGCACCGGTCGACGCCGACATGGTCATGGCGGTGCCCGAGTCGGGCGTGCCGGCGGCCGAGGGCTACGCGAAGGAGTCGGGCATCCCCTACGGCCAGGGGCTGGTGAAGAACCGCTACATCGGGCGCACCTTCATCGACCCCGACCACCAGGCCCGGGTGAGCGCGGTGCGACGCAAGCTCAACCCGCTGCGGGACAACATCGAGTCCAAGCGGCTGGTGGTGGTGGACGACTCCATCGTGCGGAGCACGACCATCCGCTCGGTGGTCGCCATGCTGCGCGAGGCGGGGGCGGCCGAGGTGCACCTGCGGGTCTCTTCGCCCCCCTTCGCCTGGCCCTGCTTCTACGGCATCGACACCCCGACGAGAGAGGAGCTGTTGGCGGCCAACATGTCGATCGCCGAGATGGAGCGCTACCTCGGTGCCGACTCGCTCGCCTACATCACCCTCGACAACCTGAAGGCGGCCATCGGCCCGCCGGAGGCCGGCTACTGCGACGCCTGTCTCACCGGGGAGTACCCGGTGAAGGTACCCCTCACCCTCGAGGTGGCGCCGGCGCCCCCCGGCCGCACCGGCGGCGTGCTGCAGGGCGCGCTCCCCGGGGTTTGAGATGGGCCGCCGGCCGGCCGCCGACCCCGGGGCGACCTATGCCGGGGCCGGCGTCGACCTCGGGGCGGCCGACGAGGTGGTGGCCCGGATCGCCCGGCTGGCCGCCGGCACCGCCCGCCGAGGCGTGGTCGAAGGGATCGGCGGGTTCGGGGCCCTGTTCGAGCTGGACACGCGCCGCTACCGCCACCCGCTCCTCGTGTCGTCGACCGACGGGGTCGGCACCAAGATGCTCGTCGCCCGGGCCATGGGCCGCTACGACACCGTGGGAGTGGACCTGGTGGCGATGTGCGTCGACGACCTCGTGTGCTCGGGGGCCGAGCCCCTCTTCCTGCTCGACTACGTGGCTACCGGGCGGATCGAGCCCGACCGGGTGGCCGAGCTCGTCGGAGGGATCGCCCTCGGCTGCCGGCGGGCCGGGTGCGCGCTGATCGGCGGCGAGACGGCCGAGCATCCCGGGGCCATGGGCGAGGACGACCTCGACGTGGCCGGGTTCGCCGTGGGCGTCCTCGAGCGGGGCACCGAGCTCGGCCCGGCCCGGGTCCGTCCCGGCGACCTGCTGGTCGGCCTGCG
>JAJYVS010000016.1 GCA_021791895.1 Actinomycetes bacterium | reverse complement strand
CGGGGCCGTCCCAGTGCTCGTCGACGACCGCCCGGAGCTGGACGAGGTCGACGGGCTCCCGGTCCGCTCCACCGCCGCCGGCGGCTGGGACGCCCTTGCCGAATGCGCGGCGGTCATCAAGACCCCGGGCATCAGCCGCTACCGGCCCGACGTCGTCGCCCTGGGCGAGCGCGGGGTGCCGGTCGTGGGCGGGCTCGGCCTGTGGCTGGAGGAGTTGGGGGAGTCCGAGCGCGCCCGGGTCGTCGGCATCACCGGGACCAAGGGCAAGAGCACGACCACGGCCATCGTCGCCCACCTCGTCCACCGGTTGGGCCGGACGTGTCTCGTCGGGGGGAACATCGGCCGCCTCCCCTACGACCCCGAGACCCCGACCGACGCCGAGTTCGTGGCCCTGGAGGTCTCGAGCTTCCAGGCCGCCGACCTCTCCTGTGCCCCGCCGGTCGTCGCGCTGACCTCGTTGCACCCCGACCATCTGGACTGGCACGGCAGCGTCGAGCGCTACTACGCCGACAAGCTCTCCGTCTGCACCCGGCCCGGGGCCGACCTGACCATCGCCAACGGGGACAGCCCGGAGCTGCGGGCCGAGACGGCCCGGCTGGGGCCGAAGATCCAGTGGGTCACCGACCGTCACGCCCCGTGGACCGAGGGACTCGGGCTACTCGGGGCCCACAACCGGCGCAACGCCCTCATCGCCGCCGCGGCGCTCGTCGCCCTCGGGGTCGCCGAGGCGGGGGACGACGAGGTCCTCGCCGCGGCGGCCCCGGGGTTCAGGGGCCTTCCGAGCCGGCTGGCCGAGATCGCCACGGTGGGCGGCGTGCGCTTCGTCGACGACAGCCTGTCGACCAACGCCCTCTCGGCCATGGCCGCCCTCGACGCGTTCGCCGGCCGGCCGGTGGCGCTCATCGTCGGCGGCGCCGACCGGGGGATCGACTACCTCCCGCTGGCCGAGCACGTCGCCCGGCGAAGCGACCCGACCTTCGTCATCACCCTCCCGGCCAACGGCCCCCGCATCCACCGGGCGCTCGACGACGCCCTCACCCGCAGCGGTCGGGCCGACGTCGCCGTGCGCGACACCGACGACCTCGGTCGCGCGGTCGACCTGGCGTTCGGGTGGACGGAGCCCGGATCGGTGGTGCTCCTCTCCCCGGGGGCGGCCAGCTTCGGGCAGTTCGCAAACTTCACGGCCCGCGCCGAGGCGTTCCGCCGGGCCGTGGCCCGGCTCGGCTAAGAGGGGTCGGTCGCCCCCGACCCCTCCTCGGCCGGTGGCAACAGGACGCTCGGGTTGAGGATCTTGTCGGGGTCGAGGGCGCTCTTGATCGCCCGGAAGGCGGCGATCTCGTCGTCCGAGCGCGAGAGGTGGAGCCAGCGGCGCTTGGCCGTGCCGATCCCGTGCTCGGCGCTCACCGCGCCCCCGAGCGACGCCGCCAGGGCGAACACCGCCTCGTCCACCTGGTCGTCGTCGGGGTCGATCCCGGTCACGTTCACGTGCACGTTCCCGTCGGCGGCGTGGCCGAACAGCCACAGCGCGGCAGCGGGCCGCAGCGAGGCTACGACCGGGGTGACTCGCTCGACGAACTCGCCGAGCGCGCTGATCGGCACCGAGACGTCGAGCTTGTGGGGCGGGCCGAGCCGGTTGATGGCCTCGGTGTGCCCCTCGCGGTAGCGCCAGAGCTCGGCCGCCCGGGCCCGGTCCTGGGCCACCGCGACCTCCGCGACCGCCCCCAAGGCGTCGACCGCCTCGGACAGCTCGTCGGTGGGGTCCCGGTCGTCGCTCGCCTCGACGAGCAGGTAGGCGGCGTGGGGGGCGTCGAAGGGGTCCGGGAGCCCCTGGTGCTCGCAGACCAGGCTAAGGCCGGGGCGCAAGAAGAGCTCGACGGCCGACAGCGCGCCGAGTGACGCCCGCAGCTCGCCGGTCGCGCCGAGCGCGGCCCCGACGGTGTCGAAGGCCAGCAGGGCCACCACTCGCTCGGGACTGGCGCGCACGAGCGACAGCCGGGCGGCGGTGACCACCCCGAGGGTCCCTTCGCTCCCGCACAGCAGGCCGGCGAGGTCGTAGCCGGTGTTGTCCTTGAGCAGGCCGCCCAGGTGGGTGACCACCCGGCCGTTCCCGAGCACCGCGCTCACCCCGAGGAGCTGGGCACGGGTGTCGCCGTAGCGGAGGACCCGGATCCCCCCGGCGTTGGTGGCGACCGATCCGCCCACCGTGGCGCTGTCCCGGCTGGCCAGATCGACCCCATAGGCCCACCCGAGGGCCGAGGCGGCCTCCTGGAGTCGGGCGATCGGCACGCCGGCGCCCGCCGTGATCTGGCCGGCCGGCCCGTCGGGCTCAAGGGTCGAGAGCCGGACCAGGCTGCACACCACCTCGCCCTGGAGGGGCACGGTCCCGCCCGACAGCCCGGTCCGCCCCCCCTGTAGGGCCAGCGCCACGCCGTGGCGGCGGCACAGGCCGACCAGGGCCGCCACCTCCTCGGTCGAGCCCGGACGGAGCACCGCCGGCGTCGACCCTCGGAACCGGCCGGTCCAGTCGGCCACGTAGCCAGCCACCACGTCGGGATCGACCACGACGTGGCTGGCCCCGAGGAGGTCCACGGCCTCGTCGAGGAAGGCCGGGTCGATCGGTCCCACCACCCGATCGTGGCACGAGCGCACGGGGACGGTGGCCGGGTGACGGACCCCCTGTGGCACCATCTCCGCTCGTGAGCGCGCCCGCCCCGCCGAGCGCCGGGCACCGGCCGAACCCGGCCCTGCTCTGGGCGCTCGCCCTCGCCGGCTGGGCCCTCATCGGCTTCTGCCTCTTCCACTGGGGCGCGACCTGGGCGCTCGACCTGCGGGTCTACCGGGTGGCGACCTCGAATTTCTGGCACCACGGGTCGCCCTACAGCGCGACCCTCACCTCGAGCGATCTGCCCTTCACCGATCCGCCCTTCGCCCTGCTCTTCCTCAGCCCGTTGGCGTTCGGGTCCCTCGGCCTCGTGAAGGCGCTGTGGTGGCTGGTGAACGAGGCGGCGCTGGTGGCGCTGCTCACCTTGGCCCTCACCACCGCCCTCGGCCTCCCCCGGCGCCAGGCGCTCCTCCTGGCGGCGGCCGGCGGGGCCGTCGCCACCCTCGCCGTCGGCGTCTGGGTGTCCAAGCGCCTGCTCGACGCGGGCCGGCGGGTCGACGCCGTCCTGGCCCTGGCGCTGGTGTAGCTCCTAGTCAGCCCGATCTCGTGGGACCACCACTGGTCGTGGTTGGTCCTGGCCCGATTCGTGGCGTGTTCGGGCCGGGACCGCCCGGTGCGGATCGCCCTCGCACTCATTCTGGCCGTGGCGTTGGCCGAGCCCTACTGGTGGCCGGTCGGCGGCTGGCCCGGGGCGCTCTTCGGCGACTCGTTGACCCTGGCCGGGGCGGGGCTGCCCCTCGTCATGGCCTGGCGGGCGAGAGGGCGCAGCACCGAAGCGCCCACGGCCGGGGCGACCGGGGACCGCATCGAGGTGCGCCGGGCGCCGTCGTGAATCGCCCGGGGCCGGGGCGAGCTAAGCCCGCACCTCGAGCCCGGCCAGCTCGCCGTCGGCCCGCCACCGTGCCAGCACCTCGAAGAAGGCGATCGGTCCCTTCCCATACGAGCTGCCGAGGAACGAGGCGTCGCTCGGCCGGCCCTCGTTGTTGTAGTAGCCCGGCGTGCACTGCTCCTGAAAGCTCGCCATGCTGCGGGCCGACTCGGCCAGGTCGGCTAACCACGCGTCCTCGGCCTCCGCCGTGGCCTCGAGCTCGGCGACGTTGTGGTCGAGCGCGTAGCGCACGATGTGGGCGACGTGGCCCGCCACCTCGTCGAGCAGGTGGGGGTAGTTGACGGTGAACCCGCCCTGGGCGGAGCCGGTGGGCCTCGGCGGCCGCCTCGGCCGGCAGGACCCTCGCCACGCGCAACGTCAAGACGCCCGACTCGACCTGGCGGCCGAGCTCGTCGAGCTTCTCCTGCTCGAGCGCGTGGTCGCGCACATAGATCGGATGCCAGCTGATGCCCCGGTCCTCCTCGCCCCGGAACCCGCGCAGGGTGGCGATCCGACCGCCGTCGCGCACCATCGGCAGCACCAGCTGGTCCAAGAGTGCCGCGTCGACCACGCCGTCGACGCCCTCGGGCCGTACCGAGCCCACCCGCTCCACGAACCCCGGACCGCGCTCGAGCACCACGTCGGCGCCGAGCTGTTCGACCAGGTCGCGATCGGGCTCCGACGCGTCGGCCAGGACTAGGAGACCGGCCGCCTGGGCCAGCTGGACCACGTACCCGCCGACGGCGCCGGCGGCGCCCGTGACGGCAAGGCTCTGGCCCGCCGACAGTCCCAACGCGTCGAGTGCAGCCCGCGCGGTCAGGCCGTTCATCGGCAGGGTGGCGGCCTCGGCGTAGGACGATCCGGCCGGGGCGCGGGCGACGGAGCGGGCCGGCACGACCACCCGCTCGGCGTAGGCGCCGTGGGCCCCGCGGGGCACGACGATCGCCATCACGTCGTCGCCGACGGACAGCTCGGTCGACGCGCCCGCGCCGATCGACTCGAGCACCCCGGCCGCTTCCATCCCCGGCACATAGGGAGGGGGGATCCCGGCCAGCGCGCCGGCCCTGGCGCCGCTGCGCAGGACGGTGTCGGTGGGGCTGACGGCCGTCGCTCGGACCCGGATGCCGACTTCCCCCGCTCCGGGCTCCGGGTCCGGGATCTCGAGGACCGAGAGCCGTTCGGGTCCGCCGAACTCGGTCACCCCGACGGCCCTCACCGCCCGCTCCCCATGCATCGCCTCGACTCGACCACCGGCACCGGCGGCCCAGCCTGCCCCAGATCCGCTCGGGCCGCTCGGGCTGGTCCCCCGCACCCGGGCCGCCGGCCGGTCGGCGGTGCCAGCAGACAGGCCCCCGACGCGTAGACCGCGCCGTGGTATAGCGACAGGAGCCCAAGGGCCATCCCGAACGCCCCTTGGCCCAGGGCCACGAGCGCCACCGCCGCCAGGCCGGTCATCGTCAGTTCCTCGGCCGCCCGGAGCGGCTCGGCGTACCGGCCGAGCCCTCCGAAATCGACCCAGCCCCACAGCGCGACGGCGAGCGCCGGGGCGAAGAGCGCCAGGGCCGACCGCACCCGAGCCGGTGCGTGCCCCCCAGTACGAACAGGCGGCCACCAGGGCCAGCTCCATCACCGCCCGGAGTGCCAACCGGGACATCCCGGTCCTCGGCCGGCGGGGCCCGCTTTGGCCCCCTCGGTCCTCCACCCCGCCGCCGGATCCGTTGCCGGCCGAGCCCCGTCGCGCCATCGCCTGGCTCTTTCGCCCTGCCCGCCTCTTGGTGAAGCTATGCTTTTTAGCTATTCTGCTAGTGTTTATAGCTCAAAGACGGACAGGGGAGAACCCCGTGCCCAAGAGCTCACTCGAGGAGAGGACAAGGACGATCGACATGGCAACGAACGCCGACACCGACCCCACCCGCCGACTCGCCCGCCCCGGTGGCCACATCGCCTTCGACGTCGTCGGGACTGGGCCCCTCGTGGTGTGCGCCCCGGGCATGGGCGACCTGCGGTCCGTCTACGCCGACCTCGCCTCCGACCTCGCCGCCGCGGGGTTCACGGTGGCGACGATGGACCTGCGGGGCCACGGCGCCTCCGACACCACCTTCAGCTCCTACGGCGACGCCGAGACGGCGGGCGACCTCCTCGCCCTCGTGGACCTGCTCGGCGGTCCGGCCGTCCTGGTCGGCAACTCGATGAGCGCGGCGGCTGGGGTCCTGGCCGCGGCCCGGGAGCCCGCCGCGGTGGCCGGACTCGTGCTCATCGGCCCCTTCGTCCGCCGGGTCCCGATCTCGCGGGCGACCCGCTTCGCCCTCCGGGTCGGGTTGGTGCGGCCGTGGGGCCCTCGGGTCTGGGCCGCCTACTACGCGAAGACACTCAACCCCGGACGCAAGCCCGCCGGGTTGGACGCCCACGTCAAGGCGTTGCGCGCCGCCGGGGCGCGACCCGGGGCGTGGCGGGCGTTCGTCGCCACGACCCGAACCACGAGGGACGAGGCGGAGTCGGTGCTCCGAAACGTGGCGACCCCGACCCTCGTCGTGATGGGCGATGCCGACCCCGACTTCCCCGACCCGGCGGCCGAGGCGGCGCTGGTGGCCGAGCGCCTCGGCGGCACGGTGTTGATGGTGCCCGGCGCCGGCCACTACCCCCAGGCCCAGTGGCCCGAGGTCGTGAGCCCCCGGCTGGCCGAGTTCGTTGCCGGGGCCCATGCCTAGGGCCGGGCTCTCGAGGCGGGTGGTCGTGGCCGAGGCGGCCCGGCTGGTCGACGAGCTCGGCCCCCACCACCTCACCATGGCCGCCGTCGCCCAGCGCTTCGGGGTGGCGGTGCCCAGCCTGTACAAGCACGTGGGCGGCCTCGAGGACCTGCAGAGACGGCTGGCGGCGCTGGCAGTCGGGGAGCTTGGAGAGGCGGTCGCCGTGGCCGCCGTGGGCAAGGCCGCTGACGAGGCCCTCTTGGCGATGGCGGTCGCGTACCGCGCCTACGCCACCGCCCACCCGGGGCGGTACCTCGCCACCGTGCGCGCCCCGTCGCCCGAGGACACCGAGCACGAGGCGGCCGCCGCCGCGCTCTTGCGGACGGTCTTCGCCGTGCTGAGCGGGTACGGCCTGGTCGGCGACGACGCGGTCGACGCGACCCGGATGGTCCACTCGGCCCTCCACGGGTTCGTCTCCCTCGAGGCCGCGGGCAGCTTCGG
Organism: Actinomycetes bacterium; assembly: GCA_021791895.1. Classification (GTDB taxonomy): domain Bacteria; phylum Actinomycetota; class Acidimicrobiia; order Acidimicrobiales; family RAAP-2; genus Palsa-461. The sequence continues at coordinate 53,530 of JAJYVS010000016.1, read as the reverse complement.
CATGCCCCAGGACATCGACCGCTCCTACGAGTGCATGGTCGCCGCCCTCGGGGTCGCGCTCGACTTGTGGCAGGAGCGGGCGACGCCGGGCCGCCGAGGACGACGAGCCGCGGCGCGCACCGACTGAGCCGACGGGCCGCTCCTCGCGGACCCGCTCAGACAGAGGCGGTCGAGCCGAGCAGGTTCCCGCCGAGGGTCGGATGCCCGATCGCCTTGTTCCCGATCACGTTGACGACCGACGGACGCCCGGACGCGAGGGCGCGCTCCAATGCCGGGCGGAGGTCGTCGGGGTCCTCCACGAACTCGCCGTGGCACCCCAGTTCCTCGGCGATCCGGTCGTAGCGGATACCCGGGATCATGTCGAAGGGGTCGGTGCGCCCCCGCAGCAACGGGCTGAGCTCGAAGCTCGGGCCCCACGAGCTGTTGTTCCACAACACCGTCACCAACGGCACCTGGTAGCGGGCCGCGGTCTCGAGGTCGAAGCCGCCGATCCCGAAGCCGCCGTCGCCGATGACCGCGACCACCGGGGCCGAGGGCCGGCCCAACTTGGCCCCGATGCCCATGCCGATGCTGTGGCCGACCGGCGCCAGCGGGCCGGCGTCGAGGAGCTGGCCCGAGAAGCGCGACTCGAACCAGTGGCTCACATACCCCGACAGGGTGAAGCTGTCGACCACCATGACCGACGACGGGTCGAGGACCTCCACCAGGTCCCGCATCAGGCGGTCGGGGTGCATCGGGACCTCGTCGTGGTGTTCCTGCTCGCGCGCCTTGATCATGGCGTCGAAGTTCTCGCGGGCTTCGGCCACCTCGGCCAGCCAGGACGAGCCGGCCCGGTCGACCGGAGGGTGCCGACGAACGGCGTCGATCATCTGGCGCAGGACCAGCTTGGGATCACCGACGATCGCCACCCGGGCCGGCACGTGCGCCCCCACCCGGAGAGGATCGGAGTCCACCTGGATGTAGGCGGCGTCGCTCGACCAGGTCGGCGGCTGGCCGAAGTGCTCGCCGCTCCAGAACCGGAACCCGACGCTCAGGACCACGTCGGCGCGTCCGGTGAACGGTTTCTTCCACGCCCCCCGGACCACGAGGGGGTGGACCTCGGGGACCGACCCCTGGCCGGCGCGCCGGCAGTAGACGGGGGTCGAGGTGAGCTCGGCCAGCTCGCGCAGTTCGGCCTCGGCCCCGGACCAGAACAGGCCGTCGCCGCCGACGAGCAGGGGTCGTTCGGCCCCGCACAACAGCTCGACGGCGCGCTCCACCGAACGGGGATCACCCTGGGCCCGCAGCTCGTCGGCGTCGTAGACGTGGGCACCGGGACGCTGGCGGGTCTCCTCGCCCCGCTGGTAGAGGATGTTCTGGGGGATCTCCACCAGCGACACCCCTTGGGGCGGGCTCGCCGCCGCCCGGAACGCCTGGCGCAGGTGCACCTCGATGGTGCTCCAGTCGAGGACCCGCTTCGTGTACTTGGCGAAGCTCCCGCAGATGTCCGAGCCGTAGGCCTCCTGGAACGAGCCGAGCCCGTCCTCGGTGCTCGGATGCTGCCCGGCGAGGCAGACCACCGAGCTCCCGGTCATCGCGGCCAACGTCAGCCCGGTGATGGCGTTGGTCAGCCCGCAGCCGGCGGTCACCGCGCACACCCCGGGCGTCCCGGTGGAACGGGCCCAGCCGTCCGCCGCGTACGCGACCGACTGCTCGTGGCGCATGTGGATCAACTTGACGTCGTTGGCATTGAGGTGGGCCAGGATCGGGAACAGGTGCCCGCCGTTGATGCTGAAGAGGTACCTGACCTTCTGCTCCGCCAGCACCCGTCCGATCAGTGCCCCCCCGTCGAGTTCCGCCATCGCACCTCCCCGACATCCGAGCGACTCGAGCGATCGAGTCTCCCACACCCGGTCGAAATCGGCGGGGGGCTGCGCACCGGCGGTCCAGCACCGCGCGTGGGCGGAGCGGCGCCCGGTCAGGCGGGATCGAGCGGTCCGGGGGTGCGACCCAGCTCGTCGAGGAGCGCCTGGCTGTAGGTGACCCGCCCCGTCAGCTGGCCCGGGTCCCCCGAGCACAGGGCGAGGGCCGCCTCGGCCATCACCTCGGGGGCCTCGGCCGTCCCCTCGGCCACCCGGGCCGCCGGGTCGGTCACCCCGAAGTGGTAGACGACGCCCGGGGTCATCACCCCCCGGCTCGGGGACAGGGCGTTGACCGCGATCCCGTCGGCGTAGACCTCGGACGCGAGACCGGTGGAGAACCGCTCCATGGCCGCCTTCACCATGCCGTAGACGGTGCCCCCACGGCCGGCCCCGGGCCCGGTCGGCGGCATCTGGGGGTGCCGGGCCGCCCCGGAGGAGATGTTGAGGATCCATCCCCCTCCCCGCTCCTTCATCCCGGGGAGCACGAGCTGGCTGAGCTCGAAGGGGGCACGGACCTGGACCTCGAACATCAGATCGAACCGGGCGCGGGGGAAGTCGAGGACCGGTTGGAAATACGTCACCGCCGCGTTGTTGACCAGGATGTCCACCGGTCCGAGCTCGTCGGTCACCGTCTCGATCAGCCGCTGGCGGTCCTCGGACCTCGACAGGTCGGTCGGCACCGCGATGGCGACGCCGCCCGTCTTGCGGATCGTCTCGACGGTCCCGTGGATGGTCCCGGGGAACCGCTGGTCGCGCTGCTCGACGGTCCGGGCCGCCACCGCCACCGCCGCCCCCTCGGATGCAAACCGGCGGGCGATGTACTCCCCGATGCCCCGGCTCGCACCGGTGACGATGGCCGTCTTGTTGTCCAGGATCCCCATGCCTCCACCTCCGACTCGCGCTCGACTGGCCCGGAACCTATCGGTCGGCTCGCGCTTCAGCGAGCGGCGGCGGCCTCGAGGACCGCAGCGGTGGCGCAGACCAGCTCCTCGCCACCGGACGGCCCGACCAGCTGCAGGCTCGCCGGCAGGGGTGAACCGGGCGCCGGGACCGGGAGGGCGAGGGCCGGCGACCCGCTCACGTTGAACGGGTTGGTGAGCGCGGTGAGGTTGAACGGGTTGGTCTCCCCCAGGAGCGGGGCGAACCCGAGCAGGGTCGGCAGGACCAGCAACTGCACCCGTGACAGCACCGATTCCACCTCGGCCCGCCAGCGTGCTTGCACACGGCGGGCCCCGGCGGTCATCTCCTCGGTGATGCCGGCGCCCGCCGCGAGTCGCTCGGCGATACGCGTGCTCACCTTCGAGGGGTCCTCCAGCAGGTGCCGATCGTTGCGCCAGGCCTCCCCGACGATGAGCGGGCCGAAGGCCTCGCCGGTCGTCGCCCAACCCTCGAGCGCGAGATCCACGACCTCGAGCTCGGCGGCCGCCAGCGCCTCGTCGACCGCCCGCTCGACGAGGGGGTCGACGTCGGGCGGGCGCAGACGGCCGACCACGGCGGCCGGGGTCGGGGCGGGTGCGAAGCCCGGCTCGAGGAGGCCCATGCCGGTCACCACCCCGGCGACGTCCGCCGCCATGGGACCGATGGTGTCGAGGCTCTGGGAGAGTGGCCAGACCCCGTCCAACGGGACGCGGCCGAAAGTGGTCTTCAGGCCGACCGTCCCGCAACAAGCCGAGGGGATCCGCACCGAACCCCCGGTGTCGGAGCCGTAGGCCACGTCGGCGTCACCGGATCCGACGGCCACCGCCGATCCGCTGGAGGAGCCCCCGGGGATCCGGCGCGCATCGAGCGGGTTGACGGGTGTCCCGTACCACTCGTTGTCGCCAACGGCGTCGTAAGCGAGCTCGCTCAGGTTGGTCTTGCCGACGATGCGGGCCCCGGCTCGTCTCGCCCCGGCGATGCAGGCCGCGTCGGACGTGGCCGGTTGGGCCCGCTCGGCGACGGCCCGGCAGCCGGCGGTCGTCGGCTCGCCGACGAGGTCGATGAGATCCTTCACCGCGAGCCGGACCCCGGTCCCTTCCGTCTCGTACCGGCGGATGAAGGTGCTCATCTCGGTCGTCCGCTCCTGCTGGCACACGGCGTCATCGACCACATCCTGACGAGCGTCGCAAGCGGCTCGCGTCCATCGACGTCGGCCACCTACGCCCCGGCGAAGTCCAGGACCACTCGGGAAAGCTGGGCCAGGATCGCCACGCTGGCCTCGACATCACCAGGCACCTCGAGAGCGTGGTCGGCGCGGTCGAGGACCAAGGAGACGCCGCCGGTCGCCGCCACCACCGCGGCCAACCCGTCGGCATCGTGCAACGGGTCGGCGGCGCCGGAGGCATAGAGGCTCGCCCACGGCTTGGCTGCCGCCCCGTCGCGGACCTCGGCCCGGCCGAAGATCGGGGTGAGCCAGATCGCCCGGACCTCGTCACAGCGGATCAAATCCTCCCGGAGGTGGGCCAGGACCACCGTCCCGAGGGACTTGGCCACAAAGGTGACCCGCTCCGGGGACACTTCGCTGATTTGTTTCACGATCTGATCAGACACGGCCCGGAAGAACGACCCCGCCTCGTCGGAATCGAGGGCGCGGGGCCGTTCGGACGGATAGTCGAGGGCCCGGACCTCGGCGCCCCGCTGGCGGAGCGCCTGGGCGCAGCACCAGAGCACCGGCGCGCGCGGCGGGTAGTTGGCCCCCGGCAGGACGAGTCCGAGTTCACGCATCCCGACATCTTGCCCGGCCGGGTTGGCTCAGACCTATTCCAGGGTCCCGCCCGGCCGACGCGCGTCGCCGCGAGCCTCGGTCATGGCCGGCGTCGGTCAGGGCTCGTCGCTGGCGATCGCCGGTCAGCGCAGTTCGGGCTGACCGAAGTGCACCAGGTTCCTTCAGGACGCCTCGGTGTCGGCCGTCAGTTCGTGAGGTCTTCTGGTCCCGACACTCGCCGACGGATCCGACGGATGGACCGACCTCTGTGTCTCAGTCGACCGGGCCGAGGTGACGAAGGAAGAAGGCCTCGTACGCGTCCCGCTCGAAGAGCGGGGTCTCCACGTGGCCCCCGGGATGGATGTGGGCGGTCTTCTCGCTGGAGCCGATCGCATCGAACAGCGCAAGGCCCTCTTGCTGGCCAACCAGTTCGTCGTTCCACTGAAGGACGAGCAGGACGGGGGCCCGCAGCGACCTCGCTGAGCTCTCGAACCGCTCCGATCCGGGTCGGTTACCCAGACCGGCCAGCCCCAAGACAGCGGCGGCGACACGTGGTTCCTCGGCCACGAAGGGCAGCCCGATGGCGGTTCCCATCGACACCCCCCAGTAGCCGTAGCGCATCCCGGCCCGCTGCGCGTCGAGCTCGTCGAGCAGAGCCTTCCACTCGGCCACCCCCTTGGTGGTCCGCTCGACCCACTCGCTCGCCTCTTCGGGACCGAGCACTCGCTCGCCGCCCCCGGGCCCCGCCGCGATGCGGTCCTGCAATGCCCGGCGTCGTCGTTCGGCCTCCTCGGGGTCGGTGATGCGATCCCCGTGCCCCGGCGCGTCCAGCGCGACGGCCGAGTAGCCGAGGTGTCGCACGAACCGTCGGGCAAGGGCGAGGACGTTCGGCACCCGCTTGTGCTAGGTACCGCCGTGTCCGATCAAGATCGTCGGTCGCGGTCCCGTCACGCCTTCGGGCATCCACTGGATGCCCGGGATCGGTTGGCCACCGACCTCCAGGTCGAAGCGCTGCTCGACCACCCCCATCTCCACCTTCTCGCCGAGAATGTCCACGGGACCGCACCTCCGAGCGCGTCGCGACCTGCACCGACCGCTAGGAACCTATACCACCCGCCTCTTCCGACGACTCGGGCGGTCACGCCTCCCGGGGTCCTGCCGATGGGCGACGCGGGACGGCGAGCCCGCTCAGGGCCGGGTCAGCGTCTGAGGGGCCGCGCCGTACCAATCGGTGTCGTCTCGGGTCGGAGGCGAGCCACCATCGCTGCTTTCACCTCGACCGCCTCGACGGCCACATCGACCGCTACCTGATAGTCGGCAACCGGCTCGAGCCCCTCCGCCGGGAGGAGCGGGCGGTGTGGATCTCCGATCAAGACCTCGACCCCGCGCGCCACGAGCCTCCGGAGTGCCTCGCCCATCGCGTCGGCGATCTCCACCGCGTAGAAGACGTCCCCCGCGGTGACCAATGAGCCCCTTGCTGCTGCCACCTCTCGTACGTCGCGCACCTCGGTCGAGATCTCGACCTCGTTGAGCCCGGCGTTCATCGCCGCCGCCGCGACCGCCAGTTCGTCGACGTCGTACGCCGTCACGCTTCTGGCGCCGGCGAGAGCGGCAGCGATGGCGACGAGCCCCGACCCGCTGGCGATGTCGACGACGTCCCGACCGTGCACGATCTCCGGACGGTCCAGCAGGTGACGAGCCAGCGCCAACCCCCCGGCCCAGGCGGTGGCCCAGAACGGCGGGGCGAGCTCGCCCCGGCCGATGGCCGACTCCAACCGTTCCCACAGCGCCATGGTGTCGGTCGCGAGGTGGAGGCGGATCTCCGGGACGAGGGCACACGCCTGCACTTCGGTGAACGCCAGCACCAGGTCCTTGCGCGGGACCCCCCGAAGGCCTTCCACCACTTCGGCCATCCGGAGATCATTCCACCTGGAGCCGGCCGCCTTTGCCTGCTCACCCCGGTTCACCCGGCGGCCGAAGCCGTCCGACCGTCGGGCCCTCGGTTCAGGGTGGCTACAGTCGTTCCCGGCGAGACCTGCGCCACACCTCCGGGGGCCCACCCCAGCCGGGGCCGCATCGGGGCAAAGGGGATCGATGTCCTCAGGGGCCGTCCGATCGAAGCGTTCGGGGCAGCTGGGGTGCCCGGACCGAGCGCTCGGAGTTCGGGTGACGTCGGAAAACACCGCAAGCGACTGGCTCGAGAACGAGCAGCCCGTACCGGTGAGCCACACCGCCTCCCTCCGTCACATCCAAACTCGTCAGGAGGCTCACGTGTCCAGTGGTTCCACCAGGAAGGTCTTCGCCAGCTGCTCGTTCTGCCGCAAGGACAACACCGAGATGCACAAGTTGATCGCCGGACCCGGCGTCTACATCTGCGACGAGTGCATCGGACTCTGCCAGGACATCCTCGCCTCGTCGTCCTCCGACGAGGCTGCAGAAGCCGCCGAGGCCGCCTTCGAGAATCGGCCGGCCCCAGAGATCCTCCAACTCCTCCCCGTCTTGGACCGAACGATCGGGTCGATCGAGAGCGACCTGGCCCGCTGGGTCGCACGGCTCCGGACCGCGGGGACGTCGTGGGACGACATCGCTACGAGCCTGGGCGCGAACACCGAAGCCGTCGTCGCCAGGTTCGAGCGCACCAACTCCTGACGAGCCCGGCCCGTCACCTGCGCCATGGCCGAGCTCCGTGACGGTCGAACCGGCCGACGAGGAGGGCCGGATCAGCCCCTTCGAGAGCACCACCCCACGACCGCCCGTGCGGCCACGGAACGGGCTTCGAGTCGTCAGCTCCGCTGCGCCGCAGGAATCCGGACCCTCAGAGTGCCCGTGACCACTGAACCCACCGGCACACCGGCACGAAGCCCATCGCCCGGTTGATCTCGAGCATGGGTCCGTTCGTCTCGTCGTTCGCGGTCTCGATAACGTCGACCTCAGGTTGTTCGTCCAGGATTCGAAGAGCGTTCCTGGCCTTCATCCAACGACCGAGGCCGTTCCCCCGATGGATCGGTGCGACGACCGTGTCCCCCTGGTTTGCCAACCATGGTCGGGTGACGAGGGGCTGCAGCTCGGTGTAACCGACGAGGGTCCCGCTCCCGATGTGGCGTACACAGACGCGCCAGTTCGGACCGCGCCCGAGATCGAAGGCCTCGCGTTGTCTGAGCCGGTCGATCGTCCGGGCCACCGCGTCCTCGGGGCGATTGCCCGGAGCGTCCTCCATGAGCGCCTGCATGGAGGCGAAGGCCTCCAGATGTTCGTCCGGGCACGGTCCGTCCCAACCGATGAGCTCGTAGTTCCTCGCCGCGTCACGAGCCGACTCCACCCAGGTCTCGAGCGTCGAGCGGTCGAGCGCCGACGTCGCCACCCGGTTCTGCTCGAAGACCCCGAGGAGCTCGGCGCCCTGCGCCGCTGCGAACGCCGTGGTGCCAGGTCCTCCGTACGGCAACTGCCACCCGAGTCGGACCCGGCCCTCGTCCGACGCCGCCGAGGCCGCCCGGTCGAGGAGGGATCGGGCGATGCCCCGCCGACGGAGCTCCGGGTGGACCATCACGATCCTCAAGTACGACGTCGGCCCAGCGTCCCAGGGGACGGTCTGCAACGCAACCCCCACCACGAGCTCGCGATCGAGGGCCACGACCAGACGGTGCCATCGACGACCGGCGACGGGCCGCAGCCTCCACGCCAGCTCCTCTTCCGGGTACGGCCGCTGCGTGGGACCGAGGATCTCTTGGTAGTACGCCGAGATCAATCGGACGCACGGTCCAAGGATCGGGTCGTCGGGATCTTCCACGTTTCGGAGATCCCACACCGACCAGAGCCTGCCACTCAGAACTCGATCCGCGCCCCGTTCCAAGAAGGGCCGGGTCAGGAGCTTCCGGTGTCGGCCACCAGGACGAGGCGGGTCCCTCGATTCGCCTCCGGTTCGACCCGCCAGCACTCGCCGTTCGCGGTGGCGCCGGGTAGGGCGCTCGGGTCAAGGACGCGGAACGCCACGTGGTGGACGCGTCCGGGCCTGCTCCCGATCCACTTGTCCAGTGCACCCGGTCCGGTCGGCACGAGGAGCCGAACTCGACCCGGACCGGGCCAGCGAAGCTCGATCCAGCGGTGGCCCGATCCCTCGCCTTCGCTGGTCCTGACGCCGCCGAGCAGTGCTTCGAACAACCGCAGACCGTCGTCGAGCGAGCGGACGGCGTGGGCCACATGCAGCAGCTCGGCCGACGGCGACAACCGGTCGCGCGGAGGCTCGTGATGCTCATGGGACTCGGCCAGCTGGATGACCACGCCCGGGGCGTCCTTGGGGTGCAAGAACGCCTCCTTCCACTGCGGCGAGGAGTCGTCGACCCCGACCGGTCGGTACCCGGCAGCCACGGCCGCTTCGAGCGCGCGGGCGAAGTCAGGAACCGTGAACGTCAAGTGATGGGGTCCGGGTCCGTTCCGATCGAGGAAGCGACGGAGAAAGTCGTTCTCCTGGACGCGGTACGGCTCGAGCATCTCGAGCGCCATCCCGTTGCGGTACCTCACCTGGGCCCAGGTGAATCCGGCCTGTCCGCCCGCGGCGTTGGCCGAGGCGACACCACCCAGCTGCTCGGCATAGCGCGGCTCGAGGTCCCGGCGCGACTCGGCGGCCAGCGCAACGTGGTCGAAATCGGCATCCCTGATCATGGGGACGATCCTGCCATGCCCACGATTCGACTTGACACACCGCGTGCCGAGAAGCCGGGGTCGACAGCGGCCCGGTACCGTGGGGCGATGATCGCCGCATTCTCGATAACGCCGGTCGGTGTGGGCGAGTCGGTCGGCTCCGCTGTGGCCGAAGCGGTTCGCCTCGTCCGAGCGAGCGGCCTTCCCAACGAGACGAACGCGATGTTCACCAATGTCGAAGGGGAATGGAGCGAGGTCATGGACCTCATCCATTCGTGCGTGGAAGCGGTTTCTTCCCGAGCGGGCCGAGTGAGCGTCGTCATCAAGATCGATCACCGACCGGGGACGAGCGGAGCCTTGCGATCGAAGGTCACCTCGGTGGAGGAGCACCTCCGACACACTTAGGCGGCCGTGTCGAAACGACCCCTCCCCGCGACCCCCGAGGAGGCTCGGGTCGACTCTCGGGGTTCGGTCGCGTCGCCGGGTCGCTCCGATCCTCTACGGGCGTCGCTCCCTGGTCATGGCCCTCACTCCGGCACTCGAGGGTGCCCGGTCCCGATCATCGAGTTGCGGGTGACCAACGAGGCGAGGCGGCCTTCGTTCCACCCGTCGGTGCCGAGAGGGCGCATCGGCAGCACCAGGTAACGCTGTTCGGCGGTGGAGTCGTGCACCCGGATCTCGACATCCGGCTCGATGTACGTCCCGAACTCGGCGAGCACCACCCGGGGTTCGCGAACGACGCGACTGCGGTATTCAAAACTCTTGTACCAGGTCGGCGGGTTCCCGAGCAGGCCGCTGGGATAGCAGGAGCAGAGGGTGCACACGATGACGTGATGGACCGTCGGCGTGTCCGCCAACACCGCGATGGGCACCGACTGCGGTGCGAACTCGGACAACGTGCTCACCGGATGGGCAAGGAGCCGATCCCTGAACTCCTCGTCGCACCAGGCACGTGCGACCACTCGCGCACCGAGCGCCGTGCTCGGTTGGTCGCCCGACGGTGACTCGCTCCGCGCGATGGCAGCGTCGACGTCCTCGGGGCTGGTGTGGCCGTGCTCACTGAGGCGGCTCTCCAGAATCTCCGCCCTCTGGGCAGGCGTCATCTCGCTCACGCTTCCTCCAAGTCACTCTCGCCGAGATCGGCGCTGACAACGTGGTCGGCCGGAGGTCCGAACAGCGTCCTGCCGGAGAACATCACGGTGTAGACCAACTCGGGCTCCCCGTAGACGCCGCTCGCGGCCGACTGGCCGGGATTGGGCCACGCACAGGCGACACGCTCGATTCGGCCGACCTGGCGCCTCAGGTACCGGGGGACCCGGCAATGGTCGTCCGTCACGCGGTTGGCCACGCGAACCTGATCTCCGGTCTTGAAGCTTCCCTCTGGTAGAGGGCCCCCGAGAGGCGGACGGCTGGGAGAAGGCCCACCGGCCGGGCCGTCGAGCAACCCCTGCTCGAGCGCCAGCCTCTCGATCGCCCACAGCCACCGCTCGTAGTAGCTCGACGTCAGATAGAGGCTTGCGGGCATCTGCTCGATCGCGTAGCGGAACCGGTCGATCGTCGTCTGACCGATGACCCTTCCAGCCATGACCCATACACGGCCTTCCCAGGGCTCGTGGAACACGGGTTCGTCCTGCTCGATCGGGACTGGCCCGAAGCCGTGCATTCCCCCCAGGTCGTGAATGCCGTCCATGATCGACGATGATCCCACAGCCCGTGTCCTGGCTCCGCTGCCCGACCAGCGGCCCCGGGGAGTCGACGACAGCGCTGGCTCGGACGACCGGGGAACGAGCCCGGCGCTGTTGGCGAAGGGGCTGGCCGACCTGGAGATGACCGTTCCCGGCTACCTCCCCGTGAAAGCAGCCGACAAAGTACGGGTACTCGAGCGTGACGTCGTAGTGGTACATCCGGGTCGGTTTGCCGTCCCACATCACCGTGCTGGTCCGACCGTGGCAAGCATCGAGGTCGGCGTTTTGTCGGCAGGTTCCCGTGGGAATCCCGCTTGACATAGATCCCGTAACCGTCAATGGCGTAGCCGACGAGGGTGGACGAACCCGGAGCCGAGTTGGCCGGGGTGACCAAGCACGGAGAGAAGTCGTGATCGTGGTAGATGCCGCCACTCGTGGGCTCCGGCGCCCGACCGGCGGCATCCAGCGCGTTGAACATCAAGACACCGTTGAGGAAGACACTGATCGGCCCCAACGGCGTGCACGACGGTGTCGCCGCAGCCATGGGGTCAGCCCGACGGCACCTTCCCGTCGCCGAGAGGGATGGCCGTTTCCGAAATGGGGGTTCCCGCCCACGTGGTCACTCCGGAACCGACTGTCGCCGAGCCCAAAGAGGTCGTCGTGCTCGAACCGGGCGACGCGGTCGTGCTCGAACCCGAAGAGGTCGGAGGGGAGGAGCTCCCGCTCGGCGTCGAGCACGCTGCCAACAGCACTGCCGCTCCGAGGAAGAACAATGCCTTCGAAATCCGGCTTGGTCCGGGATCCTTCGCTCGTGCTCTCTCCTCTACGTTCCATCACACTCAGACGTTCATCCAGGACCCGCCTCGACTGCATGCCGCGGACGACCCGGGTCATGTCGAAGGCGTCCTTCGCCCAAGGTTGAGTGGCCCGGCGCCGACACCCGTGCCGCTCGTTCGATTCGAAACGGCCTCACCCCCCGATCGGTCCGGCGTGGGGCGCAGTGAGCCACCAGTGCATGGCGCTGTCGGCAACCGACGGTGGAACGGAATGGCCACCGTCGAACTCGTTGAACAACACCTCGTATCCGGCACCCCGCAGCGCTGGCACGAAGACTCGACTGCACGCGTCGATGGGCAAGATCGAATCCTGGGTCCCGTGCGAAATGAACACCCGCGGAAGACCGATGGGTTCGATCACGGCAAGGAACCCTGGCGAGAAGGCAACCACGGTCGAGAACAAGTCGCCGTTGGACAGGCCGATGGAAAGCGCGTACGAGGCCCCGTCGGAAACCCCACCGAGCGCCAGCCTTGTCATGTCGGCACTGATGCGGTCCGCCACCGAGTCAAGCACCCTGTCCAAGAAGACCACGTCCGGACCGAAGTCCCCCCCGGCGATCAGGTCCCAGGTTCCCGCGATGCGAGAGTCCGGTGCGACCAGAATCACGCCGTATCGATCCGCCGCCCCCAAGATCGGCCGCAGGTGGGACCGGCCCGACCCCGTCGCTCCGTGGAGGAAAACCAGCACCGGCGCATCCGCCTCGGCCGAATCGGGCACGTACATGACGCCATCGCGGCCGCCATCGCCGAGACCCAATGCTTCGTGTCGACTCCCAGCCGTCCCAGTGGACGCTCGGAGCTGAAAGCGGAGTCGTCCTCTCTCGTATCCGCCGAACGGTTCGGAATCCATCACTCACCATGTCCCAAGTTGGGATTGAGGAGGAGTGACCGCCCTCCACGGCTCTGCCCTCGACCGGATCGGTGGAGAGCTGCGCCAGGCCCGCAGACGAGAGCGATCCCTTCGCACTCGATTCCCAGAGCTTGAACCACCGAGCTGATCTTCGCCCACGGGCAAAGCTGTGAGCGAATCCCCGGGTAGTCGTCCTGGGCGTCGACTGGACCTCCGACAGGCACCCCCCGCCTGGAGCGCAGTCGTCAACCGACCCGGTTGCCCTGCTTCCGAGACGCTCCATTGCGGAGCTGGTGGAGGAGAGCTTGCTCGTCGGTCCCTAGTCGTTTCGACAGTGCATCGTGAGTGGGCCGACTCTGCATACGGTCGGTCAGCAATTCCAGGTTGCCTGCCGTGCGCTCGAGCTGGCTCTTCAGGGCGTCCCGTTCCTCCGTCAGCACTCGCAGCTCGGCCTTCATCCGGGCTACGGCACGCTCCAGCTCAGCGTTTTGACGTTCAAGCCTCTCGATACGCCGCCGAGCCCACGAGTCCGTCTCCGCACTCGGGTTCGATCCGGCCGAGACGCTCTCGACGACGCGGACCAACAGGGCAGCAGCCAGCTGTTCGTAATCCATCTGCGTGGGACCCAAGGTCGTCACGTCCGCCTTAAACGGCTCCGCTGCAGGTGCAGAGGTCGAGCCCTCGATCCGGAAGGTCCTCTTGCCCTTGGTCGTTCGTGTCAGCTCGCCCGATCGTTCCATGGCTGCGAGCAACTGCGTGAAGCCAGCGGCTGAGCCCTGGTACTCGACAGCAGTTCGTAGCTTCGCAGTTGCCCGACCCATTGGATCGTCGACAGGACCATGAGATGCAAGATAGGTGGCGATCTGTTTACGGGTCTGACGGTTCGAAGCCATTGTGCCTTTCTGATCCACCGGACCGATCAACGAGGTCATGATGCCGATCGACTGCTGCCAGCGAACGGCTGTTGCATAACAAGTATAGGGTCAACCCAAGGATCTAACGGCGACGCCACCTCCGTCAACTTGAGAAATCGGGCATGGGGGCAGCTATGACCGCTCAACGCGGCCACAGCGAACGACGGAAAGATCGTGCCGGCCATGCATAGCCACAACCAAACGGTCTCCCGATGCTCGCTGCGTGGTACACCGAACCTGCCCGGCTAGCCCCGAGGGAGCTCGTCGGGTCGCCGGACTGATGGGCTCCCGACACCTACGTCCGGCTCAAATCTCGGAGAGTCGATCTCCCTCTCTGATCTCCCCCTGCACCTTGACGGCCGCGTATACGCCGGCACACGGGTAGACCCCGTCGCCCACCCTAAACCGACTGTGTCGGTCGAGCGTTTGCAGAACGCCGTTGTCGCGGGGCAGGTCCTTTTGAGCCAAGGTGGTCATCACACAGCGAGGATCGGGAATCACCACCGTGATCCGCACCTCCTCGCCGATTCGAATCTCACGGCCGAGCCACTCCTGTTCCACAAACCCCTCACCCGGGCTGTCCACCATCAGGTTCATCCGAAATCGACGCCGATCGAACCGGCTCCCGGGGGCAAGCGACCCCAGCTTCGAGAGGGTCGAGGTCGTGAGAACCGAGATCGGAAAGGCATCGAGAAACGAACCAGGGGGAATAGGCGACAGGTTGGCCGAATGGGCAGATCCCGCAGCATCGACAACAGCCCTGGGCCTTGAAGAGCGAGCGGTTTCGACCCCCCAGCCTGAAGAAGGTGAGGGTTGCTCTTCACCGAAGAACACGTCCGCTGTCGTCTGCTGCAAGCTCACGAGCAAGCCGAGGTAGTCGGAAAGCACGGCATCGACATGAGGATCGTCGCTGGTCACCGTCGAACCGTTGGGAAGCGAAATCTTCACGGGCGGGGCTGCGTCGCCAGCCAGAAACGGTTCGACAAACTCGGCGTGACAGGAGAGCAACCTGCTCCCGATACGAGGGTGCTTCGCACTCAGGACCTTCCCGGACGCTACCTCGATGAGGGCGTACGTTCGGTCACCCACCAATCCGGCTGGCGCCAGCCAGGCTGTCGCGACGTGCTCGCCCTGCATCGACTTGACAGGAAAACGGCTCACGGAGACGACTGACCCCAGATCGCCGTGCACCACCGAAAGACCCTAGCTGTGCGCGCAAGGCCGTCGGGAAGGGGTCGACGTGCCGAGGCGAGCTCCGATCACCCGGGTACGATCGCACGAGCCGAGACCCAAGGATCGCCTCGCTCGGTGACGAGTCCGGACGGGACTTCCCAACGAGCGTCGGGGTCCCCTCGCCCGGGATCTTTCACCCGTTTCGAACGAAATCCCAACCGGTGCCCGCGCCGGGCGAAAGTGAACCTACAGCGCGTCGATCCCGGTCAGGAGCGTTCACCTTGGTCACCGGCCGAAACGCTGGTGTCATCGCCTCCGTCCCTCGTAGCAGGGCTGATCCGGCGACACCTCGAGCACCACGCGACGGGTACCTCGTGGTCGGAGGGGTGGACGAGTGACCCGCAGCTGGAACAACGCCAGATCACCGGCGACTGCTGCGCGCTGTCGGACATCTCCCCAGATCCTCCGTCCTTGAGGCTACCCGCGTGCGTAAACCGATCGGGGGAATGATCAGCAAGATCGCCTCGGCAAGAGCCCGCCTCTACCAGGCACTCTACAAGTCGGTTCGCGACGAACTCGTGAACCCTCGGCCCTCCTATTGCTAGGGGTCGCTAAGGACGAGGGCATTCAAACCAGTCCCGATCCTGGCACGAACCCCCTGAGCACCAAGCGCGGGCAGCCGGATCGCGCATTACCGCGCTGAGTCGGAGGTCGCTCTTCGCTTCATCCGACGGCGAGGCGAACTCGTCGTCTACTCAGGGTGCAACGGAGTCGGGTCGCCGAGAAGGTAGCGGGGACCCGGGCCCAACTTCGACGCTTGGTCGCCATCGTTGTAGAGAGCACAGGCGCGCAGCGACAAGCACCCACAGCCGATGCAAGACGCCAGCTTCCCCCGCAGACCTTCGAGAAGGGCGATGCGCTCGTCCAGGCGGTTCCGCCAGGACCGAGAAAGGCGACTCCAATCGGCCTTCGTGGGCGCCCGATCGGCTGGGAGCGACGCGAGGGCTTCGCGAATCTCCTCCAGGGACAGCCCGACCCGCTGGGCGACACGAATCAGAGCGACCCTTCGCAGGACATCCCTTCGGTAGCGACGCTGTCCACCGGTGGTACGTACCGCCGTGATCAGCCCTTGCGACTCGTAGAAGCGGAGGGCCGAGGGAGCGAGACCCGTCCGTCGACCGACATCTCCGATGGACAATTCAGGGTCCACAGTAGGAATCCCCTTGACCTCAACATTAGTTGAACTTCTATTCTGGGTGCTGACCGTAGAACGGAACGGGCGGGAGGCGCAAGCATGCAACGGGCGAAGATCGGAAGCCTGGACGAGCTGCGATCCAAGGGATGCCTCTTTGGCAAGGTGGGATCTCAACCGGTGTGCGTGTTCTGGTCAGACGGGCAGGCCTACGCAGTCGACGATCGTTGCCCCCACATGGGGTTCCCTCTACATCGTGGGAGCGTGGAGAACGGGCTGCTGACCTGCCATTGGCATCACGCCCGGTTCGATCTCTCCTCTGGGGGAACCCTGGACCCGTTCGCCGACGATGTACGAGCCCACACGGTGGAGCTGGACGGCGACACGGTGACGGTGAGCCTGCGCGGAGACGCGGACCCCGTCACCCACCACCTCCAGCGACTCGAGGAGGGATTGGAACAAGGCCTGACCCTCGTCGTGGCCAAGGCGGTACTCGCCCTCTCGGACCTGCTCGGCCCGGTCGAAGGAGCAACGGCCGCCCTCCAGGCCGGAGTCGACTTCGGGCTCCGCAATCGCGATGCCGGGTGGGGAGCGGGCCTGACGGTGCTCACCGCCATGGCCAACGTCCTGCCAGTGCTTGACCCGGGGGATCGATGCCTCGCACTCGTTCACGGGTTGGCGTTCGTCTCGCGTGACACCAGGGGTCGGCCTCCATGGTTCCCGCTCGCACCCTTGTCGGGGCAGGTCGCGGAGGAACGCCTCGCCGAGTGGTACCGGCGATTCGTGGACACCCGCAACGGCGATGCCGCGGAACGAGTCCTGGCCACCGCGGCCGACTCAGGGTGCGACCCGGTCGGACTGGCCGGGATCATGGGAGCCGGAGTCACCGACCACGTCTTCGTCGACGGCGGGCACACGATCGACTTCACCAACAAGGCCTTCGAAGCTCTGGAGCACCTGGGGTGGGAGAAGGCAACAGGCCTCCTCCCAACCCTCGCCCACCAGTACGCGACCGCGTCCCGGTCGGAAGAGACCGGACCTTGGCGCCATCCACACAACCTGGCTCGTCTTCTATCCCACCTCCAGGTCGAGGGCGCTCCGGAACCCGGTGAAGGCACGTTCAGTGACGACGACGTCGACGACCTGGCTTGGGTGGTCCTCGGTGATGAGCCCGACCAGATCGTCTCGGCCATCGAGTCGGCCGCTCAGCGGGGGGCCAACTACGAACAGCTCGCCCGCGGCGTCGCCTATGCCGCCTCCTTGCGGCTCGTCCGATTCCACACCCAGAACGACCACGGGGACTGGGACGAGGTCCACCACGGGTTCACCGCCGCCAATGCCACCCACCAGATGATCTGCCGGTGCCCCCAGCCCGAGCTGGCGCGAGGCATCTTCCAAGCCGCGATGAAGGTCTTCCTCGATCGGTTCCTGAACGTGCCGGCGGCCCGCCTCCCCAACCAGCACCCCGCGGCCGCCACACCGGGCGACCTGGCCGAGCTTCGGTCGTGCTGGGACCAAGAGGGCATGGTCGACCAGGCCGGCGCCATCGTGTACTCCTGGGTGCGGTCGGGGGGCGAGCAACGAGCGGTGACCGCCGCGCTCGGCTCGGCGCTCCTGCACGAGGATGCCGAGTTCCACTGGTTCCAGACCTACGAGGCGGCGGTTCGGCAAGCATCCGCCTGGCCCGCGGGATCGGAGCAAGCGGCCCTGATCCTGGCCGGCGCCGCCCGCTTCCTCGCCGCTCACACCCCGACACGCCGAGAACTGGCCCAGGTCGTGAGCATCGCGACGAGGCTCCGTCGAGGAGAAGCACTCTACGAGGAGGTCTGAGGGTCGTTCGGGCCGTCCGACGCCCGCGTGCTCCGACCTCAGTGCCGACTGGCTCGGCTCCGGTCGGGCGGACCGGTGACCCAGCATCGAACCGATCGCCGTTGAGGGCACTCTCCACACCTGGTCTCCCTCCGGCCTGACCGCCGGGACGCTCCGGTAAATGCGCCGGTGATGCTCTGGTACCGTTGCTCCGTGGCCCCAATGCAGAACTACTAGGTCCGCGGCCCTCCCCACTCGCGAGCGGCCGCGGTCCACCCGTGTCGGCGCGCCCCGTTAGGCAGGCGCCAGCCCTCGTAATCCCCCGAGTGAGGAGAAGATCGTGAACTCGGCCATCAGGTGGCCGTCCGAGGTCCCCGACGACCAAGTCCCCTTGGACGTCAGAAGTGTCACCAAGAGATTCAGACGCCGCGGTCGCGGCCAGTCCCAACCCGGTCCAGGCGGTCGACGCAGGGCGTATCACACCGCGGTCAACTCGGTCTCCTTCCGAATGCGACCCCAGGAGATCTACGGCGTGATCGGGGCCAACGGCTCCGGAAAGTCGACCCTTATCCGGGTGCTGTCGACCCTGATCATCCCGGACGAGGGTGACGTCCTCATCTTCGGCCGTGACGCACTCCACAGTCCGGCCTCGGTTCGACCCCTCCTGAACCGGGTCTCGGCAGATCCCTCGTTCTTCCGAGCCATGTCGGCACTCGAGAACCTGCTCTTCTACGGGCGCGCCTATGGGATCGCGGGCCCACTGGTTCGGCAGCGCAGCCTCGACTTGCTGACAAGGCTCGGACTGGAACACGAGGCGAGGCAGCCGATGACCGAGCTTTCCCGCGGGCAGCAACAGAAGGTCGCGGTGGCCAGGGCATTTTTGACTGCGCCGCGGCTCATGCTCCTTGACGAACCGACGACGGGACTCGACCCACGATCGAAGCGGACCGTCCAGAGCTTCATCTCGGACGTTCGCCGCGACGGGGTGGCGATCCTGCTCACGACCCACGACATGGAAGAGGCCGACCAGCTTTGCGACCGTCTCGCCTTTCTCGCCGGAGGACGGATCGTGGCCGAAGGAACGTCGGAGGAACTCCGGGCCCACGTTGCCGGCTCGACAACGCGCAAGGCGGATGACGTCGACATGGAAGACGTGTTCATGGCCTTCACCGGCCGGAGCATCGAGGAAGACGAGGAGGAACCCGAGTCACGGGAGGAGCTCCAAGATGACACAGCTTGAGAACGTGGTGCGGCTACCGGCACCTCGCCGCGTCGCGCTCGGATGGGCGTTCTTCGAACGTCAGACCAACTTGTGGAAGCGCTATTGGGCGTGGGAAGTGGTATGGGTCGTCTACGGCGTCGTCAACACGCTTGCCATCACCTTCATCGCCAAGGAGGCGTCGCACGGCGGTCTGATCCGGCCGGCAGAGGTGTCGCGGCTCACGCTCTTCCTCCTCATCGGAACCCTCACATGGGCCTACCTGTCGGCAGTTCTCGACGACATGAGTCTCGTGATCACCTGGGAGCGCTGGGAGGGCACCATCGAGCACACCTTCATGACCCCGGTGTCACGCACCGTCCATCTGATCGGCATGTCGGTCTTCGGCGTCGTCCACGCGACGATTCGGACCGCGATCATCATGGCCTGCGCGCTGCCGTTCTTCGACATCAACTTCTCCCATGTCAACTGGACCGAGGTCGCCGCGGTCATCGCGATCGGGAGCGTGAGCCTGGTGGGGCTCGGAATCTTGACCGGGATCCTCCCCATGCTCTATCCCGAGCGTGGGGTCCAGATGTCGTTCATGGTCCAGGCCTTGGTCCTGTTGGTCTCCGGCGTCTACTACGGGATCGACGTGCTGCCCGGGTGGCTGCAGGCCGCATCCCACCTGTCACCGGCGACCTTCATGCTGAACGGCGTCCGAGCGGCCATGCTCAACGGTGCGGGCTTCGGGTCGGAAGGTCGCACCCTTTTGATCCTGGCGATCTTCGGACTGGTCATGGTCCCGAGCTCGCTCGCGATCTTCGCTGCCGCCGAGCGCTGGGCGAAGAAGACCGGTCGGCTCAAGCGGCAGGGATGATCGGACCCGCCACGACCCCAGTGCCGAAGGCTCGAGGAGAGGGCCGATCGAAGGACCCCGGCGTAGGCTGGCCTCATGCCGACTCTCGCCGAGCGTCTCGGGTATGGCGCCGAAGACCGACTGCTCATCTTGAACTGTGACGATCTCGGCTTCTGTCACTCCGCTAACGAAGGAGTGTACGAGGCCCTAGGGCAGGGTCTCGGCACCAGTGCGAGCTTGATGGTCCCCTGTCCCTGGGCGGCCGAGGCAGCAGGCCGTTACGACGGCGAGGATGTCGGAGTACATCTGACGGTCACCTCGGAGTGGGAGGTCTACCGTTGGGGACCAATCACCCCGTCCCTTTCACTGGTCGATAACCAGGGTCGGTTCCCCCAAACGGTTGAGGCCGTGATCGGACGAGCTGACGTCGACGAGGTGCGTCGCGAGTGCCGCGCTCAAGTGGACCAGGCTCTAGCTTGGGGCATCGATGTCACCCATCTCGATGCCCACATGGGAACGGTCCAGACAAACCCCGACCTCTTCGAGGTCTACCTCGAGCTGGCGGCGGCGTATCGCTTGCCCCTTCGTCTGTCGGGCGCCGAGACCGAGGCGGTTCTCGGGTTCCCCTTCCGCGCCCCGGCGGCCGAGCGCGGGGTCGTCTTCCCGGACCACTTCGTCTACGTCCCGGGCGTTGGCAGCCGCCCGGTCCTGCTCGACATCGTCCCCAAGCTGCGTACCGGGGTCACCGAGGCCTACCTGCACCCGGCCGTCGACAGCCCCGAACTCCGGGCGGCGGCCCCCGACTGGATGCGCCGGGTCGACGACCACCAGCTGCTGGTTCACGATCAAGAGTTCCAGCGGACCCTGGAGACCCACGGAGTCCAGCTCGTGGGATGGCGTGCGCTCAGGGAGTGTATGCGGGCCGGGTAGCGGCCAGTTCGCGGCGCCGAGTCCCGAGGGTGCCGGGCGTGCCGGTAGCCTTTCGGTGCCCTCGGAGCCGGACATGGTTCGCGCTTCCGGGAGGCGCCCCACCTACCGGGGTACGAGGACGGCCGCCGACCCCCTGCTCGACGCCAAGTTACGCTGACGCGGGTTCGCCATGACGGAACTCCAGTTGAAGTCCGGCTCGCCCATGCCGGTGCGAAGTGGGTTGTCGATCGTGGTCGTCATGATCGGCGTGATGATCACCGCGGTCGACACGACCATCGTCGTGCTCGCTCTTCCCGAGATCGAGAGATCCCTGCACGTCGTGCTCGATTCGGTCATCTGGGTGGTGATCGGTTACCTCCTCGTCATCACCATTCTCGCGACTCAGGTCGGCCGTCTCGGCGACATGTTCGGCCGGGTCCGCATGTACGAAGCCGGATTCGCGGTCTTCATCGTGGGTTCGGCATTGTGCGCTCTGGCCTGGAACGAGATGTCCATCGTCGCGTTCCGGGTGCTCCAAGGCGTCGGGGGAGCCTTGGTCACAGCGAACAGCGGCGCCATCATCGCCGACCTTTTCCCCCGGGAGGAGCGAGGGAAGGCCTACGGCTACAACGGCATCGGGTTCAGCCTTGGTGCTGTCCTCGGAATCCTTCTCGGCGGGGCCATCGTGAGCTACGTGTCGTGGCGGTGGATCTTCTGGATCAATGTGCCGATCGGCCTCGTTGGCGTGATACTCGCCGTGCGCGTGCTCCGCGACCGGGGTGAGCCCGAGACCCACCGACTGGATCTGGTCGGGATGGCCACCTTGGGATTGGGCCTGTTCGGAGTGCTCTGGGCGGTGACCAAGCTCGCCACCAAACCGCTCGACGGCGAGCTCCTCGGCTATCTCCTCGGGGGCGCGCTCCTCATGGGGGTCTTCGTCGTGGTCGAGCGGCACACGGCCGAGCCGATGCTCGACCTCTCCTTATTTGCCGTGCCTTCCATGACGCCGTCGCTCTTGGCGTCCCTGTTCCAGGGTCTTTCCAACTACGCCGTGTTGTTCCTGGTGATCATGTACCTCCAGGGAGTGCGTCGGCTGTCGCCGATCCATGCGTCGCTCCTGCTGATTCCCGGCTACCTGATCGGCTCGGTTGTCGGGCCGATGGCGGGTCGGTTGGCGGACCGCTTCTCCCCGGTGTTCCCGGCGACGTTGGGCCTCGGGGTGCAGGTCGCGGCGCTGTTCGTCTACGCCCATCTGTCGGTGACGACCGGCCTGTGGCTCGTCGTCGTCGGCAGCGTCATCAACGGACTCGGCGCCAGCTGCTTTTTCCCGGCCAACAGCTCTGCCGTCATGAAGGCCTCGCCGCCGGCAGCGTTCGGCATCTCGTCCGGCATGTTGCGAACGTTCGCCAATGTCGGGATGGTCTTCTCGTTCTCGATGGCCATCCTGATCGCCTCCCGGAGCATCAGCCGGAGGCTGGCCTTCGCGATCTTCGTGGGCTCAACGAGCCTCCGAGGAGGACTGGCCGGTGGGTTCACCTCCGGACTGCATGCCGCCTTCTACGCATCCATGGGCATCATGGCGTTGGCCGCCCTGCTCTCGGCCACCCGGGCGACTCGGCTCGGTGGCCAGCGCTCGGGTGCATGACCGGTCGCCATGCCCTGGACTCGACGCACGAGGCGGATGAACGTGTCGGGCTCGGGGCAGTCCCTTGAAGCACTCGGGCGGCGCAGAGCGTGACGACGGGATCCTGATCTTCGGTGAACGGGTCCACATGGTCGCCTCCGATCTGGACGGCACGCTGTTGCGGCGCGACGGAGCGCTTTCACCTCGCACGGTCTCGGCCATCACCTCGGCGGTGGATGCAGGCACCGAGGTGGTGCTGGTCACCGGCCGTCCCCCCCGTTGGGTCGATGCCGTCGCCGCACAGATCCCGTGCCATCCGGTCGTCATCTGCTCGAACGGCGCCCTCACGTACGACGCCAAAGAACGAGCGGTGACCGGTGAGCACACGATCTCCCCGGGGGCCGCTTTGCAGCTGGTGGACCTCCTCCGGGCCGAGCTGACCGATCCGGCCTTCGCCGTCGAGGCCGGGTTCGCTTACGGCCAGGAGCCGACGTATCCGAACCAGTGGCCCCTGCCGGCCGGGTCCCTCGTCGCCGCGGTGGAGCACCTGGTGACCATGCCCGTCGCCAAACTGGTCGTCCGGCACAAGGAGCCGGGCGATCCCTGGGAAGTGCTCGACCGGGCCAGGAGGGCCGTCGGAGAACTCGCGGAGGTGACCAGTTCGGGCCCGGGTGCCCCGATCGAACTGGCGGCCCCCGGGGTCAGCAAGGCCTCGGCCCTGGCGTTCTTGGCCGCGGTGGCCGGGGTCGAGGCGAAGGCGGTGCTGGCCTTCGGGGACATGCCCAACGACCTGACCATGCTCGCTTGGGCCGGGACGTCGGTCGCTCCGGCAAACGCCCATCCCGAGGTGCTGGCCGCCGTCGACTACGTCACCACGGACTGCGACCAAGACGGCGTGGCCGTGTTCCTGGAGGGTCTGCTCGGGCCCCGGTGAGCCTTTCGCCCGGGGACCGATCTGCTGTCGCAGATCAGGGGACGACGACCACCCGCAGGAACCGGCACGGCCGGTCACCGTCGTTCCGGTAGGCGTAACTGCGGTCGCTCGGTAGGCGGAGGTACCCGTCTTTTTCCATGCAAAGATCGCCCTCTTCGACCTCGACGACCAGCGATCC
Source organism: Actinomycetes bacterium (assembly GCA_021791895.1). GTDB lineage: Bacteria > Actinomycetota > Acidimicrobiia > Acidimicrobiales > RAAP-2 > Palsa-461. Next base: position 30,147 of record JAJYVS010000016.1, on the reverse strand, counting down.
GGCCTGGACCAGGATGAGCTCCTCGCTGCCCGGCGGGTCGGCTTCGGCCTGGTAGCGGGCAGAGGGCGCCAGGTGCCACTGCCACAGCTCGGTCGTCCCGGCCCCCGCACTCGAACCGAGCAACCGGGCGTCAGAGCCGAGGTCGTCCCGCCACACCGTGGTGGCCGCGTCCGTCCGCGCCGGGACCAGGGGTTCTGGCCGGCGGGCCGAGACGAGGGAGGCGAAGTCGGTCCGGAGGGCCCGGGCCAGCTTGTCGATCGTGGCCAGGCTGGCATTGGCCGTGCCGGCCTCGAGCATCGAGATCATGCGCCGGCTCACTCCGGACCGGGCGCTCAGCTGATCCAAGGTGAGCTTCTGGTCGCTTCGGAACTCGTGGACTCGGTGCCCGACGTGCTCGAGCAGTTCCCGGGCCTCCTCGGCCCGAGGGGAGGGTTCCACTCCGGGCAGCGTAACGGAATCGAACCCGAGGTATGGCAATATACTGCCCAATGCAATATACTGCCCTAGAGCACTATATTGCCCTTAGACCTGGCGGAGGTGGAGCGATGGTGGAGCGGATGCGGCAGCGGCCGACGACCCTGGCGGTCGTCCTGCTGGTCGCGGTCACCGCTGCCTGGGGTTCCACGTTCGTCCTGGTCAAGGAGGCGGTGGGCCACTTGCCGGTCACGAGCTTCCTCGCCCTGCGCTTCCTCCTCGCCACCGGGGTGCTGGTGGCGATTCGCCCGGGGACCCTGTTCCGGCTCGGTCGCCGGGAGTGGGTCGAGGGTGCGCTGCTCGGCCTGGCCCTCACCGCGGGCTACCTCCTCCAGACCGATGGGCTGCGATCGACTCCCGCCGCGGTGTCGGGGTTCATCACCGGCCTCGAAGTGGTCCTGACCCCGATTCTCGGTTGGGTGCTGCTGCGGCACCGACTGCGGCCGCTCACCTGGGCCGCGGTGGGCCTCGCCACCGTCGGGCTGGCACTCATGTCCCTCCACGGCGCCGCCCTCGGAACCGGGGAGCTCCTCACCCTGGCCAGCGCGGCCTGCTTCGCCCTGCAAATCGTGGGGCTGGGCCGGTGGTCGTCGGGCCTCGATGTCTACGGAGTCGCGACCGTGCAGCTCCTGACGGTCGGGTTGCTCAGCTTGGCGGTTGCCCTGCCTGGGGGGGTCGTCGTACCGACCAACGCCACCGACTGGACAGCGATCCTGGTGACGGCGCTCGCGGCCACCGCCTTCGCCTTCGTCGTCCAGACCTGGGCCCAGTCACTGATCTCGCCGACGCGGGCGGCGATCGTCTTCACGCTGGAGCCCCTCTTCGCTGCCGCCGTGGCCTTCATCGCCGGAGAGCGGCTGGGCTGGCCCCTCTTGGTCGGCGGTTTCCTCGTGGTCGCGGCCATGTTCCTGGTCGACGCGCGCGCCAAACCTGGACTGGCCCGCTAAGTCCGAGCTCCGCGCTTCGTCATCGATACCCGCGCTCCGGCTCCGGCTCCGGGTGGGCCGCCGACCATCTGCCCACCCGCTCCGAGGCGGAACCGGCCGTCGGTCCGAGGACGGGTGCTCAGGTGAAGTCCAGGCCGTGGGCCCCGAGCAGCTCATCGAGGAGGGGCTCGGCCACGTCGAGATCCCCGACCAGCGGATGCGCGAGGAGCGCCTGGAGCGCGACATCACGTCGCCGGGTGATCGCCGCTTCGATCGTGAGTGTCTCGTGCGCCTTGACCGCCTGGACCAGTCCTCTGAACGCGAGCGGAATCTCCCCGACCTGAAGCGGCGTCGCCCCGTCGCTGTCGACGTGGCACACGACCTCGACCGATGCATCGTCCGGCAGCCCCTTGACGGTCCCGTCGTTTCGCACACTCATGGCCAAGTCAGCGGGACTCCCCGAGACCATCGCCTGCAGAACGGCAAACGTGATGTTGCTGTATCCCTGCCCACCGCGTTTGGCCAGGGCCACCGGTGCCGACGAGGTGTTCGGATCGACCGCCTCCTCGAACACTTCCTTCTCGATCTCCATGATCTGTTGCGCACGCGTCCGATCTGCTTCTTGCTGCTTTGCCACCGACTTCGATCGGTGGAAGTAGTAGTTGCAGTACCCGGGTATCGGAAAGGCGCCGATGAGCTCGGATAGCGCACACCACCGTTCGAGCTCGGCCGACACGCTGGCGAGCTGACTCGTGGCCTCTTCGATGGCTTCGCGGGTCACGCTCACTCCGTCGGCGCGGACATCGTGGATGAAGCCGACGTGATTAAGACCGACACAACGAGTCTCGATCGGGCCGAAACGCGGCGTCAGAACGCCCCCGAGCAGGTCCTGCAACCCGGGAATCCCCGAGCACAGGCCGACGAGCCGCGCCTCGGTGTGGTTGAGAACGGCCTGCGTGATCACTCCGCTGGGGTTGGTGTAGTTGAGGATCATCGCGCTCGGAGAGAGGCGGACCACCTCTTCGGCAATCTCGATCATGACCGGAATCGTCCGCAAGGCCTTGAACATCCCGCCTGGGCCCGTCGTCTCCTGGCCGATGACCCCGTAGCGCAAGGGGATGCTTTCGTCGAGATACCGAGCAGGCATGCCACCGACACGGACCTGGGTCACGACGAAGTCGACGTCCTCGAGCGACTTCGACAGCTCGGTCGAACTCGTGACCTTGATCTTCCGATCGGACGCGTCGAGCATCCGTCTGGTCAGGCCAGCCATGATCTCGAGCCGTTCGGGGATGATGTCGACCAGCCGGATCTCCCCGATGGGAAGTTCTTCGTGCGGACGTTTCGCCACACCGGAGATCAGCTCCGGCGTGTAGCTCCCGCCCGCGCCGACTACCGAGATGACGAGATCTTCGATATGCGAAGATGGGCTCATCGTTTATCTCCTTCAGGCTCTGTGACGGGTTCAACCGAGCACAGGGGATGAGGCAGAGGCCGAAGCCTCCGATGTGTCTCTTCAGTCACTGGTTCGCGGTCCGGGCCAGGTCACCGGATCGAGATTCGGTGACGAGCGCGGCGAACAGCTCGCCCGGATCCATGCCGGCAGCGTGCCCGGCCATCACCAGCGCCCCCTGCTCGGGCGGCAACGCGATGCCGACGGTGCTGGCCTGTGGACATAGGCCCGTGAGTTCCCTGCTGACCAGTGCAAGAAAGCTGGACGGAAGCCTCTCGATGACGCCGCCCCCGAACGCCGCCTCGAAAGGTCCTTCACCGATCCGCACCGCCATCGCTCGGACTGTCACGGCCAGGTCGGTGGCGAGCGCCTCGACCAATTCCGTGGCGATGGGGTCGCCCTCGACCCATGCCGTCGAGACCACACCGACGATGGTCGAGAGCAATCGCCACCCGATGCCCCTCGGTTCGGCCAACAGCTCGTATAGGCCTTCGATGTTCGTCACGCCGAAGTGCTCGAGAAATCGGTCGGCGAAGGGCGTCCGCACCGCCCGCCCGTCGAGCATCCTGACCACCCTGGCCAGCGCTTCCTTGCGCAGGTCAACGAGGCGTGCGTGGTCGAACGGATCGAAGAGCTCCTCCTCGCCCATGGTCCCCCGGTACGCGGAGGTGAAGGCCGAACCCTGCTGCACGATGGTCGCGCGGCCGGCGCCCGTGGCACCCCATAGGGCCACGATCGCGTCATTGACGAGGACGGTTGTTTCGCGGTCCAACCCCAGCCCCGAACAGAGGACCCGGTGCTGATCCTCCCAGTCCTTGGGGAGATCGACACCGCACATGCCAGCACCGACGTGGCCGAGCCGGTCGCGCTCGATCCCCGCCGTGTCGCACACCCGGGAGATGAGCTCGCCCACAACGGCCACTTGGTCCGGAGTCGGAGGGCCAAAGAGCATCACCCCGGCACCTCGCACAGTGGCAAGAACCCTGCCGCTGCTGTCGCTCACGGTCACGACACTCTTCGAGAAACCGGTATCGACGCCGAGGAGGTAGTCGCCCTTGGCCAAGCCTTCCCCCTAATCGATCGAAAAGCGGCTTCTGATCCGCGAAACGTCTGCCAGTGCGAGCTTAGAGCGTCATCGGCCGACGCCTCGGGGGATCCAGGAGAGCCCACAGATGGTCTCCCGACACGGGTTCAGCCCGCAAGAGCCTCCACCTCGCTCACCTCGGTGGAGGTCAGTCTCCAGTCCCCGGCAGCGGCGTTCGTCTTCACCTGGTCGGGTTTCGTCGCACCGGCGATGACAGACGCGACGGCCGGCTTGGCGGCCAGCCACGCGATGGCGAGTTCGGCGACGCTGTGGCCGTGGTCCTGCGCCCAGCCGGTCAACTGCTCCACGATCTCGAAGTTGTGGTCGTTGAGCATCGTCCCTCGGCGATCCTCCGGCATCGAATCGAGGCGCGTCCCTTCCGGTGGAGCTTCGTTGCGCCGGTACTTCCCGGTGAGCATCCCGCTCGCAAGAGGAAAATACGGAACGTACGCGACCCCGAGACCTTCCAGCACGTCCAGCAGAGGCTCGTCCCGCCGGTTCAGGAGGTTCAGCTGGTTCTGCACCGCGGCGAACCGGGCCGCCCCCGGCTTGACCGCCTCGGCGGCCCCTCGAACCATGTCGGCGTCGAAGTTCGAACAGGCGATCTCCCGGACCTTGCCCGCCTTCACACACTCGTCCAACGCCGCCAGAGTGTCGGCCACCGGGGTGTCAGCATCCGGCCGGTGGATGTACATGACGTCGATCCGATCGGTTCCCAATCGTCCGAGCGCGCCGTCGACCGCCTTGGACACGACCTCCGGACTCCCCCCGTCGCGGGAACCGAACTTGGTGGCGATGACCGCTTGGTCCCGCCGGCGACCCAGCGCGCGACCCAGAAAGGTCTCGCTGTCGCCCATGCCGTAGACATCGGCGGTGTCGAAGTGGGTGATACCCAGGTCCAAGCAGGCGTCCACAACGGCCTTGGCAGCCGACTCGTCCATCCGTCGCCCGAAGTTGTTGGTGCCCAGCCCGACGACCGAGACCTCGATTGATCCGATTTTCCTTGTCTCCATGGGTCCTAGATAGCACCACCGACGAAGATCGGCCAAGGGCCGGCGGGAATTCCGGCGATGGCCCCGACGTCCGGTGGGTGGAGTCGTTCAGGGGTACAATTTCTCTGGTGACAGATCGCAAACCCCCTGGCGTCACCTGGGAGTCCTGGATCGATCGTCAGATTCGCGAGGCCTGGGAGCGAGGCGAGTTCGACAACCTCCCGGGGGCGGGGAAGCCGATTCCGGGAATCGACCAACCCTATGACGAGATGTGGTGGGTCAAGAAGAAGTTGGCCAGCGAGGAGGCCTCGTTTCTTCCCCCTGCCTTGGCCCTGCGCAAAGAGGTCGACGAGGTCCTGGGGCGGATCATGCACGAGCGCTCCGAGGATTCGGTGCGCTCAATGCTGCTCGATATCAATGCCCGGATCAGCCATGTGAACCGGTCGACGGTCAGCGGACCGTCGACCATGATCTCGACGTTCGACGTCGAACAGATGGTTCAGAAGTGGCGCGACGCTGAGGACCGCCGAGACCAGGAAACCAGTTAGTTCCGAGGACGCTGCGGACCCCAGCGGAGAGGATCCCGACAACCTGGCGAGGGAGCCTCCTAGCTGAGCAGCTCCGTGGCCACGTCCATCCACATCTCAGTGGTGAGGCGAAGCGACTCCACATCGACGCGCTCATCGTTGCCGTGGAACCGACTCGAGAACTCCTCGACGGTGACGGCCGGACTGAAGAGGCCGAAGCCGTACGCAACTGCTCCCTTTTCTCGGAAGAAGCGCGCGTCGGTGCCCCCTGTCGTCAGCCGAGGTACCAGCGCAACCTCTGGATAGGTCTGTCGCGCCACCCGCTCGAGCACCTCTCTCAGCGAAGTGTCCCATGCCGAGGCGGTCGGCGAACTCTCCCGGATAACCTCCACCTCGATCTCGCCGGCAAGCGGACCGAGCACCTCGTCGAGACTGGCACGAACGTCTTCCGGCCCCTGTCCGGGAAGGGTCCGGATGTCGACTTCCAGTTCCACCGTGTCGGGTATGACGTTCGTCTTCACCCCCCCATGGGCGACGTTGGGCGAAAACGTCATGTGGGTACAGGCATGCACCAACTTGGCAAGTCGCGGGTCGTCGATTCGGGCGCATGCGTCGTCGACTGAGTCAGGATCCTTCAGCGCTTCACGCAGTTCGTCGGGGAGATCCAAGGTCGAAACGTAGGTCCTCCAGGCGTCGGTGATGCTCGCGGCAGGTCGGTACTCGGAGAGCAGAGCAACCACCAAGGCCGCTTTCACCAGGGCGTTATCGGCCCCGTACGGCATCGAGCCGTGGGCCGGGGTACCCCGGACCCGCAGCCGCCGCCATGCGACGCCCTTCTCCGCCGTCGTGAGCGTCAGCGTTCTTCCGGCCGGACCCCGGTGCAGGATCCCGCCAGACTCGGTGAGAACGTAGTCCGACCGCACCGCGTCGTACGCATGCTCCGCGACCCACTCGGCGCCGTGGGTGCCGCCAGCCTCCTCGTCGGCGACGGCGAAGTACACGAGCGTCCCCCGAGGACGCCACCCGCTCCGGGCCAATCGGCGAAAGGCGACCGCCATCGACGCCGTGAGATTCAGCATGTCGACGGCGCCGCGACCCCACACCTCGCCGTCGACCAACTCGCCTCCGAATGGATCCCGGGTCCACCCCGACGGTGTCACCGGAACCACGTCGGTGTGCCCCATCAGGCACAAAGTCGGCCAGCTGGGATCGCTTCCCTCGATCCGGCCAATGAGTGAGGCACGCCCGGGCTCGGGCTCGTATTGGGTCAGGTCCAACCCGGACCCTTCGAGATAGGTGCGTAAGAGGTCCGCGCTGCGGGTCTCTTCGCCCGAGCTGACGCGTCCGTCGTTCACGCACTGGTTCCGGATCAGGTGCTGAAGAAGGTCGGTGACCTCGGAGGTGAGCTCAAGTGGCGTCTCGATTCGACTCACATCCGAACTGTACCGTCCCTCAATTGCTGGTGACGCCCAGCGAGCGGGCCCAGCTGGGGACCCCCTTCGACACCGGACAACGAGCACATTGTCGTCATCGCATGTTGAGCGCGCGCCTTCCTATCGGTCGATGTCCAGCGTCAGTCCGAACGCTGGTGATCGGTGCGGAACCGCTCCAAGTAGCTGATTCGCGCGGCGCGCGACTCGGGATCCCGCAATGCCGCCTCGAGCGAGTGCGCGTCGTTCCACGCCCGCTTCAGATCAACCATGTGCTCGGCGACGGCGTTGACGTAGCGCTTGGTGGCACCGAGTGTGAACATCGACTTGTCGAGGAGCGAGTCGACCAGAAGTCGCACCTCCTCCTCGAGTCTCTCCTCGGGGACCACCCGGTTCACGAGTCCAGCGGCGGCCGCCTCGGCTGCTCCGAAACGCCGACCCGTCATGACCAGTTCTTTCGTCTTGGCCGCGCCGACGTCACGCACGAGTCGAGGGATCCCGCCCCAGGCAAGTGGGATCCCGAGGAACAGCTCGGGGATGGAAAAAACGGTGCCTTCGGCGGCGACTCGGATATCGCAGGCGGAGGCCAGGACCGCACCACCTCCGACGCAGTGGCCGTGCAGCTGGCACACGGTGACCGCCTCCATCCCCTCTATCGCGTCTGCCATCTGCGAGCCCGCTTCGGCTGTCGGGTGCCGTCTCTGGGTCAAGGACCTCGCTGCCGAAGTGGACTCGACCGGAGCATCAATCATCGTGACGTCCGCACCGGCCGAAAACGATCTTCCCGCGCCGGAGATCACGACCACCTTGATCTCCGAACGTGCGTCGCAGAAGTGCGCTGCCTCCACGAGCTCGTGGAGCATCGTATCGCTGATCGCGTTGAGTTTGTCCGGTCTGTTCAACCGGATGTCACCCCTCGGCCCGTCCATCATGACCGTGAGTGTCGAGAACGTCGAATCCGTTGACATCGGAAGAGCCCCTTCGAACAGGCGTATCCGAGGTAGCAGCACGACAACAGCCGCAGCTCGGTCAGGTGCAAGTCTGGCCAGCCGACCGCGCACAATCCAGCCGGTCGCGACACCTCGTTCCGCCACAGAGCGCGAACCGGACTGTGCCTCGGTGTCCCCTCTGGTGGAGGCGAGCTCGACCGCCCTTCTCAGAATCGGTCTATGAGATTTTCCGCCGGACGTCCGCGGTAATGCATCCTGGCGCTCGTCCTCGGTGGGTCATCCAAGCTTCAGGCATCAACTTCCGCCTCGCGCTGCCTCGACCTGTCGATCGACCACGGCACCGAGCAGCACGGACAGGGCCGCCAGATACAGCCAGAGCATCAGCACCGCTACCCCGGCAAAGGCGCCATAGGTTCGAGACTCGTGACCGAAGCTGGTGAGGTAATAGGAAAAGCCGGCTGACGTACCCATCCAGCCGATCGCGGCCACCAATGCTCCGCGTCTGAGCCAGCGCCGGGGTTGGGTTCGGTTTGGCCCAATCGTGTAATACACGGAGAGGAGGACCACGACAAGGACGAGTGCCCCGAGCCATCGCAAGAGGGCCCAGAGTGCGGCGAAGGCCGACCGGGCCAACGGGAACGACACCGGCAGCAACGATCGGATCGGGTCACCGAGAACGAGCAATGCGAAAGCCGCCCCCCCGAAGACGACGGTGCAGACCATGAGGGGCAAGGCCTTCAGGCGGCGCGCGACGAAGCCCACGTCCGTCCTCACTTCGTAGGCGATGTCCAATCCCACCTGGAGCGCCGCCATCGCCTCGATCGAGCTCCACAGGGCGGCTGCTCCTCCCACCACCGTCGCCACCCAACCCCCGGTGGTCTGGCCGGATCCTCGCAGCGCCTTGGAGATCGTGTCGGCGAGCTGGACGGGGACGAGGACCCGCAAATCACGGATCAGTCGGGTGAGGCTGTCGGGGCTGAGTCCCAGCAGGCTGACCACACCCACCGCCGCCACCGCTGCGGTCACGACGGCCAAGAACCAATGAAAGGCAAGGGCTGCGGCGCCGGTGGTGATCCGGTCCTTCCCCGCTGCGATGAAGGACCTGCGCAACAGTGATCCGGCGCGCCGGAGTCTGCCGGGAGTCCTCAGCGGTCGCCTCAGCCGCCGCCCCCAAGCAGCTCTCGGTCCACTCATCGTTCGAAGTCCGTCGGGGACTCGATCTCCGCCTCGGCTCTCCCGAGAGGCATCCCTCTCAGCCCGGTACCGGGTACCGGCCCGCAAACGGCCGATGATCGATCGGACTCGCTACGACGATCAGGTGGTGGCGCCACCGGAGGAAAGACTCGAGCGGAACAAGCTGCTCATCGCCTCCCAGTGCCGCTCGGCGGCCACAGCGTCGTAGGTGGCATTGTCCGGGACGGCGAAGCCGTGGGCGGCCGGATAGGTCTCGATGGTGTGCCGGACGCCCGCCTCGGTAAGCGCATCCTCCAGCCGGTCACGCTGCTCGTCCGGAAAGCTCCCGTCATCGGTCGCCCCTGCGACATACACGGTCGCCGCCATGTCGCCAGCCCTGAGATGTGGGCTGTCGGGATCGTTCGATGCCGCGATGTTCCCGCCATGGAAGGACGCGGCGGCGGCGACCCGATCACCAAGGTGACCGGCGACGATAAGCGACAGCCGGCCGCCCATGCAATAACCGGTCGTGCCAACGCCGTTGCCCGAGGTCTCGGGCAACGAGGTGAGGTAGTCGACGAAGCGACGCGCGTCACGCACGATCATCTCGGCCGTGACACTCCGCATGAGGTTCATCAACCGCTCCCTCTCGGCCGGATCACCGAACACCGTACGGAGATCGAACGGCTCGTAGCCGCCCACGCGGTAGTAGAAGTCGGGCACCAGCGTCACATAGCCAAGTCCGGCCATCCGTTCGCCCATCTGACGAAAGGTGTCGCGCAGACCGCCGGCATCGGGAAACATGATCACCGCCGGCCAGGGCCCATCGCCGTCGGGGACGTGGAGCGAACAGGGGCACTTTCCGTCCTCGGTCGAAACCTCGACACTGCGCTGCGGCATCACTTACCTCCCAGTCGGCTGCGCCGACCTTACCTGTATCCGACTCCGGCTGGTCGAGTGACTCGGCGAGGTCAAGAGGGCCGACTGCAATGCGTCCGGTGACGGTCGACAGCAACCGATCCTCACTCGGAGGGGAAGCCAATGGACGGCGCTGGACGTTGAACACCGATGGGTCCAGGCTTGGAGGGTGGAAGGTTTCGGCTACTCCTCCTACGGTGAGCGGATCGCCGAGCGCTACGACCGAGATCTCGCGAATCTGGGGGCCGAGGACGCTGTCGCGGTGCTCGGCGATCTGGCGGGCAAGGGACCCGTCCTCGAGCTGGGTATCGGCACCGGTCGGGTGGCGCTTCCCCTGGCCGCCTCGGGACTCGAGGTGCATGGGATCGACGCCTCACCGGCGATGGTCGCCAAGCTCAGGGCCAAGCCGGGCGGAGGGGCCATCACCATCAGCATCGGGAACTTCGGCCCCCTTGCCGTCGACGGCGCCTTCAGCCTGATCTTCGTCGTCTTCAACACCTTCTTCGCACTCTTGTCCCAGGCCGAACAGGCCGAGTGCTTTCGTCGCGTCGCTGAGCACCTCCATCCTGGGGGGCGATTCGTCGTCGAGGCGTTCGTCCCGGATCCCACGCTCTTCGAGCGGGGCCAGCGGGTCGGCGTCGGGCGGATCACCCTGGATCAGGTTGAGCTCGTGGTGACCCGTCACGACCGGGCTCGACAGACGGTCACGAGCCAGGAGATCCATCTGAGCACGGACCGGGTCGAGTTCGTGCCGGTGGTCCTGCGCTATGCGTACCCGGCCGAACTCGATCTGATGGCGCGACTGGCCGGCTTGTCGCTCGAGTCCAGATGGGGTGGCTGGCAGCGCCAGCCTTTCACGTCGGAGAGTTCGAGCCATGTCTCCGTCTATCGACTGGCGCCGTGAAGTCGTCGCGAGCGCCAAGGTGAACCAGGGTGTTGCCGAGCGTTCGACTCTGGTGCCTGTCAGCTGGCGTGGTGGTACTCATCGACCATGTCGGACGGCTCCAACCACCACGCGAAGACCCTCGAGCGGAGAAGGCCCTGGTCGAGCCGTACCTTCACCCTGGCGGAGCCCTCACCCTGTGACAGCGGGAGGTGCCAAGTCCGCTCGGATTGCGCCTCGACCACACCGAGAAAGGCGTCCGCCTGGGCGCGTGGGCGCCTGGGCAGGTGGGGAGTTCGCAGGGAGAACGGCCCAGACAGCCGACGAGCGCATCGTTCGAAAGGGTGCGATCGCGCCCTCTTGACCGAGGCCGAAACGATGACCGCTGACTGACCGACGTTGCAGACCCTGACGAGAGCGATCTGAAGGCGACCTTCCGCTTGGAGCGTGTGGGCGAGCGCGACCGACACGAGCGCGTCCCCGTCCCGATCCCCACCTCGGATGCACTCCCGCAAGAGCGCCAAAGCGCCGAGCACGGTCAGGGAGACCAGCCCGAGCGTGCCCGCGATCTCACTCACCAGCTGCGACCCGGGTCCCGAACAGCTGCACGTGGCCCATCGCTTCATTGACCAGCGGACCCCGTCGGGTGAACAGCCTCGCGAGTCCCCGGCGCACCAACCGGCGACGAACGCGGGCAGACCGAGCCAGCGCGGTCACCGTCCGACGGCGGGCGGCCCAGGCCCGCCGCTCACTCGTGCTCTGGGTGATCAGCTGGAGTTCCAGCTCCGGCGACCGGTTCATGGCATCACTCTGAACCCGATCAGAATGAAGTACCAGCGAAATGTTACTCATTTGGATTAAGCGATCTTGTACGATATCCGGCGATGTTCGACTTGCGCCGCCTCCGAGCCCTGGTCGCCGTCGTCGACGCCGGCTCGGTCACCGCGGCTGCCGACCAGATCGGTTACTCGCCGTCGGCGGTCAGCCAACACATCGCCGCGCTGGAGCGCGAAGCGGGCATCGTGCTCCTGGAGCGGGCGGGCCGGGGCGTGCGGCCGACCGAGGCGGGCCATCTCCTCGCTGACCACGCCCGGGGCCTCTTGGCCAAGGTGGGGGAAGCCGAGGCTGCCCTGAGCGCCCTGGTCGCAGGGAACCTCGGTGTCTTGCGCGTCGTCTCTTTTCCGACTGCTGGGGCATCCTTGATCCCGCCCGCGCTCGCCACCCTCAGGTCGGAACTTCCGAACCTCGAGGTTGCCCTACGGGTCGCCGAACCGGACGTCGCCATTCCCCTCCTGCGCCAAGCCGAAGTCGAGGTCGTCGTGACCGTTGCCGACTTCGGACGGGGTGATCCGGCCCGGGATGGTCTCAGCTGGGTCCACCTTCTGGACGACCCCTATCGCGTCGTGTTGCCCCGGAAGCATCGTCTGGCCTCGCGCCGAGCCATCGACCTTCGGGACCTGGCCGAGGACCGTTGGGTCGATACCCAGTGCGGCACCTCGTCCTGTCAGCAAGCCGCGATGGCCGCCTTCAACCAAGCCGGTTTTTCTCCCAACTGGACCGCCCAAGCCGATGAGTACTGGCCGGCCCAGGGATTCGTGGCAGCTGGCCTGGGCGTCGCGCTCATTCCCTCGCTCGCCCTCGGCGCGCTCCATGAGGCTGTTGTGGTTCGTCGGCTGCACAAGGATCATGCTGCCGTTCGTCATGTGTGGGCGGTCACGCGTCCGTCGCTCCTCGATCAGGTCTCGGTGCAGACGATGCTTCGATCGCTCGAAACCGCTGCCGCGCAACACCGACGCGCCATGTAGGACCGCAGTGCGCTCGGCGCTCGTGCAGATCGACCACCGGCACCCCAGCGCGCTCACCGAGTGAGCAGGAAACCCTTCTCCTCAACACCCAACCCGGCCCTCCGGCAACGACGTGTCGGCTCCAGATCTCCAGGTGCGAACAAGCCCGGGACGGGTGGGGCCCCTTAGGACAATTCGTCGATCTGCAGTCCGAGGGATCGGAACTTGGCCGAGACCTGGTCATAGCCTCTTTCCAGCTGTTCGACCCCGAAGAGTACGGAGGGTGAGGAGGCGGCCGCCGCCGCAAGGACATAGGCGAAGGCGGCTCTGATGTCGGGCATCACGATTTCCGATCCCACGAGGGCGGTCCGTCCACGGAGGACCGCCGAGTGGAGCCACATGCCCTCGTGAAACCGGCAGGCTGCACCACCCAGACACTGGTCGTAGAGCTCGACCTCCGCTCCCATCTCTCTCAGGGTGTCCACGTAACCCAGGCGATCTTCGAAGACCGTTTCGTGAATGAGGGACATGCCAGGCACTTGGGTGAAGAGAACCGCCAGCGCGGGTTGCCAATCGGTCATGAACCCCGGATGAGGGCTGGTGTGAACCGAGATCGGGCTGAGAGTGCTCGGCGTCACCCGTATCGCCTCGTCTTCGATCTCGATGTTCGCTCCCATGCGGCGCAGCGTAGAAATGGCGGTCACGAGTCGATCCTGGCTACAGCCGGAGACACGCACGGTGCCCTCGGTGACCAGGCCCGCGATGAGATACGAGAAGGCCTCGATTCGATCACCACCGATCCGCTGGCGGGCACCGGAGAGGGCCGACTTCCCCTCGATGACAAAGCGTCGATCGGGCTGAAGCTCGATGCCTGCGCCCATGCGCTGCAAGAACAGCGCGAGTTCGACCACCTCGGGCTCGACGGCGGCATTTTCCAGCACGGTTCGGCCCTGCGCGGTCGCTGCGGCGAGCAGAAGGGTCTCGGTCGCGCCCACGCTCGGGAACGGAAGCCGTATTCGAGCGCCATGGAGGTGACTCGCCTTCGCCTCGACACCCTCGTCGGTAAGGAAGATCTCGGCTCCGAGCTGACGCAGACCCTCGAGGTGGTAGTCGACGGGCCGGGACCCGATCACGTCACCACCGACCAGAGGGACGAAGGCTTCACCCAATTTCCACAGCAGCGGTCCGAGCATGAGGATCGGGATGCGGTTCAACCCGCTGTACCGGACCGGAACGCGACTGTTCTGTACCTCGGAGGGATCGACGGCGATGGAGTCGCCTTCGACCGCGACCCCGGCGCCCACGGCCCTCAGGATGCTGGCGGTGATCTCGACGTCACCAATCCGAGGAGCATTCCCAATCCAAGTCGGCGAGTCGCCGAGAAGCGCAGCCACGAGGAGCTTGGTGATCACATTCTTCGACCCGGCGACTTCGATGTCCCCATGCAGGGGACCTGTCGGAGTAATCCCCCAGGCCCGACCGGCGGTCACTACTCAATCCTCTCATGGTGTGGGGATCTTCAGACTGCATCGTTCCGTTCGGGCCGTCGCGTGTCCCCGATTGGGTATCTTCGCCTCGAGCAGGGCGTCAGGGGGCACCCGGACCGAGAATCTCGCCGGTCGGCGGTCGGCTCGATCAAGCGAAGATGGAGATCTAATGGGTGTCTGGAGCGAGCAGGTGGTCCCGAGAGCCACCAACCTCCTTCTTGACACGACCGAGGTTCGCCAGCTCCGGGGTGAGGTGGTGTCGGGGCTCCGGGGCGAGGTCGTCGAGATCGGTTTCGGCTCGGGGCTCAATGCTCCTTTCTATCCACAGGAGGTGAGAAAGGTCCTGGCCGTCGAGCCGTCGGCAGTTGCCAGGCGGTTGGCGGGCGGTAAGGTCGGGACGGCTCGGGTCCCGGTCGAGTTCGTCGGGTCCGATGCCCAGGACCTCCCTCTCGAGACGTCATCGGTGGACGACGCGCTGTCGACGTTCACGCTCTGCACCATCCCGGATCCCATGCGCGCGCTCCGCGAACTGTACCGGGTGCTCAGGCCGGGAGGAAGACTTCACGTCTTGGAGCACGGCCTATCCGAGCACGAAGGAACGGCCAAGTGGCAGCGCCGGCTCAATCCGATCCAACGTCGCGTCGCAGCTGGCTGTCATCTCGACCGTCCGATCGAACAGCTCGTCGGCCAGGCGGGCTTCGTGGCCCACGAGCTTCGGCACGACCAGATGGAGGGTCCGCGCCTGCTTCGACCGTTCGGGTGCCTCTACATCGGAGTAGCGACCAAACCCGACGACCAGTAGGTGGCCGCGGAACATCGTCTACCGGCTTCCAGGAAACGGGTCTGCGAAGCTGGGACGGTGCCCGGAAGTTTCACGTCGGACCCGACCTCCGGTGGCCCGACGGTGCCGCTACCGTCCCAGCCCATCGGCGTCGGGTGGCCGACCGAGCAGTGGCCCGATGGCAACGTGGCCTCAGGCGTCGACCTGGCGCCCCTCCTCGCCGCCGCCTTCGACGACCTCGGACCACTGTCGGCGACCCATGCGGTCGTCGTGGTGCACCGCGGTTGCTTGGTGGCCGAGCGCTACCAGGGCGCCGTAGAAGGGTTCGATCGCGCAGAGCCGGTAACCTGCGACACTCCGCTGCCATCATGGTCGATGGCCAAGTCGGTGCTCCATGCTGGGGTCGGGATCCTGGTGGGCGACGGTCGGCTCGACCCCGCCGCCCCTGCACCGGTTCCCGAATGGCGAACGGCGGACGATCCCCGTCGAGCGATCACCACCGAGCACCTCCTCGAGATGCGGGACGGGCTCGACTTTTGCGAGGACTACGTCGACGACCGCGTTTCGGACGTCCTCCCCATGCTTTTCGGCCCCGGTCGGGACGACGTGGCCCACTTCGCCGCCGACCGACCGCTCGCCGCCGAGCCGGGCACCCGGTTCAACTACTCGAGCGGGACCAGCAACGTGCTCGCCGGCGTGGTGGCCCGCACCCTCGCGCCTGCGGGCACCGAGGAGTTCCTGGCAGGGCGCCTTTTCGCACCGATCGGCGTGAAATCTGCCCGTCCACAACTCGACGCGGCGGGGACCTGGGTGGCCTCGTCCTTTCTTCATGCGACAGCTCGGGACTTTGCCCGCTTCGGGCTCCTCTACCTTCGTGACGGTGTATGGGACGGAACCCGGATCCTGCCCGAAGGCTGGGTCGATCACGCCCGCCGCTTCCGCTCGTTCGACCCGAGCGACGGCGCACTGTACGGCGCCCACTGGTGGCTCGAGAACGACGGCCGAGGCACCTTCCGGGCCAGTGGCTACGACGGTCAATCGATCACCGTGTGCCCGGCCCTCGACCTGGTGGTGGTGCGCTTGGGCAAGACGCCAGCTGAGCGCTACCCCGATCTGAGCGCCTGGCGCTCGGCCATGGTGGACGCCTTCGACCTGCCTGGCCAGAATCGAGATCGCAATGAACGTCAAGGTGACTCGGGTGCAGAGCCCTGAACCGATCGGGGGGCGCTCTTCGCGAGCGATGTCGCATTTCGGTCCATGGCGTTTCCGAGCAGGTCGGCATAACGCGGACATCGGCAAAATGCACCTTGTGCCGACGTCGGCACAAGGTCCGCAAGCGTAGGAGCATCACCGACTTGCCCACCCAGTCGCATCACTCCTGGGTTCGCCAGGAGCTCAACCGGGCCTGGGCGATGACGGTCCCCTACGCCGCAGCGTCACTACGCGAGGGACTCTGCGACACGATCACCATCAATCGCCTGGGAGTGACGGGCACGCTCGCAAGGACGCTCGCCACGACCAACCCGATCGAGTCGACCGTCGACATCGTGAAGGCTCACGCTCGCAACGTGAAGCGTGGAAACCAGGTGACATGCGGCTGCGCTGGGCGGCCGCCGGAATGATCGCGGCGGAGTCGCAGTACCGACGCGTGAAGGGTTTCCGGCAGCTCGATCGCCTCTCCGCCGCGATAAGTGTGGAGCTCCAACGACAAGCGGTACTGCCCGGAGCCAGCTGTCACACCCATCACCTACTTTGACCACCGAGGCCCACCCGAAATTCTACGGTGACTGGGGCAACCTCGGTGGGCTCACCGGTCAGCTTTCAGCCCCTTGACGGTGACGGTCCGGTCCATTTTCGTCGAATATGCGGGTGTCAGACCGTTGAGGCCGGTCGTTGACCGTCAGATCTGGTGCATGATCGATCAATATGGATTGCGTCCTCTGCGACATCATCGAGGGTGCCGAGGCTAGCCGGGTCTACGAGGACGAGCTGTGCCTCGCCATCATGGATCTCTATCCGGTCACGACTGGGCACCTCTTGGTGACTCCCAAACGCCATGCCCCCCATATCGCTGATCTGTCCGGCGAGGAAGCAACCGCGATGTTCCAGATCGGGACCCGCTTAGCCGCCGCCCTACGGCACTCAACGCTTCGATGCGAGGGAGTCAATCTCTTCCTTGCCGATGGAGAGGCGGCGTTCCAAGAGGTCTTCCATTCGCACCTCCACGTCTTTCCTCGCTACCAAGGGGACACGTTCAAAATCAATGCCGATTGGCTTCGGCAGCCACGGGAGGAACTGGATGCTGCCGCGGAAGCGATCAGACTGGGGCTTTCCAGCCTCGAATGACTTCAAGGCTCGTGGCTCAGACAGGACCGGACTGCCCTGGCACTCCAGATCACGACGCACGGGGGTCTACTCGCGGATGTAGGTCAGAGAGCTTCTTCTCGGACCTTCGGGCCGCGCCCTGGTCGGCGTCGACTGGAGCGAGGTAGGGAAGGATACCGACCGAAAGATTCGCTCCGTCCAAGAGGCTGCCGAACTCGGCGCGCACCGTCTGGGCCACGCCACGGCGATCGGCGTCGATCCGCCCCAGTACGGAGAGCACGAGCGGACCGAGTCGGTCAGCGAACGAAGGGGCAGATCGCTCACGACCTTGACAACTTCGAAGGGCTCCGATCAGTCAGGCTCCCACCTGACCGGAGTGGGCTCGTCGCAGGGCTGAGGCGATTGGCCGATGAGCCCGGCACGGCACGGCGACCCTTCGCATCGGCTACGACCGAGATCGCCTGGCCGAGATTCGCGTCGACAGGACTTCGCCTTCGAGCGGGTCAGACGGACCGGTGCCGTCATCGAGGTCTGCCCCACATCGAACCGGATCATCGGAGGGATCTCTGATCCCTCGTACCATCCGGTGCACCGGTTTTTCGCGCCGGACTTCCGATCGTCATCTGTACCGACAGCCCGGCCACCTTCGGTACGACCCTGCAAGAAGAGTTGTACTGGGTTTGTGACCAGGCTGGCGGTGACGACGCGCTCCGCTTGACACGGCGCGGCGCTCCAGCCGAAGTCCTCTCAAACCGCCGACTGCATGGTTGAAGGCTTCGAACTTTTCTGGGCGATCCGACTTCCCCATGCTCTCGATCGTCGTCGGTCAGGATTTCAGCCTCGAGAAGTGGAAGTCTCGCCACCTCGCGGCCTTGACCGAGATCGTGGCCACATCCCTCGATCACATCGCGAGATGGATGCCGAGCGCGGCCGGCGAACTCGCGGACCACCGGCCTTCGTCGCCGGAGTCGCGAAAGTCTGGTCATCAGACCGGGGTCGACGGCTATGCGATCGTCGAGAACGACGAGGCCGTGGCCGGTCATCACCCTTGCGCCAACACCCCCTCCGGCTGAGGTTGGCTACTGGGGTGCGGCGGACCAGCGGTTGGGGTGGGGGTCAGTCCAGGTTTTGACGGCGAACCCGTTCTGATTGGCGACGGGGGCGATCCTTTTCCAAGACGGGCGAGGGCTGCCTCCGTCGGCCGTGCCCGCCGGGAGGGTTCCTGAAGCAACCGACGGCGTGCTCATCCTCTTGGAGGAGGTGTTCGAGAGCGTCCTCCTCGAGGTGAAGGCCACCCGGCGGACGGCAGGGCTCGGATCCTTCTTCATGGCCGCCAGGATAGGTATGAACTTCTCTTAGGTCGCCAACGATCCGAGGCATGGACAGGCGGCGCGCAGCGTGCGCGCCCGAACCCGCTCGTCATGCGAGCCCAGGTCGGCCAACCAGCGGTTCTTTGCCGGATCCGTAGCGATCGATCCTCTCCCCGTTCTCGTCTACGACGGCGGACGTCGTGCCGACCAGGGCATCGCTTTCTCGAGTTGCGAGGCGACCCTGATCAGCACCGCTTCCTCCCACGGGCCCCCGACGAGTTGCACCCCGATCGGCACGCCGCCCGAGGTTGTATGGGTCGGAAGAGAGATCGCCGGCTGTCCGGTCATGTTGAACCCGGCGGTGAGGACGGCCATCTGGAACACCTGCAATGCCGGGCCGCCGCTGGCGGCGCCTTCGTGTACGGCGGCGAGGACCTCGCCCGACCGCGGCGGCTCGATCGTCATCGTCGGACTGAGTAGCAGATCGAAGTCTCGACCCCATCGGGCGACAAGCTCCCGACTCCATCGCTGCAGATCGTGAACCGTGCGCACATAGGTGAGGCTGTCGGTCGCCAGGGCCCTCGTGCGATTAGCCTGAATGTGCGGCTCGGTCTTCGACCAGTCCACGTCGTAGTCGGCGAGGCTGGAGTTCACGACGTTGAGGAAGGACGCGACGAACTCATCGGCGATGGTGAACTCGATGACCTCGACTTGATGGCCGAGCCGCTCCAACGTGGTGGCCGTCGCCTTCGTGGCCTCGACGCAGGCGGCATCAAGAGGAAGGCCGAACGGTGCCCGATCGACCATGGCGATGCGAAGTCGTCCGGGGTCGGAGCCAACCTCCTCCAGGAAGGGCCGATCCGGCCTCGGTGCGTTGTACCACTGCCCCGGGTCAGGTCCGCAGGTGACATCCAGAATCGCTGCGGTGTCGGCGACGTCGTGGGTGACGACGCCTTCGACGGAACCTCCCTCCCAGCTGCTCACGAGCGTCGGAATCCGTCCCCGGCTGACCTTGAGTCCGACCAGCCCGCAGCAGGAAGCCGGAATGCGGATCGAACCTCCGCCGTCGTTCCCGTGGGCGACGGGGAAGAGCCCACCCGCAACGGCGGCTCCCGCTCCTCCGGACGACCCGCCGGGAGTGCGATCGAGGTCCCAGGGATTCCGGGTGATCCCGTAGCGGTCGTTCTCGGCCACCGTGATGGGACCGAACTCCGGGGTGTTGGTGCGCCCGCAAAGCACGAAGCCGGCGCGCCGAAAGGCTTCGACGATCAGCTCGCTCTCGTCCGACGGGCTCTCCGGAGCCGCCCACGATCCGTAGGTCACCGGCCACCCGGCGACGGCCGTCAGGTCTTTGATGGGGATCGGAACGCCATGGAAGGGGGGAAGGCCCGCTGGATCCGACGCGTCGACGACCTCCTGGGTCGCCCTCGTGGCGGATACACGGGCCTCCTCGTCGTTCCGCCAGATCACGGCGTTGATCCGGTCGTTGACTGCATCAACGCGAGCCAGACAGGCGTCGAGCACTTCGAGTGGGCTCACCTCCCGCGAACGGATTGCTGCGGCGGTGGCCCGGGCACTCGTGAACGTCTCGAAGGGACTCCCCATGACGCGCACGATAGCCCCTGACCGCAGCGACCCAACGGGGCGGCCGAATTGCGAAGTGGCGGGGGTACGCCGGGGGAATCGGAGATCGTGGTGTCCCAATGGTCGAGCGCCGATGCGCCGAGGCCCCGATCCGCAGTCGGCCGTAGGATCTCGGGCATGGACGACCTCATCGTGTATTCGGCGGCCGACCGAATCGCTCGGATCACGCTCAACCGACCCGACAAGCGAAACGCGCTCAGCTTCGGGCTCCGCCGTCAGCTGGTTGACAGCCTCCGAAAGGCCGAGCGGGACGACGCTGTTTCTGTCATCCTGATCAATGGGGAAGGACCGGCCTTCTCGGCCGGCTACGACCTTTCCGACGACCGTGCCGTCCGGCCAGAGGGATGGCTGGCTTCCGAGCATTACAGCTCATGGAGCGACCAGTACGCCCGGAGCATCTACCGGGACTGGATGGTCATTTGGGACCTCATGAAGCCGGTGGTGGCCAAGGTGCACGGCTACTGCCTGGCCGGAGGCACCGAGCTCATGTCGATGTGCGACATCGCGTTCGTCGCCGACGACGCCGTGATCGGCTACCCACCAATGCGGGGAATGTCGACCCCCGACACCTTGTACTTCCCGTGGAAGCTGACGATGGCGCAGGCGAAGTACCTGCAGCTCACCGGGAACTCGGTGACCGGCAAGGAAGCGGCGGCGATGGGCTGGGTGGCCAAGAGCTTCCCGGCCGACCAGCTAGATCAGCAGACCGAGCGTGAGCTCCGGCCCCTCGCCGAGGTGGATCCGGCCCTCCTGGCAGCCAACAAGGCATCGGTCAACCAGGCTTACGAGATCATGGGCATGCGCACCCATCTCCAGGCCGGGTGGCAGTGGCACCAGCTGAGCGGCTCCGATCGGACCCGCGCTTCGGAGTTCGGGGCGATCGCCCGCAAGGAGGGGCTCCGGGCCGCGATCGAGTGGCGGGACGCCCCGTTCCGTCGGGAGGGATTCCAGCCATAGAAACCGGCTGAAGTCGCGTTTGGAGATCCCGACACGATCGCCTTCGAGGTCTCGGAGAATTCCGAATGAGGACCCGAACACGACGCACCTCCGAGTCGTCAAAGCCACAATGAGCCCCATAAGAATCCGAGCGGCCTTGGCCGCCGACGCTGGCGGGATCGCCCAAATCCACGTGTTGAGTTGGCAGGCCACCTACCGGGGCCACGTTCCCGACGAGTACCTGGACTCGCTCTCGGCCGACCTGAGGGAGACGATCTGGTCTGAGATCCTCAGGGCGACCGCCTGGCCGTCGACCGGCGCGTTCGTCCTCGAGTCGGACGACAGAACCCTCGTCGGATTCGCCCACATCTCGGCGAGTCGGGATTCCGACTCCACCACGTCGACTGGCGAAGTGACGTCGATCTACCTACTTCCGGCGTTCTGGGGGGCTGGCCACGGCCGGGCCCTTCTCGATCGAGCGACCGAGAGCCTCCGGGAAGCCGGCTTCTCGACCGCCACCCTCTGGGTGCTCGACTCCAATGCCCGGGCCCGCAAATTCTATGAGCTGGCCGGGTGGTCTCCCGACCGCGCTGAGAAAGTCGAGGATCGCGGGTCCTTCGTCATGCATGAACTCCGCTACCGACGGCACCTCTGACATGAGCCGGTCAGATCATCATCCGATCTCACCTGCACACCAATCTCTTCAGACAAGCGCCATCGGGGATGGCCTGTGCTCGACTCAGTCCCGATACAAGGCCTGACGGAGGGATGTGGACGCCTCTTGAATTGCTTCCGCCGCCTGCGGCAACAGGAGATCCATCCCGAAGAAGGCGTGGATCATGCCGTCGTAGCGCGAGGTTCTCGCTTCCACCCCGGACTCACGGAGGCGATCGGCATAGGCCTCACCCTCGTCTCGGAGAGGATCGAACTCCGCCGTGATCACCAGGGCAGGCGGCAGGCCGGCCAGGCTGTCCGCGAACAGCGGAGAGACATCGGGGTTCTTGAGCTCCGACCCTGGCGCGTAGTGTCCGATGAACCAATCCATGGACTCCTTCGTCAGGAGGTAGCCCTGCCCGTTCGCGGCATGACTCGGTGACGCTCGCGTCAAGTCGGTCGCCGGGTAGACGAGAACCTGGAAGCTGATCGGCGGGCCGCCAGCATCCCGAGCCTTTATGCTCACCACGGCGGCCAAGTTGCCACCGGCACTGTCGCCCGCGACGGCCAGGCGGTCGCCGTCGGCTCCGAGCTCCTCGGCGTGCTCGTGCACCCAGTTGGTGGCGGCCATGCAGTCCTCGACCGCTGCCGGGTACGGATACTCGGGGGCCAGGCGGTAGTCGACACTGACAACGACAGCCGGCACCGAGGTCGCCAACTGCTGGCAGACCGAGTCATGGGTGTCGACGTTGCCGATCACCCACCCTCCGCCGTGCATGAACACGACGACCGGTAACGGGATGTCCGAGTTGGGTCGGTAGATCCGAACCGGGATCCCGCCACCAGGACCGGGGATGGTCCGGTCCTCGGTGGGAGCACGTTCGTCGGGGTACTTCCCGAGAGCGGCCAGGTTCGCCATCGCTGCTCTGGCCTCCGCCGGGGTGAGCTCACTGATCGGTGGCGCGCCTTGTGCTTCCATCTGGTCGAGGATCATCCTGACCTGGGGATCAACGGGCATGGTCCAAACCCTACTGAAGGCGGAAGAGGAGGGCTCGCGGAACTGACCCTTGATCGCCGCCCGAGTAGGCCCGAAGAAGCACGGTTCGGTCGGCCACCGGTGAAGCGCTCCACGCGCTCCCCGGCCCCGAGGCCGAGCTACCTGTCCAGCGAGGACCAGAAGCTCCGCAGGGCTGCGGCGCCAACGTCTGGATCCTGCATCATCCACCAGTGTCCCAGTCCGGGGAGGACGGCCACCTGGGCCCCGGCCCTGTCGGCCGCCCAGCGAGCACGATCTTCGCCTCCGGTGTAGGGATCTTCGGTGGGGATGACCACGAGCCCGGGCCGACCCGAAGCCTCGCTCAGGCGGGCGCCCAGCTGCGCCATGGCCGGCTGAGCAGCGGAGCGGTAGAGGGCGAGGATGGAGTTCCCCATCTCCTCGTTCGTGGCTCGGGCGACCTCGAGCGCGACCTCCGCAGTCATGCCAAGCGACTCGTACATCTGGACCCTGTCGGGCAGCGACGTAGCCAGCATTGCGGCGACTGCCTCCTCCCCGGCGCCGCTCGTCTGCCATATCCGGGCCATGTCGTGCCAGACATAGTCCGGAGCCATGCATCCTGCGATGTCGGTCACCCACGAGCTGACGAGATCCGACCGCTCGATAACGACTCGGATCACGTGTCCCCCACCCCAATCGTGGCCAACGAGGTCGACCGGTTGGGGCATCCTCTCGAGCTCATTCACCAGCCACGCCAAATAGTCGTCGCTCGTCGACCCGAATCCAGCCGGCAACGGGGCACCGAAACCTGGCGGGGACAACGTGACGACATCGTCCAAATCGAGCACTTCGATCAGGGGGCCCCAGATGGCGGCGGTCTCAGGGTTGCCGTGAACGAACACCGTGGGCCTCAAAGCTGTCTCCTCGTTGTCCGACCCTGCCGCTGATCCGAAAAAACCACCGAATCCCGCTCACCGATCTCGGTCGAGATCATGCTCGCGTCGGACTTCGCTGATTCGCTGATTTCTCCTAACGAATCGTAGTCGTGGTAATCGGCGGAAAGGTCGTGGTCGTCGTTGGTGGCTCGGTCGTGGTCGTCGTCGTCGGTGGCTCGGTCGTGGTCGTCGTCGTCGGTGGCTCGGTCGTGCTGCTGGAGGGAGGCGGGCGTGGCACGGCGGCCGTGCTGCTGGGAGGCGTTGGCGTCGTGGTCGTGGGCGGAGAAGTCGTAGACGTCGTCGTTCGCAGCGCCGAGATCGGACCAGGAGACCTGAGCGGTCGGTGGCTTGGGCCGCCCGTACCGATACCGACCGCCACGCCCGTCCCGAGGATCGCGAGCACGGCCACGCCGAGCACGACAAAACGACGCCCGATCCCGCGCCGACCTGCTCGGAAGGATTCGCGTGGCGGCGCGTCGTCACCTCCGTCCAACGGTGGCGTCACCAAGCCATGCCCGGTTCGACCGAGGACCCTGGCCCATCCCCTCGAGATCAGGTGAGCAGGTAGGGCGATCGGAGGAAGTCCGGCCAGGAGGGCTTCTGGGGAACTGAGCTTGCTTGCGAGACTCTTGCAGTGCAGGCACCGGCGAAGATGGTGATCCACGCGGACGCGTAGCGTGGGACTGAAGCTCCGAGGGATCGTCGGCACCAGCGCCGCCAAACGGTCGCACCGCTCCGCACTTCGAGCGACCAACAGCGCACGAACCGCCCCGGCAAGTGCCTCCTTGGCCCGATGGAGCACGACCGCAGCATGACGGGGGTTGACCTCGAGAGCCTCGGCGACCTCGACTGTCGAGAGCTGCTGGCGCAACGAGAGGTCGAGAACCGCGTACTGGCGAGCCTCGAGGGCTGCCGCCGCAGCCCAGACCAGTTCCGCGGCCTCGCCTGCGCGAAGGGCGGCTTCGGGCTCGGATTCCTCTGATCGCAGGGATTGCTCTTGGATCACTTCGGTGGGCCGGGTGCGTGTCAGATGGTTCATGGCGAGGTGATGGGCGATGGAAAAGAGCCAGGACCGGACCTTTGCCGGTTCTCGGAGGTCACTTCGGCGCTCGATCGCACGGACGAACGTCGACTGCAACAGATCCTCGGCGGTCGTCCGATCGCGCACGGTCCGGGTGAGGAAGTCGAAGAGGCTGGGGGCATGACGCCGGTAGAGGGCGCCGAACGCGTCGTCGTCCCCTGCCTTGGCCGCCGTGGCCAGGACTTCGTCCGGCTCGTCGCCCGAAAGCGACCTCCGATCGCCTTCGTCTGCCCCGCTCATGAGGAATGTGGGTCCATTCTTCTTCTTCGGATCCGGGAACGCACCACAGGCGGGTGCCCGGACACAAACCGCTCCGGGCACTCGCCTCAGCTCAGATCCTGAGCTTGGGTGCGATCGGTCAGGGCAGGAGCCAGGTCCCGTAGACCGGCTGCGGACCCTGGTCTCCGTTGTGGGCCACGAGCACGTTGCCGAACTCCGTGCTCGCCTGCCAGATGTCGATGGTGTCTCCGTCGAGGGCGGAGTAGTAGGGGTCGTCAGTTTCGAAATTGGTCCCCTGCCCCTCGAGGTGAGCATCGGAGAAGTTCTCGACCGAGACATTGGTGGTGAGCCGCATTTGGCTCCACGCCCCCTGCCAGGTCACGGCATAGAAGGGGGTGTACACCCAGGTCCCGTAGACCGGCTGCGGACCCTGGTCTCCGTTGTGGACGATCAGCTCACCCGGGAACTCGTTCGGGGCCCGCCACACGTTGAGCGTGGCACCGTTCAACGCCTGATAGTAGGGGTCGTTGGTGGTGAAGACGAGCCTCCCCACCTTCGTGGCGTCTGGGAGCCCCTCGACACTCTCGTTGGGAACCTTCTGCAACGGGATCTGGTACCAGCTCCCAACCTGGCCCGTGTAGGTGTACACAACCGGGGCGGTGACCGAGAAGGACGCCACAGCACCGATGCGGCAGATCACGACTCCGCAGGCGTAGTCCTCCATGACATCGACCGGGTTCGACCCTTGGGCGTCCCCCGAGGTGACGGAAATCGTTCCTGTGAGAGCTCCGGAGGGGGTCACGGTGGCCGAACCGAATGAAGGGTTGGCACCGTTGGCGAATCGAACCAGGATCGTGCCCCGCTGGAGGAAGGACGGGGGGAACCCGGTTCCTGTCAGTGTGACAACGGTTCCTGCAGTCCCAGAGTTCGGTGATGCGACCACACCGGCGGAGTATCCGGGTCCCGGTACCCCGCCGTTTCCACCGCCCGGAGCCCCCGAGGACGAACCGGAGTCGGTCGTCGCACTCGCGCTGGTCGGCGTGCTCACCGTGGCCCCGCAGGCCGCCGCGCACCCCTCGCGGACCTTCTGGACCTCTGGGGTGACGACTCTCGGTGAGCTCGGATGGTGCGCCGCGGATACGGAGGAGGTGCTCTCGCTGTGTGCGGCCGACGGGTGCTCGGCGCTCAGCAGGCCGGCGGTCCCCCCCGCAATTGCCACCACCGCCAGGACGACCAGGGCTTTCGTGCCGATTGTTCGCTTGGGCATCATAACCTCCTCGGTCTCGGACCCCATCTGGGGTACTCAGGGTTAGACCCGCCAACCGAGGTGTGATTACGGGGTGAGGCAGAAAAGCCGGTTTCCCGTTCAGCAGAATGCCGAGGCGCGGCCGGGTCCCGGGCTCCGAGGAGTGCGACGAGAGGCGCCTTGGACACGGCCGTCGGACTCGAACCTTCTACGGATTCCCCTCGCCGGTGCTCCGTCCGCCGCGTCTGCTTTCTTGGTCCAGCCCGGTCCGAGCGGCCGGGAAACCCGATGCCACGGGAACGGTTCCGCTACCGGCAGGAGCGGTCCGTTCCCCGGCCGGGCTCGGCTCTCTCCGCATTCCTGATCGAATCGCCGACCATCGAAGCCCGACCTTGCACGCTCCGAGGACGCACATGACGACCCAAAGAACTCGTTGGCTTCAATCAGGCGGCCTTGGAACCCGAAATCGTCTCCAGCTCGGCCTGGACCTTTGCCTCGTAGTCCGCGATGTCCCGCCGAGCCAACGACGGGCGCCACCGACCTTTGATGTTGAACAGGAGCACGAGGATGAAGATCGCTTCACCACCGACGCACACCCACCACCAATCCTGCCACTCCCCAGGGGCCGCGTTCTTGGCCGCAATGAGACCGGTCAGCTGGCCGTAGAGCGTCGAGAGCTGGGGCGAGCTCTTTGCCAAATCGGAGGTGAGCGCTGGGGGCACCGGCTTGCCCGCGTTGTACAGCGCCATCGCCTTGCCGAAGTCGACCAAACCCGTCAGCTGGGGGGCCAGGCTGGTCGGTACGGGTTGGTGGGTAAGCAACAGGGCGAATGCCTTCCCTGGGGGACCGATCGCCTTCAGTTGGGTCACGTAGGCGACCGGAGGGACCTCATTGCGCGTCAAGTAGGTGTTGCCCTGCTCGAGGAGGGCCGCCTGGGTCGCGGCGGGGGCGTTCTCGACCAGTGGCGTCACGCTCGTCACCACGTGAGGTACCGCGAGGGTGGCCAAGGCGACGACGATCCGCAAAATCCACCCCCAGACGGCGAGCCCGGTCGCGGTCAGTGCCGGATTCTTAGCCTCGATGGCCTCCGTGTAGTGGGCCATCCAGGGTGCGTAGGCGACGCCCAGGAAGACGAACAGGATGCTCACCATCACGACAAGGTCGTAGTAGCTGAGTTGAGCGTTCTTCGCCTCCCACACGAAGACGAGCGTCATGGCCAGAGTGCCGAGCGCACCGACAAGCATGAAGGGCTTGCGAACTCGGAGCCGGTCCGAAAGCACTCCCATCACCACGAGAGCACCGCAGTTGAAGCCCCAACCCCAGGTGTTGATGCCATTGGCCTGGGCCGTGGTCATGTTGTACGTGGTGACGAAGTAGATCGTGAAGAAGCCGACCGCGGCGTAGTAGATCAAGAGGAACAGACTGATCCCGAGGCCCGACAAAACCAGGTCCCATCGCAACATCTGACGGATCGGATGCTCGAGCAATCGTTCAACCTTGAGTCCGAGGGCCCTAGCCTCGATCAGGACCCGGTCCCGGACCGAGACCATTCGCTGGTCGCGGACCCGTGGCGACAGCTCACGGAGAAAAACAATTGAGATGACGAACATGACCAGGCCGGCGACGCCGGCGATGACGAACTGATCCTGCCAGGGGTGCAGGTGGGACAAGGTGTGGTTGGCGACGATGCTGACCGTCAGGCTCCCTGCCACCGGACCGAGCGTCCAGAATCCCATTGCACTCGCTCGGCCCATCTGCGGAGAGAAGTCCCGAACCAAGGCAGGTGAGGCGACCAAAATCACCCCTTCGATCATCCCAATGGCCGTGACCGCGACGGCGTACCAAAGCTTGGAAGCGGCGTGCGGGATACCGAAGAGGGTGATCAACGCCACCACGAGTTGTCCCCAGATCACCAGATTGGCCCGGCCGATCTTGTCGGAGATACCGCCGAGCCAAGTGGCCAAAGCGCCGAAGGCGGATCCCACCACGAGCAGGTTCAAGTAGTAGAGGAACGACATCTTGTAGTGCGCAAGGATCAGAGGGGAGACCCCGCCGGGCGCATACGCCTCGTAGTAGAGGACGATGGTGACGAGCACCACGATCGCCAGATACGAGAGCCGAGCCCTGGTTGACGGGTAACCCTGGACCTCACGCCTCCACAAGAGGGACATTCCGCCTCGGCGGGCGGGGGCTGGCAGGGGCGAGTTCCCAACTGTTCCCACGGTCATGCTGTGAGCCTCCTCTACCTCCGCGCGATCGACGGCGAGATCCACCCGCCGGGCAGCCTCCGAACCAGGATTGAACATCACGATGAGGGCGACCAGAGGCGAAGGTCCCGCGCGGTTGTTCGAGGCGCACACCCCGCCACGGGCCAGCGGACTCAGGGCCACGACCCGGTGATCGGCATTCGGTGCCGGTGCAATATCGTGCGGGAGTAGGTGGCAGGCCTGTCCGAGGTCCTGAGGCCATGCTGAGTTGGGAGGAGGATCGAGTGGACTACGAACAGATCCTTTACCGCGTGGAAGACGGAGTCGCGGTGGTCACCCTCAATCGACCTGAGAAGCTCAACGCCATGACGGCGCAGATGGGGGCCGAAATGGATGACGCTATGGCGGAAGCCGACGAAGACGACGACGTTCGGGCGGTCGTAGTGACCGGAGCCGGCCGAGGGTTCTGTGCCGGCGCGGACCTGGGCTCGGGCGGACAGTTCGGTGCTGGCTGGGGTCGAGCCAACCCCGATCTGCGCCGCAAGCTGCCCATGGAGATTTGCAAGCCGGTCATCGCCGCCATCAACGGCCCGGCCGTGGGGGCCGGCCTCACGTGGCCCCTGCAGGCGGACATCCGGTACGTGGCCGAGGACGCCAAGCTCGCGTTCGCCTTCGCCCGCCGAGGGGTGCTGCCCGAGCTCGCGTCCCATGTCATCCTGGCCCGGCTGTGCGGGTTGTCCAAGGCCGCGGAGCTGTTGATGTCGGGACGCACGTTCTCGGGCCTCGAGGCCGTCGAGTACGGGGTGGCGACCAAGGCGTTCCCGGCCGATCGAGTGCTCAGCGAGTCGATGGCACTCGCCCAGGACATCGCCGCCAACGCGGCACCAATTCCGGTGGCCATCTCCAAGCAGCTGCTCTGGGAGGGGATCGGCATCGATCTGAGGGAGTTCCGACGCCGGGAAGGTCAGTTGTTCACCTTCACGACCAGGACCCCGGACTCCCGGGAAGGGACCATGGCCTTTCTCGAGAAGCGCGCGCCACGATGGCAAGGGCGCATCTCCCACGATCTGCCCGACTTCCTCTAGCCAGGGGTCCTGCTCAGTGCCCGGCCAATCCGACCAATTTCGTCGGGACGGCTTTGTCGTCCTGCCGGGCGAGATCCACGTGAAGCCGCTGGCCGAGGAGTTCGACCAGCTCGTCGACGAGGCATTCTCGGAGGGACGAGGTGCCCTCCAGCATCTCGAGCAGGGCACCGGAACCGTCACCTTCCGGTATGCGCCCATGATGTGTGAGCACACGCCCAGCAGCATGATCCTGCTCGATCACTTCGCGCCGATCGCTGCGGAGCTCGTGGGACGAGCGGTGCTACCCGGGAGGGCGAAGGGAACCTGGTACCAGGCGGACACTGGCTGGCACAGAGACAGTCGTCACGACATCCCGAGCATCGGCGTGGTTGCCTACCTCGAGCCCCTCGACGACTCCTCGGGAGCCCTGCGGGTGCTCCCAGGTTCGCACGTACGCCCCGACCAGCCGCTCCCCGACCCCGGTGCGCTTGTCGGAACTGCTCTCGCCACGACTCCTGGCGATGTCATCGTCTTCGACGAACGCCTCATCCACGGGAGCAGAGGCGGCCGCCTACGCCGTCAGTGGCGGGTGGACTTCGTCATCGATCCGCAGGACGCGACCGAAGAAGACAAGGTACGGGCGTGGTTCACCCAGAGCATCCCGCGCGAG
>JAJYVS010000099.1 GCA_021791895.1 Actinomycetes bacterium | reverse complement strand
CACTTCCAGCGGGACCGTCGCCTGGGCGGCGGCGTCGACGGCCTGCATCTCGGCGACGGTGAGGACGGGTTGCACGGGAGTCGACGTTACGACGTCGGCGGCTGCCGGGTGGGGCGTCGCTCGCCG
This sequence comes from Actinomycetes bacterium, assembly GCA_021791895.1. GTDB lineage: Bacteria > Actinomycetota > Acidimicrobiia > Acidimicrobiales > RAAP-2 > Palsa-461. Next base: position 2,470 of record JAJYVS010000099.1, on the reverse strand, counting down.
TCCGGCGCGGGGTCGACATCCGGGATGGGGCCGGTGGCCGGGGCAGGGCCACCCGAGGCGACCACGAAGGCGATGGCCGTCCGGTGGGTGTGGGTCAGGGAGAGGTTCCAGCGCGCCACCCCGGCACGCGCCGCCGCCCGGGCGGCCGACCCGTGGAGGGCGAGGGACGGGGCGCCCCGCCCGAGCCGGACCACCTCGACGTCGGTGAAGCGGAAGGTCCCGATCCCCCCGCCCAGGGCCTTCATCGTCGCCTCCTTGGCCGCGAACCGGGTCGCCAGGCGCTCGGCCGGATCGCCGGCGCGACCGGCGTAGTCGCGTTCCCCTTCGGTGAAGACCCGGGCGGCGAGACCGGGCCTCCGGCCGAGCACACGGCGGAGGCGGTCCACCTCGACGGCGTCGACGCCGATCCCCAGGACGGCGTCCGGGGAAGGGGGGCCGCCCGGATCGGGACCCGTCACGCGCCGGGCCGGCCACTCGCCGGATCGGTCACTCGACAGTGACCACCTTGGCCAAGTTCCGCGGACGGTCGACGTCGAGACCGTGCAGCCGGGCCATCGAGTAGGCGAAGAGCTGGAGGGGCACCACGTCGACGATCGGGGCGAAGAGCTGTTCGGTCGGCGGGACCCAGAGCACGGCGTCGGCCTGGCGCGCCGTCTCGTCGTCCCCGTCGTTGGCCACCAGCACGACCGTGGCGCCCCGGCTCTTCACCTCGGCCACGTTGGCCAGCATCTTCTCCCACAGCCGGGTGCGGGTGGCCACCCCGATCACCACCGTCCCCGGCTCCACCAGGGCGATCGGCCCGTGCTTGAGCTCGCCGGCCGGGAACCCCTCCGCCCGCAGGTAGGAGAGCTCCTTCAGCTTGAGCGCGCCTTCGAGAGCGACCGGGTAGCCGACGTGGCGCCCGAGGAAGATGAACGACGGCGAGTCGCGATAGGCGCGGGCCACGTCGTCGACGGCAGGGCCCCGCTCGAGCGCGAGGGCAACCTTGGCCGGGAGCTCGCCCATCCGGACGAGCAGGGCACGGGCCTCGGCCGGATAGAGAGTGCCTCGCACCTGGGCCAGGTACAGCGCCAGGATCTCCAGCGCGGTGATCTGGGCGAGGTGGGTCTTGGTGGCGGCGACCCCGATCTCCGGCCCGGCCCGCGTGTAGAGCACCGCGTCAGCCTCCCTGGTCATCGAGGAGTCCACCACGTTGGAGATGACCAGGACCTTGGCGTTCCAACGCCGCGCCTCGCGCAGTGCCTGCAGGGTGTCGACCGTCTCCCCGGACTGGCTCACCCCAATGACCAGGGTGTGGGAGTCGAGCACCGGGTCGCGGTAGCGGAACTCGCTCGCGATGTCGATCTCGACCGGCAGACGGGCCCAGTGCTCGATGGCGTACTTGGCCATGAGACCGGCGTGATAGCTGCTTCCGCACGCCACGATGAAGACCTTGTCGATCGACCGGAGCTCGTCGTCGGAGATCCGCACCTCGTCGAGCGCGAGGGTGCCGTCGGGGAGCTGCCGATCGAGCAGGGTGCTCGCCACCGCGGCCGGCTGCTCGTGGATCTCCTTGCTCATGTAGTCGTCGTAGCCGTCCTTGCGGGCGGCATCCAGGTCGTAGTCGACCGTGCGCGCCTTCGGCTCCACCTCGACGCCGTCGAGGTCGGTGACCCGGACCGACCCGGGCCGGAGCTCGGCGATCTGGTCGTCCTCGAGGAGGAGGAACTCGCTGGTGGTGCCGAGCAGGGCCGGGATGTCCGACGCCAGCAGGGCGGTGGTCGCGGTCACGCCCATCACCAGCGGGGAAACCCGGCGGGCGGCCACGATAAGGCCGGGCTCCGCCGTCCGCACCGCGGCGAGGGCGAAGTAGCCACGCACCCGCCCGAGCATCGTCCGGACCGCTCCGACCAGGCCGGCCTCCGGCGCCTCGGCGAGGGCCTCCTCCAGGAGGTGGGCCAGGACCTCGGTGTCGGTCTCCGAGCTGAGCTCGTGCCCGGCGGCGACCAGCGCGTCGCTGAGCTCGTAGTGGTTCTCGATGATGCCGTTGTGAACGAGCGCCACCGTCCCGGTGCAGTCGACGTGGGGATGGGCGTTCTCCTCGGACGGGCGGCCATGGGTGGCCCAGCGCGTATGCCCGATCCCGGTCGTGGCCCCCTCCGGCGCCCCGTCGACCCGTTTCGCCAGGTCGTCGAGGGAGTGCGTCCCGGTGGCGGCCCGGGCACGCCACAGGGCGCCCCCGGCCGTAGCGGGCAGGAGGGCCAGCCCGGCCGAGTCGTAGCCCCGGTACTCGAGCCGGGCCAGGCCTTCGAGCAGCACGTCGAGCGTGGGCGCGTCCCCGGTGATGCCGATGATGCCGCACATTGGGGACGAGGCTACCCGCCGCCCGCAGCCGGAGGGTTCAGGCGGGGAGGGTCGGGGGTTCAGCCCGCGGTCGCCGCTGCCACCTGGAGCTCGTAGCCGACGAGTGCGCCCAGGCGTTGGGCGACCT
>JAJYVS010000051.1 GCA_021791895.1 Actinomycetes bacterium | reverse complement strand
CAGGCGAGGGAGTTCCTCGGGCTCATGGATGGGGACCGGACCTGGGCGCTCTGGGCCTTTCTTCTTGGCTCCGGGCTGCGGATCGGCGAGCTCGTCTGGCTGCGATGGATCGAACGGGCGGTCGGACGTGTGGTGAAGGTGATCTTCCAAGCTGACGACTCCGACGGGATGATCGGTGATCTCGCCCCCGAGTTGCTGGGGCTGCACGCCCAGGTGTGCGAGGCCGGTGTCGCAGATCCGAAGAAGCTGGCGCGCTGGATGGTCCGCTTCTGCTTCGACGATCAGGACTTCTTCGAACTCGATCCCGTCCGCTACGCCGGTGCGCTTGGGGAGCCCGGATTGGCGTCCTATCGCGGAGAAGTCCAGCAACGTCGTGAGGCGGGCGACGACTCATTCGGCGCCAGGTACGCAACAGAGCGCTTGGCAGCGAAGCGTTGGCCAGAGGATCGGGACAGCCGAGCAAAGCTGGTGCTCCGCCTGCTCGGCGAGAGCTACCGGGCCCTGGGTGAGACCGCCGGCAAGGTGGCGGCGGAACGAAGAGAAACGCTCCGACGCACGAGCGGTCTCCTTACCGGGGTCTACGGCCCCGGCTACCTGGAGGAACTTCGTCAGGAGTGGCCCGACTGATCGTCATCGGCGCATCGGTTCTGATCGCCCACCTCGACGCTGACGACGCCCATCATGCCCGGGCCGAGATCCTCCTCGAGGCAGCTGGCGCAACCCCTCTGTAAGCCAGTCGGCTCACGTTGGCAGAAGTACTCGTCGGGCCGACCCGGGCCGGCAAGCTCGAGTTGGCGACGGCCGCACTGGCGCAACTCGGCATCGATGGTGTCGGTCTGAACCCGGACGCTCCGGCGCGCCTTGCCGGCCTGCGAGCGTCGACCCTTCTCAAGATGCCGGACTGCCATGTGCTTCTCGCGGCCGAGCAGGTGAACGGACAGGTGGCGACCTTCCATGGCCTGCTGGCCGCCGCCGCTCGGGCACTGGGATTGGGCGTCGTGGAGACGTAGGGGGTGCTCAGACAGCTCGACCCACCTCGCGGCCAGTCCTTGGAAGAGCTGGCCTCGGATGTCGTCGCCCTGTCACCACGGGTGTGGATGGGGAGCGGGATCTCGGCGCTTCGGCGCGGTTGACGGTGGCACGCACCCTGCGCCTGGTTGGCGAGACTTCGTACAACCCCCTCGTAGCATCGTTGCCCGGTGACGACGACGCTCACATGGGTCCGATATGGCCGACCAGCCACGGCCGCCCTCCGTGATGCGGTGGCCGAGGCCAAGGCCGGTGATCCCCTGGCACCGGTCACCGTGGTGGTGCCTTCCAACGGCGTGGGTGTGGCGGCCCGGCGCCAGCTCGCGAGCGGCGCGTACGGACGGCTCGGCCGGCGGGGCTCGGGCCTGGCGGCGGTCAGCTTCCTCACCGTCTATCGCCTGGCCGAGCTCCTCGGCGCCGCCAAGTTGGCCGCCGGCGGGCGACGCCCGGTGTCGACCCCGGTCATCGCTGCTGCCTTACGTCGTGCCCTCGCCTGGCCCAGCGTGTTCGCCGAAGTGGCCGGGCACCCCGCCACCGAGACGGCGTTGCTCCAAGCCTACAGGGAGTTGCGTGATTGTTCCGAGACCGCTCGGCGTGCGCTGGAAGGTCGAAGCCCCCGGGCCGCCGACGTCGTTCGCCTGACCGGATCGGCGCGGCGGCTGCTCGAAGAGCGCTTCTTCGACGAGGAGGACCTGCTCGAGACCGCGTGCTCGGTCCTCGAGGCCGACCGCTCGGTGCTCGAAGCCTTCGGACCCGTGGTGGTCTATCTACCTGAGCGCCTGAGCCGGCACGGCGCCCGGCTGCTCGCCACCGTCGGTACCCGCCAGGCGCTGCGGGTGGTGGCAGGCACGACGGGGGACAAGGCGGCCGACGCCGAGGTGATCTCCTCGCTCGACCGCCTGTTCGACGGCGCGACGAGACCTGATCCGGCGGAGTTCGGCGCGTTGGAGGACGTGGTGTCGGCTGAGCGGACGCGGCTGGTGAGCACCTCGGACGCGGATGAGGAGGTGCGCGAGGCCGTCCGAGCGGTGGTCGACGCGGCGCGCCTCGGCACCCCGCTCGATCGCATCGCACTGCTCTACGCCGCCCGGGAGCCCTACGCCCGGCTGCTGCACGACCAGCTGCGCGCTGCAGGCATCGAGTACAACGGTTCGTCGGTGCTCACCCCCGCCATGCGTGTGGCGGGGCGGACGCTTCTCGGCCTTCTCGGGCTGGCCGGGCACAACATGCGCCGCGAGGACGTCTTTTCCTGGCTGTCGGGTGCTCGCTTGCTCCACGACGGACAATGGGTACCGGTGGGGGCGTGGGAGCGCATCTCACGGGACGCCGGGGTGGTGGCGGGGCGAGACGACTGGGACCGGCGTCTCGACCGCTACGGCCAGGAGTGCCGGGTCGAATTGCTGCGCATCGAGGCGGACCCCGACGCTCCGTCTTGGCAGGCGGAGCGCCTGACCACAAAGATCGAACGGAGTTTCGGACTGCGGAGCTTCATCCTCGGGCTCTTCGACGAGCTCGAGGCGGCAGGGGCTGCCGACCGGTCATGGTCGGCCCGGGCCCGCTGGGCCAAGACGCTGCTCCGACGGCTGCTCGGCGACGAGCGCGCCCGCGGGCAATGGCCGCCCGACGAGCAGAAAGCGGCCGACCGGGTCGAGCGCGCCCTCGATCGGCTGGGCTGTCTCGACGAGGTCGAGCCGACCGTGGAGCTCGAGGTCTTCGTCCGAACCCTGGCGCTCGAGCTCGAGCAGGACCTCGGACGGGTGGGACGGATGGGCGAGGGTGTGCTCGTGGGCTCGATCGGGATGGGCCTCGGCCAGGAGCTCGACCTGCTTGTCGTCCTGGGCCTGGTCGAAGGATCGTTTCCGAGCCCGGTGCACGACGACTCGCTGTTGCCCGACCACGAGCGCGAAGCGACGGGCGGCGAGCTTGCCCGGCGCGAGCAGGCCGTCGAGCGCCAGCACCGACAGCTGCTCGCCGCATTGGCGGGCTCGGGTCACCAGCTGCTGTGCATCCCCCGCGGGGACCTGCGCAAGAGCGCCGAACGCGTCCCGTCGCGCTGGGCGCTCGACGTGGGCTCGATTCTCGCCGGGTCACGGCTGTGGAGCGAAGACCTGCTCGCGACGAGCGCCGGGTGGATCGGCCACAGCGCCTCCTATGACGCGGCGCTGCGAGAGCTCGTTTCGCCGGCCACCGCCCGGGAGTACCGGCTGCGCTCGATCATGGCCGGGGGTGGCGGTCAGCGCGCGCTCAGCACGCTGGGCGACGCCGCGCTGGAGAGCGGGGCCGCCGTGCTGCGGGGACGACGTAGTGACCGATTCACCCGTTTCGACGGGAACCTCCACGGGCTTGCCCTCCCTTCCCCCGTCGATCGTGCCGTGTCGGCCACTGCGTTGGAGGCGTGGGCCAAGTGCCCCTTCGGTTATCTGGCCCGCCACGTGCTCGGTGTCGAGGAGATCGAGCGCCCCGAGGACCGTCTGCGCATCTCGCCTGCCGATCGGGGCACGCTCGTGCACGCGGTCCTCGAGCGTTTCGTGGCCGAAGCGTTGGCCGCGGGTCGGCCGGCGCCGGGTCAGCCGTGGACCCCGGCCGATCGGAACCGGCTACGCGCCATCGCCGAAGAGCTCTGCGAGGACTACGAAGCACGCGGCCTCGTCGGTCGGGCGCTCTTCTGGAGCCGGGAGCGCCCAGCCATCCTCGCCGACCTCGACCGCTTCCTCGAGGAGGACAGCGACCATCGCGCCCTCCTCGGCTCGCAGCCCGTCGTCGCCGAGTTGGCCTTCGGGCTGCGTGACGCGGCACTCGGCACGGTGGGCTTGACGATCACCGACGGGCGGACTGTCCCCTTCCGGGGCAAGGCCGACCGGGTCGACCTGGCTTCCGACGGCACCCTCGAGGTCCTCGACTACAAGACCGGCAAAGCCTCGGACTACGCGAATTTGAGCGACGATAACCCGGACGACGGCGGCCGGCACCTGCAGCTCGCTGTCTACGGTCTGGCCGCCCGGGCCCACCAGGACCGCGCCGACGCCGAGGTCACTGCTTCCTACTGGTTCGTCTCGCGCCGGGGTGGCTTCAAGCGTCTCGGCTACCGCGTGACGGCGGATGTCCTGGAGCGCGTCGGTGACACGGTGGGACACATGGTCGAGAACATCGAGGCCGGGGTCTTCGCGCCGGCCCCGACCGCCAGCAGTACCGCCCAGCGGGTCGAGTGCCCCTACTGCGAGCCCGACCGGCTCGGTGTGGTGGATCTGAAACGCCAGATGGAGCGCAAGCGCGCCGACCCCGCTCTGCGTGGCTACCTCGAGTTCGTCGGCAAGCTCGAGCCGGACGAAGAGGGAAGCGGTGTCTGAGCACCCGGTGGCACCGGACCAGCCGGCACGCGACCGCATCGTCGAGGACCTCGGCTCGACCCTCTTCGTCGAGGCCGGCGCGGGATCGGGGAAGACCAGCGCGCTCGTCGACCGCATCCTCGCCCTGGTGGGAAGCGGGTCCGTCGAGCTGCAGTCGCTCGCCGCGATCACCTTCACCGAAAGGGCGGCAGCCGAGCTTCGGTACCGGCTGCGTCGCAAACTCGAAGAGCGTGCCGAGCAGACGACCGAGGTCGAAGTGGCCGACCGCTACCGTCTGGCACTCGAACAGCTGGACGCGGCGGCGGTGGGGACACTGCACGCCTTTGCCCAGCGGCTGCTCACCGAGCACCCGATCGAAGCTGGCCTGCCGCCTCGCCTCGAGGTGCTCGACGAGGTGAGCTCGGCGGTCGCCTTCGACGAGCGGTGGCGGGTGTTTCTCGACGAACTGCTGGCCGACGTCTCGCTCGGGCGCCCGTTGCTGCTGCTCGAGGCATGCGGTGTGCGTGTCGAGGACCTACCGGCGGTGGCGAGTGTTTTCGAGGACAACTGGGATCTCGTCGCCGAGCGGGCGACCGACGCCGGAGGGAGCGTCCCGTCGGTGCAACCGATGGTCGCCCCGGTGTTCGCCGAGATCCGCGACATCTGCGCGACGCAATGCCTCGATCCTGGGGATGCCCTGCGCCGGCGTCTCAACGAGGTGGGCGACTGGGCCACGAGGACCGCTGCCATCGCCGACGAGGTCGAGTTGCTCACCGCCTTGGACCGAGAGGGGGATCCCAAGCCGCCGAGCTTCAGGGCGCGCAGCCTGGGCAGGTCAGGCAACTATCGCTGTGATGTGACGGAGCTGCGGCAGCGTCTGCTCGCCGCCGGCGAGCTCATCGACGAGGTGCGCGCCCAGGTGGCTCAAGCCTGCATCGTCCAGCTCGAGGCCCGCATCAAGGCGTTCACGCTGAAGGCTGCCCGTGAGCGCCGGCAGGCGGGAGCCCTCGAGTTCCACGACCTGTTGGTGCTGGCCCGGGAGCTGCTGCGCGACCGGCGGCACGGTCCAGCGGTACGGAGCCGGTTGCACGAGCGTTACCGACGGCTGTTGCTCGACGAATCCCAGGACACCGATCCGATCCAGTTGGAGCTGGCCGTGCGCATCGCCGCGGCCGAACCGGAGGCCGAGGCGACGGGCTCGGCGCCATGGGTCGACCTCGAGGTCAGTCCCGGCCAGCTTTTCTTCGTGGGGGACCCGAAGCAGTCGATCTATCGGTTCCGCCGGGCAGACATCGCCATGTTCCTCGCCGCCAAGGAGCGCTTCGGTGATGACATCGGGGGCCTTGTCGAGCTGACGGCCAATTTCCGGACCACCGAGCCGGTGATCGAGTGGGTGAACGCGGTGTTCGGACGGCTCCTCATCCCCTCCGCCGGGTCCGGGCTCCCCGTCGAGTCGCAACCGAGCTATGTGCCGCTTCAAGCGGTGCGTCCCGAGGCGCCGGCTGGGCCACCGGTGACCGTTCTCGGCCGAGAGGAACATCCGAAAGGCACCAAGGCCGACGAGCTGCGCGAGGCCGAGGCTGACGAAGTGGCCCGCACCATCAGCCGGATCCTCGCCGAGGCCTGGGATGTGGGCGACGAGGCGGAACCTTCGGGGTGGCGGCCGGCTCGACTGGACGACATCACCGTGGTCGTACCAGCCCGAACTTCGCTGCCGTTCCTCGAAGACGCCCTCGAGACGATGGGCATCGCCTATCGGGCCGAGTCGAGCTCCCTCGTCTATGCCACCCGGGCGGTGCGGGATGTACTCATGGTGTTGCGCGCCGTCGACGACCCGACCAACACCTTGGACGTGGTGTCTGCCCTCCGCACGCCGCTTCTCGGATGTGGCGACGACGACCTGTTCCGCTTCAAGGTCGAGCGGCAAGGTCACTGGAACTACCTCGGCGACCAGCCGACGAGCGTCCCCGAGGACGACCCGGTGGGCCGGGCACTCGGTTATCTCCGGGCCCTGCACGACGAGCGACACTGGCTCGGTCCCTCCGAGCTGCTGGATCGGATCGCCACCGACCGACGGGCCTTCGAGCTCGGCTTCGCCGAGGGTCGGCCCCGCGATGTGTGGCGCCGTCTGCGCTTCGTCGTCGACCAGGCGCGGGCCTGGCACGAGGCGACGGGGGGCAATCTTCGCCAGTACCTGCACTGGGTGGAGTCCCAAGCGGTCGACGGGGCCAGGGTGGAGGAGGTGATACTGCCCGAGACCGACGACGACGCCGTGCGCATCATGACCGTCCACGCGGCCAAGGGCCTCGAGTTCCCCATCACCATCGTGTCGGGCCTCTCCACCCGCCCGCAGAACAACCGGACGAGGGTACAGGTGGTGTTCCCCGCCGAGGGCCGAATCGGCTACAAGGTGGGCAAGGGCCTCATCACCGCCGAGTTCAAGGAGTGGGCACCGATCGACGAGCAGATGGCCTTGGACGAGCGGCTCCGCCTCCTCTATGTGGCCTGCACCCGGGCCCGTGACCACCTGGTCGTGTCGCTGCACCGAGCGGCGCGCACCAACTCGGTGGAGCTCGGCAGCATGACAAACGCGGAGCTGCTCGTCAGTGGCATGGGCGGGATGCTTGACGGCCTTCCCGACGGCCCCGGCGACGCCGAGGCCGTTGCGGTGCCCGCCCCGCCGCCCCCGCCAGCCCTGGAGCCCTTCGAGGCGTGGTCGACCGAGCGCACGGCGGCGCTCGACGACGCGTCCCGGCCCACCACGGTGGCCGCGACGGCACTGAGCGACGAGGGGGTCCCCGACGCCGGCGAGGAGGTGCGCGAGGGGCTCGAGAAGCGCCCCCGGGACCTCGACCTCCCCCCGTGGCTCAAAGGCCGCTACGGGAGCGCCGTGGGCCGGGCCGTGCACGGCGTGCTCCAGGTCGTCGACCTCCAGGACGGCGGTGGCATCGAGGCCGCTGTTGCCGCCCAGTGCGAGGCAGAAGCCATCGTCGAGCGGGCCAGCGATGTCCGGCGCCTGGTGGAGGCCGCATTGGGCTCGCCGTCGGTGGTCGAGGCCGCCGGCTGCGCCCACTGGCGCGAGCTCTACGTCTGCGTGCCGGTCGGCGAGCGCCTGCTCGAGGGGTACCTGGACCTGCTCTACCGGCGCCAGGGGGCGGGGCTCGTGGTGGTCGACTACAAGACGGCGAGCACCGCCGATCCGGGCGAGCTCGATCGGCGGGTGGAGGGATACCGGCGTCAGGGCGCCTCTTACGCCCTGGCGATGGCGGAAGCCACCGGCGAGGAGGTGGTGGAGGTCGTCTTCGTCTTTCTCACCCCCAGAGGTGCGATCGAGCGGCGGCTGCCAGATCTCTCCGCGGCAGTTGCCGACGTCCGCGGCCTGATCGCATCGGGAGCCGAGTTGGTGGTCCCGTGACCCCACTCGTGGTCTTGCGGGTCCGAGTCGGCAAAGGGGCCAGCGGGCACTCGACAAGGCCGTCCCGTCGCAACGTGCAGTCTCCGCCGTCAGCTCGGCCCACCTTCAACAAGGAGGGGTCCCAGGAGAACGCGCGAAGACGCGAATGGAGTCGGTCGCGACGAGGCGTCGGGGCACGAAGCGGCGTCGACCTCAGTTCCAACCGGAGCGGGCCCCGCCACCCATGCCGAACGGACCGGCAGGCCAGCGGAAGCAGTCGATCATCAGCTGGTCGACCTCCTCTGCGGTCGCGACGCCCTCGGCCACGACCTGACGGGCCTCGCTTCCCATGGCGGCGTACACCCGGTTGGCGACGTAGCCCCAGCTCCGTGGCTGATCCTTCACGACGATGGGATTCTTGCCGGCGGCCCGCGCCAGTCTGGTGACCGTCTCGACGGTCTCGTCCGAGGTCCAGGCAGTACGGACGATTTCGGCCAAGCCCATGACTGGGGCGGGGGATGCCCAGTGCCATCCGATGACCCGCGGTCCCCGAGAAGTCGCTCCGGCGAGGGCGGTAATGGGCAACCCGCTCGAGTTGGAGGCGAGGATGGTGGTGGGGCGCGTGATGCGGTCGAGCTCCTTGAACACCTCGATCTTCAGCTCCAGCCGTTCGGGCACCGCTTCGATCACGAGGTCCGCCTCGGTCATCGCATCGATGCCGACCCAAAAGGAGATCCGCGTCCGAGCGGCGTCTGCTTCCTCCTGAGAACGCAGGCCGCGGCTCACCGCCGAGGACAACCCGAAGCGACCGCCGACGACAGCCTCCTCGCCCTTGTTTAACGCGGCCTGGTCGATGTCGGCGCACACGACCTCGTGGCCCGCGAGGGCAAGCACTTGGGCGATACCGGCTCCCATCACACCCGCACCGAGAACGCCGATCCTCTCCATCGCATCCTCCTTCTCGGACAACGGATTTCTATTCAAGTGGGACGTCGATCATCCCGTGCAAGGCGCTTGCGACCGGCCTGGGACCCGCGGGTTCAATGCCACTCGTCGCAGCCAGTGGACAGAGGTGGGCATGCAACCGTGGAGTCATCGTTCCCTCGACCTCTTGGCACCTCGATTCAAGGCGACGGCGTCGCGGATGAGCCGCTTCAGTGCCGCCTTGTGGATCTTGTCGTGTTCACCGACGTCGATGGCACGCCGTACGTTGCCCCCTAGGCTCGAGTTGAAGATGCCCGCAGGGTCGTTCAGCGCCGCACCCCTGAAAAAGGTCAACTTGACGACGCTCTTGTACACCTCTCCGGTGCAGATTCCGCCGTCGTGCGACCAGACCGGTACTCCGGGGCTCGTCGGCTTGACCCACTTCCATTCCTCGACGATTTCGGGGTCGGCCTCTTTGATGATCGCCCGGACTTGGCCGAGAATCTCGCCGCGCCAGTCGCCGAGTTCTTTGATCCTTTCGTCGATGAGATCGGCGGGGCGGCTTGCTTTCCCGGGCATGTCGCTCCTCGCAGTGGCTGAAGACACCCCGGCGAACACCGTGGGGTCGACGGCCGATGCTAGTGAGATTGGGGGCTTCGATCGGTGGGCGCCGGCCTGCGGGTCCTCGGCACCCGGTCCGCGTGGCAGCGGGGCGCACGTGTCGTCGGGTGAGGGCGGGGGTTGACTTCACGGTGCTGGACGTCCTGCTCGGAAGGCAGGAAGGCGCCCGGCGCTCTACCGTTCCCATGACCGCCCGAAGGTGACCCTGCAGGTGGACCTCAGGGAACGACGAGCGGTTGGCGACGATTCACATTGCGAGTTCGAACCGGTCGGAGGTCGTGAGTCCGACCCGATTCCCGAAGGAGGCAGCGGTGCCCGAGCTTCCCCTCTCCGACGTCAAGGTCCTGGACCTCACGGTGGCCCGAGCCGGGCCGACCTGCGTCCGCCAGCTCGCCGACTGGGGGGCGCAGGTCGTACGGGTCGAAGCTCCCGAGGACGTCCTCGGGGGAGGCGAGCGCCGACACAGTTCGGACTACCAGAACCTGCACCGGAACAAGCGGTCGATCTCTCTCAACCTCAAGACGCCTGAGGGTCTCGGCGTGTTGTACCGGCTCGTCGACTGGGCAGACGTGCTGGTGGAGAACATGCGACCCCAGGTGAAGCATCGGCTTGGCTTCGACTACGAACGCCTCCATCGTCGGAATCCCCGCCTTGTTTTCGGCTCGATCTCGGGCTTCGGCCAGGACGGGCCATACGCCCACCGGGGCGGCGTGGACCAAATCGCCCAGGGTCTTGGTGGCCTGATGAGCGTGACCGGGCTCCCGGGCACCGATCCGACCCGGGTGGGGATCCCGGTCGCCGACCTGTCGGCCGGGCTGTACCTCGCCGTCGGCATCCTGGTCGCGCTGCACGACCGCGAGCGCATCGGAGAAGGGCGCTGGGTGCGGACGTCGCTCCTCGAGGCGATGGTGGTCATGATGGACCTACAAGCCGTTCGCTACACGGTGGACGGAACGGTGCCGGTCCAGGAGGGGAACCACCACCCGACCCAGATCCCCATGGGTTGCTTCCGATCGGCCGACGGGTTCATCAACGTGGCCGGCCCCTCGGGCCGCCTGCTCCGTCGCTTCTGCGAGGTGATCGGTCTGCCGGACCTGCCCTGGGACCCGAGGTTCGACTCGGCCGCCAAGCGCTCGGCGAACCGCGAGGAACTGAACCGGATGATCGCCGAACGGCTCCGGACCCAGACCACCGCCGAGTGGATCGAGGTCTTGGACCAGGCCGGCGTGCCGTGCGGTCCCGTACTGCAGATGGACCAGGTGTTCGCGGATCCCCAGGTCGGACATCTGCAGCTGACGGCGCAGGTCGAGTCGCCCGACTTCGGGACGATCTCCATCCTGCGCAACCCGGTCACGATGTCCGTCGACGACCGGACGGTGCGCTCGGCCAGCCCGAGAGCGGGCGAACACACCGAGTCGATCCTCGCCGAGCTCGGGCTGACCCCAGAGGAGATCGAAGCCCTCCACGGCAAAGAAGTGATTTGAGGGCGATCGACAAAAGCCCCGACCAGAGCCGTCCGGCCCTACCGCCGTAGGGGCCAGCTCAAGAGAATGAGTCGGGAAACCCTGCACCGGAGGCTGCGATGACCGTAGTCCGAGGCGACGTCCTGATCGCTCGCCCACCCGCCGAGGTGTTCGACTTCGTCGCCGACTCGCGTCACGAGCCCCTGTTCAACCCGCGAATGACGAGCTGTGAGCTCCTCACCGTCGGCCCGGTCGGCAACGGCAGCCGTTTCCGGGCGATCATGCGGTCGGCACGTCGTCGGCTCCCCATGACCGTGGAATACACCACCTTCGACCGTCCCCGCCTCCTGGCTTCGCACAGCGAGTTCGTCGGCGCCAGGGTGGACGGCCAGCTGAGCTTCGAACCCGAAGGGAGCGGGACTCGGATGCGCTGGCACTGGATCGTCACCCCACCCGTCGGCCTCCGACGTCTGGACCGGGTCGTGGGCCTGATCGGACAACGCCAGGAGCGCAGAATCTGGCGAAGCCTCAAGGAATTCCTGGAGGTGACGGCTTCCGGGTCGGTGTACGTCCACGAGACGGGTCAACCGGGACTCCCGGCAGTGGTGTTCCTCCAAGGGGCCGGTGCCAGTGGGGACATGTGGCGTGGGCACATGGCCGAGCTGTCCAGTCAGTTTCACTGCTTGGCACTGGACCTTCCGGGTTTCGGGCGCAGCAATCACCTGCCTCCCTTGTCCCGACTGGCCACGGCGGAGCTTGTGGCCGACGTGATCCGCGGCCGGGTCCCGGCCGGCCGCGCTCGTGTCGTCGGGCTGTCGTGGGGTGGGGCCATCACGCACACGCTGCTCGACCGCCACCCCGAACTGGTCGACGGGGCCCTGATCGACGGCGCTGGTGTCCTGAGCTGGCGGGGGGACAAGCTCGTTCTCCTCGGAATCGGTGCCGTGTCGCCGTTCCTTCACACACGCGCCGTGACTGGACTGTTCAGCCGGATGATCGGTCTGGACGCGGTAGGCAGGGCCGATCTCGAGGCGTCAGCCCCACGGGCGTTCCGTCGGGCCTTCATGGAGGGATTCAAAACCCCGGCACTCCCCGTTGAGCTCAAGGCCTCGTGTCCGGTGTTGCTGGTGGCGGGCGAGAAGGAGGCCCACGTCCGCCCGGCCAACGCGGCGCTCGCCTCAATGATGCCGAACGCGATCGCCCTGTTCGTACCGGGTGTCGGCCACGGCTGGATGGCTCGACAGAGCGAGCTGCACATCCGGATGGTCGAAGCGTGGCTCACCGGTCGGCCGCTGCCTTCCGAGTTGCACGAGGAGGTGCCGTTCCCGACCGTGACCGAGCGGTTGCTCCGCCACACGGGCGACGACTGAGCACCGAACGACCGGGCCCCCGTCTCTGACCCACCCGGCTAGCCGAGCATCTCGGCGACGCGGCATCGACACCTCGTTTGGGACCTTCGGCCCTACCGCGGCTCTGGCGCGCTTAGTACCGTCCTGGCGGTGAGCCAGGCTGACCCTCAGCCAGCGCGTCAGGGTGTGGTCGGCCTGATGCGCCTGCGTGCGGAAGCTCATGCCGAAGCGCCTTGGCTGCATTTCGACGACGACGTCTACACCTGGGGACAGGCGCTGGGGCAGGTGCGTCGCGCCGCCAACGGGCTGTTGGAGCTCGGGGTCGAGCCAGGTCAACGGATCGCGCTCATGCTGTCCAACCGTCCCGAGTTCCTGTGGGTCCACTTCGGGGCGGACCTCATGGGAGCCACCAGCGTGGCCATCAACACGGCCCAGCGCGGTGCCGCACTCCGACACATCCTTGCCGACTCCGGTGCCGTGCTCGTCGTGGCCGATACGGCCGTGGTCCCGGCGATCCAAGCCGTGGCAAACGAGCTTCCGGCGCCGATCCGGATCGTGAGCGCCGAGCGATCCGGTGACGCGCCGGACACCACGCTCGAGGCCCTCCTCTCCGCGCCCGACCGTGAACCCCCTGCCCCTGTCCAAGGCAATTGGAGGCCGGCGCCTTCGATCACCTACACGTCCGGAACCACCGGGCCGCCCAAGGGAGTGGTCTCGGTGGCCCGAGCGGGGGGCAACGGGTACAGCGGCCTGCCGGCCGTGCTGGCTTCGACCGGGGTGGGTCCCGGAGAGGTGATGTACACCCCGCTGCCCCTGTTCCACGGCAACGCCCTCGGACTGACGGTCATGGGTTCGATGATGCTCGACTGCCAGGTGGCCCTCGGTCGCCGGTTCAGCGCGTCACGGCACTTCGACGAGTGCCGGCGCTACGGCGCCGTCGAGTTCAACACCCTGGGGGGCATGATCTCGATGCTGCTGAAGGTCCCCGAACGCCACGACGACGCCGACAATCCGGTCCGGGTTGTCGCCTCGGCCGGCTGCCCGACCTGGGCGTGGGAGCCGTTCCAGACGCGCTTCGGCGTGCGACTGGTCGAGTGGTTCGGCATGGTCGACGCACCCGGGTTCCTGCTCAACGACGTCGGCCGAGTGGGCTCGATGGGCCGGCCGGTCGGCGACGTCGAGTTCTCGGTCTTCGACGACACGGGCCGACCCCTCGGGCCAGGGGAAGTCGGCGAGCTGGTCTTTCGGGGCCCGGGTGGACCGGCGACCGCGTATCACAACAACCCCGAGGCCACCGAACGCGCCTATGCCGGCGGGTGGTTCCACACCGGGGACCTGGCCGAACAGGACGACGAAGGCTACTTCTACTACCGGGGCAGGAAGAAGGAGTCGATGCGCCGGCGGGGCGAGAACATCTCGGCCTGGGAGGTGGAGTCGGTGGTGAACACCCATCCGGCCGTCGCCGAGTCCGCAGCCCACGGCGTTCCGGCTGATCTGGGTGAAGACGACGTGAAGGTGGTCGTCGTGCTCCGTCCGGGTGAAGCGCTCAACCCCGAGGACCTCCTCGACCATTGTCGGGGGAAGATGGCGTACTACGCCGTCCCGCGTTACGTCGAGGTGATCGACCAGCTTCCCAAGACCGGGACGCAGCGGCCCAACTACGGGGCGCTGAAGCAGCGGGGCCTGACCCCGGAGACCTGGGATCGGGAGGCGGTCGGGTACGAGGTCCAGCGCGACTAGCCACAGTCGACGCCGGGCTCTCGGCGCGGCGGCCCGGGCGCCGGCCTTGGCGCGTCCTCTCAGCGAGCCGCCTGCCCGCTCCCTGGTGACGGGCCGGGAGCCTGCCTGGTCCGGTCGTGGTCGGCCGCCAACGCGGCAAGGACGGCGACCACATCGGCCGATTCGGCCGGGTAGATGCCGGGATAGGTCTGTCGGACCGCGGCGCCCAAGCCGCCGGTGTCGGTGGGTCGGCCGGCCCGCGCCGTTTGATCGAGCACCTCCAAGACGATGTCGATGAGCCTTTGCTCGGCCGGGGGTTCGCCGATACGCAGGCCACCACTCGCCGCGACCGCGGTCTCGATGGACCGCTGGTGGGCGAGCCACAGGAGGCGCTGCGCCTCGTCGGGGCCCGACCGGGCGTAGTCCACCCACGCGCGGGCTTCCGCCGTCTCCGGGACGGCCTCCTCGGACAGCGAGCGGCCGGCCTCCCAGAGGTCGAGGACCAGTGCCTCGTTCACCGCGCTCCACCAGTGGGACCCGCCGCCGTCACGTACTCGACCGCTCGCGACCTCCCATGAGAAGAACTCGAGCAGGGCCCGACCCATCCCGACACCCGTTCGACCTGGTCCGGGGTGGTGGGTGAAGAACCATGCCATCTCTCGCGCCCGCTGCTGGGTGTTGAGCGCGGGGCGAAGACCGGCTGGCACAGCGGGACTGTAGCGGGAGTCCCATCGCGTTACTAGGGACCAAAGTCCCTGTCCACTTGGCGCTATTTCGTGCAGAAATTGGTTGGGAGGGGACAACGGGATTGGGGGTGCCGAGGTCGTCTCTACAAGCCGGTCGTTCAGTTGAGCGAGAGGGGAGGGGGATGGCCGAGCACGAGAGGGCCTCGATCCTGGCCACCGAGTTACCACGGCGCGCGCCGCACGAGTCCGGTGAGGACTCGTACCGGTCCCGCTGGAGCTGGGAGGACGTGACCTGGGGCACCCACTGCGTGGACTGTTACCCCGGGAACTGCCCCTTCCGCGTCTACACCGCCAACGGTCGGGTCATCCGGGAGGAGCCCGCCGCCACGTTCGGGACGGTAGAGGAGGGCATCCCCGACTTCAACCCGATGGGATGCAACAAGGGCGCCTGCTGGAGCCAGCAGCTCTACGACGGCGACCGGGTGCTGCACCCGCTGCGCCGGGTCGGCCCCCGAGGGAGCGGGCAGTGGGAGGAAATCTCCTGGGACGACGCACTCAGCCAGGTCGCCGACGCCATGCTCGATGCCATCGAGGCCGACGGGCCCGGTTCCATCGTCCACGAGGGGACCCCCGAGATCGCCACGGTGATGCCGACCGGGCGTTTCTTCGGGGTCATCGGGGGACGCAGCCTCGACCTGCACCCGTCGTTCAACGACTTCTCCATCGGCCTGCACGAGACGTTCGGGAAGTGGAACCCGGTGTCATCGGCCGACGACTGGTTCAAGGCCGATCTGATCTTGATCTGGCACATGAACC
>JAJYVS010000098.1 GCA_021791895.1 Actinomycetes bacterium | reverse complement strand
TTCTCTCTGTCCTTCCGATTCTCTCTGTCCTTCCGATTCTCTCTGTCCTTCCGATTCTCTCTGTCCTTCCGATTCTCTCTGTCCTTCCGATTCTCTCTGTCCTTCCGATTCCCCCGGCGCCCCTGGTGTCCCCATGCGTTCGAACTCCCTCACCGCTCAACCTCCCTCACCGCTGGCCCCACCGGTTCTGTCGAACATCTGTTTGTCAATGTAGGACGGATGCAACCAGAAAGCAAACATCTGTTCGATGGAGTGCTTGACAACGAACAGGTGTTCGTGTTCTCATGGACGCATGGCGAACACCTGTTCGAGTAATCGTTCGAGTGGATCGGAACGGATCGGCTGATGGCTGCCCTGTCGGTCCCTGCCCTCGCACCTCCTCGTGGCCGCCACGCGCGTCCTGCCCGGCCGCACCTCAGGTTGGTCGGTGAGCCGGTGGGCGAGCCTTTGGCGGAGGTGGCTCGGGAGGCCGAGGGCAGTGCCGACATGCCACGCGTCCTCGCCCTGGTGCCGGCGGGCGGGCGGCCTCACCGGCGGACGTCGGCTGCGGTCCGGCGACGGCGGCTGCTGTTCGGCGTGACCGCGCTCATCGTGGTCGGGCTCGCCTTCCCGGTGGGCGGGACTGTCCGGCCGACCGTGGGCGGCCCTTCCCTCGCGGGTGCGATCGGCAAGGTGTACACGGTGCAGCCCGGCGACACCCTGTGGTCGATCGCCGCCCGCATCGATCCCGCGGCGGACCCTCGACCGCTGGTGAGCCGGATGGCGGCGGAGACGGGATCGGACACTGTCTACCCGGGAGAGCGGCTCACGATCCCTTGACGGGTGGGGGCTGGACTGGTCGACGGGGTCCGATGTCCCGCCCGGCCGGTGCGGAAGAAGCTCGACGGGACGAGGCAAGTAGTGTCGTCCCGTGCAGTGTCCCTGGTGCCTGGTCGATGACGATCGCGTGATCGACTCCCGGCTGGCCGAAGAAGGAGCCGCCATCAGGCGGCGACGTGAGTGCATCGCCTGCGGGCACCGCTACACCACCTTCGAGCGCATTGACGAGGTCCCACTCACCGTGGTCAAGCGATCAGGCGAGCGGGAGCCCTTCGACCGGACGAAGGTCATCGGTGGCCTGCGGGCTGCCTCCAAAAACCGCCCGGTCTCCGATTCGCAGCTCGAACGGGTCGCCCTCGAAGTGGAGGAGGAACTGAGGGAGGACGCAAGCGACCCGACCACCCAGCGGGTCGGGTTGGCCGTCCTCGATCGCCTCCGGTCCCTCGACGAGGTGGCATACCTCCGGTTCGCCAGCGTCTACAAGGGGTTCGAGGGTGTGGACGACTTCCGTCGAGAGGTTGGCCTTCTTACGAAGACGACAGCCCCGAAGCGCCGCGAGGGCCCGTGACCGCTGCGAGGAGCGATCTCGTGAGCGAGGTGCCGGCGAGCGCACTGGCGATCTACGCACATCCCGACGACCCCGACGTGGGGTGCGGCGGGACGCTGGCGGCGTGGTCGAGCGGTGGCTGCGCGGTCCATGTCCTGCTCTGCACGGACGGGGACAAGGGGACGCCGGACCGGCACGCTGACAGCCAGGCCCTCGCCCGGCTCCGGGCGGCCGAGGCGGCGGCAGCCGGCCAGGTGGTGGGGGTCGCCAGCCAAGAGTTCCTGCACTACCCCGACGGCGAGCTCGACCACGATCCGGCTCTGGTCGCCGCCCTGGTCGGCGTCATCCGTCGCATCCGACCCCAGGTGGTGCTCTGTCCCGACCCCACTGCGGTGTTCTTCGGCCAGAGCTACTTCAACCATCGTGACCACCGGGTCACGGGTTGGGCGGCGTTGGACGCCGTGGCACCCGCTGCCGCCCTGCCGAAGTACTTCCCCGAGACCGGAGAGGCGCATCAGGTCTCGACCGTCCTGCTGTCGGGCACGCTCGAACCCAACGTCTGGGTCGACATCTCCGGCGTGCTGGAATCCAAGGTCCGGGCGATCGGCTGCCATCGCACCCAGTTCCCCGACGGCCCGGACCTGGTGATGGCGGCGGTTCGGTCGGGGGCGGAGGACGCGGGCCGGCGGGTCGGCGTCGACTTCGCCGAGGGGTTCCGGAGGCTGCGCTTCGATGGATGACGCCTCCGTCCCCCCTGTGGCCCCATCGATGGGGGTGAGGGGCGTCGGCGGCGTGCCGGATCCGGGTGGCGGAGGGCGTTGGATCCTCCACGTGGACATGGATGCGTTCTTCGCTTCCGTGGAGGTGCTCGACCACCCGGAGCTGGCGGGGAAGGCGGTGATCGTCGGTGGGACCGGTGCCCGGGGAGTCGTCGCCGCCTGCACCTACGAGGCGCGCCGGTTCGGCGTGCACTCCGCCATGCCGAGCGCTCTCGCCCGTCGGCTCTGTCCGCAGGCAATCTTCCTCGAGGGCCGGTTCCGCCGGTACGTCGAAGTGAGCAGCCAGTTGCACGCCATCCTCGAGGGGTTCACACCCCTCGTCGAGGGCATCTCCCTCGACGAGGCCTTTCTGGACGTCACCGGCTCGGTCGGCCTGCTCGGCCCAGCCCCGGGGGTGGCGATTCGCATCCGTCGGCAGGTGTCCGAGTCCCTCGGGCTCGACTGCTCGGTGGGCGTGGGACGGACCAAGCTCGTCGCCAAGCTCGCGT
>JAJYVS010000015.1 GCA_021791895.1 Actinomycetes bacterium | reverse complement strand
CGGGCTCATCACCGAGATCGACCCGCCGGACCTCGAGACCCGTCTGGCCATCTTGCGATCCAAGGCCGAGGCGGACCACGACGACATCCCCCACGACGTGCTTGAGTTCATCGCGAGCCACGTGAAGAACAACATCCGCGAGCTCGAGGGCGCATTGATCCGTGTCACCGCCTTCGCCTCCTTGAACCGCGAACCGATCTCCCTGCCGCTCGCCGAACGGGTGCTTTCGGACATCATCTCGGCGGACGAGCCCCGCCGCATCACCCCGCAGATGATCCTGGAAGCGACCGCCATCCGCTACGGCTTCACGATCGACGCGATCTGCGGGCCGAGCCGGACCAGGCCGCTCGTCACCGCCCGCCAGGTCGCGATGTACCTGGTCAGAAACCTCACCGACTACAGCTACCCAGCTATCGCTCGGGTGTTCGGGGGCCGGGACCACACGACGGTCATTCACGCCGTCGAGAAGATCACCGGTCAGATGAAGGAGCGCCGTCAGATCTACGACCAGGTCACCGACCTGCTTCTCAAGATCAAGACCGGTCCATGAGCCGTTGGGGAAAGTCGGGCGCAAAACCTGTGATTCGGCCCCCTATGCCTGTGATGTCACACGCCGTTTTCGACAGGGTCGCCGCGCGGCATCCACCGCGGCGAGTCTTCGCCCCCGTCTTCTCCACAGCGGCCGCGACCCCGATGACTCCACCGACCAGCAGATCTCTCCCAGACTCCACAATCCTCAGGTGTTACTACCACTACTAAAGATTCCTCTGTCTTCTTGTTCTTGTAATTACGCATCGCCCGCTCTCGAAAGGACCGCCAGACCGTGAAGTTCCGTTCTGAACGAGATGCGCTCGTCGACGTGCTCTCAACCGTGGGCCGGGCAGTCGGTGGCCGCGGAGTCTCCTCGGTGGTGCTCTCCGGGGTGCTGTTGTCGTGCGAGGGGAACCGGCTACAAGCCACGGGAACCGACCTCGATCTCACGATCCGGATGGACCAGGAGGTGATCGGCCTCGAGGGCGGGAACTGTGTGGTTCCAGCCCGGTTGGCGACCGACATCGTTCGTTCGCTGGAGGCCGGGGCCGTGACGTTGGAGGCGAAGGAGGAGCGGGTGGAGATCTCCGCCGCCCGGTCCCGGTTCGAGTTGCGGACCTTCCCGGTGGTGGAGTTCCCGGCGGTGTTTTCGACGGCGGAGTCGGGACAGCTTCTCGGTGTGTCGTTGGCCGACGGGCTTCGCCAGGTGGTGCGGGCGGCCTCGACCGACGACGCACGGCCGTTGCTAACCGGTGTGCTGATCACCACCGAGGACAGCTCGGTGCGGCTGGTGGCCACAGACTCCTATCGCCTGGCCCTGCGTGACCTGCGAGACACAAAGGGGATCTCCGACGGTACCGACGTGCTGGTCCCGGCCCGGGCCCTGGCCGAGTTGCAGCGCCTGTTACCCGGAACCAAAGACGCCGAGGGCGGGGTCCAGGTGATCGTGGGCACCCACGAGATCACCTTCCGGGTGGGGGCGGTGGAGGTTCGGACACGCCTGTTGGATGGGGCATACCCGGACTACCGCCAGCTGATCCCGAGCGAGTACCCGAACCGTCTGCACGTGGGCAAGGAGTCGTTGTTGGGCGCGTTGCGCCGGGTCCGGCTGCTCGTCCGGGACAACACCACCCCGGTGCGGTTGGCTATGCGCGCTGGGGGCGTCGACCTTTCGGTCGTGTCCCAGGAGGTGGGGGAGGCCAACGAGACCGTCGACGGGGACTTCTCCGGTGAGGACCTGGTGATCGCGTTTAACCCGTCGTACCTGATCGACGGCGTCGAGGCTGTGGCGGAGGACGAGGTGATCATCGAGACCGCCGATCCGAGCCGGCCGGCGACCGTGCGGGCGGCCGAGCGGGAGGACTACCGCTACCTGCTGATGCCGGTCCGGGTGTCCTGAGCCGGGCGCCCAGGGTCCCGACGGGTCGAGCGACCCACGACCGGCGTGCTCCAGCTGGTGTCCATGACCGACTTCCGGGTCTTCAGCGCGGCGACCATGGAACCGGCGGAGGAGGGGACGACGGTCCTCACCGGAGCTAACGGGAGCGGGAAGACGACCGTTCTCGAGGCGGTGGCGTTCCTCGGATCGCAGCGTTCCTTTCGCGGTGCACCGCGCGAGGCGATGATCCGGAACGGCGCCGAACGCGGGTATGTGCGTGGTGAGCTGATGGTGGAGGGTCGGCGGACCACGGTCGAGCTGGAGCTGGCCCGTGGCGCGGGTTCACGGGCCCAGGTGAATCGGCAACGGGCTCGGCGACTCGAGTTGGCAGAAGCCGTGCCGAGCACGGTCTTCTCCCCCGACGACCTCGAGGTGGTGCGGGGCGGCCCGTCAGGGCGCCGTCGACTGCTCGACGACGCGCTGGTCGGCCTGGACCGCCAGGCGGCGATGGCGCTGGAGGCGGCGGAACGGGCTCTGCGCCAACGCGGGGCCCTGCTCCGCCAGGCCGGTGGTCGAGCCAGCGCCGAGATTGAGCGGTCGCTCGATGTGTGGGACGCGCGCTTGGCGACGGCCGGCGATTCGTTGGTCTCGGCCCGCCGGGTCCTTCTCGGACGGCTGCACCCGTTGGTCGAGGCGGCATACCGGGCTCTGGCTGGCACCGGGGACGTGCGGGTCGGGTTGCACTACGAGGCGAGCTGGTCCGGTCCCTACGCCGACGCGCTGGCCGCGCGTCGGCGG
Organism: Actinomycetes bacterium; assembly: GCA_021791895.1. Lineage (GTDB taxonomy): Bacteria > Actinomycetota > Acidimicrobiia > Acidimicrobiales > RAAP-2 > Palsa-461. The sequence continues at coordinate 59,191 of JAJYVS010000015.1, read as the reverse complement.
GAGGATTTGCGCCGGGCGACGACGACCGCCGGACCCCACCGCGACGACGTCGCGATCGAGCTGGACGGCCGGGACTCGCGGCTCCAGGCCTCCCAGGGGGAGCAGCGCTGTCTCGCCCTCGGGTTGCGACTGGGTCTGCACCGCCTGATGGCCGCCCGCCTCGGCCGCCCGCCGCTGCTGCTGCTCGACGACGTCTTCTCCGAACTCGACCCGATGCGCACCCGGGCGCTCGTGCTCGAGCTGCCGCCAGGCCAGTGCCTCCTCACCACGGCCGTACCGGTGCCCTCGGGGGTGCAGGTAGCCAAGGTCCTCGACGTGGCCGGGCTGTCGGCGTGAGCGCCGGCAAGCGGGACGGGGACGGGCCCCGCCGCCTGACCGAGAGCTTGGACGCGGCGGTCCGGCGGATCGCCCCGCAGAGCGCTGGCGAGTTTGGCGCCATCTTCGGGCGGTGGGAAGAGATCGTGGGGCCGGCCTTGGCGGCGCACGTCCGACCGGTCCGGGCGACCGACGAGGCGCTCGTGGTGGCGGCGGACCACCCGGCGTGGGCGACCCAGATCCGGGCGCTCGGCACCACCGTGCTGGCTCAGGTGGCCGAGGCCGCGGGGCGGGCACCCGCGCGCCTCGAGGTGGTGGTGCGCCGGGGCTGAGGACCCGGTCCCCGGCGTGGCGGAAACCGCAGTTGACCTCGTGCTCTGCCGGGGGACGGGAAGGGTGCGAAGGCGCCGGGCAGGCACCGACCCGGGGAGTTCATCGACTAGAATCACAAGGGTCAGCGGACGACCAAGAGGCTCGCCCGCTACGTTCGGAAATGTGCGCCGACCTGGCCTCCGGGCAAGGTCGCGCCCCGGAGTTGGAGTGTGGAGCGGTATTGCCTAAGCGTGGTGGTGAGGCGTACGACGCAAGTGCAATCACCGTTCTGGAGGGTCTCGAGCCGGTCCGCCTCCGGCCGGGGATGTACATCGGGTCGACCGGCCCGAGCGGCCTGCACCAGCTGGTCTGGGAGGTTGTCGACAACTCGGTCGACGAGGCGATGCAGGGGTTCTGCACCCGGATCGACGTGACGCTGCTGGCCGACGGGGGGTGCCGGGTGACCGACGACGCCCGGGGGATCCCCGTCGACCCCCATCCGAACTTTCCCGGGCGCAGCGCGGCGGAGATCGTCCTCACCACGCTGCACGCGGGGGGAAAGTTCGGGGGCTCGGGCTACAAGGTGACCGGGGGGCTCCACGGGGTGGGGGTCTCGGTGGTGAACGCCCTTTCCAGCCGGCTGAAGTTGGAGATCGACAGTTCGCTCGACGCCAAGCGCCACGTGCTCGAGTTCAAGAACGGCGGGGAGCCGGTCGGGAAGCTGAAGGTCGTCGGGCCGGCGCCGCGGGGGCGCACCGGCACGACGGTCACCTTCTGGCCCGACGCGAGCGTCTTTGAGGAAGTCGAGTTTCGGGCGACCACGATCACCGAACGGCTGCAGATCATGGCGTTCTTGAACAAGGGTCTCGAGATCCGCTTCGTCGACGAGCGGGACCCCGAGGGACAGCGGATCACCTTCAAGTACAACGGCGGGATCGTCGAGTTCGTGAAGCACCTGAACGCGGCGCGCGAGTCGCTGTTCCGCAAGGTCGCCTCGTACGAACAGGTCGAGAACTCCATGGAGGTCGAGGTGGCTCTGCAGTGGAACACCGGGTTCCACGAGAGCCTCCACTCCTTCGCCAACGGCATCTCCACGACCGAGGGGGGCATGCACGAGGAGGGGTTCAAGAAGGCGCTCACCAACGTGGTGAACCGCTACGCCCGGAACAAGAACCTGTTGAAGGAGAAGGACGACAACCTGCTCGGGGAGGACATCCGCGAGGGCCTGACCGCGATCGTGTCGGTCCGCCTCACCGATCCCCAGTTCGAGGGCCAGACCAAGACCAAGCTCGGGAACGTCCCGATGCGGTCGCTGGTCGAGCGGGCCACCAACGAGAAGCTGGCCGAGTGGTTGGAGGAGAACCCACGCGAGGCCAACCAGGCGGTGCAGAAGGCCCTGCTCGCGGCGAGGGCCCGGGTGGCGGCGCGCCAGGCCCGGGACCTGACGAGGCGGAAGTCCGCGCTCGACGGGGCCGGGTTGCCGGGCAAGTTGGTCGACTGCTCTTCGCGCGACCCGAGGGAGTGCGAGTTGTTGATCGTCGAGGGGAACTCGGCCGGCGGCTCGGCCAAGGACGCCCGGGATCCCCGGACCCAGGCGGTCCTGCCGATCCGGGGGAAGATCCTGAACGTCGAGCGGGCCCGCATCGACAAGATGCTGAAGAACGCCGAGATCCAGGCGTTGATCGCCGCGATCGGGGCCGGCCTGGCCGAGGACTTTGACGTGGAGAAGATCCGCTACCACAAGGTCATCGTGCTCGCCGACGCCGACGTCGACGGCTCCCACATCCGGACTCTCTTGCTCACCTTCTTCTTCCGTCAGATGAAGGCGCTCGTCGAAGGGGGCTTCGTCTACGTGGCCCAGCCGCCGCTGTACTCGACGCTCGTCGGGAGGGAGAAGATCTACCTCCGCGACGACGCGGCCAAGGAGGCCTTCCTGGCCGAGAACCCGAACCACAAGGCGGACTTCCAGCGGCTGAAGGGCCTCGGTGAGATGGACTTCGACGAGCTGAAGAACACCACCATCGATCCGGCTCGGCGCACCCTGCTCCAGATCAGCGTCGAACAGGCGGCGCTGGCCGACGAGGTCTGCGCCATCTTGATGGGCGACGACGTGGAGCAGCGGCGGCACTTCATCCAGACCAACGCCAAAGACGCCCGCTTCCTGGACATCTAGGGAGCACCGAGCACGTGCCGACCAGAAGGACCATGAGGAGCACCAGAGCCTCGACCAACGGCCAGGGCGCCGACGGGGCGGGACCGGGGGACGCGGAGGTCCTGGGGTTCATCGAGCCCATCGAGATCCAAGAGGAGATGGAGCGCTCGTTCATCGAGTACTCGATGTCGGTCATCACCGCCCGGGCCCTGCCCGACGTGCGCGACGGTTTGAAGCCGGTGCAGCGCCGCATCCTCTACACGATGTTCGACCAGGGACTGCGACCGGACCGGCCCCACGTGAAGTGCGCAGAGGTCGTGGGCCGGGTCATGGGCACCTACCACCCGCACGGTGACGGCGCCATCTACGACGCACTGGTCCGGATGGTCCAGGACTTCAGCATGCGTCACCCGCTCGTCGACGGCCACGGGAACTTCGGTGGCACCGGCCCCGACGAGGGGCCGGCGGCCATGCGCTACACCGAGTGCCGGCTCGAGACGCTCGCCATGGAGTTGATGTCGGGCATCGACGAGGAGACGGTGGACTTCGGTCCGAACTACTCCAACGCGACCGAGGAACCGCTGGTGCTGCCGGCACGGTTCCCCAACCTGTTGGTCAACGGGTCCGAGGGGATCGCGGTCGGGATGGCCACGAAAATCGCCCCGCACAACCTGGGCGAGGTGATCGACGCGACGGTGCATCTCATCGACCACCCCGACGCCACGCCCGACGACCTCATGAAGTTCGTGCTGGGCCCGGACTTCCCCACCGGGGCGCTGATCCTCGGGCGCCAGGGGATCCACGACGCCTACCGCACCGGCCGGGGGTCGATCCGGATGCGAGCGGTGGCGGAGGTGGACGAGCAACGGGGGGTGACGAGCATCGTCGTCACCGAGCTGCCCTACCAGACCTCGGTCGAGGTGGTGGAACAGAAAATCCACGACCTGGTCCGCTCGGGCGACCTCGACGGGATCGCCGAGGTGCAGAACGACTCGGCCGCCCGCAAGCCGCGGCTCGTGATCCGCTTGAAGCGGGACGCCAACGCCAACGTGGTGTTGAACAAGCTCTACAAGCACACCCCGTTGCAGGGGACATTCGGGATGAACACCCTGGCGCTGGTCGACGGCGTCCCCCGGACCCTCAATCTGGCCCAGCTGCTCGGCCACTACGTGGCCCATCAGGTCGAGGTGATCACCCGGCGTTCGGAGTACCAGCTCCGCAAGGCCCGGGCCCGGGCCCACATCGTCGAGGGGCTGCTCAGGGCAATCGACATGCTCGACGCGGTGATCGCCGCGATCCGGGCGTCCGAGGACCGGGCCGCGGCCCGGGCGGCGTTGATGGCCGAGCCGTTCTCTTTCAGCGAGGAGCAGGCCAACCACATCTTGGACCTGCAGCTGGGCCGGTTGACCAGGCTGGGCCGCAGCGAGCTCGAACAGGAACTGGCCGAGCTGCAGGCGACGATCGCCGAGCTCGAGGCCATCCTGGCCGACGACGCCAAGCTGCGGGGGGTCATCAAGACCGAGCTGGGCGAGGTACGGGAGAAGTTCGCCGACCCCCGCCGGAGCGTGATCACCCATGACCCGGGCGAGCTGGCGATGGAGGACCTGATCAACGATCAGGAGATCGTGGTCACCATGACCGCCGCCGGGTACGTGAAGGCAGTGCCGGCGACGGCCTTTCGGACCCAGGCCCGCGGCGGGCGCGGCGTGCAGGGGGCCCGGCTGAAGGAAGAGGATCTGGTCACCCACGTGGTCCACACCACGTCGCACGCCTACGTGCTGTTGTTCTCCGACACCGGCCGGGTCTACCGGCTGCGCGGGCACGAGATCCCGACCAAGGACCGGACGGCCCGGGGCACGGCCCTCGTCAACCTCCTTCCCCTCGAGAGTGGCGAGACGATCCGGGCCATCGTCGACACCCGGGACTTCCCGTCCGACCACTTCCTCCTGTTCGCCACCGCCCAGGGACAGGTGAAGAAGACGGCGTTCAGCGAGTACGACAAGTCGCGACGGGAGGGCTTCATCGCCATCAACCTGCGCGACGGCGACCGCCTGGTGAAGGTGATCGAGACCGCCGGCGAGGACGACCTTGTCGTCGTGACCAAGCAGGGGATGACCATCCGCTTCTCCGAGCGCGACGTGCGGCCGATGGGCCGGGACGCCGCCGGCGTCCGGGGGATCAAGCTGCGTTCCGACGACGAGGTGGTCTCCTGCGACGTGGCCCGGGACGACGTGGACATCCTCATGGTGACCGACGCCGGCTACGGCAAGCGGACCAAGCTCGAACGGTTCCACACCCAGGCCCGCGGCGGACAGGGGGTCCGGGGGATCAAGCTGACGGCCCGCCGTGGTGCGGTGGTGGCCGCCTTCATGGTCCCCTACGAAAGCGACATCCTGCTCGTGTCCTCGGGGGGCGTGACCATCAGGACCTCGGTGCGCGAGATCGCGTCCCAGGGCCGCGACGCCACCGGGGTCCGGGTCATGAACCTCGACGAGGGCCAGGCGGTGGCAGCGGTAGCGCCGGTGGCGGCCGAGCAGGACTGAGCGCGACCGGACCCCCCGGGGGCGCGGCCCCTCGCCCCCTCGCCTACTGGGCGGTGAAGGTCATCATGAACGGGGCCCCGGGGGGGACGTAGGTCCCGATCAGGCGCTGGTCGACCCGGACGGCGATGCGGGCCGCGATGGAGCCGATCCGGACCACCAGCTGATGATCGGCCGGAACCACCTGGGACTGGCCGTTCTTCAGGACCCCTTCGTAGGAGGGTGCGGTCGAGAGCGGTCCGGTGGCCTGCACCCAGGTCTCACCACCGCTTGCGCTGATCTGCACGTCAAAACGCGGGCTCGTGACCGAGAAGGTGGCCTGGGTCCCGGTCGCCGAGACCAGGTGCATGGATGGTGCGGCGGCGGTGGCGGCGGTCGTCCCCTTGGCGCCGGTCGTCCCCGTGCCGCCGGTCGTCCCCGAGGAGGGCGCGATCGCCCCTTGGCTCGTGTAGGGGAGGCGCAGGTCGGCCAGCCACTGGGGGCGGACTCGGTTGAGCACCAGCCAGGCGGTGCCGATGAGCACCAGGACCAGGGCCACCACCACGCTGGCACGGACCAGCGCCATCCCGAGACCGTCGCCGTTGCGTCGGACGGCCGGCGTCTTGCCGGTGTCGGCCATCACCACCGGCACCTGGGCGGTTGAGCTGTGACGCTCGGTGAGGACCGGGAGTCCGGCCGAGGTCGGCGGGGCGTCCCGTTTGGGCATGGAGAGGGGGATCGCCTTGGTCTCGAGCTCGGCCCCTGTGGGCGTCGTCGCCCGGGGGGTCCGGTCGGCGGCAAGTCGACCGGTACCGTCGGTGTCGTCGTGGACCACCACCACCGGGACGGTGTTCGGTGCCGCCGGCCAATGCTCGACGAGGGTCACGACGAACTGGTCCCCGGGGAGGCCGAGGAAGCTGGCGTAGCTGCCCAGGGCCTTCAGGATCTCCACCCGGTCGGGAAGGCGGTCGACCGTGCCCGACTCGAGGTCCGAGAGGTGGTCGAGGGGGATCCCGGTCTGCTGGCTGACCTGGAAGAGCTCGAGACCCTGGGCCGAACGGGCCTGGCGGAGGACCCGCGCCAGCTCGGGGACCGACCCCGGCCGGGGCGACGCCCCCGTGCGACGGCCCGGACCGTCACGGTGCAAGATCACCAGCCACCTCGCCCGAATCCCCGTTGCCCGCCGGCCGACGGACACCACCAGCGTAGTGCCCGACCAGCCATTTCGGTCGTGCGCCGCCGGCCCCGATGCGGCGAAGCGGGGCATCGGCGACGGGCCGGCCGACGAGGGGGCCGCCCCCGAGGCGCCTCAGCCAGCTCGGCAGAGGACTTCGCCGTGGAGGACCGCGAACCAGCCGTCCGGCTCGTCGGCCCACCGGAGCCAGCCTGCGGCCAGCTCCGACAGCTCGGCCCGGTCGGCTAGGCCCAGCTCCAGCGCCCGGTCGCCGAGGGCGCTCGTGCTGACCCGCTGCGCCCAGGTCTCCGCCCACCACCGCCGGTCCTCCCGGGAGGCGAAGCACCAGGCCGAGGCGGACACGCGTACCTCGTCGTAGCCGGCGGCCCGGGCCCAGGCCGAGAGACGCCGTCCGGCGTCGGGCTCGCCCCCGTTGGCCCGGGCGACCCGGCGGTAGAGCTCGAGCCAACGGTGGAGCTCGGGGACGTCGGGGTACCAGGTCATCGCGCCGTAGTCGCCGTCGCGGGCCGCCACCAGGCCCCCGGACCGGCAAACCCGGCCCATCTCGCCCAACGCCCCCGCCGGGTCGGCGACGTGCTGGAGCACCTGGTGGGCGTGGACCACGTCGAAAACCCGGTCACCGTGGGGGAGCGCGAACAGGTCGGCCGCCACGAAGGGCACCCCGGCGACCAGGCGGCCCACCTCGAGCGTGGAGTCGAGGGCTACCACCGCGCCCGGGGCGACCCGTTCGGCCAGGTCGGTGGTGATCGTGCCCGGGCCGCAGCCCACGTCGAGGAGGGACATGCCGGCGCGGAGGTGGGGGAGGAGGTACGCGGCCGAGTTCTCCGCGGTCCGCTGTCGGTGCGAGCGCAGCACGCTCGCGTGGTGGCCGTGGGTGTAGCGGGCGGCGCCGGGGGCTCGGCCTGCGGTCGGAGGGTCGCCGCTCATCGGTCCCACATCCTGTCGGATGCCGGACGGGGAGAGGACGCAGTGGTCGTCCCGGTGACAGAGCGCGGTCGGCCCGGGGACGGTGGCGCGGGCGGGGCCGTCGGCCGGGGCGCCCCGGCGTCCGAGGAGATTCCCTGGTCAACTCGGGTGGGCGAGGGGGGACTTGAACCCCCACATCCTTTCGGACACAGGAACCTGAATCCTGCGCGTCTGCCTATTCCGCCACTCGCCCGAGCCGGCTCAGGCTAGTCAACCGGCGACCCCCACTCCACCCGCCACCAGGGCATGTGCGGCCCGGTCGAGCCCAGATTCGGGGGTTTGCCCAGTAGGATGTCCTAGACCATGGGACTCCAGCAGTTCGAGGACCGACTCGAGCGCCTTGTGGAAGGAACATTGGCCAGGCCCTTCCGAAGCAATCTCCAGCCGGTCGAGATCGGACGTCGACTCACCCGCGAGATGGACCTCCACCGCCGGGTCGGGGTGCGCGGGCTCATCGCCCCCAACGCCTTCGCGGTGACGCTCGCCCGCCCCGACGTGGAGCGGTTCTCCAACTTCCTTGACGCGCTGGTCCGGGAGCTGGCCGAGGCGGCCCGCGAGCACGCCCGCAACGAGCAGTACATCTTCGTCGGGCCGATCGACGTGCAGATCCTGGAGGGACCGAGGCTGCGGGCCGGTCGGTTCGACGTGCTCGCCGAGGTCATCGAAGGAGCCGACGGGCTGGTCCCGGCCGAGCTGGTGCTGCCGGGCGGCGGCCGGGTGCAGATCGAGGCCGACGCGGTGGTGATCGGCCGGATGCCCGAGTGCACCGTGGTGCTGAGCGACCCCAACGTCAGTCGTCGCCACGCCGAGGTGGTGAGGGTCGAGGACAACTTCGTGGTCCGCGACCTCGGGTCGACCAACGGCACCAAGCTCAACGGGGTGCCGCTCGCGGAGGGTTATCTGAGGTCGGGCGATGCCATCACCGTCGGCTCCACGACCCTGGTCTTCGAGATGCTGTGACGGTGAGAACCAGGTGCTCATCCTAGGGACCAACTACTCCGCCATCATCCGGCCGCTGCAGTGGTTGGTCGTGATCCTCATCTTCTTGTTCTTCTTGCGGGTGGTGCGGGCGGTCTTCGTGGAGGTCCGGCCGGCCGGGCCGTCCCGGGCCCAGCGCCGGGCCCAGCGCCGGGCCCGGGAGGACGAGCAACGTCCGTTGCGCGAGACCCGCAGCCACCGTCAGCTCCGACTCCGGGTGGTCGAGCCCCGTGAGCGAGAGGGGGCGGTCTACGAGCTCGACGGTGAGGTCACGGTGGGCCGGTCCAACGGCTGTGGGATCCCCACGAACTACGACTCCTACAGTTCGAGCCTCCACGCCCGCATCTATCGCAGTGGCGGGCAGGTGTGGGTGGAGGACCTCGGATCGACCAACGGGACCTATGTCAACTCGGAGCGGATCTCCCAACCCTCCCGGTTGGCCCGGGGGGACCTGTTGCAGATCGGCGCGACCGTCTTCGAGGTCCGACGGTGACCGTCTTGCGTTCCGGCCTGGCCACCGACATCGGGCGCGCCCGCGAGTCCAACGAGGACCGGGCCGCCGCGAGCGACACCCTGTTCGCGGTGGCCGACGGCATGGGCGGGGCCCGGGGCGGCGAGGTCGCGGCCCGGATGGCGATCGAGACCCTCCAGGCCGCCTACGAGCGGAACCCCACCATCGCCGGCCTGCGGGAGGCGTTCGTCGCCGCCAACGGGGCGATATGGGAGCAGAGTGTCCGGGTCGACGGCCTGCGGGGCATGGGGACCACCCTCACCGCGGCGGGTCTCAGCGTCGGCGCCGACGGCCGTGACGTGATCGGCCTCGCCAACGTGGGCGACTCGCGGGCCTACCTCATGTCGGGCGGGGCCATCAAGCAGATCACCGCCGACCACAGCCTGGCCGAGGAGCGGGTCCGGCACGGCGAGATGACCGAGGCCGAGGCCGAGGTCCATCCGCACCGCCACATCCTCACCCGGGCGCTCGGCGTGGCCCCGGAGGTCGACATCGACCTGTGGGAGCTGCACCTACACACCGGGGACCGGTTGCTCCTGTGCAGCGACGGCCTGACCAACGAGGTGAACGTCGAGCAGATCGGCCAAGTGCTGCGGTCCGAGCACGACCCCCGCAAGGCGGCCCGGTCGCTGGTCGACCGGGCCAACGCCAACGGGGGCAGCGACAACGTGACGGTGGTGGTGGTCGACATCCTCGTCGGCGAGGAGGAGCCACCCCGGTCCTCGAGCGTGGCCCGGGTGTCGCTCGACGAGGCGGGTGCGACCCGTCTCGAGGAGCCGGGGCCGAACCCGCCGGTCGACCGGCCGGCGCCGGCCGGCCCCCGGACCCAGCCGCCCGTGGACGAGGACGCCACCACGATCACCACCGTCCACCGAGGCCTTCTACCCGCGGTCGCCTCCCCCGCGGCGGACGCGGGGGAGGAGCTGTTCGTGGCCGCGGCCCCGGTCGCGATCCAGACCATCTCGCCACCCGAGTACCGGGAGCCCGAGCGCGAGCGCTTGACACCAGTCCGGGAGACCCGGCGCGAACGGCGGCTGCGCCTCGGCGTCCCCCGGCGCATCACGGTGCGGGTGATCCTCTTCTTCCTCTTGATCCTGGCCGTGCCGGCGGGGGCGGTGGCGGTGGTCCGGTGGTACGCGATGGACAACTGGTACGTGGCCATCGACCACGGCAACCTGGCCGTCTACCAGGGCCGGCCGGGCGGGTTCCTCGGCATCCAACCCAAGCTCCTCGACCGGACCGACGTGACCACCAAAGAGGTCCTGGCGTTCCGGCTGCGGGACCTGCGCCGGACGGTCACCGAGCCCTCGCTGCAGGCGGCCGAGCGCTACATCGCCAACCTGCACCGCGAATTCGTGGCCCAGCAGAACTCGACTCCCCTGACGCGGCTGTAGCCCATGAGCAGACGCATTCGCTGGCTCGGGATCCTCTTGATCCTCTGCTTCGGACTGATCATCGTCCAGCTGACCAACATCCAGTTCCGGCGGGCCCCGGCGCTCGCGCACTCGGCCACGAACCCGGTCAACAACGTGGTGAGCTTCGACAACCAACGCGGCGACATCTTCGCCGCCGACGGGACCGTGCTCGCCCAGTCGGTGCGGGTGGCCCCACCGCACTCGGGCGCCTACCAGTTCCAGCGCCAGTACCCGACCGGTTCGCTCTTCTCCCAGATCGTCGGGGTGTGCAACGACGCGGTGCCAGTCGTCGGGTGCGACACCGGCGTCGAGGGCTACTACAGCGCCCAGCTCGGCCTGCACAAGCAGTCGATCCAGACCCTGAGCCAGCTGCTCTCCCCGCCCCCGCCGACCACCGACGACATCACCTTGACCGTGGTCCCGAGCCTCCAGCAGGCGGCGATGCAGCAGCTGGCCAGCATCCAGGGGTCGAACAAGGACGGCGCCATCGTGGTGCTCGATCCGAAGACCGGTGCCGTGCTGGCCATGGCCTCCCAGCCCACGTACGACCCGACTCCGCTCACCTCCACCAACCCGAAGACGGCGTCGGCGGCCGAGTACCTCGACAACCTCCCCGACGCCGAGGGCTACAAGCCGATCCTGCCGTTGGCCACCTACTACCCGATCCAGCCGGGGTCGACGGCCAAGGTGGTCACGACCGCCGCCATCTTCAACCTGGACCCCGCCCTCGCCACCTACAACTACCCGGTCTCGTTGTGCCAGGCCCTGCCGGACACCAACAAGAGCATCTGCAACGACGCCGACACCGCGGCGCTCGCGACCCCCTGCGGCGGCACCATCCAGAGCATGCTGCCCCAGTCCTGCGACCCGGGCTACGCCGAGCTCGGCCTGTTGCTCGGCGGCTTCTCGCTCTCCCAGGAGGCGAGCCTGTTCGGGTTCAACTTCCGCCCGCCCCTCGACCTGGCACCGGACAACGCCACGGTCGGCTACGCCGTCCAACCCTCGCTGTACCCGACGGCCAAGGAGCTGAGCGCCGGGGGGAACCCCGGAGTCCCGGGCCAGGCCTACTCGGCCTTCGGCCAGCAGGACGTCGAGACCACCGCCCTGCAGAACGCGATGGTGGCCGCCGCGGTGGCCAACGGCGGCAAGGAGATGGTCCCGCACCTTCTGGCCAAGATCACCGACGCCCAGGGTCGGGTGGTCGAGACCTACAAGCCCCAGCTGTGGCGCCAGACCATGTCGGCGCAGGCGGCGTCGCAGATCGTCCCGTTGATGCAGAAGGTGGTCACCGCGGGGACGGCCAGCGGCGACGGGTTCCCGGCTTCGCTCCAGGCCGCGGTGAAGACCGGCACCGCCCAGGTCGGCACTCCGACCCAGTCCCTCGCCGACTGGATGATCGGGTTCGCCCCCGCCTCCAACCCTCAGGTGGCGGTGGCGGTGGTCGTGCCGGACCAGGCCATCGGCACCTACGGCGCGACCGTCGCCGGGCCGATCATGGTGAAGATGCTCGAGGCGGCGCTCGGATGAGCGCGCCCAAATCGGTCGAAGGACGCCGGGCGCCGCGCCTCGGGGTGGTCGCCCCGTGGTGGCGCGCGGGGCCACGTAGGCTCTGAGCGCCATGCAGCCCGTCGAGGTCCCCCGCGTCTTCTCCGAGCGCTACGAACTCACCCACCTGGTCGCCCGGGGCGGGATGGCCGAGGTGTACCGGGCCCGGGACCGCCTGCTCGACCGGCCGGTGGCCCTGAAGGTCCTGTTCCCGGAGCTCTCGGTCGACCGCGCCTTCGTCGAGCGGTTCCGGCGCGAGGCCCAGGCGGCCGCCAAGCTCTCGCACCCCAACATCGTCCCGGTCTTCGACTGGGGGCAGGACACCGGCGCCTACTTCATCGTGATGGAGTACGTCGACGGGCGCCCGCTCTCGGCGGTGCTGCGCGAGACCGGTCCGCTCGACGCGGCGCGCGCCGCCGAGATCACCTCGTTGGTGGCGGCGGCCCTCGCTTCGGCCCACCGCCACGGGGTGGTCCACCGCGACATCAAGCCGGGCAACGTCCTCATCACCCACGACGGTCAGGTCAAGGTGACCGACTTCGGGATCGCCCGGGCCGTCAACACCGAGGACAGCCTGACCCAGACCGGTGCGGTCATGGGGACCGCCACCTACTTCTCGCCCGAGCAGGCCGAGGGCCTCGGGGTCGACGCCCGCACCGACATCTACTCGCTCGGGGTCGTGCTGTTCGAGATGCTCACTGGCCGGCCGCCGTTCCTCGGCGACACCCCGGTGTCGGTGGCCTCCAAGCACGTGCGCGACGTGCCGCCCACCCCCCGCCAGCTCCTCGAGACGGTGCCGCCCGAGCTCGAGGCGGTGGTCATGAAGGCGATGGCCAAGCTGCCGGACCAGCGCTACCAGAGCGCCGAGGACTTCCAGGGCGACCTGCTGCGCTACCTCGACGGGCAGCCGGTCCTGGCCGGCCCGCCCAACGGGAACCTGGCCGCCACCGGCGTAATCGGGAGCGTCAACGCCACCGGGGTCCAGGCCAGGGCGACCCAGGCCTTCCCCCGGACGAGGGCCTGGAGCGCGCCCCAACGCCAACCGGCCGGGGGCCGCGGGCGGCGCTTCGGCTGGTTCGCCCTCCTCGCGGCGTCGCTGGGCGCGCTCGGGGTGGTCGCCTATCTGCTCGTGTCCACCTTCACCGGCGGCTTCGCCCTGCCCAACGTGGTGGGCAAGCCACTGGTGCAGGCCGAGCGGATCCTGGCCAACGACGGCCTCGTCATCGGCACCACCACCAACCGGGTCGACCGGTCAGCGGCCGGCACGGTCATCTCCACTGACCCCGCGCCCGGAGCCCGGGTCTCCAAGCACGCGGTGGTGAACCTCGTGGTGAGCACGGGCGACGCGACGGTGAAGGTGCCGAGCGTGAGCGGGCTCGACCTGGCCTCGGCCGAGGCGGTCCTGACCAACAGCCATCTGCACTACAAGGTGAAGTTCGTCACGAGCAGCGGGCAGCAGAACTTCGTGCTCTCCCAGTCGCCGGTTGCCGGCAGCGTGATCCGGCGCGGCTCGACTGTGACCATCTCCATCCCCCAGCCGACCAACCAGGTGTCGGTGCCCAACCTGACCGGGCTGTCCCCCCAACAGGCGGCGGCCCAGCTGACGGGGTTGTCGCTCTCGGTCGGGAGCCAGACCCAGGCCTGCTCCAACACCTACCCCTCGGGCGAGGTGTCGGGGTCGAGCCCCCCGGCCGGGACCGGCATCAGCAGGGGCAGCTCGGTCAACCTGGTGATCTCGACCGGGCCCTGCCAGGTGGTGCTGAAGAACGTGGTCACCCAGACCCAGGCCGCCGCCACCACCGTCCTGCAGGGTCAGGGGGTGACCGTGGCCACGGCGACCACCAATTCGTGCCAGGGCGCCAACGACGGCGACGTGGTCAGCCAGAACCCCCCGGCCGGGACCCAGGTGAACCTCCCGGCCACCGTGACCATCACCGTGTGCAGCGCCCCGTCGACCACGACCTCCACGACCTCCACGACCACCACCACCATCCCCTGAGCCCCGGCGCGCCGGGGCCAAGGGGGGCCGGAGTGCCGCGTCGGGCGAGGAGGTGATCGGCGCGGCGTCAGACGACGGGGCTCGCGACGTTCGACGTCGTGGCCGTGGCGCGGGAGGTCCTTCGCCCCGGCCGAGATCCTCGGTCAGGCCGGCTGGAGCTGACCGAGGAAGTTGGTGAGCAGGGCCCTGCCCGAGGCGGTCAGCACCGACTCGGGGTGGAATTGGACGCCCTCGACCGCCAGTTCGCGGTGGCGCAGCCCCATCACCACCCCATCGGCCGTCGTCGCGCTGACCTCGAGGACATCGGGCACCGAGGCGGGCTCGGTGACGAGGGAGTGGTACCTCGTGGCGACGAAGGGGTCGGGCAGGCCGGCGAAGAGCCCCCGGCCGTCGTGGTGGATCTGCGAGGTCTTGCCGTGCATGAGGGTCGGCGCCGAGACCGTCTTCCCCCCGTACACCTCGCCGATGCACTGGTGGCCGAGGCAGACCCCGAGGACCGGGACCCGGCCGGCGAAGTGCGCCACCACCGCCATGGAGATGCCCGCCGACTCGGGCCGGCCCGGGCCCGGCGAGATGACGATCCCGTCGGGTCTCCACGCCTCGATCTCGGCCACCGTGACGGCGTCGTTGCGGTGCACGACCGGCTCGGCCCCCAGCTCACCGAGCTCCTGGACGAGGTTGTAGACGAAGGAGTCGTAGTTGTCGACGAGCAGGATCTTGGCTCCCACGGTGGTGCCATGGTACCGGGCGGGTCCCAATCGCTAGTCTCGTGGACCGTGGCCAAATCGAGCAGCCGTTCAGGGCGCGCCGCGCGCGGGGGCCGGACGACCCCCAAGGGCGGACCGTCGACGAAGGGAGTCGGCCGCTACACGCCGGCCGAGCAGAGCGGCCGCTACACCCGCCCGGTCCCCACCACCGTGCGCCGCAGCGCGCCGTGGTTCGGCCCGGCGATCCTCGCGTTGATGGTGCTCGGGATCCTGATGATCCTGCTCAACTATCTGACGGTGCTGCCCGGCGCGGTCTCGGTGTGGTACCTCGTCGCCGGGCTGGTCGTCATCTTCGCCGCCTTCATCATGGCGACGACCTATCGCTGAGGTTCAACCCAGCCGCTCGATGATGCAGGCGTTGGCCAGCCCGCCGCCCTCGCACATGGTGAGCAGGCCGTAGCGGCCGCTCGTCCGCTCGAGCTCGTTGAGCAGGGTGGAGAGCAGCTTGGCCCCCGAGGCGCCGAGCGGGTGGCCGAGGGCGATGGCCCCGCCGTTCACGTTGACCCGCTCCATGTCCGGGTGCAGCTCCTTCTCCCAGGCCAAGACGACCGAGGCGAAGGCCTCGTTGATCTCGACCACGTCGATGTCGTCGATCGAGAGCTTGGCCCGCTCGAGGACCATCCTTGTCGCCGGGATCGGGCCGGTGAGCATGGTCACCGGGTCGGCCCCGGTGACGGCGAACGCCACGAACCGGGCTCGCGGCGTGTAGCCCATGGCCGAGGCCCTCTCCTCGCTCATGATGAGCGTGCCCGACGCGCCGTCGGTGATCTGGGAGGAGTTCCCGGCGGTGACCTTGCCGTCCTCCTTGAAGGCGGGCTTCAGGTTGGCCAGGGTCTCGACCGTGGTGTCGGGGCGGATCCCCTCGTCGGTCTTGAAGATCTCGGCGGTGTCGTTGCCCTCGTCGTCGCGAATCGGGATCTCGATAATCTCGCGCTCGAAGCGACCCTCGGCGGTGGCCCGAGCGGCCCGCTGCTGGCTCCGGGCCCCGTAGGCGTCGAGGTCGTGGCGGCTGATGCCCCATTGGTCGGCGATCATCTCGGCGCCGATGCCCTGGCTGACGAGACCGCCGACCGGGGCGTAGCGGGCCTGGACCCGGGGCCCGAAGGGGAACCCGACCTCGCGCACGACCGAGGAGCCCATCGGCACCCGGGTCATGGCCTCGACGCCGGCGGCCACGACCATGTCGTAGGCCCCGGCCATGACCCCCTGGGCCGCGAAGTGCACGGCCTGCTGGGACGACCCGCACTGGCGGTCGACCGTCGTCGCCGGCACCGACTCGGGCCAGCCGGCCGCGAGCACCGCCGAGCGGCCGATGTTGAGGGACTGCTCCCCGACCTGCATGACGCAGCCGGTGATCACGTCGTCGATCTGCTCGGGCTCGAAACCGTTACGAGCCTGGAGGGCCTTGAGCGGCTCGGAGGCCAGGTCGACGGCGTGCCAGTTCCGGAGCTTGCCGTTGCGCCTGCCCCCGGGGGTACGAACGGCGTCGACGATGACGGCGGTGGTCATGGACTCTCCTTCCGAAGGCCGGTCGATCCGGACCGCGAACCGTCCCCAGCCTAGTTCGGGCCCCTGGGGCCACGTCCGGGCGGGCTAACGTGCCCGTCCGATGACCGACTCGACGACCGGCGCGCCGAACGCGCCCCGGAACATGGATCGCTGGCTCGGCGACGGCGGGATGCCCCTCATCGGCCAGGTGGGCGCGTCCCTCGAGGCCTACGGGGTCGACGGCGAGGACCTGGGCTGGGTGGAGGGCTCGTTCACCCCGACCGAGCTTGCTTGCAACACCGGGGGGACCGTCCAGGCCGGGGTGCACTCGCTGCTCCTCGACGCGTGCATCAACTTCGCAATCAACGCCGCGCTCGCCCGGGGGGACCGGGCCCGGGCCACCCTCGAGCTCAAGACCGAGACCATGCGGCCGGCTGCCCCCGGGACCACCTACCGCCTGCGGGGCGAGGTGGTGCGGATGGCGAGGCAGGTCGCCTACGGCGAGGCCACCCTGCGGGGGCCCGACGGGGCGCTGTGCTCCCGGGCCACCGGGACCTTCCTCTTGCAGCGGGCGCCCGCCGAGGGGCGGGCGGGGTAGGAGCCGGGTCCCTCAGTGCCCGATGTGGTCGGCCGGGACCGTCCCCAGCCGGCCGGCCCGGTAGTCCTCGAACGCCTGGGCCAGTTCCGCCCGGGAGCTCATGACGAACGGCCCGTAGGCGGCCACCGGCTCGCGGATCGGCTCGCCCCCGAGCACGAGGACGTCGAAGGCGGCGTCCCCGACCTCACCGGCGGCCAGGACGACATGGTCGCCCTCGCCGTGGACCGCCAACTGGCCGGTGTGGAGCGGCCGCCCTTCGTCGCCGACCGTCCCGTGCCCCGAGAGGGCATAGGCCAGGGCGTTGTAGCGGGCCGGCCACGGCAGGACCAGCCGGGCACCGGGCGAGACGGTCGCGTGCACGAGGGCGATCGGCGTGTGGGTGATTCCCGGGCCGCGGTGGCCGGCCACCACCCCGGCGATGACCCGTACGAGCGCCCCGCCGTCGGGCGAGGACAAGAGCGCGGCCGCGCCGGGCTCGATGTCCTGGTAGCGGGGGTTGACCCACTTGTCGGCGGCCGGGAGGTTGACCCACAGCTGGATCCCGTGGAAGAGGCCCCCGCTCACGACGAGTGACTCCGGCGGAGCCTCGATGTGGAGGATCCCGGCGCCGGCCGTCATCCACTGGGTCGCCCCGTCGGTGATGAGGCCGCCGCCGCCGATCGAGTCCTGGTGCTGGAACGTCCCGTCGATCATGTAGGTGACGGTCTCGAAGCCGCGGTGGGGGTGCCAGGCGGTGCCCCTGGGTTCGCCCGGCCCGTAGTCGACCTCGCCCATCTGGTCCATGTGGACGAAGGGGTCGAGGTCGGCCAGGGACACCCCGGCGAAGGCCCGGCGAACCGGGAAGCCCTCGCCCTCCAACCCCGACGGCGCCGTGGTGACGCTCCGGACCGCCCGGGGACGCGAGGCGGATCCCCGGGGCTCGATCCGGGGGAGCACGAGCAGGTTGTCGACGGTGACTGCGGGCATGGTCCGCCTCCTCGCGGCCACCGGGTTGGCGACCGCGCGCCTACAACACCCTCGGGCGCCGCCCCATTCCCCGACGGGCGCGCCGCGCCGGGGACCGGGGACCCGGGCACACGCCCGCGGCCCGTGCCGTAACGTCGGGGGCGCGAAAGGCGGACCGATGGGCGAGGACTGGGCACGACCGGTGGTGCACTGGGAGCTGACGGCGCGCGATCCGGCCCGCCAGGCGGCCTTCTATCGCGCCCTGTGCAACTGGGAGATCGGCGACGGCCCGATCGCCCCGGTCTCCCCGGGCATCGGGGGTCCCGAGCCCGGCCCCGGCGGGCACATCCGCGAGGGGGAACCGAACGTGACCCTCTACGTCCAGGTCCGCGAACTCGGCGCCGCGCTCGAGCTCGCCCGGCGGCTCGGAGCCACCGTGACGATCGAGCCCTTCGACGTGCCCGGCGGCCCGACCCTGGCCGGGGTGCGCGACCCCGAGGGCAACCCGCTCATGCTGGTGCAGCAGTAGGGCCCAGGCGGTCGTCCCGCCCGACGGCGATGGAGGCGTGTCCGGCGCGACCGGGCACCTCCACCAGGCCCGCCCTCCGCTACCGCCGCCGCCCGATCCGGCGGACGAACGAGGCGATGGCCGTGATGACGGCCGGGTCCACGTGCCCGGCCACCTGGTACTCGGCTGGGGTCGGCGGTCCCGTCCCGTCCAAGAACAGATGGTCGGCGCGGGGGAACTGCACCACGGTCACGCCCTTGCGGCCCCGGAGGCCCCGCAGCCACACGTCGAGGTCGTTGCGGACGGTGACCTGGTAGTCCCGGTCCCCCTGGAGCAGGAGGAGGGGCTGGGGGAGGGACCGGGCCACGGCGACCTCGTGGTAGCGCAGGCCGCTCAGGTAGTAGGCCGGGCCGACCCCGCCGAAGAGGACACTCGAGGGCGGGTCGGCCTCGAGCGTCCTCACGTCGGAGATCTCGGCGGCGATGCGGGCCACCTGGGAGAGTTCGCCGGTGGCCCGCTGTCCGATCACCCCGGGCAAGGAGGCGAGGTACCGGGTCTGGCGCAAGAGGGCCCGACCCAGGGGTTCGGAGCTCGCCGCTAGCAGGATCACCCCGGCCACCTCGGGGGCCCGCTTCGCGATGAGCGGGGCGTAGGTGCCGCCCTGTGAGTGGCCGAGGACGAAGATGCGACGGGGGTCGATCGCCCGGTCGTGGCGTAAGAGGGCGATGGCCGCCAGCGCGTCGGGGACGTACTCCTCGACCGGCGTGAACGTCCTCGGGTCGATGCTCGCCGGGTAGTCGAACGTGCGCTTGTCGTAGCGGATGGTGGCGATCCCATCGGCGGCCAGCCCCTCGGCGATGTCGAGGAACGGATGGTTGGGCCCGACCGTCTCGTTCTGGTCGTTCGGCCCCGACCCCGACACCAGGACCACGGCCGGGAACGGCCCGGTCCCGGCGGGCAGGGTGATCGTGCCGGTGAGCGGGGGCGTGCCCACCCCGACTGGGACCTCGGTGATCCCGGTGGCCGAGGCGGCCTCCCCGGTGGTCGTGATCAGGGTGCCGGCGAGGGTCGCGCCGGCGAGGGTCGCCGCGAGCCAGGTCGAGACGGGCCGCGCCCGCCGGGACACGGTCCCACCCGGTTGGGCGCAGGGGGGGCCGCCGGTCCGCCCGGTCGGCTCAGCCCACTTCGTGGTAGCGCTCGGTCCGAAGCGAGGCCGCCTCGACGAGTGACAAGAACCGCACGACGGCCGGGTCGGCGCCGCCGGCCCCGACGCCTGCGTCGGCGTCCTCGGCCGATCGCCACAGGTCGACCACCACCCACCCGTCCTCGCCCCGGGCGGTCGTCCGCCGCAGGAGGCCGGGCTGTTGATAGGCGACGTCCTCTTGCAGCGCCTTGTCGGCCCGCAGGAACTCCGCCTCGCCCACCCCGGCCGACAGGCGGAACCGCGTGATCTCCATCACCGGCCGTGAGCTTAGGGGACCGGCGTGGCAAAGCCCGGAAGCGACCTCGTGTGGCCTCGGTCGGGGACGAGCGACGCGTCGGACCGTCCGGTCCGGCGGTTGTGGGAGGGTGTGACGATGGGTGGGGTTCTCGCGGCGCGGGTGCGCGCCCCGATCGCGCTGGTGGCGGCGTTCGCCCGCGCCAACACGCTCCTCAGCGCGGCGGTGATCGGGCTCGGCGTCCTCTCCGGTGCTCTGCTGCCGGTGTTCATGCTGGCGAGCGGCGCCCTCGTGGGCGCCCTCGGCGCCTCCCGGAGCGCCCTCTTCCCGACGGTGATCGTCATCGCGGTCTTCGCAGCCGAGCGGGTCATGGACCCGCTGCGCGAGGAGCTCGGCCGCAGTCTGTGGCGCCAGGTCGACCAGTCCCTGACCCAGCGGCTCATGGTGGCGATGTCGGCGCCGGCGGGGCTGGCCCACGTGGAGGACCCCGCCGTGCGGGACCGGGTCGTCCAGGCCCAGGGCGGCCTGACCGACATGACCCCCGGGCAGGCCGCCTACTACCTGGCCCAGGTGATCGCCATGTGGGTGCAGGGCCTCGGTTCGTTGGTCATCGTGGCCCACTTCGAGTGGTGGCTCGCGCCGATCCTGATGGTCGGGTACGCCGTGGTCTTCGCGGTCTCGCGGAGGCACTGGCACGAGGTCACGGTGGTGCTCTACGGCCGCACCGAGGCGCTCCGGCGCTCCTACTACCTGCGGACGGTGGCGCTCGGCGCGGCGCCGGCCAAGGAGACGCGGGTGTTCGGACTGGCCGGCTGGCTGGTCGACCGCTACCGGCAGGGCTGGCTCGCGGTCATGGCCGACGTGTGGCGGGCCCGGCGGGAGGGGTGGTGGACGGCCGTCTGGGCGGCGCTCGCGCTGGGCGGGGCCGAGCTGTTCGCCCTGTGGAGTGTGGTGCACGCCGGGCTCGCCGGGGTGCTCTCGCTCGGCGCGGCCACCGCGGCCGGCCAGGCGGTGCTGGGCGGGGCGGTGCTCAGCCAGTACCAGGACTCGCACTGGCTGCTCTCGGAGTGCGGGCGGGCGCTCGGGCGCATCGACGAGGTCGAGACGGCCACGACCGAGTCGCCCCCCGCCCGGTCGCCGGATGCCGGCCTCGGTGTCGGCTGGCGCCCGGTGGTCGGAGGGACCGAGTCGGCCGCAGGCCTGCCGCGCCAGGCGATCCGGTTCGAACAGGTGCGCTTCGCCTATCCTGGCCACCCGGCCGCGGTGTTCGACCGCTTCGACCTCGAGATCCCTGCCGGGCGCTCGCTCGCCATCGTCGGGGCCAACGGGGCGGGCAAGACGACGCTCATGAAGCTGCTCTGCCGCTTTTACGACCCCGACGAGGGTCGGATCAGCGTCGACGGCGTCGACCTGGCGTCGTTGCGTCCCGACGGGGCCGACGGTTGGCACCGCCGGGTCGCCGCGGTGTTCCAGGACTACGTGCAGTTCGAGCTGTCGGCCTACGACAACGTGGCCTTCGGCGCGCTCGACCGTCGCGGGGAGGAGCGGGCGGTGGCCGAGGCGGTCGAGCTCGCCGGTGCCGACCGGGTCGTCGGGCGGCTGGCCGAGGGCTGGTCGACCCCCCTTAGCGCGCAGTTCAGCTCGGGGACCCAGCTCTCGGGGGGCGAATGGCAGCGCCTGGCGTTGGCCCGCGCGCTCTTCGCCGTCCGGGCCGGCGGGGCCGGGGTCCTCATCCTCGACGAGCCGACCGCGGCCCTCGACGTCCGGGGGGAGGCGGAGGTTTACGAGCGCTTCTTGGAGGTGACCCGGGGGACGACCACCATCGTCATCTCGCACCGGTTCTCGACCGTGCGCCGGGCCGACTCGATCGTGGTGGTCGAGCACGGCCGGGTCGTCGAGGCCGGCACCCACGCCGAGCTCCTCGCGGCCGGCGGGGTGTACGCGACCATGTACCGGCTCCAGGCCGAGCGTTTCGGGGCGCTCTGAGATGACCGAGGCGCTCCGCCGGGCGCGGCTGATGGTCGCGATCTCGCTGCGGGCCGACCCCTTCCGCTCGGTCGCCGCCGTGCTCACGGCCACCGGCCAGTACGCGTCGTGGCCGGTGCGGGCGCTCGGGCTGAAGCTCATCGCGAACGGGATCCTCGACCACCGCGGCACCCAGGCCTTGGCCGGGGCGGTCATCATGATCGGGCTCACCTTCCTCAACCGGGTCAGCGCGTGGTGGTCGTTCAGCATCCGGGCCCGGCTGCGCGAGAACACCCAGCTGTACCTGGACACCTACCTGATGGACCTGGTCGCCGCGGTCCCCGGCGTGACCCATCACGAGCTGCCCGAGTACGCCGACCGGATGGAGCTGATCCGCACCGAGCGCACCTACCTGGCCAACCCGTTCAACCCCATCTCGTGGACCCTGGCATCGGTGGTGTCCACCCTGACGGTCATCGTCCTGCTGGGCTCGGTGCGCCCGGTCCTCGCGCTCCTCCCGCTCGTCGGCCTGCCGGCGGCGGTGGCGAACGGCCGGGCCGACGTCTCGCTCGAGAACCTGCTCGACTCCCAGGCCGAGGAGAACCGCCGGCTCCGCCACCTCCTCGAGCTGGCGACCGAACCGTTGGCGGCCAAGGAGGTGCGCCTGTTCGGCCTAGGGCGCGAGATCGTCGAGCGCCACGGCGCGCTCTTCGCCCAACTCGAGCGGGCCCGGGTCCGTCTCGCCGCCCGCAACACCGCCGGGGTCACGGCGGCCTGGATGGTCTTCGGCGCCGGGTACGCCGGGGCCGTCCTGTGGTCGATGCATTTGGCCCGGACCGGTGCCGTCTCGGTCGGCTCGGTGCTCCTCGTGCTCAGCCTCGGGGCCCAGATGAACATGCAGCTGGCCGAGCTGGGTTGGAACGTGGCCTGGCTGATCCGCACCTACCGCGCGGTGGGCCGCCTCGTTTGGCTGTCCGATTTCGCCGCCGAGGCCAGGGCGGCCGCCGACCCGCCAACGCGGCGGCCGGTCCCGGCCGTGCTGCGGCGGGGCATCTCGTTCGACTCGGTGAGCTTCGCCTACCCGGGGACGGACCGTCCGGTGCTCCAGCGGGTGGACCTGAGCCTGCCCCGGGGGGCCACCGTGGCGGTGGTGGGGGAGAACGGCGCCGGCAAGACCACGCTGGCCAAACTGCTGGTCCGCCTGTACGAGCCGACCTCGGGGCGCATCAGCGTGGACGGCACCGACCTGCGGTCCTTCGACATCGAGGAGTGGCGGGCCCGGATCTCGGCCGGGTTCCAGGACTTCGCCCGCTTCGAGCTGGTGGCCAGAGAGTCGATCGGCGTCGGCTCCGTCCCCGACATGGGCTCGTCGGCCAAGGTGGGTGCGGCCCTCGCCCGCGGAGCGGCCGAGGACCTCGTCGAGGTCCTCCCCCAGGGCCTGGCCACCCAGCTCGGCCGGGAGTTCGACGGCACCGAGCTGTCGATCGGGCAGTGGCAGAAGACCGCCCTCGGGCGGGCCATGATGCGCGAGGCGCCCCTCGTCCTCCTGCTCGACGAACCGACCGCCAGCCTCGACGCGCCCACCGAGCACCAGCTCTTCGAACGCTTCGCCGGTGCCGCCCGCCAGGTGGCCAACGCGCAGGGCGGGGTCACGATCCTCGTGAGCCACCGGTTCTCGACCGTGCGCATGGCCGACCTCATCGTGGTGCTCGACGGCGGGGCGATCGAGGAGCTCGGGAACCACGACCAGCTCCTGGCCAGAGGCGGGCGGTACGCGGAGCTCTACCGGCTCCAGGCCAGCGGCTACCGCTGAGGGTCGCCGGGCGCCGCCGCCTGGCGCAGGTGGACGAGGCCGGCGGCTGTCTTGGTGAAGCCGCAGGCGCCGAGGTAGAAGGGGGCCAGGTCGTCGACGAAGTCGACGTGGAGCCACTCGCACCCCGCCGTCCGCGCCCCGGCGACTGCCGCCGCGACGACGGCGGTCCCGATGCCCCGGCGCTGCAGTGCGCCCCGGGTCTTCGGGTCGAGGAGGAAGGCGTGGTCGTCGCCGTCCCAGGCCACGTTGGCGAAGCCCACCAGCAGGCCGTCGGCGTCCCGGGCCGTCACCCAGCCGAGGCTGTGGGGGCGGATCCGGTCCCACCAGCCGGCCGATGGGACGCCGCCGTGCGAGCGCACCAGGTCGACCAGCTCGTCGCCGCCGAGCGGCCCCCGCCAGGCGCAGGTGACTCCCGGCGCCGCCGCCCCGCCGCTTCGGGCTGGCCGAGGACGGTGCGCCGCCGGTGTCAGCGCAACCCGGCGAAGAGGTCGTCCTCGGGGACCGGCGTGCCGGTGCGGTCCTCGGCCCGGATGAAGGTCTCCTCCCCGAACACCTCGGCGAAGGCGTCCTCGGGGAAGCGGACCCACCACGACTGGTCCAGCTGGCTGGCGTGGGCCGCCAGCGCCGCCCGCTTCCGGGCGGCTACGGCGGACACATCGACGGTGGTGGTGATCCGGGCCTCGCGCTCTTCCATCCGGCGCAGGGCCTCGGGGTCCTCGGGCCGCCGTGGGGTCGGCACCTCGACGCCGGCGGCGGCCATGCGTTCGCGCAGCCGGTCCCAGTCCCGTCGGCGCCGCGCGATGAAGTAGAGCTTCTTCGGGACGCCGGTGCGCCGGAACGCCTCGAGCGCGACCCGGTGGGCCTGCAGGTGGTCTGGGTGGCCGTAGCCGTCCTGGCCGTCGTAGGTGACGAGGACGTCAGGCCGGTACTGCTCGACCAGGGCCGCCACCCGCCCGGCCGACTCCTGGAGCGGGACGTTGCAGAACACGTGGTCGCCGTCCTTGTACTCCCAGTCGGGCATGCCCGAGTCGTGGTAGCCGAGGCGTTCGAGGTGGGTCACGCCGAGGTGCCGGCACGCCTCGTCGAGCTCGGTCAGCCGGGTCTTCGCCACCTGTTCGGGGTTGTGACCGTCCTCGCCCGGTTTCACGTGGTCGGGGCCGTCGCCGTACTCACCGTTGGTGCAGGTCACGAGCACGGTGCGGACGCCCTCGTCGGCGTAGCGGGCCAGCACCCCGCCGGTGCTGGACGACTCGTCGTCGGGATGGGCATGGACGGCCATGAGGGTGAGGTGCGCGATCGCCATCTCCCGAGCATTGCATCCGCGGCCCCGGACCGTCTCGATCCGGCGCTCAGAGCTGGTCCTGGAGCCGGGAGCCGTGCTCGGCCAGGAACCCCAGGGCCTCGTCCATCCCGGCCAGGTGCCCCTCGTCGATCAGGCGCCGGTAGGCCTCGTTCCCCTCGGCCGCCCGCCGGACCATGACATCGCGGTTGTAGCCGACCCGTTCGACCAC
Organism: Actinomycetes bacterium; assembly: GCA_021791895.1. Lineage (GTDB taxonomy): Bacteria > Actinomycetota > Acidimicrobiia > Acidimicrobiales > RAAP-2 > Palsa-461. The sequence continues at coordinate 34,250 of JAJYVS010000015.1, read as the reverse complement.
GTCGTCGAGGAACCCGTCGCGCTCGGTCAGGCCGTAGGCGTCGAGCAGCAGCCGGAGCCGCCGGGCCCGGTCCGGCGGGCGCCTCCAGCCGAACATCCTCGTGACGCCGGGCCCGTGGAGGGGCACCCACTGCCAAGCCACGAAGGCCAGGTCCGACCGGGTGCTCCCCGGGCCGGCCAGGTCCCAGTCGATGATCCCGACCAGCCGGCCCCCGACTGTCACTGCGTTGTAGGGCGCGAGGTCGTGGTGACAGACGATCTCCTCTGGCCCGAGCCGGGCCGGGCCCGACTGCCAGGGGACGATCCCCTCGGGCGAGAAGTCGGCCACCGCCCGGTGGAAGGCGGCGGTCGCCGCCCCCATCTCTTCGAGCAGCCGGTCGTCGCGCACGAACCGGGGCCAGGGGAGCTCCCAGCCCACGGTGGTGCCCGGGATGTAGGCGAGGATCTCCCGGTCCCGATCGTCGACGCCGAGTGGCTCGGGGGCGAGGGCGAAGCCCCGTGCCCGCACGTGGCGCAAGAGGGCGTGGACGACGGGTGTCCACGGCCCGCCCGCCCGGCGGACCGTGTCGCCCACCCGGGCCACCGGGCCGAGGGTGCCCCCGGTCAACGGGGTCTCGAGCTCGTCGTCCATCGGCGCCGGGGCTCAGCCGCCCGCCGGCCCGAACCAGGTCTCCCGGTGGGGGAAGAGGAAGCGCTCGGTGATGAAGCTGAGGACCCGCCGGGCCTGGGAGAACCGCTGGGCCAGCTCGCCCAAGACGAGCACGTCGGCCGGGACCGGGCGGGGCACGAGGTCGTGGGCCGCGCGGTACCAGCGGGGGCCGAGCCGCCCGAGCAGGTCGACCGCCCCGAGGGGTGACGCGCTCCCGGCCGTCGCTCCGCCCGCCCCGGGGACCCGGCCCGCCCGCCGCAGCCGGCTCTCCTCGACCGGGCCGAACCCCCGGCGGGCGATGGCGTCGGGGAAGACCCCGGTGAGGAAGAGGGCGAGGTCCCCCAGCCGCCGGAGCACCCCGGGGCGCTCCGCCTCAGCGACCACGTCGAGCAGGGAGGCCAGCCGGGCCGGGTCGAGCTCGGAGAACCGCTGGCGCCGCAGGCCCCGCCCCGTGAACTGGACCACCGACCCGCTGCGGACGTGGGTGTAGGAGGCGAGGAGCTCGGTGAGGAAGAGGCGCCTGCGCCCGGGGGCGAGGAACTCGCGCAGCTGGTCCACGTCGAAGACCGGGGCGCGCCGTCCCGGTCCCAGCCACTCGGCCACGTAGGTTGCGGTCCCGAGCTCGATCACGGCCCGCTGGACGCAGACCGCGAATACGAGGAACGGGGACGCGCCGAGGAGCGGGGTGGCGCGGTCAGGCTCGGCGAACACCGCCTCGAAGAGGGCGTCGGCACCGAGCACCCGCTCCAGCCAGCCGGGATCCGCGCCGAGGCGCGCTCTTGTCCCGGCGACGCCGACGCTCGCCAGCTCGTCGGGACACAAGAGGGCGAGGTCGTGGGCCGTGAGGTGCTCGAGATAGGTCGACGTCACGGCGAGCCGCTCGGAGTCCATGCCCCACGCAGGCTAACGGGGCCGGGTCGCTCAGTCGTCGAGGTCCCAGAGCAGCCGGTAGTAGGCGCTGCGCTCCGGGTCGGGTGCCACCCCGTAGGCCTTGAGGAGAAGGTCCTCGAATCCCTCGCCGTAGTTCCAGGTCGCGGACCAGGTGGCGATCGCGAGGTCGGCCCAACGGTCGGCGACCCCGAGCGCGCCGAGATCGGTGTGCCCGCTGCAGTCCCCGTCCTCGCCGATGAGGGTGTTGGGCGAGCAGGCGTCGCCGTGGCAGACCACCAACCGGTCGACGGCCGGGGGCCGCTCCAGGCGGGCCAGCGCCCCGGCGACCCCGAGGGCCCGGTGCTCCTCGTGCCATTCGGCCATCTCGAGCAGCCCGAGCTCGGCCCGGCGCCTGGCCCCGGCCAGCCGCTCCTCGGCGCTCCAGGAGAACGGGCAGTCGGCGACGGGGAGGGCGTCGTGCATGCGTCGGAGCCCCCGGCCGATCGCGACGGTCGCCATCTCGGGCTCGGCCTTCCAGCGGTCGCAGACGGCGTTCTCGCCCGGCAGCCCCTCGGTCACCATCCACGTCGCCCCGGCGTCAGAGCCGGTCGAGCGGAGGCGCGGGACGGCGATGTACGCGACGGCCCACCGCATCCGGGTGACCTCACCGGCCACGGTCACCCCGCTGCGGCGCGGCAGCCACTTCACGAAGAGCCGATCGGGAGCGACCCCGACCTCGTAGGTCAGGCCGTCGATGGCGTTGTTCCAGACCAGCTGGAGCGGGCGCCCACCGGCGATCGCCGCTACCACGCCCGGAACCGGGGGTGCCGGCTTCTCGTCGATCACCGGCGCGGCCGGGCGCCGGGGTGCTCGGTCGCCATCGCCGCGAGCAGCTGTCGTACCTCGCTGCGGCTCCGCAGGCGCAGGAACGAGATGTGTGACCACTGCGGGTCGGTCATCGCCTGCTCGTAGCGGGCCCGGCGACGGTCCCGGACCTCGAGGTTGTACCGCCACAGCGCGTCGTCGGCCCACAGACCCGAAAACGACTCGCGGTTCCCGGCCCACAGGCGTCGCCGGCTCACCGCCCGCCAGAGGGTGCGGCGGACCGAGCGCGACTGGACCAGCCACATGGGCAGGTCCAACCACACGACGGTGTCGGCGCGCAGCCAGAGCCGGGGACCGAGCTTGCCCCAGTAGTTGCCGCAGACCACCCACCGGTCCCCGGCGGTCGCCGCGTCGACGGCGGCCCGGAACGCCTCGGGCTCGGCCTCGGTCCACCCCGGGCCCCAGTGGAGGGCGTCGAGCTCGACGTGGGGGCAGCCGAGGATGCCGGCGAGCTCGGTGGCGAGCGTCGTCTTGCCGCTGCCCGACAGCCCGACCACGGCCACCCGCTCGCTCACGCCCGGAGCGTTGCACACCGCCGGTCGCCGGACCGGGGCCGAGGGGCTCAGCCAACGTTCCAGGTGCGGAAGGTGACGTTCACCCGGGCCCCGACGGCCCTCGTGGTCTTCGGGATCTGGTGGGTCCAGTTGCGCTGAGTGTCCCCGGCCATGACGAGGAGCGAGCCACCGGCCAGCGCGACCTCGCGCCGGACGTCGTGGTCGTCCCGTCGCCGCAGCTGGAAGGCTCTGGTCGCCCCGAGGCTGATCGAGGCGATGACCGGCGAGGCCCCGAGCTCGGGCTCGTCGTCGGCGTGCCAGGAGACGCCGTCTTGACCGTCCCGGTAGAGGTTGGCCAGCGCGGCGGGGAAGCCGACCCCGACCACCGCCTCGACCCGGGCCCGCAATAAGGACAGCGCGCCGGGCCACGGCGAGGCCTCGAGGGTGAGCCCCGAGTAGGTGTAGCTCCCTTGCCCGTCGGCGAACCAGGCGGTGAGGCGGGGCTGGGGACGCCGGCGGCCATAGACGACGATCCGCTCCTGGCGCCAGGGGATGACTTGCACGAGCTCGTCGAAGAGCCGAGCGGCGTCTTCGGGCGCGAAGAACCGCGGGAAGTACGAGACCGTCGCGCCGTCGAGCCCGAGATCGAGCCGCTCGCCGGTCTCCGCCTCGGGTAGTCGCCGGCGTCGGTTCACGAAAGACGGGTCAGCCGCCAGAGCACCGAGGGACCGTTGAGTGCCCGGGACGTCTGCACGGTGACCCGAACCTTCCCCTCGGGCCCGAGCACCGTCAGCTCTCCGACCGCGGTCCCGGCCGGGATGGTCTTGAACAGCTTGCCCACGTGGACCTCGACCCGCACGGCCTCGCCCGGCATGCCGACGAGCTCGGGCGTCGGTGATGCGCGGAGCGGAACCGACTCGCCCCACGGGGCGACGACCCGGCCGATGGCGTGGTCGACCGGGAGCTTGGCGATGTCCTTGAACGCCGCCTGGACCAGCGCGTAGGCGTCGTAGACCGCAGCCGCGGTCGGGCTGGCCGTGCGCTGGTCGAGCACCGCGCCGAGGATCCTCACCTTGGTCCCGTCGAGCGTCGTTCGCGCTTCGAACAGGAACGACCCCCCCGCCACCGGGTCGGCCCCGGTCTTGATGCCGACGAACCCACCCCTCCCCAGCGCGAAGTCGAGGTTGTACACCACGCCGGCCAGGGGCAGGGTGGTCTGGGGCAGGGCCACCATCGCCCGGAACACGGGGATGGCCATGGCCGCCTCGGCCAATCGGATCAGGTCGGCCGGGGTGCTCACCGACCCGAGGTCGACGCCGGAGGGGTCGACGAAGTGGGTGGCGTCCATCCCGAGTGTGGTCGCCGTCGTGTTCATCTTGGTCACGAAGGCCTGGACACTGCCGGCGTCCCAGTCGGCGAGCATGACCGCGATGTCGTTGCCCGACGCGACGAGGATCCCCTCGAGAGCCTGTTCCTCGGTCAGGCTCTCGCCGGCCGCGATCGGGACGACCGCCTGGTTGGTGGCGACCTCGTTCTGGTACTCGGCCAGCACGGCCGAGGTGACCGGGATGGTCGGGCCGGTGGGGCCGATGGGCAGCGGGTGGTCCTTCAGCACCTGGTACGCCGTCATCACCTTGACCAGGCCTGAGATCGGAAGCGGTGTGTCGGTGCCGTGGGCCGCGATGACCCCGGGCCCGGGGATGGCCAGGGCGGCCGAGCCCGTCGTGGGCCAGGGGAACGAGGGCGCCGAGCCCGGCAGTCGCAGTGAACCCGACGCCGCGGCCTCGAACCGGGGGTTCGGAAGCGGCCGGAACCACTGGATGCCGGCCAGCACCACGACCACCACGACCATGCCGAGCGCGAAACCGCGGAGCAGCCGAGGAAGCCTCGACCGCCCCGCCTCGTCGCTGAAGGGGATGACCCTGCCGAGCGAGCGGAGCGTCTCCCGCTCCGTCCTCCTGGCGTGCCGCCCTCGTTGATCGGGCCCCTCGCCCGCCACAAGATCACGGTAGCAACGGGTCGGGTCGCCCGGTCGGCACCGCCCGCTTTCGGCCGGATCTTCGGGCCATCGAGAACGGGTCGACCGGCCTGGCCTGGCGGGACCCCGGCCGGTCGTGACGCTCAGAGCCAGAGGCAGGTCGCCCGCAACTCGATGCTCGTGCGGGCGGGCTTGCCGACCTCGACCCTCGGGTCGCGGAAGGCCGAGTGTGGCGTGAAGAAGGTCTCGCCCCGTGCGACCAGGTCGGTGTCGTAGGTCCGGAATGCGACGACCTCGTGACGTTGCAGATCGGGGAACGCGTACCACCGGTGGCGGGACGGGTCATCGGGGGTCATCACGCCGAGGGCGTCGAAGTTCGATCCGCTGCCTGCGTAGTTGGTCACGGGGAACGCCCGAGTCTCCTCGGGGCGGATGGTCCGGGCGTCGCAGAAGCCGAGGGGGTAGTCCATGCGCGCCGGACCGAGGTTGCGCCAGAACTGGAGGATGACGAGGCGGCGTGCCCGCTCGACGTCCGAGAGGGAGATGCCGTTGCGGACCAGCGCCGGTGCCGTCTCGCCGCCTTCTTGGAGGTTGCGCCGGATGACCCGGTCGTGGCCGGTCGCGAAGTCGGAGTGGACGAAGGTGATCGGGGACAGTTGCTGATGCCGGAGGGCGTCCTTTGGGCTCCGACGGATGTGACTCGAGACCAGGGCGACGTCGGCGCCGCTCAGCTTGCGCGCCAGGTCCTCGATCTCCCCGTGGTGCACCGAGGCCACGGCCTCGTCGTCGGTCCAGTCGGTGACGAGGGACTCGTGGGTGAAGAGCTCGAAGCCGCACACCGGCCATCCGGGGAGGTCGACGGACCGGCCGTCGGTGATGTCCACCTCGATGCCGTCGGCCATCGCTGGTCGCCCGGAAGCCGGAACGTAACGGAGTGCCGCCCGACAGAACAGCGCCACGGCGCCCCCTTCCCGGTCCAGACCGCGCCCTCGTGTCCAAGCTACCGGCTCGAGCCACCGTTTCGCCGGTGGATCGTCACCGGAGAGCGTCGTCTCACGCCGTGGCCGGTGCAAGCGGCGGGACGTGGCCCCGCTCAGGCGTAGCGGCGGAGGAAGGCGCGCAGTGGGCCGTTGACCGCGTCGGGGTGGCTCAGGTTGGCGGCGTGGCCGGCGCCCGGGATCCGGACGAGTTCGACGCAGTTGGCGAGCCCCGCCCCCAACGCCTCGGCCAGTTCCATTGGGATCGCGGCGTCGGCCTCCCCGTGGAAGATGATCGCCGGCGCGCCGATTTCGGCGAGCCTCTCTGTCAGGTCCTCCCGGTCCATCAGGCAGTTGAACGGCAACGTCATGTGCTCCTTGGGCGCCGCCTTCCACTTGGCGATCCACGGTGTCGAGTCGTACCCGGAACTCATGATCATCGCGGCCACCCCGGCGGCCAGCTCGTCGCCCGGGCCCTCCCGCACCCATTGGTCGTGCATCCCGTAGAAGAGCGGACGCGCCTCCTCGGCCTCCGTTCCGGCCTGGGTGTCGATCAGGACCAGGCCCTTCACCCGATCCGGGGCGAGCAGTGCGGCCCGCATGGACACGAATCCCCCCTGGGACATGCCGGCCAGGACGGCGCGTTCGATGTCGAGGTGGCTGAGCAGGGCCAGGCAGTCCTCGGCCGAGTCCCAGTAGCTGAACGGCGCGGTGGCCGGGGTCTGCCCGAAGCCGCGCTCGTCCCAGGTGATGCACCGGAACTCGTCCCGGAGCGCCTCGACCTGAGGTTCGAACATCTCGTGATCCATCAAGAACCCGTGGCTGAAGATCACCGCCGGGCCGGGGCCGCCGGAGTCCTCGAAGTAGATGTGTTGGTCGTCGACGTCGGCAAAAGGCACGGTCCGGAACCCTACCGAGTCGACCGGGGGTGTGCTCCTGGTCCAGCGGGCGCGGACCGTGGCGCCATGTCGCCGGGCCGGGGGCCGCTCACCGGTCGATCGGACCTCCGGCGACGGCGTCGGGGCACTCGGGGCAGCCGGGGTCGGCGCAGCGGGTGATGGACGGATCGTTGCCGATGGCTTCGGCGGCCAGTTCGACGGCCTCTTGGGCCGGGAAGGCTCGCCAGAGACTCGAACCGACCGTGGCGCGACGCTCGATCGGGGCGAGAACCCCGGCGAGGTGTTCGAATCCCTTGGAGCAGCCACCGCTCCGGTTGCGGACCGGTCGGCCGTCGGGACCGCGTGCCCAGCGGACGAAGGGTCGTCGCCCGGCCTCGGTCTCGGCCAGGTGCAGGAGCGTCATCCTAATGAGCCCGACCCCGGCGAGCAGGACCCAACCGGACCGGTCGGCCAGCTCCCGGAGCGGACCGAAGGTGTCGGCGGCCACCTCGGCGTCGATCAGGTCCCCGGCCAGCGGCCCGACCGCCGAGAAGCTCCCGGGCGCGAACCGGCACCGTCGCCGGCCGGGCAGGGCAGCGACGTAGGCCGAGGTCGCCCCGAGCCACGGGTCCACCTCGGTGCGGGTGACGTCGAAGTGGTCGTTCTGTCCCGGCCATATCTGTGTCGTGCGGTCCTGGCGGTTGTAGTCGACGCCGTTGCGAGCCGGGCGGTCGCCGGGCGGGGCCGGGATCTCGAAGGCCTGGTTGGCCATGGTGGCCACCATCACCGTGCCGCCCGCGTCGAGGATGCCCTCGACGAGGGTCGCCGGCCCCTCGGCCAGGGCGGGAAACGACCGGAGCGACGCGTGCAGGCACACCGGTGTGGCGCGAAGACCCAGTCGCCCGATCCCGGCGGTCACCTGGGTCGCCGAAACCGCCGAGCTGGCCATGACCGCAGTCCACACGACCGGCACCGGTCGTGCAATCGACGTCTCTGGAGAAGACGGGTCGCTGGCAGGCGGGAACCGGCGTTGACCCCGCCGTTCTGCGGACTGACCGGCCGAGCGGCTGTCCACTCCGCTGGCGGCGGAGGAGCGCGTCAGCCGGTCGGGTCGGGCCCGTCAAGGACCGGTGAGGGCCGACAACACCGTCGTGACGAACGGCTCTCCGTAGCTCATCGACTCCTCGTAGCCCTGACCGAACGGCACCGGGAGATACCCGAGCCACACCGGGGCCAACCCGGCCAAGAGGATCGGCACGTCGCGGGCCGCCTCGACGGCCTTGCCGAACGCGTGGAACGCCTCCCCGGGCACCGACACCACGCGGGGGCCACCGAGGGACCATTCGACCAGCTCCACGGGCATCCGCTCGGCACCGGCCATCTGGGCGAGCAGGGTCCCACCGACCGGGCCGTCCAGGGCCTCGCACCGCAGCACCTCGAGGGTGCCGTCGACCCGTTTGGCCGCGGTGACCTCGCCCGCCACGGCTTGCGCCAGCTCGCGCCCCAGCTCCTCGGCTTCGGCGAATCCGTCGGCGCCGCAGTCGTTGTCCTGACGGTGGACGTGACGGGGGTTCACGTCGCCGAGCGCCCCCGAGAGCATCAGGGCACTGCCACCGAGCATCGCCTCGAGGGAGGTCCGGAACGGGTTCACCCAGTCGGCGGAGACCGCGAGGCACTCGGGCCCGAGGGCCACCGGATGGATGGCCAGGTTGGCCAGGGTACCGATTCGTCGGCCGGCCTCCGAGGTGACGTCGAGCATGGCCATCCACGGCGCGTAGGGAAGGCCCCGGCGGTTGATCGACAGGTCGCCGGGCAACGGCGCGCGCCGGTAGGCCAGGGTGGCGGGGGCGGCCGCCTGTCGTGCCGCCGACGCCGCCGCTCTGCAGGCGGCGACGAGGACGTCTCGATACCCCGGCGGGGTCGGCCATCCGATGGCCTCGGAGCCGGCGATGCAGCTCGGCCCGGAGTGCGTGTGGGTGGAGGCGGTGAGCACCGCCTCCACCGGGAGGCCGAGGTCGGCGGCCACGTGGTCGCGGATCGGGGTGGCGAACGACGCCGACATGCCGAGGAGATCGCAGACCACGAGGCACACCGCCGTCCCGCCGTCCCCCTCGGCCAGATAGAGGGTGCGCACCTCGAGGTCGTCGTGCACCGAGCTCGCCTGCTCGTGTCGGGCTCCGAACCCGGCCAGCATCACCGGGGTCTCCGGCGTGATGAGGGCCCGGCCGAAGCCGGCCAGCATCACCGGTCACCCCGGTCGGCGCGATCGAGGCGTTCGAGCCGCCCCGACGCCGCCGATCGATACGCCGCGGCGACGAGAGCGACCGCTGCACGACCGTCCGCGGCGGTCACCACCAGTGGGCTCCCGTGCGCGACGGCATCGACGAAGGTCTCGAAAACGCCCGGACCCTTCTCGGGGAGATCCAGCGCAACGGGGTCCCCGCCCCCCGCCGGGAACAGCGTCGGCGGCGTGCGGTCGTTTAGATGCAGCGTGCCGCCGGTGCCCTGGACGGTGAGCTGATGGTCGCCCCCGGCGGCCACCGCCCAGCTGGCCTGGAGGGATCCCACCGCTCCCTGCGAGAAGCGAAGGAGGAGCTGCGCCACGTCCTCGACCCGGTCCCCCCCGCCGTTGCCGTTCGCGCCCGGCCACAGCAGCGCGCTCACGGCAACGGCCTCGTCGTCGAGCACCGACCGCAGGACGTCGGCGACATGAACCCCGAGATCGATGAGCGCGCCACCGCCGGCGAGCGCGGGGTCGCGGAACCAGCCGGCGTCGGGTGCCCAGTGCTCGGGACCGGCATGGCCCCACGCGCACCGGAAGGCGAGGACCTGGCCGATGTCTCCGCGGGTGACGGCTTGTCGCATGGCGCCGAACGGGCGTCCGAACCGAGCGTTGTGCGCCGGCATGAGGACGACCCCGGCCCGGTCAGCGGCGTCCACCATGCGATCGGCCTCCTCGACGCTGCAGGCCATCGGCTTCTCGACCAGCACGTGCTTTCCAGAGCGGGCCGCAGCCACCGCGATCTCCTCGTGGCTGGCGTTCGGGGTGCACACGTCGACGGCGTCCACATCGGCGCGCTCGAGCGCCTGGTGCCAGTCGTCGACCACGTCCCCGCCGCCCCACTCTCGAGCCGCCTCTTCTGCCGATCGGCGGGTGCGGCTGGCGAAGGCGACGACGTCGGCGCCGGCGGCGCGGAGCCCGGGGAGATGGACACGCCGGGCGACGGTTCCGCAACCGACGAGGGCGACCCGTACCGTCACGGCGCCACCCCTCGGGTGATCGACGCCCCGCCGGGCCGTCCCGGGGCGCCGAGCAGCACCATCTAGAGCAGCGCTCCGGCCACCTTGTGTACGGCTTCGGCGACCTGCTCGCACTCGCGCTCGGCCCACGTCGGCCCGACCGGGACGGTCAGAGACCGACCGACGAGCTCTTCGGTCGTCGGGCAGAGCCCCATGCGGTACTCGACGGTCGTCGGATGCTCGGCACAGTGCCACGGCCCGCCCTTGAGCGACGCCGTGCGGCGCTCGAGGATGGCGCGGTTGGCGTACACAGGCTTGCCCCCGTACATCTGGGCACAGGGCACACCCTCGGCCTGAAGCGCCTTGGAGAACCGTCGGGCGACCTCGGCGTTCGGGAGGAACCAGCTGAGGCTCGAGCCCCCTTCACCGTCGGGGTCGGGAATCCGGCGCTCGGTCATCCCCTCGACACGCCCGATCGCTCCGGCGAGTCGCCGCCGACTGGACCGAAGGCACTCGAGCAATCCCGGAAGCTTGCCGAGCTGCACCCCGGCGATGGCGCCGGCGATCTCGCCCATGCGGAGGTTCTCGCCCACGAACGGCTCGTCGAGCTCCCCACCGCGCTCTCGCATGTGGCTCGTCACGAACTGGCCACCCTGGTCCTGGTAGCGGGCGGCCCGCAGGTAGAGGGGCTCGTCCGAAGTGACGAGGGCACCGCCCTCGCCCGCGGTCACGTTCTTCTCCAGTTGCAGCGAGAACGCGCCCATCGTCCCGACGCTGCCGACCTTCTGATCGTGATACGAGACGCCCATCGCCTGCGCGGCGTCCTCGAGGAGTGGGACACCGGCCCGACCGGCAATGGCCACGAGCGGATCGAGATCACAGGGCACGTTCTCGAGGTGGACGGCGACGACCGCTGTCGTCCGCTGGGTGATCTTGGCCGCGGCGTCGGCGTGATCGAGGCCGAGCGAGTCGTCGATCTCGGCGAACACGGGAACCGCGCCCGCCGTGACCACGGCGTTCACGGTGGCGATGAAGGTGAAGGAGGGGACGATGACCTCGTCCCCGCATCCCACCCCGATCGCCGCCAGCGCACAGCGCAGCGCGGCGGTCCCGCTTGAGGTCGCCACCGCATGGCTCGCGCCGGTGAACTCGGCGAGCCGCTCCTCGAACTGCGCCACCTTCCCCAGCAGGTTCGGCCCGTAGTAACGGAACAGCGAGCGGCTCTCGAGGACCTCGAGCACTGCGGTCCGCTCCTCGTCCCCCAACAGGCCGACCCCTCTCGAGAAGTCGAGCGGGCTCGTCCTGACCGGGTCCCCCCCGTCGACGGCCAGACGGCCTGTTCGCACGGCAGCCAAGCGTAGTCCCAGGCCCGGGAAGTCGCCCCGGGACCTGGTCGGCTCAGGCCCGACGCCGGTGTCGGGCGACGAAGACGTACTCCCGGCTGTCCTCGGTGAAGGGCTCGCCGGCGAAGCCGCCGTAGAGCTCCTGGACTTCGAGACCCGCGACGTCGAGGAGACCGAGCCATTCGTTCTTGGTCGCCCACCAGAGCGAGCTCTTCGCCCCGCCGTCGAGGACCAGGTCGATCCGGTTGTCCCCGACGGAGTAGCGGACGCGGTGCGGAGCCGGCGTGTTCTGGCGCTGGCCGTCGAGCCGGGCCGCCACCTGGTGATCGAAGGCGAAGGCGTTCCAAGCGAAGAGACCGTCGGGGCGCAGTGACGCGGCGACCCGTTCGAAGGTGGTGCGTCGATCCCCCCAGGTACGAAGGTGCAGGAGAGCGCGAAAGGGGCAGTAGACGAGTCCGGCCGGTTCGTCGACGGTGAAATCCCGCATGTCGCAGAGTCGGAGGTCCAGGTCGACCCCTGCGGCGGCGGCCCTGACCCGTGCGAGCTCGAGCATCGCCGGCGAGCTGTCGAGACCGATGACGGTCCGCGCCGTTGCCTGGGCGACCGGGACCGCCACCCGGCCATTCCCGACGGCCAGTTCGACGACGGGCCCCCTCGTTCGCCGAGCAAAGGCGACATAGAAGGGGATGTCGGCCGTCATCTGGGCCGACCACTCCTCGTACCGGTCGGCGAACCCCTCGTCCCAGCTCACGGGTCCCGATGCTACGACCGGGAGGGACCGGACCCCTCGAGGCGACACGAAGACAGGTGGGCGTGTCACGACGCGGTGTGACGACGCGTCCTCCCTCCGCGCTGTCGTACCCTCGAGGCGTGGAGTTCAGTCGTGAGCTGCGCGCCGACGTGCTGTCGGGCCGGATCACGGTCTCCTTTCGACTGTGGCAACGGCCCAAGGTCAAGACCGGAGGCCGCTACCGCGTGGAAAGAGGCCAGATCGAGGTGGACTCGGTCGAGCTCGTGCCCTTCTCCTCCATCACCAAGGCCGACGTGCGTCGCTCCGGCGAGAGCGATCTCGAATCCCTCCGTCGGCGGGCCGCCCACGCCGGCCCCATCTCCGAGGACACCCTGGTCTGGCGGGTGGCGTTCCACCCGATCGGATAGGGGCCGCCCCGACCCCATCGCGATCGACAGACGCGCGTCCTATCGTCGGGTCGTGGGGGTAGAAGCGATCTTCGTCGACGACGACGGCGTGATCAGCGACAACGAGCGGCGCCCGACGGAGTGGCGCCGGGTTCTCGGATCGTTCCTCGCCGATCGCCTGGGTGGGGTTCCGGAGAACTGGGCGGTCGCCAACAAAGAGGTCGTCCAACCCCTGTGGGACGAGATGTTCTCCGCCCCCTTGGGCGGCCGTCGCTTTCTCGAGGTGCATGAGCCATACCTGGTGCGATGGGTAGGGGCCATGTGTGAGGCCGCGGGGGTCAGGGCACACCCCGACGCCGAGGCACTCGCTTTGGGCTGGGAGGCCCGTCGCGTCGTCACGTCGAGCATCTCGGTCTCGTTCCCCTTCGTGGCCGAGGCCGTGGGAACCTTGGCCGAGCTCGGAATACCTCTCCACACCGCTTCCGGAGAGTGCTCGTGGGACCTCGAGGGATACCTGCAGAGCGCCGGGGTGTGGCGGCACTTCCACCTCTTCTTCGGAATCGACCTGGTCAACGAGCTCAAACTCGTCGGCACCCGCTACAACGAGGAGATCTTCCGGATCGCCGGGGTCGAACCGGCACGCGCCCTGGTCGTCGACGACAGCCCGATTGCCCTGGACCTGGCGGCCGAGGCCAGGGCGGCGACCATCCTCGTCGGTCCTGAGCACGACGGGCTGCCCGGTGCGCTGGATCGGGTGCTGCAGGCGATCGGAGGCTGACGGATTTCTCTCCGGTTCTGCTGGTCTCCCGAAGGCGGCCGAACCACGTGCCGGTGCCGAGCCCGGCGAACTCCTTGGGGTTCTCGGAGCGATCAGACCCTGGAGCTGATCACCCGCCGTCCGGTCGGGGTCAGCTCGCGAGCCTCTTGACCAACGCCCGCAGCTTCGGTGTCGACCGGAGCGCGAGCCGCAGGCCCTCGAGCGAGTCGTGGCTGTCGATCATCATCGGACTGCGTTGGAACCGTCCGTCCAGGCTGTAGTAGCAGAACCGGATCCCCTGGCCACCGTCCTCGTACTCGAGCAGCTGGATCGCCGGTTCGGCGTAGGTCCCGGTGTAGGAGGCCTCCTCGGTGATCTGACCCCTTCCCCAGTGGAATTCGAAGGGTCGGGGCACGGGACGGCCTTTGGCCGGTGCAGTCTTGGGCATAGTTCACTCTGCCATCGCCGCTTCCTCCGATCTACGGCGAGGCGCCGCGACGCACCTGGCGTCACGTTGACGGCGCGCTCGGGCTCGGCGGCGGCGATCGACTCGCGGGTCGCTCGGCGATGACGAGGAAGCGACGCTGTCGCACGATGAGAGGCCGATCCTGACAGCGCTGGTGGATCCGGCGCAGGGGTGCCTCGAAGAGAACCGGGTCGAAACCCGGCACGATCCAGGGGACGCGGTACAGGTACCAGACCAACCGCACCGACGTCACCGAAGGCCGCGTGCTCCTCGGCGCTGCGTGCGGTGGTCAGCGAGAAACCGGCTGCTTCGAGCTGGGCGCATGCCAGTGTCAGCCAGCTCCCGTGAGCGGAGGGGGGCTCGAGGTCCAGGGCGAGGAAGAAATCGTCGGCGTTGTGGGCGTCGACCTGTTGGGTGACGAACGTGCCGCCGGGCCGGAGCACCCGGAATACCTCGGTCGCGAGGAACGATCCGTGGCGGTTGGTCACCAGGTCGAACGCGCCGCCTCGATAAGGGAGGCGTCCCCTGAGCCCGTCCTGGTTGTCGTTATCCGGGGCACCCTCGTCCTGGACGACCGGGATCCCGAACGGGGCGGCGTAGTTCCAGGGCAACGGGGTGGTGATCGGCGCCCGTCGGCGGAGCCAGCTGAAGTCCCAGCCTACGAAGGGTTCGGCGAGTGCCTCGGCGAGTGCCTCGGCGATCACGTCCTCGTAGCCCGCGCCTCGGGGGTCGGGTCGGCCGGCCGCCACGGCGCCGTCTTCGGCCACCGGTCCATCGTGGCTCGCGTCAGGCTCGACCACACGGTCACGAGACAGGGTCGGGTGTCGATCGTCCGTGCCGAGAAAGGGTCGGCCCGCTCCTCCGCTGGTAGCGCAACGCTTCGTCACCCGAGGATCGCGAGCAGCCATCCGGGTCCGACCACCTCGGCCCCCAGTGCCTCGGCTCGACGTCGCAGCTCCCGGTCAGCGGTGACGAGGACGACCGCGTGGCCGAAGGCGTCAGCGATCGCTTCGAGCAGACTCTCGTCGCCGCCGCGCGCGGCATGGACGACCATCACGCCGTCGATCTGGCCGATCTGCACCGCGTCGCGTGCCTTGCCTTCCAGGACCACGGTGACCCGTTGGACGATTCGGCCCGAGTCGACGGCGGCGCGGAGTTGGTCGACGAGCGTTCGGGCCGCACCCGCCCGGTCCCGCCACCAACCGGTCGGGCGCGATCCGATGACATTGGCTGCATCGACGAGGAGCTCCGTCTCCTTCGGGTAGCCGTCGTTCGACGGTTTCTCGTCGGGATGACCGGCCACCGGGTCACCGTAGCGAAGTCACGGCGACACGCCACGGGTAGAGCCGCGTGGCGGCCATCCGGCCATCGGGTGTCCGACGAGTCGATCGGCGTCGCTCGGGCTGTGACCCCGTCGTGCGGGTCAACCGGCCTTGGTTCGCCCGATCTCCCAGTAGCCCTCCTGCTCCAGGTCCGCCTCCAGATCACGACCTTCTTCGGTGAGAGCGGCGAGCTGAGATCGATAACGCTGGACGGCCGAGTTCTTCCTCGCCGAGTCACGGTCAAGCACTGGCGATGCCGGCGTCAACGTCCA
This sequence comes from Actinomycetes bacterium, assembly GCA_021791895.1. Classification (GTDB taxonomy): domain Bacteria; phylum Actinomycetota; class Acidimicrobiia; order Acidimicrobiales; family RAAP-2; genus Palsa-461. The sequence goes on along the minus strand of JAJYVS010000015.1, from coordinate 18,983 downwards.
CCCCGAGCTCCGAATCTCATCAAGCGCATCCTCGTAGTCCGACGGGTGTCGTGGCCGGTAGGGGAGCTCTTCATAGACGAACCACCGACAGGACCCGTTCTGTCGTTGGGCCGCCGACAACGCGAGCCGCCGGACCTCCTTGTGGTCCGGATGCTTTGTCCCGAGAGGCAGGAGGCAGGTCGCCGGCTCGCAATCCGCCAGAGCATCCTCCAGTGTGTCGAGGACCCGTCCAGATCGCTCGACGAGTTCGGCGTCGTCGCAATACTGGATGTCGAGGACGTCGCCCCACCGGACGCGGCATCCAAGAAGACTCAAGGCCTCCCGATCCTCTTCTTTGCGAAGTGCCACGACGTCCGTACCGAGGGGGAGCCCGCAATCTTCGTGATCCCAGGGACGGACGAGGTCCCAGGACGCCGGCGATCCTCCCATCACTGTCAAGACGACCGAGCCGGGTTGGACGGAGAGGAACCTGCCGCAGCTGAGGACGGCGTCGTCGAAGTGGGGAGAGATCACCAGAATCGGCGGCCGTAGGTCGGCGTCGCCCTCTTCGTGGGTCATCGAGACCTCTTCCGTACCGATCCCTCGAGTCCCGGGTCCGACACGTCAGGGACCGCGTTCCAGCATACGGATGCCTTCTTGGAGGACGCGACGGCGCTTTTCGATGGTCGCAGGGGTTGCCAACAATGCGGCAACCAGGTTCCGGGTCAGGTCGTCCTGTCTGGACGTGCCGGCCTCGATCGCCCAGTGCACGTTCTTCCTGGCCCACCAGTCCACGTTCCCGATCAGGTACTCCAGCGTGTCGGGGTCCTCGCGGTCGATCTGGCCTCCGGTGTGACGGTAGCCACGCAGAAAGGCGGTGAGCGCATCGAGGTCGTAGCGGCCGCCGTCTCTGGTGCTCCACAAGGTGGCGTAGCAGGCCCGTTCCCAGGGGGCGAAGATCGGGCCGGCCGCCTCCCAGTCGATGAGCCGCAGGCCGGCCCCGGTGAACAAGACGTTGTGGGCGTTGAGGTCACGGTGGCTGCCGATTCTCGGGAGCTTTCGATGTGCGCGGCGAACTCTGGAGGCCCGGACCTCGAGCGCCTGCAGGGCCGCCAGGTTCTGCTTGATCAGTGGTCCCAAGGCGCTCCGACACCGGCCGGCCTCGATGGCGAGCGTCGACCAACCGGGCTCGTCCTCGCCGAAGGTGTCGTCGTCGAAGTGAGTGGACCAGGAGAGGAACAGGCCGTGCAGGTGGCCCACGAGCTCACCCATGAGCCGGTTCTCGCTCACGGTGGTGTGCTCGTTGATCTTGGCCAGACCGTCGACCCACTGGTGGCACCGGAGTGGGTGTCCGGCCACCACCGCGACCGGCCCACCGGCGCCCGCCGGAACCGGGCGGGGCATGGCGACACCGTTGGCGAACGCCGCCAGCTCGATCTCAAAGCGCTCCGCCACCAGCTCGTCGAGCTCGCGCTGCAAGGCCTTGATGGCCCACTGCCCGTCGGTGGTGTCGAGGCGGTAGACGATGTTGTGGTCGCCCCAGCCCCGAGCCGCTTCGGTCAGCTCGTTGACGGGTTCGCCCAGTTTGAACGCATCGGCAACCGCTTGCGATGTCAACGGCCCGGGCGCTCCGGCTGAGCGGCGTCGCGACACGGTCTAGTCCTTGGTCAAGGCGAGGAAGGTCGGGTTGTGCTCCACTCGCAGGGACGGGTGATCCCCGGGCAGGTGTTCCTCGACGATGCCTCTGTAGGAGGGTCTGCCCCCGTTTGGATCGTCCGTGAAGACGACCACGCCCGACCCGGTCTTGGGACGACCGATGACGAAGTTTCCAGCGTCAGGATTTTGGCCCCACTGCCAACCGTGGAGCAGAGGGCTTAGCTCGAGCCCCCATCCGGCACCCCAGGCCAACTCGCTGTCGATGCCGACCTGGGGCCTCCAGCGCTCGTCGTCCAAGGCGAGGACATGGGCCAGGAAGCGTCCGAAGTCGCCGGCGGTCGTGAAGAGCGGACGGTACCCATGGAAGCCCGGCTCCGGCCGCTCGAATCTCGAGTCCGTCACGCCGAGTGGCTCGAAGACCGACCGGGCGGCCAGCTCGTCGATCGGCTGCCCCGCCAGGTGCTCGAGGTGGCTCTGCAGCAGCACGAATCCTTCCCCTGAGTACCCCCACCTGACACCTGGGGGTCGCAAGGGGGTGAGCTCCCGGCCGGCGGGGCGCCAATTGGGCAGCCCGGTCGTATGCGAGAGGACGTGCCGGGTGGAGATGTTGTCGTGGATCGGAGCGTCCAGGTCAAAGACCAAGAACAGAGCCAGATGTCCGATGATCAGTTTGACCAAGGAGGCAGCGTTCATCGGCTCGCGCTCGCCGTCGACGTCGGACAGTCGCCAGTTCCGCACCACTCCCACGGACGTCCGCATCGAGCACTCTCTATCACCGCTGCTCCCGCCGCTGCCGTGGCGCGAGGGCAGTTCGATCCCGAACGTGAGGGTCCGGCAGACGTTCGCCAACGACCAGACCGGATCTTCGGCGATGCTCCTAGGATCGAACTATTCGGAGCAAGCGGCAGAGGGGGACCCATGGCGGCAGCCGGCATGAAGGTGACGGGCATCAATCACGTGGTTCTGCACGTCAGGGACTTGGAGCGATCGAGGAAATTCTACCTGGATGTCTTGGGGTTCCAGGATCGAAATACATCCGCCGGACCCAACCTGAAGGCGAGCTTCCTCCTCTGCGGTGTTCAGGGCCTGGACCTCTTCGAAGTGGCAGACCGCGATGTCCACGGCGGCGAGGAGATGAACCACATGGCGTTAAGCGTCGACGTGGACGGCGTCGAGGAGGTCGTGGAGGTTCTCACCCGGCATGGCATTGCGACGTCCTCGAGGACCCCACGCAACACGGTGTTCATCTCAGATCCGGACGGGCATCGGATCGAGATGCTGCCACTCTCCGCTTCCGAGAGAGCGCGAGAGCGTGAGGCTGGGGCCCGATGAAGAGGGCAGAGCGAGGCGAAGAGCAGTCGGTCCGAAGTCCTGCAGGGGGCACCGGAGACGAGGCGCAGGGTCCATCGGTCCGGGAACTCCACCGAGTCGAGGGACGGCCCAGCCCAGGTGGCGCTGAGCGAGGCTGCTCAGGCGACCGTCACCGCCGGATCCTGCTGGAGCTGGTCACCGCCGGGCCAGCCATCGGCCGTCACCGGATCCGAGATGGTACGAGGGTCGACAGGCAGACGGGTCGTGGATGCCTGGTAGACGGCGAAACACAATTGCAGCACGCGGATCGCTTCGTCCGGTGTCATGGCCGGAACCGTCCCGCCCAACAGGGAGTCGACGAAGTGGGCGGAGGATCGGCGGAACCCCTCCCCCCAGTCTGCTTCCACCGACCTCTCAGTGATGGTCCGGCACACGTTGTCTCGGCCCTGGTAGACGACGACCGGCGGCACGGCGAGCATTTCGCCGGTGGCCCTGGTCACCCACAGGACCCCCTCTTCACCCTGGAGTTCGAACACCTCGTCGGCTCCGTAGTAGCGGGAGCGCAGCCACATCTTCGGCGCGTAGTGCACGTCCATGACGCCGAGGACCTCTGGGTCGTTGTACTCGAATAAGGCCGCGCAAGGCTCGTAGAAGAAGTCGCGGCGCCGGACGACCGCCTGGACCGAAACGACATCGAGCCCGGGGAGCCACAGGGCCATGGCGTACTTGTGCACCATGTCGTCGAAGAGGTGCCCGCCGGGGCTGCGATGGTCCAGGCGCCAGCCGTAACCCTCAGGCCGGAGCCCGGCCTGGAAGTCCGAGTCGGTCAACCCCACCACCGTCTTGATCCGCACGCCAGTCAATCGTCCGATGGCCCCGTTGTCGACCAACTCCCGGGCGCGCTCAAGCGGTGGGTAGTGCCGGAAGCACTCGCTCACCCGCAGGACCAGGCCCGCGTCCGATGCAACCCGTTCCAGTTCCCGGGCCTCGGCCACCGTGTTGGTCACCGGTTTCTGCACCGATACGTGTTTGCCGGCCCGCAGCGCCGCAAGGACGTGGGCATGATGGAGATGCGTAGGGGTCAGGACCTCGACCGCATCCACCTCGTCGTCGGCCATCAGCTCGTCGAGATCGGCGTAGGCGCTGGCCACCCCCCACCGTCTCGCCGCTGCCACGGCCAGCTCCGGATCGACGTCGCACACCGCCACCACGTCGCACTGGGGATGGTCCAGGTAGCCCGACACGTTGAGATCGGCGATGTTGCCGGCACCCAGCACGCCCAGCCTCACTCGGTCCGTGGGCAATCGCCGGCTCTCCTTTGGTGCCGCGACCGGAGGGACCGTCACCGGTTCGACCACGGGCGGCACCTCCGAGCGTCAAGGCGGAGAGGGTCGCCGCCGCCGGCAAAGCCTAGCCCGGTCGCTCCCAAGGGTGCCGGTAGTAACCGGGCGGTAGCGCTCGGTTCAGTCGAAGATGATCACGCTCCGGGCGACGTCTGCGCCCTGGAGGGTCTTGAACCCGTCGTTGACCTCATCCAGGGTGATGCGCGCCGACACCATCTCGTCCAACTTGAGTCGACCCTGAAGGTAGAGATCAACGTAGCGAGGCATGTCGACGCGGAATCGGTTGGAACCCATGGTGGATCCCTGGATTGTCTTCGACTGGAGGAAGGCCGGACCGGGCAGCTGCACCATCTGGCCTGGTGGGATCATGCCGATGACCGTCGCCGTTCCGCCGCGCCGGAGCATGTTGAAGGCCAGCTCGGCGGTCTTGGCCAACCCGATCGCCTCGAATGCGTACTCCACGCCGCCCCCGGTCAACTCCATGACCTCGGCGACGGAGTCGCCGGCGGAGGCGTCCACCGTGTCGGTGGCTCCCAACTGGCGGGCGAGGTCGAGCTTGGCCGCCAACTGGTCCACTGCGATGATCCGGGCCGCACCAGCCAGGAACGCTCCTTGGATACAGGAGAGCCCGACACCTCCGCAGCCGATGACTGCGACCGACGCTCCGGCGGGAACACTGGCGGTGTTGAACACTGCACCAAGCCCCGTAGTCACCCCGCAGCCGATCAAAGCCGCCCGGTCGAGCGGCATGTCCGGAGTCACCTTCACCAGTGCGTGCTCGTGGACCAGCATCATCTCGGCGAAGGAGCCCAGGTTCGCGAACTGGCCGACCGGCTCACCCCCGACGCTGAGCCGGGGTCGTTCGCTGCTCCTGCGCCGCACCTCCGGGGACTGGCAGAGGTAGGGGTGCCCGGTGACGCAGTACTCGCAGCTGCCGCAGAACACCGATAGACAGGTGATCACCCGGTCTCCGGGCGCGACGTAGCCGACCTCGCTCCCGACCGCCTCGACCACGCCCGCCGACTCGTGGCCCAGGACCACCGGCGTTCTCGCGGGGTACTTGCCCTCGATGAAGTGCAGGTCGCTGTGGCACAAGCCGGCGGCCGAGGTGCGGATCAGGACCTCGTGGGGCCCCGGGTTGTCGACGTCGACGTCGGTGATTTCGAGCCATCCGGGCGACTCGTTCAATACGGCAGCACGCATGCGGCAATCCTTGCACCTCACGAGTCGCCGCGCCGAGGAGGCCCGCACCTGTCGATCCCGATGATCGGAGCGGCACTTCGCTCGCCGCGCAAACCGCAACCTGGTGAGGCTCCGCTCACGACCTCCGTTTCCAAGCGGGGCTCATCACGCCCTTCGATCACCCGTGGCGGAGGTGTGACGAGTTCATTATGGTGCTTGCGTGAGCATCTCGTTCGGGGTGCATATCGGCCAGCAGAACTTGCCCATGGCCACGCTTCGTTCGCTGTGGCGCAGGCTCGACGATGCCGGTGTGGACTGGATCTCTGTCTGGGACCACTTCTACGAAGCGCCGCCGGCAGGTGGGGTCGTCGACCACTTCGAGGCTGTGGCGACCCTGGGTGCTCTCGCAGCGGACACCCGCCACGCCCGCCTCGGGTGCCTCGTCTTCTGCACCGCGTACCGGAATCCGGCGTTGCTTGCGAAAGCGGCGACGACGATCGACCACATCTGCGGGGGTCGCTTCGAACTGGGCCTCGGGGCCGGCTGGCACCAGTGGGAGGCAGAGGCCTACGGGTATGAGTTCCCAGCGGCCGGAGTGCGCCTCGACATGCTCGAGGAGGCGGTGCCGCTGATCCGCAGCCTGCTCACCGAGGCGAGGACCTCCCACTCGGGGCGGTATTTCCGCACGCAAGACGCTTCTTGCCTGCCGGCCCCACTTCAACCGCGGCTGCCGATCTGGGTGGGGGGAACTGGCGAACGCCGGACTCTCCGCATCGCGGCCGAGCACGCAGACGGTTGGAACGCCGCCTATGTATCACCCGAGCGCTACGGACGTTTGACCGGAGTGCTCGACGATCACTGTCGATCGGTCGGTCGGGATCCGTCCACGATCAGGCGAACGGTCAACCTGATCTTCGCTCTATCCACTGACGGGACCTCCGCGGAGGCGATCATCGCCCAGCAGGGCTGGGGGCAGATGTCGACGATGGTCCGGGATGGAGCGATCGTGGGATCGCCGGAGTCGGTAGTCGAACAGGTCCAGCGTTATGTCGAATCGGGCGCGCAGGGCGTGAATGTGGCACTACGTGCTCCATGGGACGACGATGTCCTCGATCGCTATCTGGAGCAACTCCCGGTTCTGCGGAGACTCACGTGAAGAGCAGAGGTTGCTCGGTGTCGGCTGCCGACACAGCCAGCTGAGTTCTGCTGTTCACCTCGTGCCTCGCAAGCAGTGGCGAACCAGGCGCGCCAGCTCCAGAGCGCGGGCGTCCATGCCTCCAGGCAGCGGCATGCGCTGCACGGTGTAGCCGAACGCGATGTCAGGAATTGGGTCGCAGAAGGCCAGTGATCCGCCAGCACCGTCGTGACCGAAAGCACCGACCCCGCCGAAGGGCCAGCGTGGAGGCGTCGGAGCCTGAAAGATGACGCTAAAGCGGATGGGGAGGTTGGAACCCAACTCGTTCCCCGCCACCTGGATCTGGGACATCTGGCCGATGGTGTCCTCGCTGAGCAGCCGGGGCAGGCCGTTGGCTTCGTGTCGCAAGCATGCATACAGACCTGCGAGGCCCTGGGCGCTGGCCAGCATCCCCGCCGCTGGCTGGCCAACGCGACGAAAGACCGGGTCATTGATGTGGCTGAACACCTCGATGAACGCTCCTCGAGGCGCCCAAAGCGTCGCCAGCGGATCCGGAACCGGTGCGGGCGCGGCCGCCAGCTCATCTTGGGTCGGTGGCAGGGCCGGGACCACCCGGCTGTCCTCTGATTCCGGCGTGCCGAGCCAGACATCGAGGTCACGAGGTGCAGCTATGTCCTCGCGCAGCACATCTTTGACGGGTCGACCGTCGACCCGACGCACGAGCTCGTCGGCGAGGGTGCCGAGCGTCAGGCCGTGATACATGGCGCCCGCTCCTGGACGCCAGAAGGGCCGCTGGGCAGCCAGCCTGGTCGCCAGGGCGTCGTGGTCGAGGAGATCCTCCCAGCCGAAGCCGCCGTCGACACCCGGCAGTCCCGCCTGATGGGAGAGCATCTGACCGACCGTGACCGAGCTCTTTCCCCGCTGAGCAAACTCGGGCCAGTAACGGGCCACTCGCTCCTCGATCTCGAGCTGACCGCGTTCGACGAGCAGGGCGATCACCACAGCGGTGGCGCCCTTGCTACTCGAGTACACCGGCAGCAGCGAGTCAGGTTCGAGAGCACCCACCGCCAGGTCGATCACCCGTTGGCCGGCGATGTACACGACGAGCTGGGCGCTGTACGCGGGGTCCGAACTCGAGTAGCTGCCGAAAGCGGCTTCGACCTGGGCGAAGGACATGGCTGGAAAATAGCTTCCGCGATGTCCAGAAGCCGACTGGCAGGCACGTCTACCGGACGATCGGCGAGCCCCGGGGCGCGCCGTTCGTCGTCGGTCGGTCATTCGTAGCCGGCCGACCAGGTCGCACGGGTACTAGCCTGCCCCGATGACCAACAACGCCACCCCGTGGGAGCCCCCGGTCGCCGGGACCGAGGCCGAACACCTTGTCGGGGCACTTGATCGGCTGCGAAGCACCTTTCGCTGGAAGGCGGACGGCCTCGAGACAAACGGCCTCCAGCAGCGTGTCGGCACCTCCGCCTTGAGCCTTGGCGGGCTGCTCAAGCATCTGGCCCTGGTCGAGGACCACCAGATGACGACGCGGTTGACCGGAGAGCCGATTGGGGATCCATGGGTGGCCATGGGTTGGGACGGCACCCACGATTGGGCGTTTCGCTCGGCGACCTCCGACTCACCAGCGGTGCTCTACCGTTTGTTCGACGATGCCGTCGAGCGGTCACGGCTCCGACTGGTGCTTGCCCTGGACAACGGCGGGCTCGACCAGTTCGCCGACGCTGCCTGGCCAGACGGTCGACATCCCAGTCTTCGGCGCCTGATCTGCGATCTGATCGAGGAGTACGGCCGGCACACAGGACACGCCGATCTCATCCGCGAAGCGGTCGATGGGCTGGTCGGTGAGGACCCACCGGCCGGATGGAAGCCGAAGTAGGGGGCGGCGGTCCTTAAGACCGTCGGCTGCCCGGTCCGGGTTGCTCAGCGTCCGAGTCGGGTCTTCAGGTCGTCGAGATCACTCCCTTGAGATCCTTGCTTCAGGTCTGAGTGCGTCGTGCCATTTCGCGGGACTCCCGGCAGCGAGTCCGGTCACAGCATCGGTACCGATTTCGTCCTCCAAACGATCCAATTCGTCCCGATCGGAACCCAACGATCTGGATAGACGTGGGGCTGGCTGGAATCGAACCAGCGACCTCAGCATTATCAGGTCGGTCACAATCGTCCCGATCCGCCCCACTGTTTCCCGGAGGGTGCCTGTTGCAGGTATTCGAAGGTTTTCCAGCGAGACCGAGGACTCACAGGGACGCGCCGGGACCCACTCGGACCGAATTGTTGGGACAGTGAAGTGAAGGGGCCCTAGGTGCCTTACAGGTGTCCGCGAACCCGCACGCCAGGCAGGTCCGCAAAGGCCGTCTTGTCAGCGCTCACGACCTCCCGCCCCGAGGCCCGAGCCGTGGCCGCGATGATCAGATCGTGGGCCCCCCGCGGCGTGCCCCGGCGGCGGACGTGAACCAGCAAGTCTGCGTGAGCCTCGGCGGTTGACTCGTCGTAGACGACGACCGGGATCGTTTCCAGAACGTCGTCGAGGAATGCCCGACGGTCGACTCGGTTCTTGCCTGTTGCCAGGAGGACCCCCACGCGCAGCTCGGCGACGGTGACGGCAGCGATCGCCACGTCGTCGTCGTCGTCGATTGCCTCTGCGACACTCCCAGCGGAGCGATCGGTGTCGATCAGGAGGGTCGTGTCGAGGAGCAGGCGGCTCAAGGTCGTTCCCGAAGCTCCAGCACGGCCCGCACCCTTGTTAGGTCCCTGACCCACCGCCGATCGGGGATGTGGCGACTCAACAGCCGCTTCACATCGGCGCCCTGGCAATTGCTGACGGGTTGCAGGCGGGCCACCGCCTTGCCTCGGCGAACGATCGTAAACGCTTGATGTCTGTGCTCGACGGCGTCGAGAAGACCGGCAAAGGTTCGGGCTGCCTCGGTTGCGGATATCTCGCTCACCATATCAGATTATCAGATCTCTCGCAATGCCGGGTCGGTGGCCTCGAGCCGCCGGCGCAGCGTCAGCAGGCATTCGGGCAGCTCCCAGCCCTCGAGGGGCCGGGCGTGGTCAAAGGCTCCGGGCTTGCGTTCGAGGAGCGCCAGGTAGTGGCGGGGGTCGAAGAAGATCTCCTCCTTGCCCCAGTGACGGGGGTGGGCGGCGACCACCTCGGTGCCGCACAGGATGCGCAGCGCCTCGATGCCCCCGATGGCGGTCACCTCGTGATGGGCGGCTGCCGTCGGCACCGAGTAGTCGTTTCTGTCGAAGCGCACGAGCGAGAGCGAGCTCGCCGTGGTGTGCTCGACCCGGCGGATCTCGAAGTGTTCAGCCGGCAGGGCCAGCATGGCGGCGACGTCGTCAAGAAGCCGCTCGGCCTTGGTGCCGGGCTTGCCCCGCACGTGGCGGAACAGGTCCGCATAGCAGGCGGCAGCCAAGTACTCGTTGAACGCCCCCCACGACGGAAACGACGGCACCGGGACCAAGAGGTTGCGGCGTGCGTAACCGACATGGGTCTCGACATGTCCCTTCTCGTTGCCCCGGCCCACGTGGCAGAAATGGTGCTCGAAGAGAAAGTGGCTCTGGAGGCGCAGGAACTCCCGGGTGAGGACGCGCTCGTCGCCCACGACCTTGGACACCGCTATGGAGGTGTTGTCGTAGTCGGTCTTCGTGGGAACGGCACCGAAGAACTCGAAGCCGGCCACGTGGCCGGCATGGAAGGTCTCGGTGCACTCGCGGGGATACGCGGAGACGAAGTAGGCGTCGGAGTACGGCAGCGTGATCACCGCCAGTCCCGCCTCGCACTCGACGCCGGCGATGCGGACCACGGCGTGACCGAAGTCGAATTGGGCGTCCCGGTGGGTGACCGAGGGGGACGAAGACCTCCTTCGAGTGCGCTTTGGCGTCCTTCACCGCCTCTTGGACCTGGGTGATGCCGCCTGAGTAGCCGTACTCGTCACGCAGGCGCTCGAAAATCCGTCTGGCGGTGTGGCGCTGCTTGGGCGGGGCCTCCTTGTCGGCCTCCAGGATCTCGTCGATGGCCACCAGGAAGTCCTCGAGCTTGGGCTTCCGGCGGCGGGCGGCCGCCCGGTAGCCGGGCGGCTCGGGGTGGGCCAGGATCTTGTTGAGAGTCCTCCCGCCCATGCGGTAGTCCCGGATGATCGAGCGCTTCGAGACGCCCTCCACCAGGACCTTGCGCCGGATCTCGGTCCACTGCTCCATATCGGTGCGCACCCTTCTTCCCCGATCTGCCTGCTGGCCTGGGCTTCCTCGGAAGAAGCCTCCGGACCGGGGACGGCGGGATCGTGGATGGTCAGGCGCGGTCGTTTTCGACCGATGTTCCTCAGCTCAGGAGCGCGTGCATTTTCGGCCGGTGTTTACACGTGGTCATGAATACAGACTCGCCGCCGCCCGCCGATACCGAGCGAATAGGAGCGAGACAGCGGAGGCTCGGTCGCGTACTTCGACCCAGCTGTACCTTGAGTGCTCGGAGTCGGTGGCGTGGTCTCTCTCGTTCAGCCCGGGGTCTTGGTTGGCCATTCGTCCGCACCGTTGGTTAGGAAATTCTCATTGGAGACGGTCATTCGACCAACCCGTGGCGGTAGGCGTAGGCGACGGCCTGAGCTCTATCCCTCAGTCCAATCTTGGCGAAGAGATGATTGATGTGAGTCTTGACGGTCCCTTCGCTCACAATGAGGTGTTCTGCGATTTCGGTGTTGGACATTCCGTGGGCCATTAGCGAGAGCACCTCGGTTTCTCGAGCGGTAAGTTCCTTGACCATCTTCGGGTTCTGGTTCGGGTGCGACGGGGTGGAATGCGTGGAGAGAGCATCGAGTAGGTGGTGTTGTACGGCAGGGTCGATAGCCGCACCTCCGTCAAGAACCTGGAAGAGGGCCTGCCGAATCTCTGGACCGCCGGCGTCCTTAGTTAGGTAGCCTCTGGCGCCGGCACGGAGCGCTTCGAGGACCGACTGATCATCGGCGTAAGTTGTAAGGGCGACCACCTTGACGTCTGGATCGCTTTCCAGGAGGGTCCGAGTCGCTTCGATACCGTCGCATCGGGGCATCCGCAGGTCCATCAACACGACGTCGGGGTGCAGCTCGATCGCCATCGCGACCGCCTCGTTGCCGTCGGTGACGGCGCCGACGACCTCGACTTCATCGAGCAATCCGAGCACCATGACCAGCCCGTCGCGTACGACCCGCTGGTCGTCCGCGACGAGGACGCGAATGGGCGGGATCATCCCGGAACTTCCATCTCGACGCGGAAGCCGTGGCAGGTGGGTACCGCGGTGAGCATGCCGCCGAGCAGTTCGGCCCGCTCGCGCATACCGGTGAGGCCATAGCCGGCTGGACCAACCAGCTCGACCGGAGATGGCGGCACGACCGTGGTGACAGAAGAGTCCTCCACGCTCAGGTGGATCCGGTCCGCCTGATAGGTGAGGCAGACGTCGACTCGCTCGGGTCGGGCATGCTTCGCGATATTGGTGAGAGCCTCTTGGGCGACTCGGTAGACGGCGAGCCGAGTCTCGGAGCCGAGCCGACGTGACTGGCCTGAGACGACGAAGTAGCACGGGACATCATGATCAGCTTCGAAACGTGCGGTGAGCTCGGCGAGGCGCTCGGGGCTGGGTAAGTCGTCGTCGCGGAGCAGTCCGATAGCCCGTCGGGCCTCTTCGAGGCCGCTGCGGGCCAGGTGGTGGGCGCGCTTTATGGTGTCGGCAAGGCGGCCATCCACTCGTTGGTCCTCCGCCAGCATTCGGGCGCCCTCGAGTTGCAGCAGTAGGCCCGACAGCGAGTGGGCCAACACGTCGTGCATCTCTCGGGCCAGACGCTGACGCTCGGCCAAGCCTGCCGCTTCCGCCTCAGCCGCGCGGCTGCGTTCCAGCTCAACGACGAGCCACTCGGCCTGCTGGTTCGTAACTCCCAGTCGGTTCGACAAATAGACCATGCCGAAGAGGCCCCCGAGCACGCCGAGCAGCGCCACGCCAGGGCCGCGACCACCAATCCCGTCGATGAGGGCTAGCACGACGAGCGTGATGACCGAGAGAGCTACACCCGCCTGGCCCGGAAGCCGACGAGCGACGACCAGCATGCCGAGGAGAACACCGATCGAACCAGGGCCGGCGGGCTGAGCCCACATGAGCACGACACCGCTGGCCACCAGAACCGCGACGAAGACCGTCTCGGCCACGCCTCCGCGTCGCAGTGTCGCCCAGATCCCCAACAGGCCAACGATGAATCCTCCGAGCGCGATGGACACGACCAGCCCTCGACCGGAGCTACCGGGGAGCGGATGGGCTTTGAAGGTGGTAAACGCGAGCACCACCAAGAGTGCCGGGGCGCCCGCTCGGAGCCAGTGCTGCACCTTCTTCTGTTGGGCGCGGGCTTGGCGCAGCGTGGCCAGAGTCGGTGTCGCTTGGCGCGCATCCATGCCCTGAACTTTACGGCGGGGCCCCGCGACAGGCATCTGTCCCGGGGTGGATGCTCGCATCCAACCCGGGATGTGGATTCCTCCAACCCCAGGCAGAGGACTCTCCCGTCCCAAAATTCCATCCGGGCGCCGATGCGATCGTCGTGGAGTCGGCACATCCTTAGGACCCGGAGGTTTACCCAGAACCGAAGGGAGCAAATCACCATGTCGCTTCTCGTCCGTTCCAAGCAGCTCAAGACCATTGCCGGCATCGGCCTCGTGCTTTACGGCGCCATTGGCCACCACGGACTCTTCCTGATCGTCGGCGTTGCCCTCATCGGCTGGGGAGTCGTGCAGGCAGCCCGCTTGCGCCGTCGCCAGAGGAGCCTCGACAACACGCCGCCAAGCACCGCGCTGTGCGGTCAGGGACTGCGACCACCGTTCGGCGGTTCGAACCCATGAACGCCATCGAAGCGTGTGGGGTCACCCGGCGCTACGGCACGTTCACGGCCGTCGACGAAGTGAGCTTCGAGGTGCCGCCGGGCCAGCTCGTCGCCCTCCTCGGACCCAACGGTGCCGGCAAGACCACCATCCTCGAGATGCTCGAAGGGTTTCTCCCTCCGAGCGGGGGTACCGTCCGAGTCCTCGGGACGGACCCTCGCCGGGGTGGGCGCGAGTTCCGTTCCCGCGTCGGGTTGGTTCTCCAATCCACCAGTCTCGCCCCCGAACTCACCGTTCGAGACAGCCTGGCCCTGTTCGCTCAGCTCTATCAGACTCCGTACCGGGTCGCCGATGCACTCGCCATGGTCGACCTGGCGTCGGACGCACTCACCAAAGTCGGCGCTCTTTCGGGCGGCCAACGCCGCCGGGTTGACCTTGCACTCGGCATGATCGGACGTCCAGACGTACTCTTCCTCGACGAGCCGACGACGGGTCTCGACCCCGAGGCGCGCCGACGCACGTGGGCAGTCGTCGAGCACCTCGTCACGGGGGGAACGACGGTCGTCCTCACGACCCATTACATCGACGAGGCCGACTACCTCGCCGAGCGCATCATCGTGCTTGCCGGCGGACGGATCGTCGCCGACACCACTCCGACCGCGCTTCGGTCCATGGGTGGACCTTCGACGATCCGCTACCCGCTTCCCACCCAACTTTGCGCGCCCGACGTGCCACCCGACCTCGCCCCTTACCTCGATCAGCGAGAGCGTGCAGTCATCATCCGCGACAGCAATCTCACCCATCATCTGAGAGCTCTCGTCGCGTGGGCCGACCAAGCCAACCTCGACCTCAAAGACCTCGAGGTTGGCGCGCCAAGCCTCGAAGAAGCCTACCTGACCGCCATCGGAGAATCTCTCAAGCCGGAGATCGAATCACAATGATCAACGCCCTTGTCCCGGCCAAATCGCTAGTGTCCCACGCGGGCTGCGACACAGAAACATCGGCGCCGGCGCGGCCTGGCGCAGTGCGCACTGACGTCCAGCTCCTCGCTGCACAGATCCGGTATCAGGCGCGACTGCTGCTGTCGAACGCCCGCGGTCTCGTCATAGGAGTCGGGCTTCCCATCATCTTGCTCGTCGCCTCGAAGGGAAAGTCCGGCCACCCCGACGTTTCCGGCTACGCCGTGTTCGGACTCACTATGACCGCCTGGAACACCTATGGATTGCGCTTGGTCGCCGCCAGAGAGTCCGGGGTCCTCAAGCGTTGGCGGGCGACGCCGCTTCCCAGGTGGTGCTACTTCGTCGGCAGCATCCTTGCCAGCGCAGTCGTTGCTGTCCTCGCCGGTACGGCGACAGTGATTGCCGCCCTCCTCATCTACGGGCGCCACTTCGGCGACAGTCAACACGTCTATCTCACTGGCGTGGGGACGTTGGCTCTGGTCACAGTTTGCTTCCTCGGTGCCCTCGCTTTCGCCGGGACCGTCACCGCGCTCACGAGTGTAATTCCGAGCGTCGAGGCCGCTCTCCCGACCCTCATGCTCATCTACTTCCCCCTCGTGATCGTCTCGGGCGTGCTCTTCTCCATCACCGAGCCAGGATGGCTATCAACTGTCGTGAGCTACCTTCCGGTACGGCCCCTCGTCGATTCGATGACGAGAGTCGTGTGGCACACGCCCGGCGACGGATCCATCCCAATACGCGACATCGTGGTGCTCGCATCATGGGCAATCGGCGGAATCCTCGGCGCCGTGGTGTTCTTCCGATGGGAACCACATCGCCAGGCCTCCACAAAAGACCGAGTCGATGGATCCCGCAAGTGACTACGCAGCAAAGAACTCCGAGTCGCGGCCCCGCATCTCTGAAGGAATTATCAAATCGTGCCGGTTCATGGGTGCACTCGGTAGACCTAGGAGAGAGAGGGCCCGTGGTCGGACGGATCAAATCGGCGATCGTCGCCTGTCTCGTGCTCGTCACTGCCATCGGCGTGGCCGTTGGTCAATCCGGAACTGCTCCTAGTCGGATCCTCCTCGCCGGCGAGTCTGGGCGGGGACCCGGCGTCGTCGCCTGCGCGTGGCCGATCGCAGTCAATGCGCGCACCTTGGCGAGCGACCCGTCGCTGAACATCCACAACCCAGACACCAACTCCGACTATTGGATCATGGCGATCACTTTCGAACCGAGTCTGCGGATCACGCTTACGGGTCGGTTTCCCCAAAGCCGCTACATGTCGGTTTCCGTCTACGACTCACAGGGAGCACCCTTCGTGACCAATGGCGTGAGTTCCACCTTGACGGATTTTCAGATCAAGTCTGCACGCGGTGAGGTCAATCCATGGCGACGCCGGACTTCTGCGCGGAACTTCTACGCCATAAGTCTGACGTCGGACCCACGGGCGGATTCTCGCAATGCTTTGCCGCTGGCACCAGAGGGAACGGCGCCAGGTACTTCTGGGTTGCTCTTTTACCGGGTCTATGCGCCTGCGTCCGACGATCCAGGGCGGGTCGCGGTTCCAAAGGTCACGATGAACGAAGGCGGCTCCAACACCCATCTCGCGGCGTGCAAAGGCATGGCTGCTATGCAGAGTGAAGCTGCACAGGTTCGGCAAGACTTAGGGCTCAGCCCCGCAGCCGCCAAGCCAGCACGCCCGAGCGCGCCACCGCCCATCCAACCAGGCGAGATTGTTCCCTTCGTCTTGGGTGCCGCTGCGCTCGGGAGTACTCCCAACACTGACAGTCGATATCTCTACGCCTCATATGTACCTCCCGCGAACCAAGCTGATGTCCTGGTCATCCACGGCAAGGCGCCGACGACACCGAGCGGGTCCGGACCCGCTCCTTGGCCAGCCCGTGGGATCGAGCTTCGGTATTGGTCCTTTTGTAACGATCTCCTCGCGGCCCCCCAACCCGTCGTCGTGAACCGGCTCGTTCGTGGAAGGCCCGACTACGGCTGCCGCGACGACAACCAGATTGCAGTGGACAAGCTAGGCGATTACACCGTTGTAGTTGGCCGGGAATCGCAGCGGAGCCAGATCGAGCGCGTGCCGAACGTCACGTTCATTCCGCTTTCACAAAGCAAGCCGGATCAGGCCTACAAGATCAATCTTCGGAACATGCTGCCCAACCAAGACTTCGCGCAAGCGGTGCAAAGGGTCCCACCAGACAACGTTCCGACGTCGGCCGCCGTTGTAATGGGGCCTTACTACCCTCGCGCCGTCTTCTGCTCGTTACGTGTGCTGATTGTCAACGGACCCGGCTCCTGCCTCTCGTCTCGACAGTGAACATGTCACTGCGTATAGCCGACACCTTCTTGCCGTGTTCAAGGTCAGCATGGGATCGGGCATTGTCAATTGGCCGTCTTACACGTCGGGTGACAACCACCCGGTGAGTTGGGAGGAATAGGGAGATGCGCAGACGCGAAGTGCTGAAGATCCTGAGCGCCGTACCGGTGTTGTCCTGGCTGCCATGGCTCTCCGAGGTATCCGCGGGTGCTACGGGACCCTTCCGACGAGTGCGACCGGGGGAACGGGGATGGCCCAGCAACGAAGACTGGGCGTCCTTGAACCGAGCAGTAGGGGGTCGCCTCCTTACGGTAAAGCCGCCGTTCGCGGGGTGCGTCTCTGCGGCAGACACAAGCACATGCGACGACCTCTTGGAGAGCTTGCGCAATCCATACTTCATCAGCGACAGCGTCGCCTTGACGCAAACGCTGACCTGGCCGGGAGCTTGGACCTCGGAGGCCAGCACCTACGCCGTCGCAGCACAGGACAGCGCTGACGTCGCCGCCGCTGTGACGTTTGCGCGAGATCACCGGCTGCGTCTGGTTGTGAAGGGTGGCGGCCACAGCTACCTCGGCGGGTCGAACGCGCCGGATTCACTGCTCATCTGGACCAGGCCGATGCGTTCGGTGGAACTGCACGATAGCTTCGTGCCCAGCGGTGGTCACGGCCGGGTGAGCCCCGTACCCGCGGTCACCGTGGGCACAGGCGCCCTGTGGATGGACGCCTACGAAGCGGTTACCACCAACGCGGGCCGCTACGTGCAGGGTGGAGGCTGCACGACCGTCGGTGTCGCTGGCCTCGTTCTTGGCGGTGGCTTCGGGAGCTTCTCCAAGGGATTCGGCACCGGTGCGGCCAATCTGTTGGAAGCGGAAGTTGTTACCGCCGACGGGGTTGTACGAACTGCGAACCCGTTCAAGAATCCCGACCTCTTCTGGGCGCTGAAGGGCGGTGGCGGGGGAACCTTCGGAGTGGCCACACAGTTAACATTGCGCACCCACGACCTGCCCGCCTATTTCGGCAAGGTGCAGACGACTGTCTCGGCCTCATCCAACTCTGCCTACTCGGCTCTCGTGACCCAGCTCATGTCGTTCTACCGAACGAGTCTGTTCAATCCTCACTGGGGAGAGCAGATCACCTTTGGGCCCGGACCGCGTATTTCGGTCAACATGTTGTTCCAGGGTCTTAACCAGACCCAGGCGGAGCAGACATGGGCACCCTTCTTCGACTGGGTCAGCGCCCGGCCAAACGAGTACACAGCACCAAAGCCGGTCGTGCTCGCGCTTCCCGCCAAGGACTTCTGGAATGCGGCGTTCCTGGTCGGGGTTCCAGGGACCATCGACATCGACGACCGCCCCGGGGCGTCCAAGTCGGACTTCTGGTGGTCCAGCGACGCCGGCCAAGTCGGCCAGGTGCTCTACGCCTACGCGTCGACCTGGTTATCGAAGGACCTTCTCGAACCAGCGCACCTGCAGAAGCTGTGTGACGCACTGACGCTGGCGGCTCAGACCTGGCCAGTGACCCTGCACTGTAACAAGGGCATTGCCGGTGCCGAGGCCGAGGCCATAACCCGCACCAAGGACACGGCGATGAATCCAGCTGTTCTCGATGCCTTTGCACTGGCAATCGCTGGTGCGAACGGACCGCCCGCCTATCCCGGAGTCGCCGGTCACGAACCCGACCTCGCTGCTGCACACCAGCAGGCGCAACTCCTCCACATCGCCATGGCACCTCTCAACAGCCTTTCCCAATTGCCTGCTTCGTACCTGTCGGAGACCGACTACTTCCAGTCCGACTGGCAGATCGCGTTCTGGGGTGATCACTACGCTCGGCTGAAGCGAATTAAGGACCGCTACGACCCAACGGGGCTCTTTTTCGTCCACCACGGAGTCGGCAGCGAAACCTGGAGTGCGGACGGGTTTTCGAGGACCTCGTGAGCATGACTCAATCGGGTCGCCGACGTGCCACGCGTTGGGGCGGTCCGTCACTACTCCGCGGAATCGGCGACAGCAGGCTTGCGGGCAACGGCCCACCGATTCCGCCGATTGCCACGCCGATTGGTGGAGGATGGTCGTTGTGCTGGCCCTTCGACAGAACATCGAGGTCCACTCCCCGCACGATCCGGTGGACTGTTTAGCCCTGGGCATCCCCCCTTTCCGTGGAGGCATCGCGATAAGGAGACGCGATGCCAGAGAAGGAGAAGCGCCGGAGATATGACCCGGACTTCCGAGACGGTGCCGTCAGGATCGTCCGGGAGACGGGCAAGT
>JAJYVS010000097.1 GCA_021791895.1 Actinomycetes bacterium | reverse complement strand
CGACCCCAGGGACGCGGGGGTTGGCTCCGCCATGGTCAACACCTCCCAGCAGGTCGGCGGTTCGATCGGCACCGCGCTGCTCAATACGCTGGCTGCCGGCGCGGTGACGTCGTTCGTCCTCGGCCACCACACCACGGTGGCGGGGGCCGACCTGGTGGCCCAGGCCACCCTCCACGGCTACCGGGTCGCCTTCGTCTGGTCGGCGGTCATCTTCGTGACGGGCGCCGCCGCCTCGCTCCTGCTCCTCCGTGGCGGCGTGGCACGCTCGGTGTCCGAGGAGGAGCTGATCCTCGCCGTCGCCCACTGACCCACTCGGGCCGGCCGGTCCGGCCCGACAGCAGGCCGCCGACGGTCGGTCAGGGCTCGGTGACCGCGCCCCGTTCCGCCCCGGTGACGAGGCGCGCGTACTTGGCCAGGACCCCGGTGGTGTACCTCGGCTCCGGGTGCTTCAGCCCGCCCCTGCGGCGTGCCAGCTCGTCCTCGTCGACCACCAGGTCGATGCGGTGGGCGACGACGTCGACCACGATGCGGTCGCCGTCCGCCGCCAAGGCGATCGGACCCCCGTCGACCGCTTCGGGCGCGATATGGCCGATGCAGAACCCGTGCGTGCCGCCCGAGAACCGGCCGTCGGTGACCAGGGCGCAGTCGCCGCCCCGGCCGACCCCCTTCATTGCCCCGGTCACCGCAAGCATCTCGCGCATGCCCGGGCCCCCCTTCGGCCCCTCGTAGCGGATGACGACCACCGTGTTCGGCTCGATCCGACCCGCGAGGATGGCCTCCATCGCCGCGTCCTCGCCATCGAACACCCGGGCGGTGCCGTCGAAGGTGAGGGTGTCGATACCGGCCACCTTCACCACCGCCCCCTGCGGGGCGAGCGATCCGGTCAGGACGGCGATCCCCCCCTGGGTATGGATGGGGTCCGCCATCCCGTGGACGACGTCGCCGTCGGGCGCCGGAGGGTCGAGTGCCGCCAGGTTTTCCGCCACCGTGCGGCCGCTCACGGTCAGGCAGTCCCCGTGGAGGAGACCGGCGTCGAGGAGCTCCTTCATCACCACCGGCACCCCGCCGATCCGGTCGAGGTCGCTCATGTGGTACTTGCCGTGCGGCTTGGTGTCGGCCAGGTGCGGCACCCGGGCGGCGATCCGGTTGAAGTCGTCGAGCTCGAGCGCCACCCGGGCCTCGTTGGCGATGGCCAGGAGGTGGAGCACCGCGTTCGTCGAACCGCCGACGGCCATCACCACCGCGATGGCGTTCTCGAACGCCTCTTTGGTCATGATGGTGCGCGGCCGGATCCCCGAGCGGAGGAGGGCCACCGCGGCCCTACCCGACTCGTAGGCCGAGTCGTCGCGGCGACGGTCGACCGCCGGGGCCGAGGAGCTGCCCGGCAACGACATGCCGAGCGCCTCCGCCACCGAGGCCATGGTGTTGGCGGTGAACATGCCGGCGCACGAGCCTTCGGTCGGGCAGGCGTTGTGCTCGATGAGGCTGAGCTCCTCGTCGGAGAGGGCGTCGACCGCATGGGCCCCCACCGCCTCGAACACCGAGGTGATGTCGAGCGCACGGTCCCGGGCTCGGCCCGGCAGGATCGACCCGGCGTAGACGAACACGCTCGGCAGGTTGAGCCTGGCCGCCGCCATCAACATCCCCGGCAAGGACTTGTCGCAGCCGGCCAGGGTCACCATGGCGTCGAACCGCTCGGCGTGCATCACCGTCTCGACGGAGTCGGCGATCACCTCCCGGCTGACCAGGGACGCCCGCATCCCTTCGTGCCCCATCGAGATCCCGTCCGAGACCGCGATGGTCACGAACTCGAACGGGTACCCGCCGGCGTGGCGGACCCCATCCTTGGCCCGCTGAGCCAGGCGGGAGAGCGGCATGTTGCAGGGGGTGACCTCGTTCCACGACGAGGCCACCCCGACCTGCGGCTTGTCCCAGTCGTCGTCGGTCATCCCGACGGCGCGGAGCATGGCCCGGGCCGGCGCCCGAGTCGGGCCGTCGGTGACTTCGTAGCTCCGGGGCTTCATGCCCACCAGGGGCGCCTCGGACGGGTCGATCGGGTGGGAATCGCTCATCAGCTCATGGTAGGGCGCGCGACACACCTCCCGGGCCTGGACCGGGCCCCGGCGCCCCCTAGTCTGGGCCGATGACACCAGAACCGCCTCCGACCCGGCGCACGGTGTTCGGACCGGACGAGGTGGCAGAGGCGGCGGCATGCGTCGCGTCGGAGGGCTACGCCACCGTGCGCGGGGCGTTGCGCAGCCGCGAGATGGACGAGCTCGAAGCGCAGCTCACCGAGGCCCAGCGACAGCTCGTCGCCGGGGTCCTGGGCGCACGGTACGGCACGGCCGTCCTGGACGATCCGGATGCGACCGTCGACGGGAGGCCCTTCGCCCACTACGTCACGTTCGTCACCGAGGTGGCGCCTGCTGCGGCGGCGGTCGTCCGGGCCCCGGTCGTCGCGGGCCTGGCCCGGTCGGTGCTCGGCGAGACAGCGTGGCTCCTCGACAAGGAGCAGTTCGGCGTCGTCTACCAGGACGCCCGTCCCGGTCCCGGGTCGGGCTACTCGCGCATCGGTTGGCACACGGACCACCAGTCGGGGCCGCACCTCGCCATCTGGCCCGGCCTGGCGTTCACCGTGCACATCGATCCCACCTCACCCGCCAACGGGTTCCTCCGTGTCCTCCCCCGCAGCCACCTGGGCG
>JAJYVS010000096.1 GCA_021791895.1 Actinomycetes bacterium | reverse complement strand
GCGCCTCGCCGTCCTCGGCGGCGGGGTAGCGGGCTGCGAGCTGTCCCAGGCCTGGGCCAGCCTCGGCAGCGCGGTCACCGTGCTCGAGATGGCCGACCACCTGCTCCCCACCTACGAACCGGTCGCCGGGCGGCTGCTCGCTGACGCCATGGCCGAGGCACGGATCGACGTGCGCCTCGGGGTGACCGTTACCGGCGCCGAACGCCGCCCCGACGGGACAGTGGTCGTCCGCCTCGCCGACGGGGACGAGGTGGAAGCCGACGAGCTGCTGGTGGCAGCCGGGCGCCGGGCCCGCACCGACGACCTCGGCCTGGCGCACCTCGGCCTCGAACCGGGAAGCTGGCTCACCGTGGACGACACCATGGCCGTCGAGGGGGTGCCCGGTAACTGGCTGTACGCGGCGGGCGACGTCAACCACCGGGTGCTGCTCACCCACCAGGGCAAGTACCAGGCCCGCATCTGCGGCGACGCCATCGTCGCCCGGGCCGCCGGTCGCCTCGACCCCGCCCCGTGGGGTCCCCACGCGGCGACCGCCGACCACCGGGCGGTCCCCCAGGTGGTGTTCACCGACCCTGAGGTCGCCGCCGTCGGCCTCAGCGAAGCCGAAGCCACCGAGGCCGGCATGTCGGTCCGGGTCGTCGACTATCCCCTCGGCCAGGTCGCGGGCGCCGCCCTCTACGCAGACGGATATCGCGGCCACGCCCGCCTCGTCGTCGACGATGACCGCCGGGTGATCGTCGGCGCCACCTTCGTCGGCCGCGACGCCGGAGAGCTGTTGCACGCCGCGACGATCGCGGTGGTCGGCGAGGTCCCCCTCGACCGGCTGTGGCACGCCGTGCCGTCGTACCCGACCATCAGCGAGGTCTGGCTTCGCCTCCTCGAGGCCTATGGCCTGTGATCGGACCTGCCGACAAGAGCAGAGCGAGCATCATGGACAAGCGCACAACCGGGGTCCTCGGGCATCACATGGCTTACGTCGAAGAGGGCTCGGGCAACCCAATCGTGCTCCTCCACGGCAACCCCACCTCGTCGTTCCTGTGGCGCTCGGTCATCCCGCACCTCGCCCCGCTGGGGTGCTGCATCGCCCCGGACCTGATCGGCATGGGCGACTCCGAAAAGCTGGAGGGCAGCGGGCCCGGCTCGTACCGGTTTGTCGAGCGCCGCCGCTATCTCGACGCCTTCGTTGACGCCGTCCTCCCCGCCAGCATCCAACGCCAGTTCACCGACGCCGAGATGGCCGAGTATCGCCGCCCCTTCGCCCGCCCCGGTGAGGACCGCCGTCCCACCCTCACCTGGCCCCGAGAGATCCCCGTCGACGGGGAACCAGCCGACGTGGTGGAGATCGTCGAGCGCTGCGGCGCCTGGCCGGCCACCTCGTACCATGTCCGGAAGCTCTTCGTGAACGCTGATCCCGGCACCATCCTGACCGGCCGTCAAGCCAGCTCTGTCGCAGCTGGCCGCACCAGACCGAGATCACGGTCCCTGGCATCCACTTCATCCAGGAGGACTCCGGTGACCAGATCGGTGCTGGTCTCGCCTCGTGGCTGGATACGTAGGCCGGTGAGGGAGGAGAGTGCCGATGAGCAGACCGGTCGCGGTCTTCGATGTCAACGAAACGTTGTCGGACCTCACCCCGATGGGACAGCGTTTTACGGAGGTCGGCGTGCCCGAAGCCCACGTTCCGCACTTCTCGGAGCGCTTTACGCCCCCCACCCCTCGGCCCTCTCGATGCGACGGATCTCGGCCGCGTCGAGTTCGGCCGTGAGCTCTTTGATTTGTCGTCCGCGTTCGACTTGATCTCGTAGTCGCTCCGTCTGTTCGGCGTTGAGCCACCGGGCGACGCGCTTGCCCCGGTAGCTGTAGCTCCACTGGACGTAGGGGCCGTGCAGCTGAGTGGGGTCCTGGTGACAGGCGCAGTTGCGGCGCCCGCAGCGAAGCGAGCGTACGACGAGGCTGCCGGGGAGCGAGCCCTCGACGACGAGGGCTGCGAGCTCGCTGCGGATCCGCTCCAGTCGCTCGTCGTCTCGCTTGGTCACTTGACCATCCCTTCCTTCTGCTCCTACATGTTATACCATGTAGGACGATGCCGGCCAGCGGACAGTCGCAAGGGGGCGGGTTCTCCCTCGAGACCGAGCTCGTGGAGGCCCTCCCGGTCTTGGGGCACTACGCCCGGCACATTGGAGTCGAGGCGTTCTTCGCTCAAGCTCTCGGCACCGGCGACGGTCGCACCCGGCTGTCGCCGGCCACGGCCCTATGGGTGGCCACCATGAACATCTGCGTCCACCACGAGCCCGTCTACGCCCTGGGAGGGTGGGCCGCACGTCGTGACCCGGCACTGCTCGCGCTCGCCGAGAACGACGCCGTCTATCTGAACGACGACCGGGTGGGCCGGGCGCTCGGCCGGCTCTTCGATGCCGACCGGGCCAGCCTGTTGAACGAACTGGTCCTGCGTGCCATCGCCGAGTTCGACGTCGACTGCTCCCGGCTGCACAACGACTCGACCTCGGTCAAGCTCTCGGGCATCTACGCGTCTGCGGGCGGGGGGCGGCGCGGTGGGAAGAAGACCGTCGCCGCTGCCCGCGGGTTCTCCAAAGACCACCGCCCGGACCTGTTGACCGAACTACGGTGGATATTCCCCCTGGTCAGGGACTTACATGCCATGGCTGGATGGGTTAGGGTGCCCGCCCATGGCCGACGACGGGCTCCGGGATCTC
>JAJYVS010000050.1 GCA_021791895.1 Actinomycetes bacterium | reverse complement strand
CCACTTGGCCACCGACCAGTGGACGGTCGAGGAGAACCAGCCCCACTCCGTGCGCCGCGACGACAGGGCCGTGCCGCTGTCGTTCTCGAAGACCAGGAGGCCGAGGAGAATCCCGTCGGCCAGGAAGGCCTCGACCAGTTCGTCAGCGTCCACGAGCCCCGGCCTCGCAGAGCCGCCGGAGCTCATCGCGGAAGGCCCCGGCCTCGGCGAGGGTGAACTCGGCCGTGGGCGTGCAGGTGTCGTCGGCGTCGTCGATCGTCACCAGGATCGAGGGCTCTCCGCCGTGGTCGAAGAGCGAGAGCATCACGACGTCGCCCCGGCGCGTCGGGATCCGGACCGAGGTCACGCTCACGGCAGGAGTGCCAGTTGGCCGCCGGGCCCGACGAGCCACGGCGCGAAGCGATCTCGTAGTTCGGGGTCCGCGAAGAAATCCTCGGTGAGCATCCTTTGGGCGTCAGGCCCGGCGCCGTGGTAGCGGCCGCCACAGATGCAGTTGCACTCCTCGGTCTTGGCCATGTGGCACCGGGCGTCGCAGCGGCCGGTGCAGCCCTCGGAGTTGTAGGACGCCAGGATGGTCGTCACTGCGGGATCGGGGTCAAGCGCAGGTAGCGCCGGGCTCGCTGGCCGCGCTCGGTGGCGAGCCACTGGCTCAGCAGGAGCCGGCCAGCGGCGGTGAGCCGCAGGTGGATCACGCTCGCCCACTCCACCAGCTCCTCCTCGAGGAGCCACTTGGCCACCGACCAGTGGACGGTCGAGGAGAACCAGCCCCACTCCGTGCGCCGCGACGACAGGGCCGTGCCGCTGTCGTTCTCGAAGACCAGGAGGCCGAGGAGGCGCGGACGTGCCCAGGCGAGGCTCTTCACGCCGGCGTCGTTCATGACGCGAGCACCCGGACCGAGGTCACGCTCACTGTGGGAACCACTTGACGCCGTAGGGCTCGCCGAAGCCGCCCAGGGTCATGGCTCGGAGAGTCTCTCGCCCCATGCTCGTCAGCCGCCAGCGCGCCAGGGGCCCCGAGACCCCGAACTCGACCAGGTCCTCGCCGGCGAGCCAGTCGAGCACCTGCCAATGGACGAGGCCCGGGAGGGCGTGGTGCGGGTCGAAGGCCGTCTGGTTCGACGAGAGGGCCGTCCCGTCGCCGACGAACGCGAACAGCCCCCGCCGGCGGGGCTCGGTCCAGCGGGTCTCGCTCATGACGCGAGCACCCGGGGGGAGCTCTTCGAGGAGCGCTCCAGAGCCGCCATGGTGTCCCAGTGGTAGTCGGCCATCAGGTACGCCTCTTCCTCTTCGACGGCCATCAGGGACCAGCAACACTCCTCGCAGCTGACCCGGGCGAAGTACTCGCGGCCCGGAGTAGAGATCCAGGGATTCGAGAACGTCTTGACGACACACACATGCAATCCGGCCATGGGGGGCCTCCCTCGGATATCGTTCCGACGGTCGCACCGTCGGTGTGAGTGGTGCTTGCACCGACAGTTTGTGCTCCGTAGGCTCTCGTGTCAATGGACACCGAGCTGGAACCCATCGACGTGGCCGCCCACTGGCCCTTCCTCCGGCGCCATCTCGACCTGCACCGGCGGCGCTCCCTGGAGCGGGTCCTCGATCACCTGGCCGAGCTCCAGGTCGACGCCGGCGGAATCCCCGTGCCCCTGGGCGTCCGCTCACTGGTCCAGGCCGGCCGCGCCAACGGCCGTGGCGACGCCACGGCGTCGCTCCGGGCTCTCCGAGAGGCCGAGGAGCAGCGCGTCGTCTGGCGATACCGCGGCGGCGGCTGCCGCCCCGACGGGTGGTCCTTCCGGCCGTCGCTGCTCCACTGGCGGGAGGCGCCCTGGACCCGCAGCGCCCGGGACCTCGCCACCGTCGTCGGCGCCTGCACTTGTGCAACATTTCGCGCGGTAGCGCGCCAAAACGCAGGTCAGAGCGTTGGCCTACCGCGCCAATTCTGGCTTCCAGCCTCCGACCACACTCGCCCACCAGGGCTTTTCCCTGTGGATTTGGCGCGCTACCGCGCGAAAAAGCGCGCTACCGCGCGGCGACCTGGGCCGAATCCTGTGGATATGTCGCGCTACCGCGCGGATCTGGGGGCCCCTCTCCTTTCTTCTGTTGACGACTACGTCGTCAACGTCTCGGGGGACGTGGACGTCGAAACGATCACCATCCTGCGCCGGGCGATCCGCGAGGCCTGCGGGGGGGCCACGCTGTGGGCCCGGTCGGAGGCCGATCGGCGCCTGGTTGCCCTGGCGGGCGAGCTCAGCGTCGAGCAGGCCGAGGCGCTCGGTCCCCGGCTGGTCGCCTACCGGGTGAGCGGGCGCCCGATCCGCTCGCCGGTCTTCGCGGTGCAGGTGCTCGAGGACCTCGCCCGGGCCCCCGACGTCCTCGGACTGGCCGGCTGGCAGGACCGCTGGCCGAGCGGGCCGGTAGCCTGAGCGCCGAGAGGGGGGGCGGATCCCGGGCGGTGACACAGGGCCCGGTTAGCCTTGGGATGTACCCATCGTGAGCATCGACGTCAAGCGCCGCCGGACCTACGCCGGCGAGGAGAGCTGGTTCCCCGTGCTCGAGGAGCTCGGGCCATCGAACCTCCGGCGCGCCTTCATCGTGGCCGGCGTCAGCCCGCGAGTCGCCGGGAACCTCGTCTGGTTCCTCGAGGATCAATGGCTGCTCGACCGTCACCAGACGGACACGTCCCGGAGCCGCTATCGGGCGACCTTGCGGGATCTCGATCCCGAGAGGGTGCTGCGGCGCGGGCGCCAGCTCGCCCGACCCATTCCGGGGTTGTTCAAGGCGACCAGGTCGGCGGCCTGATGGCCGAGGAGGTCGTCGTCCAAAAGACGTCGCTGCTGCCCGGCAAAGCGGCGGTGATGGGCGCCGTCTCCAACCGGCTGCGGGAGCTGGCCTCGGAG
This sequence comes from Actinomycetes bacterium, assembly GCA_021791895.1. Classification (GTDB taxonomy): domain Bacteria; phylum Actinomycetota; class Acidimicrobiia; order Acidimicrobiales; family RAAP-2; genus Palsa-461. The sequence goes on along the minus strand of JAJYVS010000050.1, from coordinate 12,969 downwards.
GCGGACGAGCTCATCGAATCGGGAGAGGCCGATTGGGACCACCTTACCCGGATGCAGGAGCACCTCTCGGGCCTCGTCCACGCCCTCGACCGGGGGCGCCAGATGTTCGGATGGCTCGACGACGTCGCCGGCGGCGGGGGCCTGCGGCGCGTCGCCTACAAGGTCCCCGAGGACCCGAGCTGATGGTCACCGACGCCGACCTGATCCGTTTCTGCGCGGCGGTGCTCGGGTCGTTGGGGATCGGCGTCGACCACCCGCACCTGGTGGGCCCGCTCGCCTGGTGCTACGCCGAGGGCGGCTGGCAGCGCAACGCGGCGCAATACAACCCGTGGAACACGACGCTGCCCTGGCCCGGCTCGGTGCCCATCAACGCGGTCGGGGTCCAGTCCTACCCGGGCTTCGACATCGGCCTGAGGGCGACCGTGGCCACGCTTCGCAACGGCGACTACCCGCTCGTACTGCGCGCCCTGGCCGACGGCGACGCCGAGCAGCTGGCGGCCGGCCTCATGGTCGAGCCCTGGGGGACTTCGGGTCAGCTCGTGCGAGCCTGCATCCCCCGGGCCCTCCAGGCGCTCGGGCTGTCCCAACCGACCAACCCACCCACCGACCCAAAGGAGCTCCCCATGGCACTGGCCATCTCGGCCGACGGCAAGACGGTCGCCGGCGTGCGCACCGACGGCCACCTCATCGTGGCGACCGCCGGGCCCTCGGGGAGCTTCACCGACGCCGCCCTGGTCGACCTGAGCGACCGCGGACAGGCCGTCGACGCCCAGGGCGGCCCGTGGACTTTCGCCCAGAGCTGACCGCTCAGCCATCAAGAGCGGGTACCTCGGTCGAGCGCCGGAGGATCACCTGGTTGATCCGGGCCACCGAGACGTCGGCGAGCTCGGCGATCTCGCGCCATGTGTAGCCCGCTTCGGTCGCCTCCATGATGAGCCGGTCGCGCACCTCGAGCTCGGCCTCGTAGCTCTCCCGATAGGCCCGCACGGCCTCGGCGCTGCGGGCCAGGCGCCGCTCGATCCCCTCGGTTCCGGCCACCAAAAGCCTCCCGAAAGCCCTCTAAGCAGGACGAATTTTCGTCCCGTGACGGGACGATTCTTTCATCTGCTCAGTTCCCTGAGCAGCAGTTGACCTGCAAAGTCACCGCGTGACGCCACCCAGGGGACTAAGTGTCCGTGCGACCTGCCGTTGTGGCCAGGTGCTCGAGACAGAAGCGCCCCCCGGGAGGACGACCTGGCGGGGTCCGTGCCCCAAATGCAGCCGCCGCCTGGTCGCCCGCCGCGTCGCCGACCCAGCCCCGCAGCCCGAGGCGAGCGTCGCCACGGTGCCCGGCGCGGCCCGCAGCGTGCGAAAGGTGGCCGGCTATGTCGAGCCAGGAAGGCCTCGAGGCGGTCCCCGGGTTCGCCCCGGTGTCAGAGGGCGACCTCGAGGAGCAGCTCGGCGAGGAGCAGACCGAGGAGACCGAACGCCCGCCGACGACTTCGACCCCGCAGCCGCCCCCGAGCCACGAACCGACGCCCCCTTCCCCGAGTACGAGCTCGACGTCATCCCCGGCATCTACGGCTGAGCCCCCGGTCGACGTCGCCGAGGCCATCGGGGCCTTCGCCGAGTCCTGCGCCCACCTGCTCGGGGTCTTCATCAACAAGGTGGTCAAGGTCCGCCGGCGCAGCGAGACGCGCCTGTGGCTGATGACCGCCGACGAGGCCCACAACATCGGCGCCCCGCTCGGGAGGATCGCGGCCCGCAAGGCTCCGGCCGAGCTCGTCGAGGGCGACGGCGGGGACCTCCTCGAGGCCGGGAGCCACTTCGCCGGCTACGCCATGCACAACGCCCTGGGCGTCGACGGCGAGACCATGGAGCGGGCCCAGCGCGGGGAGGTGATCGACGTCCCCTCGACCCCGGTGCCGCCCCCGGCGCCGGCGAATCCCCCCCCGCCGGCGCCGGGGCGGGCCGCGGCGGGGCCCCGCCTCGAGACCGCCCCGGCCGAGCCCGGGCCCCCCCCGGTGATCCCGATCGACATCTGATGGCCATCGCCCCCTGCCAGCACGCCTTGATCGGCACCGGTGGCGTGGCCCTGCGCTGCGATCTCGCCGAGGGCCACGGCGGCCCGCACGAAAAGGCCCTCGAACGGGCCCCCGAGGCCGTCTGGCTCGAGACCCACCGCCGCTATCCGACCCACGCCCACCTCGTGTGGCGAGAGACCCGGGAGCGCTCGTGAACCCCTTTCAAGAAGCGCTACGCGACCTGCTGGCGCGCATGGTGGTCGCCGTCGAGGGGGAGCGGATCGTCATCACCGGCGCCGAGAACCCCGAGCAGGCGGCCGAGATCGCCGACGGGATCCGCAGGAGCCTCCAGGGCCAGCTGCTCGCCCTCGAGCTGGGGGACATCGGCGAGGAACCGTGATGGCACGCCACCAGCTCAGCCTGAGCGACGACGAGCTCCTGGCCATCGGCGCCTGCTGCGTCTACACGGCGGCCGCCCTCTCGGTCCCCGACGAGTCCTCGGATCCCGCCGCCGCATACGAGAGGCGGCGCAAGGCGGCCGAGCTCGTGGCCAGCACCCCGATGGACCCCACCGCCGTGGACGCCCTGGGCCTCAGCCTGATTCGCCGGCGGTACGCCCGTGGCGGCTGAGGGCCCCCGAGGCGAGCTCGACGCCCACCGCTCCACCCACATCGCGGTGCTGGGCAAGAAGGGCACCGGCAAGACCGAGCTGGCCTTCCACGTCTTCGAGACCTACCCCTTCGACCGGATCGCCGTCGACCCCAACGCCGACATCGTCTTCGGGCCCGACGTCGAGGAGCTCCCCGAGCCGCCCCCGGCCCGCTGGCCCGAGTGGCCGGCCGAGGCGCTCGGGCGCAAGCCGCGCCGGCGCACCTTCCGCTACGTGCCCGACTTCGGCGACCCCGCGTACCGGGAGGACCTCGACCGGGTCATCGGCCTCGCCTACGGCCACCCCCGCACGCTGCTCTTCGTCGACGAGGCCCACGAGGCCTTCCCGGCCGGCCGGGTGCTCCCCCACGCGCGCCGGGCCCTGCGCCAGTCCCGCCACCGCCAACTCTCGATGATCCTGGCCACCCCTCGCCCGCTCACCGTCGATCCGCTCGTGATCAGCCAGGCGGACTGGGTCTACATCTTCCGCCTGCCCAACCCCAACGACCGCAAGCGGGTGGCCGAGTGCATCGGTTGGGACCCCAAGGCCTTCGACGAGGCGGTCTTCGCCCTCGGACGCTTCGAGTACCTCCGCTACGACGCCGGCGAGGAGGACCTCGCCCACTTCCCCCCCTTGCCGGCCCACGTCATCCGCCACCATGCCGCCCACTGAGGGAGTGGCGACCGACATCGTCATCTGCGCCCACAACGAGGAGGCGACCCTGGCCAAGGTCCTCGCCGCGGTCGCCGCTGCCCCTAGTCGGGGCCGGATCATCGTGGTGGCCGATGCCTGCACCGACCGCACCGAGGAGATCGCCGGCGAGCTCGCCGACCTCGTCGTCCCCGTCGCGGTGCGCGACAAGGGCTCGGCCATGGCGGCCGGCCTTCGCCAGGTGGGGACCGAGAACGTGGCCTTCTGTGACGCCGATCTCGAGGGGCTCCTCCCGGCCCACGTCGAGGCGCTCTTGGGGCACCGCCCGAGCCGCTGCATGGTGGTCGGGCTCCGAGACGGCCACCGCCGCATCTTCGGGCGCCTCCCGCCCATCTCGGGCGAGCGCCGGGTGCCCACCTCGCTCGCCTCCGAGGCCCGCCTCGAGGCGACCGGCTGGCAGGCCGAGCTGCGTCTCAACGCCACGGCGGCCCGGGCCGGGCTCCCCTGGTATCACCTGGTGCTCGTCGGTGTCCGCAACCCGAGGCGCCCCAAGGCATCCGAGTGGGCCCAGCTCGCCCAGGCGGCCGCCGGCTACGGCTCGCCTCTCCTGCGCTATGTGGCCCAGGGGCGAAAAGTGACCTAAGCAGGACGAAAAGCGCCGCACTCAGCTCGCTATTCGCCCTCGACGCGGCGCAGCGTCGAGCCCATGAAGGGTTCGCACATCGCGCTCACCGCTGTCGTCGCCCTGGTCGTCTCCGTCATCGTGGTGCGGACGGGGATCGCCCAGAAGCTCTGATGAAGGCCCGTCACTTCGGGCGCCGGGTCGCCTTTTGGACCGCGGTCGTCGGCGTCGCCGTGCTGGCCAACTTCGGCCTCGAACTCGTGACCGACCGCACCGCCTCAGCCGGCATCGCGCCGGGCCTCGCCCGCTTCACCGCGTTCACCCACAGGGGGAGCTCCTGATGTCCGTCACCGTCCAGCAGCCGCCGGCCCAGCTCACCTTCCAGGGCATCGTGGTCCCCGGCTCGGCCCTCAACCCCAAGGCGTTCTTCGCCGGGACTCGGCGCCAGCACGTCCTGCAGAAGACCATGGGCAGCTGGGCCGGCTTCGGCAACACCGACGTCGTCGACACGCTGCGCAGCGGGATCCTCTCGGGCTACTACGTGAAGCTCGCCGGCAGCCTGGTGCTCACGCCGGGCACCGGGACCATCGCCACGACCGCCCTGTGGCCCTACTACACCTTGAAGAACGGGGTGTTCCAGGCCAACGGGCAGTCCAACCTCATCTCGGCCGACGGATGGTTCCTGCGCCTGCGCGAGTACCTCCAGACCCAGAACTCCGACCGCGGCATCCCCCAGGCCGTGGGCGGGGCGTCGCCGGGGACCTCCCGGGTCCAGGGGACGCTCTCGCTCTCCGAAGAGTCCTGGGGGGTGGGCTCCAACGTCAGCGCGCTCGCCGCGGGCACCTACGACGTCGAGCTCAGCTTCTACGTCCCGGTCGCCTACGAAGACAAGATGCTCACCGGGGCCGTCTTCTGCCAGACCATGTCGACGACCCTCGAGCTCGACTTGAACTGGGCCAACCTCTCGGACCTGTTCACCCTGACCGGCGACGCCACGGTCAGCTTCGACCCGAGCGTCAGCGTCGAGGCGGTCATGTTCACGATCCCCTCGGACGGCAAGGGCGGCTTCTATCTCCCCAACTTGTCGGCCTTCCACTCCTACGTGCAGAACCGGGCCCCCAACGCCATCTCCAACGGGGTGAACGAGATCTTCTTGGCCGGCCAGGGCGTGGGGCGCCAGCTGATGCGGATCATGTGGCGGACCATGAACGGGCCCGCCCCGGCCTATGTGCCGATCCTGCCGGCGGCGGGGGGCCCGGGCGCCTACAACGTCACCGACCCCTACTGGAAGTACGGGACGAACACCCAGCCAGAGACCTGGCTCGACGGCAAGGACCTCGCCTACGACAACGAGCGGGACTACGACGTCGACATCGCGGCCCTTCAGGGCTTCCTGGCGATCGACTTCGACAAGACCTGGGCCTTCCGGGACTCGGTGGACATGGGCAGCGCGACCGAGATCCGCTTCGGCTTCTCGCTCGCCTCGGGGCTCTCGCTCTCCTCGCCCTACACCTCCTACGCCCAGGACGTGATCTTGGCGGGAGCGGCCTCGTGAGCACCTGGGCCGAGGTCATCAACCCGGCCAACATCACCGGCGCCGGGGGCTCCCTGCCCGACTCGGGCTCGGGCGGGCTCTCCTCGGGCCTCGAGACGGCCGTGGCCACGAGCTCGGGGACCGCCGGCGCGCCCCCGTGGTCCCCAGACTCGGGCCTGTTCTGGTTCGCCGTCGTCCTGGCGGTCACCGCCGTGGCGATCGGCGCCTCGGTCTCGGTCAAGGCCGGCCCCTTCAAGGGCGCGGCGTCCGCCAAGTGAGGAGACACCCCCGATGAGTGACCCCAACGCCTACGTCGACCCCGCCTCGAGCCAGGCGTCGGATCCGGCCGGGGCCGCGTCGGCATCGACGCCGGCGGACGCCACCGCGCAGGCGTCGGCGGCCCCGGCCGCCCTCGACTACGGGGCGCTCGCCGACGCCCTTATCGCCAGGGGGGCGGTCTCGGCCTCGGCGCCGGCGACCTCGGCGGCCCCGTCCAAGCCCAAGGCGGCCACCAACCTGTTCACCAAGGGCCAGGTCGTGACCTACACCGCCCCCGACCACTACGCCGGGGGGCGTCCCCTCACCACCTACGGGGTGGTCGTCGACACCCTCCCCGACGAGGGCCAGGGCGCCCGCTCGCTCGTGGTCTGGTTGGGCGACCGGCCGGCCCTCATCGGGGACCACGAGCTCGAGGCGGGCTGAGATGGCCGCCCGCAGCGGCCCGAGGGCCGCGGCCCGGGCCGCCAACCTCCGGGTCGAGGACCTCAACCCCGACTATGTCGCCGCCCAGCGCAAAAAGGGGGCCCTGCCCCCCGAGCCGGCGGACCTCTCCCCCACCCCGGGCCCCGACGGGGGCCCGAGCCCGGGGCCCCGGGCCCCTCGGCCGGCAAAGCCCTCCCTGCGCCGGCCCCTGGGCGGGCGCCTGGGCGGCGGCGTCGGCGAGACCGGGGCCGGGGTCATCCTGGGCATGGTCGCCTATGCCCTGGTCCTCGCGGCCGTCCAGTACGGGCCGAGCGGCCCGCTGCTGTGGCTGCGGGCGAAGTTCTTGAACCAGCCGGCGCCCCCCCCCGCCGGCTCGGGCGCGGCGGCTGGTGGCCTGCAGGGTCCCCCCTTCCCCTACGGCGGTGTCTACTGATGGCCTCGGCGCTCGTCCTCGCCGGCGTGGGCATCTGGGTGATCCTCCAGACCACCAAGGGCCCGCTCGCCGACAAGCTGGGCTTCGCCTCGCTGATGGGGAGCTCGTCGCCGGGCTCCTCCTCGTCGAGCTCGTCCCCGGCCAGCTCGGCGCCGTGGTGGACCGGCCCGGGTGCCCTCGCCGGCGGCCTGGGGGCCCTCGGGGGCTCGGTGCTCGGCGGACTGGGCTTCTCGTCGGCGTCCTCCCCGCCCACCCCCGCCAAGGGGGCGCCGTGAGCCTCGGACCGCTCCTCATCGGCGCCGCCGGCCTCGGGCTGCTCCAGGCGGTCTTGTCCACCCAGGCCGGCGCGGCCAACGCCGGGGGCTTCCTGGCGGGGGCGGGGCGCCTCGTGCGCGACTTCCTCTCGCCCCAGGTCCCCGCCTTCAAGAGCGCGACCGCCTCGACCACGGCCGCCTCGTCGCAGAGCGTCGCTCCGGCGGTGCTGCTCTCGAGCCCCCAGCCCGCCCCGCCCGCGGTCGCCCCGAGCGGCCCGGTCCTCGTCCCCAACGCAACCCCGACCAACGCAACCTTGGTCTGAGAGGAGGCACCGTGAAGAAGGCCCTGGTCATCGGCGGCGGACTGATCGCCCTCTACCTGGCCGTCTACTACGCGAGCGGCTCGGGCACCGTGCTCAACGGGGCGAGCTCGGGCGCGGTCAACGTCATCAAGGCGTTCCAGGGGCGCTGAGCCGATGGCCCGCGCCAGCTTCCCCGCACTGCGGGCCGTGGTCAAAGAGCTGATCTACGGGCCCGAGCCGGTCGGTCTCGCCACCGCGGCCGTGCTCGACCTCGAGCTGCGCGCCGAGCTCTCGGGGCAGATGGGGACCGTGCACTGGGGAGAGGCCGGCTCGGCCGAGACCACCTGCGCGGCCTGGATCGCCAGCCCGCAGGTCTTCCAGGGCAATGCCCAGATGGGCGCCACCTTGCACCCGCAGATCCCCGCCGAGGCCGCCCTCCCCAACGCCCAGCCGCCCTCGCAGATGGCGACCTGGCTCTACGAGTGGGACTCGATGGAAGGCCTGGTGCCGTGAGCACCAACCTCAATGAGTGGTTCGCCAAGCACAAGACCGAGGCCCTGGCGGGCGCCGGCGGCCTGGTGCTGGCCCTCGCCCTCTACGCCAAGTCGAAGTCCTCTTCGGCCAGCTCCAGCACCGGGGCGACCACGGGCACCTCCACCCTCTACCCGCCGGCGGTCGCCAACACCACCGGCACCGACACCTACACCGGGCTCGAGAACCAGATCCTGGGTCTCCAACAGGGCCTCTTGAGCCTCCAGAACCCCAGCCAGGCCGGGTGGTCGCCGACCGGCCAGCCGGCCCAGCCGATGAACCCGACGACCGGCAAGCCGGAACCGTTCCCGGCCCAGCCAGCCCCCTCGCCCTCGCCGGGCTGGCCCAACCAGGCCGACCTTGGCGGCCAGACCTGGGACGTGCTCGGCGGGTTCAACGCGAGCGGCCAGTACGTCGGGTCGAACCTGCTCAACGGGGCGCCGGTCGCCTGGACCTGGACCGGCCAAGGCACCCCCGAGGTCGGGGCGCTCCCGCCGGCGGGAGCGGGCGGCGTGGTCGCCTACACGCCCTCTTCGACCCCGCTGGCCGACATCGCGGCCGGCGGCTCGCCCTACGTGCCCCCGTACTCCCAGGGCTACACGGGGCCGGTCGGATGAGCCTCAGCCTCCCGCCCTGGGAGCTCCAGCAGCTGGGCGACCTGGCCTCCCAGGGCCAGCTCTCGGGCGTCGACCCGCGCATCTTGGCCGGGATCGACATCGCCGAGAGCTCGGGGCAGGGCGGGGGCATCAACCAGCAGGGCTACGGCGGGTGGTTCGGGCTGGGCTCCAACACCACCTACCCCGGCGGCTGGCAGACCAGTCCCCAGGAGCTCTCGTCGACCAGCCCCCAGGCCTTCGACGCCCAGGCCGCCACGGCGGCCGCCGAATTCGCCAGCCTGCTGCAGTCCCACGGATCGAACCCCTACCTGGCCGAGCAGGCCTACCAGGGCGGCTCGAGCGAGGGGACCTCGATCTTCGCCCAACTGGGCATCCCCCAGACCGACCCCGCCGGCCAGGTGGCCAACGCCACCTTGACCGGGCTGAACTTGAACCCCAGCGACCTCTTCGGGGTACCCGGCACGGTCGTGGGCGGCGCCGCCAGCTCGGTGTGGAGCTCCATGGGCCCCTTCCTCTCCAAGGCCATGCTCGTCCTGCTGGGCCTGGGGGCGGTCGGCATGGGCCTGTGGAACCTCTCCAAGCACAACGGCAAAGTCCAGATGCCATCGCTCGGCGACGCGGCCGCACTGGCGGCAGCATGAGCGAGCACAAGGAACCCAGCTGGGAGCGCAAGCGCCGCGAGCGGGCCGAGGCCGGCGTCCGTGTGATGAACCTCCTCCAGCAGATCGAGGGGCACCTGGGCGGGATCCTCTCGGCCACCCTGGCGGTCCCCAGGGGCGACCTCTTGATGCAGGGCGTCGTCGCCATCGGTCCCGAGGGTTTTTGGACCCGCAGCTGGCCCGAGGCCTTCGCGGCCGTCGAGGTGCTGGCGTGGAGCACCACCGGGACGATCACCGTGGCTGCCGCCGGGCCGGCGGGGGGCGTCCCGAGCCAGGGGGCCAACGTGGCTCGGGTCCCGGCCAACGCCTACCGGGTGCTTAACCTGCGCGGCAGCGCCCTCACGCTCTACGGGGCGCCGGGCGACCTCGTCGACGTGACGGTCTACGTGCGGCCCCGGCCCCCCGCCGCCAGCATCGGGGAGGGTTCCTCGGCGCCTCAGGTCGTCTCGCTCGAGGCCCAAGCGGCCGACGTGGCGCTGCTCGGGACCGCCGGCTGGGTCCGGCGCGTCTCGGTGGCCGAGTCGACGGGGACCGCCGGTGCCACCGTGAAGCTCCACGACGGCTCTTCGACCGCCGGCGTGGTCGTCGACGTCATCACGCTCACCGCCGGCGAGTCCACCCGAGACCACTACGCGCTGGGCGAGTACCCGCTCTTGGCCGGCCTCTACCTCGAGATCGTCTCGGGCTCCGTCGACATCGTCGCCGTCGTCCAGGAGTTCTGATGTGCACGGCCCGGGTTGGATCACGTCGTTTCTCGACGGCCTGGTGGGACTGGTGGTGGGCACCGTGCTGAGCTCGCTGCTGCAGGGGCGCCAGGCCCGACGGGCCGCCGAGCGGGCCCTCGAGCATCAGCGCGAGGAGAGCATCGAAGCGCGCCTCAAGGAGCTCGAGCTGTGGAAGGCCGAACAGACCGGCGAGCGCAAAAGGAGAACCGGACCATGAGCAGCAACCGAGAGATCCCCGCGTACCTCGTGGGCGTGGCCGTCCTGGTGGCCATCGTCATCCTGACCCTGACCAACCACGGGGTCCCCGCCGTGCTGTGGGCCGTGTTCGGCTCCATCGTGGGCGGGGGTCTGGGGATCACCATCCCCGGCGGTGCCAGGTCGAGCGCTGCTTCCTCGACGTCCAGCTCGCTCGAGTCGGCCCGGGCGGCCCACCCCGCCTCAAGCTCGGCCGCCACGGCTGCGAGCTCCGCGGCCACACCGGCGAGCGCCGTGACCGCGGCCTGATGCCCACGGCCAAGGGCCCCGGCGGCTGGGTGGTCGTCGGCTACACCGTGGCCTACCTGGCCGGCAAGGCGCCCACGCTCTCGGGGGCGACCGTGAGCGTCGGGGGACCGGCCCCCAACGCCGGCCAGGTGCTGCGCCTCGAGGCGATCGCCGTCTCGGTGCCCAACCCGTCCGGGGCGGTCCCCACCGTCCAGGTCTACGACGCCGACCCCGCCGACGCCCTCCTGCCGGCCGCCCAGACCGGCGCCGGGATCAGCGACGAGGGGTTCTTCGCCCCGCCGATCACGATCCCCCAGGGGGGGCGGGCGTGGCTCGTCTTCGAAGGCGTCGACGAGGGCACCATCGCTCGGGCCCGGGTCCAGTTCATGATCCTCCAGGGCCTGCCCGGGCTCCCCACCCCGGTCGCGGCGTGAGCAGCGGCTTCGGCAACGCCAACCCCGTCGTCTACGGGGCCAACGACCTGCTGATCGACCAGGCGGCGTTCGACTCGTCGCCGTACACGTACTTCTCGGACGGCTTCATCTGCTCGAAGGCCTACGAGGCCTTCTTGGTGATCGTCATCCCCAACACCTCGCCGGGGACCATCGTCTACTGCGCCATGTCGGGCGCCGGCGTCGCGCCGGCGTCGGCACTGCTCCTCGGGCACGGCTCGCCTCCTCGGACCTCGAACGTCTACCAGGCGATCGTCCCGGCCTTCTCGCCGGCCTCGGCCTTCGTCCCGGGGGCCTCGGGCGGCGGGTACTCGCCGGGGGGGGTTTCGGGGGCCTACACCCTGGGCTCGGTCAGCATCACCGTCTGGCTGAACGAGGCCGACGCGGGGACCTGGTCGGTCGTCGGGCTCACGCGCTGCCCGACGCCGGTGCGCCCCGACGGCCGGGCCTACCCGCTCGGGTCCCTCGGGGTCAACAGCTACGCCGGGGTCCCCGGCACCAACACCCTCGTGGCCGCTCCCCCCAGCCCTCTTCGCCTCCTGCTGCGCCAGCTGACTGCGCGCGCCGCGTCGAGCTACGTCGACGTGCAGGGGACGGTCGGGGGCGCCCCCGCCGAGCTCCTCGGGGTCAACCAGACGGCGGCGGGCCAGATAACCCAGGGCTACGAGTCCGGGCTCCTCCTCGACGTGGGCGCCCCCCTCACCTACGTCACGGGGGGTGCGGGGGGCGCCGGCGCCGCCTACGACATCGTCGTGTGAGAGGAGGTGATCGCATGGCTCGTCGAAGGGACAGCAAGGGCCGGTTCGTCAAGGGCCGGCGCAGCGAGCGCCGCCGGCGCCGGCGCCGCCGGTAGCCTGCGGGCGGGATGATGCGACGCGCCCCCGCTGGCCCCTCCGGCGGGGGCGCCGTCGCGCTCAGTTCCGGCGCAAGAAGGCGGTGAGGAGCGCCCGGGCCCGGCGGAGCTCGGGAGCGGCCTCGAGGAGGCGCTCCTCGAGAGCGCCCGGGACCCGCAGGGCCCCGCCCTCCTCGATGACGAGCACCCCGAGGCAGTGGAAGCAGAGGACGACGTCGCCGGGCCGCGCCTCGGTGTGGGCGCGCAGGGCCGTCTGGCCCGAGGCCGAGCCCCCGCAGCGCGGGCAGCGCCGGCCGGGATGGTGGGTGGTGCGGCTCACAGGCGCCTCGACCAGTAGGAGACCCAGGCGGCCAAGGAAGCCGCCGCGTCGGTGCGGGCGAGCTCGGCGAAGGCCTCCTCGAGATCGGCCCGAACGAGGCGGGGGCCCTGGGCGCACTCAGCACCCTGAGTAGGACGATTCCTACGACTGTCGTATGACTGCGGGCCAGCGGGGCCCTGGGCAGGCTGCCAAGGCGGAACCCAGGGATCCGGCCGGCGCCTGCGGGCGTGGGCCGGGCGCCTCACCGCAGCACCCGCAGGCCGGGGGTCTCCTCGAGGAGGCGGCCGACGGCGGCGGCCACGCAGCCGATCGAGCAGAGGTCGAGACGGCGCCCGCTGATACGGTCGGCCTCGAGGCGCAGGGTGATCCAGCCCGGCGGCCGGGCGCCCTCGGTCGTCTGGAACGCCCCGCAGCCGTCGCAGTGCACCCCGGCCGAGCGGGTCACGACGCCTCGTACTCCAAGGCGGCCACGACGGCCTCGAGGCGTCGGCGGCGCACCCGCGTGTAGCCCGCGGTGGTCTCGGGCCGGGCGTGGCCGGCGAGCTCCTGGACGGCGCGCAGGTCCCGGGTGGCGTCGAGGGCGGTGGCCAGGCAGGTGTGGCGCAGCACGTGGGTGGCCAGCTCGAGGCCGGCGTCGCGGCCCACCTGCTGGACCCAGGTCCACACCGTGGTGGGGTGCACCGGGCCGCCGTAGGGGGAGGGGAAGACCCACTCGGGACGCTGCGGGGCCTCGGGCGCGAGAAGGCCCTCTCGGCCGAGGCCCCGCAGCGCCTCGAGGACCACCGGGTGCAGCGGGATGGTGCGGGTGACGTCGCCCTTGCCGACGATGGTAAGCCAGCCGTCGGTGCCGATCTCGGACCACCGGAGCCGGGCGATCTCGGCCCGGCGCAACCCGGCGTAGAGGCCGAGGAGGACGGCGGCGCCCATCCGGTCGCCCCGGGCCCGGGCCACGATGGCCAGACGGCGGGCCAGAGGCTCGTCCAGGGCCCGGCAGAGCATCCGGGGGCGCTTTGGGACCCGGATGGCCCCCAGGGGGGCTCCTGGGCGCCCCTGGGCCCGCCAGAAGGCTCCCAGGGCCGAACGGGCGTCGCAGCGGCCGGTGCAGCCCTCGGAGTTGTAGGACGCCAGGATGGTCGTCACTGCGGGATCGGGGTCAAGCGCAGGTAGCGCCGGGCTCGCT
>JAJYVS010000095.1 GCA_021791895.1 Actinomycetes bacterium | reverse complement strand
CGAAGGGAGCCCACCATGCCCGCCACGAAGAAGGTCTCGCCCGCCCAGGTCCTCGACGCCCTGGCCGCCCGTCCGGGCGCCACGGCGGCCGGGCTGGCCGAGGCGCTCGGCGCCGGCCAGTCCACCACGGCCAAGTACCTTGCGGCCCTCGAAGCCGAGGGAGCAGTCCGTCGGGAGCCGGGGGGACGAGAGGCGGGCCGCAAGCTGGCGGACCGCTGGACCGTCGTTGCCATCAGCGACCGGCCGGCAGCGGCCGCGGCCGGGGCGGCGCCGGTCGACCTCGCCGTGCCCGCAGAGGCCCCGGAGCCTCCGGCCGAACCGCCGGCCGTCGACGCGGCCGACGCAAGCCCTACCGACCGGCTCGGTCGGGGTGCCCTGGGGACCCTGGTCCACGAGTACCTGGCCGCTCGGCCGGACGAGGACCTCGGCCCGACCCAGATCGGCAAGGCGCTCGGCAGGTCACAGGGTGCCGTCTCGAACGCCCTCGGACGTCTGGAGGCGAGCGGCGAGGCGCAGCTGGTAAGCACCTCGCCGCGCCGTTACCGGATCGTCACCGGCCGATAGCCGCCTGCCGGTCGGGGTACCCCCCTGCGCCGATGTCCCCCGCGGGGGACCCTCGTGCCTGGCGCGGGGGACCCGTTCGGCTGGGCGCGGGGGACCCATCCCCCGCTCGACGAGACCGGCCGTCGGAAAAATTCTCGGCACGCCGTCACCCGGCGACCCTGCCCGGCGCCTGGCGAGCCGGGGGCGACTCCCCCACCCCGCTGACCTGCACCGACACGGCCGCGCGGGAACAGCTCCCCCGCGACTCCCCCGAGTTCGGGGGAGTCCCCCACCTGGCCCGAGTGGGGGATTTCCGGGGGAAATGCGGGGGACCCAGCGTGGCGCGATGACGGCTCCGCAACCAAAGGAGCCGCCCGTGCCCACCTCCGCTACTCCCAGGCGCCGCGCCCTCACCGACTCGCCGTTCGACACCCTGGAGCGCACCTTCGCCCTCCTCACCACCGGCCCCAACCCCCTCGCCCTCGACGGCACCGGCGTCGCCGGGCTGCCTGACCGGCCGGTCCCCCTCGGCGAGCTCAAGGCCCGGCTGCTGCACCCCTCGACCCGCTTCGAGGCCCGCGACGCCATCGTCGGCCACCTCGTCGCCCGCGCCCAGGCCGAGGGCGGGAAGTGGACCGTCGGGCTGGCCGGCGTCCTCCTGCCCGGACTACGGCGCACCGTCCGGTCGCTCGTGCAGGCCTGCCCGGGCAACGCCGACGACATCGAGGCCCAGGCGCTCGCCGCCTTCGTGGCCGCGGTCGCCCGCTGCCAACCCGGCCGGCCCCGGCTGGCGTCGTGGCTGCGCTGGCAGGCCCGCAAGGGAGCCACCCGGCTCCTCGACGCCGAGCTGGCCGAACGGGCCCGGCCCGGCACCGAGCCGATCTCGGCCGCCCCGCCCCGACCGTGGGGCCACCCCGACCTGGTGCTGGCCAAGGCGGTCCGGGCCGGGGTGATCAGCGCGTCGGACGCCGAGCTGATCAGCGCCACCCGCCTCGGTGACACCGACCTGCCCGACGCGGCCGGACAGCTCGGCATCGGCTACTGGGCCTGCCACAAACGCCGCCGCCGAGCCGAAGCACACGTCGCCGAATGGGTGACCAGCGACCGCTATTCAGCCCTCGACTTTGTCCAAAAGGCGGGCGAATCGGGGTGTTCTCAATGTGGGGATCGTCACCGGCCAGCCCGGGCCACGGGCCGCCAACCGGGCAAGCGTCGCCCGGACCCGACGAGGAGGTGAGTGCCCACCCCTGGCCCACCCGGGCCGGCCGAGACGACCCCGACGACGACACACCGGGCGCACCTGCCCGGCCGAGCCGAGGAGACCACGACGAGAGAGCCAAACCCCCGACCTGCCGCCCCTCCGACCGAGGCGAGGCCAATCGAGTCCAGAGAGCCGCCACCCGGGCGCCGGCTGGTCCGCCGCCTCCCGGTCGCCCTCGCCCTTGCCGCCGCCCTGCTCGTGGTCTTCGCCACGCCCGCCTTCGCCCAGGGCAGCGGTGGCGGTACTCCGTCGCTGTCGGGGGTGATCGACAACCTTCGCAACTGGATCGTCGGGATCCTGGCCGGGGTCGCCACGTTGTTCTTGACCATCGGCGGTCTGCGCTACCTGACCGCAGGCGGCGACCCTGGCCAGGTCGAGAAGGCCAAGGTGGCCCTCAAGTCGGCGGCCATCGGCTACGCCCTCGCCATCTTGGCGCCGCTGCTGGTGTCGATCCTCGCCTCGATCGTGGGCGGCTGAGGATGCGCGGGCTGCCCCGGATCGCCGGCCGCGTCCACCGGCTGCGAGCCCGGACCCTGATCGTCACCGCGTTCGCCGTCGTCGCGCTGGCGGCCCTCGGCGCCGGCAGCCATCACCCCACCGCCCGCCGCACCGGCACGGTCGCCACAGCGGGCATGGTGCTCACCGCCGACCACACGGCCGCACCGACCACGACGACCACCGCGCCGCCCGGCTATTCCGGCAACGGGAACGGCCCTGCCGGCATCCAGGTCGGCCCCGGTGGCACCACGACGCCGACCACCCCGGTGCCCGGCAGCGGCGGGTCCGTCTCTGGCGGGACGCAGCCTTCACCCGGTCTGTTCGACATCACCGGCCACGTCGAGGCGGCCATCGACTCGTGGTTCCGCGACCTCGTCACCGCCGCGCTCGACCCCATCCTCACCCTCCTCGGCCACACTCTGCTCGCCACCCCGAACGTGACCACCCAGTCCCGGGTCGGCCAGCTGTGGCAGATGACCGAAGGCGTCGCCGATGC
>JAJYVS010000094.1 GCA_021791895.1 Actinomycetes bacterium | reverse complement strand
CCTGCCACGGGTCATGCCGAGTTGGTGTGGGGTGCCTGAGCCTGGTCCGCCTGGCTGTGCTCACACCAGGGGCCACGGGTCATGCCGAGTTGGTGTGGGGTGCCTGAGCCTGGTCCGCCTGGCTGTGTGTGCGTGGCCAGTTCCAGGTCCCCGTTTGTGGCCACGAGAAGTCCCGGCTCCTCGCAGTGGTGTTCACGCTAGACGAGCTTGGGACCTCCCCTCTGCTGGCGGGACTCTCTGAGCCGGAACGACTCTCCCGAGGTGGCCACCACGACACTGTGGTGGAGGAGCCGGTCGAGCAGGCTGACGGCGGTGTTGGTCTCGGGGAGGAAGCGCCCCCAGTCCTCGAACGGCCAGTGCGAGCCGATGCCGAGGGAGCGCCGTTCGTAGGCGGCGGAGACGACGCGGAAGAAGAGCTGGGCGCCTGTGTCGTCCATCGGGGCGAAGCCGATCTCGTCGACCACGATGAGATCGGCGCGCAGGATCTGCTCGATGACCCGGCCGACCGAGTTGTCGGCCAGACCCCGGTAGAGGGTTTCGACCAGGTCGGCGGCGCTGAAGTAGCGCACCCGCTTGCCGGCCTCGACGGCGTGGCGGCCGAGAGCGACGAGGAGGTGGGACTTGCCCGTCCCCGCCGGGCCCACGAGGCACAGGTTCTCCTTGGCGTCCACCCACTCGAGCGAAGCGAGGTAGTCGAAGCTCGCCCGTGGCACCGAGGAGGCCGAGACGTCGAACTCGTCCAAGGACTTGGCGACTGGGAAGGCGGCGGTCTTCATGCGCCCGGCCGCGTTCGAGGCATCGCGCGAGGCGATCTCGGCTTCGACGAGGGTGCGAAGGAACTCCTCTGGAACCCAGCGCTGGGTCTTGGCCACCACCAGCAGCTCGGGCGCCAGGGTGCGCATGGCACGCAGCCGCAGTCGGCGCAGCGCTGCGTCGAGGTCCGCGGCGAGGGGCGCGGGGGTTGTGCTCATGACTCCTCCCCGACGGCATAGTTGGCAAGCGAGCCAGTGGTGACCGCCGGCAGGTCGACGATGAGCGCGTCGCCCGGTCCTCTGGGCCGGGGCACCCCGGCGCCAGCAGCCAGGATCGAGCGCACGTCGGCGGCCCGGAAGCGCCCGAACTCGACCGCCCGGGCAAGGGCGACGACGAGGGGCTCGGTCCCATGCGCGGCCTGCATCGCCACCAGCTCGGCGAGGTCGGCGGCCAGGGTGGTCATCCCCCGGGAGGCCGCCCCCTTGATGAAGGCTTCGGCCACCGGCCCCATGGCACAGAAGGCGTTCTCGGTGGCGGTCTTGGGCCGCACTGCCCGGCGGGGAGCG
Organism: Actinomycetes bacterium; assembly: GCA_021791895.1. Taxonomy (GTDB): domain Bacteria; phylum Actinomycetota; class Acidimicrobiia; order Acidimicrobiales; family RAAP-2; genus Palsa-461. Next base: position 1,494 of record JAJYVS010000094.1, on the reverse strand, counting down.
CGCCGAGCACCCCCGTAGTGCTCGTCGTGGATACAGGCCTCACCAGGGGCGATGACGTCGTGGGTGGCGATGATCTCCCCCAAGAGCACCACCATGACCTCCCCATCGGCGACCCGCACCTCGACCTGGAGTCCGACGTGGACGTCGGGCACCGAGTAGCGGGCGGAGTCGACCCGGATGCAACTGAGGCGATCCACCTTGCGCACGACGACCTTGCCGATCCGGGCCCGCAGGGAGGGCAACGGGCCGAGCAACGTCCGCTCGATCTCGAGGCGCTCGGCCGGGATGGCGGCGATGTCGGCGTGGCGCACACCGTTCACCTCGGCACACCACGCCGCCCCCGCGGTATTGGCCCGGACGAGGTCTGAGACGCTGAGCTCTTCGGGGATCATGAGATCGGACTTCACGTAGCCCACGAGGTTCTCGACGATGCCTTTGGATGCCGGGTCCGCCCCCTCACAGAAGTCGGGCCGGGTGCCGTAGTGGGTGACGAAGCGCACATACGCCGGCGTCGGGATGACGAGCCCCGCCACGGTGCCACCCTTCAGGCACCCCATGCGGTCGGTGAGCAACGTCTTGGGCACCCCGCCGATCGTCTCCATACACTGGGCGAGGGCAGCCATGGTGGCCTCGGCGCCGAGGTTGTCGCTGAAGGACACGAAGCGGAACCGGCTCCACGCCAGCACAGCGCAGAAGACGAACAACGGCCCGATCTCGCCCCAGTCGAAGACCAGCATGTCACCCGGCGCCCACACGCCTGGGCGGCGCCCCCGGTGATGGTCCCGGCGCCAGGTGGCCTTGGCCTCGGCGACCGCCCGGCGCAGGTTGCGCGCCGACCCGGCGTAACCGGCGGCACGCACCACGGGTAGGAGCCGCTTGGCCGAGATCCGGCCCTGGGTCTTGGCCACCCGGTCGGCGACGAGGTTGGCCACCGCGTCGTAGTTGTGCTCTACGAGCCTGCCCTGACCCGACGTGGCGTCTTGGAGCACCCTGGCCTTGGCCACTGCCCGCTTGACGGTCTTGGGGGTCGTGCCGCAGATCTGTGCTGCGGCCGAGTAGGAGCCAACCTCTTGGTAGGCGGCATACATGTCCATTCGTTCCCTCGCTGATTTCATGGAGCTGTCCCTTCGGTCGGTCCGGCGGTTGGGTTGCACCGCCACCGTGACCGGCTGAAGGGACCCTCAGGTGGATGCTGCAGCGAGGACCGGGACTTCTCATGGCCAAAATCAGGGACTTCTCATGGCCACCAGCTGGGACTTCCCACGGCCAAAACCGGGGACTTTTTCATGGCCATTCACAGGCCCACAGGTAGACGTCGTCAACGCCCGAGAGGTCCCGCTCGGACCACTTCGCGTGCTCGGCCTGCCTGGCCTCGAAGAGCCGGTTACAACTCATGCTCGTCGAGCTCCGCATCGAAGCGACCAGCGTCAACGGATCGGATCGGGGCGACACTCAGGCTCGCCAACCACGCATCTCGCACCGGACAGAAATAGC
>JAJYVS010000014.1 GCA_021791895.1 Actinomycetes bacterium | reverse complement strand
CCCTCCGCCGGGGCCGGGGACGGGCCCTGTCCCCCGGCGCCTCCTTCGGGTCCCGATCCCCCCTCGCCGCCGCCGCCGTCCTCACCTTGGCCGCCGCGCCCTTCGCCCGAGGGGCCCCGGTCGGCCCGTGACGGCGCGCCGGCCTGATCGAGGAGCCGGTCGAGCTCGTCGGGCTCCGGCGCCCCCGGCCCGAACGGGGTCTTGCGGCGGTGCGAGAGGGCGAGGGGCGCCACCGCGGCCACCTCCTCGATCCCGGCTCGGTCCTTCTCCCGCCACCCCCCGAGCGCCGCCGCGGCCCGGCAGATCACGAGGTCGGCCCGCAGCCCCTCGGCCCCCGCGCCCACGCACAGGGCGGCGACCGCCCGGTCGAGGCCCGGCTCGAGCGGCACCGGCCGGGCCGCCGCCAGCCGGGCCGCCAGCGCACCCTCGGCGGGGACCCAGGCGGCCACGAACCCCTCGGGGTCGGCGTCGAAGGCGATCCGCCGCCGCACCGCCTCGGCCCGTTGGTCGGGGTCGCTCGGCGCCGCGACCGCCACCGAGAGGCCGAAACGGTCCAGCAGCTGGGGCCGGAGCTCGCCCTCCTCGGGGTTCATGGAGCCGACGAGGACGAACCGGCTCGGGTGGGTCATCGAGATCCCGTCGCGCTCCACCCGGTTCACCCCGGTGGCGGCGGCGTCGAGGAGCACGTCGACCAGGTGGTCGGCGAGGAGGTTGACCTCGTCGACGTAGAGGACCCCGCCGTCGGCCGCCGCCAGCAGGCCGGGCCGGAGCCGGTGCTCGCCGTCGGCCAGGATCGCCGCCACGTCGACCGACCCGACCACCCGGTCCTCGGTCGCCCCGAGCGGGACCTCGACGAAGGGCGCCGCGTCGGGCAGGAGCGAGGCCAGCGCCCGGGCCGCCGTGGTCTTGGCCGAGCCCTTGTCCCCCCGCAGCAGCACGCCGCCGATGGCCGGGTCCACGGCCACGAGGACGAGGGCGGTGACGAGGTCGTCCAGGCCGACCAGGGCCGACATCGGGTACACGGCCGTCCCGGGGCTCACCGTTCCTCCTCCATGCCCTCACCTTCCAAGATGGCGGCCCGCACGGCGGCGAGCCCGTCGGGCGAGGGGTGCCACAGCCCGCGCTCGGCCGCCTCCAACAGCCGCTCGGCGATGGCGCGGAGCGCCCAGGGGTTGGCGCGGGCGAAGAACTTCTTGCGCTCCGGGTCGGCCACGTAGGCCTCGGTCACCCGCTCGTACATCCAGTCCTCCACCACCCGGGCCGTGGCGTCGTAGCCGAACAGGTAGTCGACGGTGGCCGCCATCTCGAAGGCGCCCTTGTAGCCGTGGCGCTCCATGGCCTCGAGCCACTTCGGGTTGAGCACCCGGGTCCTGACCACCCGGGCCGCCTCCTCGGCCAGGGAGCGCACGCGGGGCCGGGCCGGGTTGGCCGAGTCGCCGAAGAAGGCCTTGGGCGCGCGCCCCGAGAGCGCCCGGGACGCCGCCACCATCCCCCCGTGGTCCTGGAGGTAGTCGTCGGAGTCGAAGATGTCGTGCTCCCGGTTGTCCTGGTTCTTCACCGCGACCTCGATGGCGCCCAGGCGGCGGGCGAACGCGTCGGCGGCCGGGCGGACCGACCCGCCGGCGCCGTAGGCCCAGCCGCCCCAGGCCACGTAGACCGAGGCCAGGTCGGCGTCGGTCGCCCACTGGCCCGACTCGAGCAGGGCCAGGATCCCCGAGCCGTACGCGCCCGGGCGCGGGCCGAACACCCGGGGCTCGCCGGCCCCGGTCTCGGCCACCGGGTTCGACCCGGGGTCCTCGGCCCCGGCGGCCAGGCCGATCGCCTCGTCGAGCAGGTCGAGCACGTGGGGGAACGCGTCGCGGAAGAAGCCCGACACCCGCAGGGTCACGTCGACCCGGGGCCGGCCGAGCTCGGCCGCCCCGATCACCTCGAGCCCCTCGACCCGGCCGCTCCCCTCGGCCCACCGGGGACGGACCCCGAGCAGGGCCAGCGCCTCGGCCACGTCGTCGCCGCCGGTCCGCATGGCGCTCGTCCCCCACACCACCAGGCCGACCGACCTCGGGTACCGGCCCTCCTCGGCCAGGTGCCGGGCCAGGACGCCCTCGGCCAGCGCCCGACCCACGTCCCAAGCGAGCCGGGAGGGCACCCCGCGGGGGTCGAGCGCGTAGAAGTTGCGCCCGGTCGGCAGGACGTTGGCCGCCCCCCGGCTCGGGGCCCCGCTCGGGCCGGGGGCCACGAAGCGGCCGTCCAGGGCGGCCAGGACCCCGCCGAGCTCGTCGGTGGTCCGCTCGAGGGCGGGGACCAGGCGCTCGCACACGAAGCGCAGGACCGGGAGGTCCGGGACCCCGTCGGCCACCGCCGCGCCGAGGTCGAAGCGGTGGCGCTCGCAGTGTTCCAGCCAACCGAGGCACTGCGCCTCGACCCGGTCGGTGTCCTGCCGGGACCACCCCTCGGATCCGAGCCCGAGGATCCGGGCGGCCTCGGCCCGCAGCGAGCCGACCGTGCCCTGGGGCAGCCGGGTGATGGCCGCCACCAGCTCGAGGAGCTCGCGGCCGACGGGCGGGCGGCCGAGCGTGTGCAGGCCGCCCCGGATCTGGGCGTCCTTCAGCTCGCACAGGTAGCCGTCCACCTCCACCAGCGCATCGTCGAAGGCGGGGTCGTCGAACCCGCCCCCACCCCCGGGCGCCTCGAGCCCGAGGTCCCGGTGGATCTCGGCCGTCACGAGGGCGTCCCACACCTGGGCCCGGATCGTGGGCAGCTTGGCCGGGTCGAGCGAGACCAGCTGGGCGTGCTGGTCGAGCAGGTCCTCCAGGCGGGCGAGGTCGTCGTAGGTGTCGGCCCGGGTGAGCGGCGGGACCAGGTGGTCCACGACCACCGCGTGCGCGCGCCGCTTGGCCTGGGTCCCCTCCCCCGGGTCGTTCACGACGAAGGGGTAGACGAGCGGGAGGTCGCCGAGCGCGGCGTCGGGGAAGCACTCGGCCGACATCCCCACGCCCTTGCCCGGGAGCCACTCCAAGGTGCCGTGCTTGCCCACGTGCACCACCGCGTGGGCCCCGAAACCCTCGGCCAGCCACCGGTAGAAGGCGAGGTAGTGGTGGGTGGGGGGCAGCTCGGGCGAGTGGTAGACGGCGACCGGGTTCTCCCCGAAGCCCCGGGGCGGCTGCACCACGACCACCACGTTGCCGAACGAGCGGCCGGAGAAGACGAAGGCCCCCCCGCCGGCGGCGTCGACCGACACCGTGCCCGGGGCGGGCCCCCAGTGCGCCTCGACCGCCCGACGGGTCGCCTCGGGCAACCCGGCGAACCACGCCCGGTATGCGGGGACCGGAAGGCGGCCGACCGCCGCGGCCGGCGGCGCGGCCTCGGGCCCGTAGACCAGGCCGTCGGCCAACCCGGCCATGAGCTCGTCGCCGCCGGGGCGCTCCGCGTCCAGCCCGTAGCCGGCCGCGGCCATCGCGTCGAGGAGGGCGAGCACCGAGGCCGGGGTGTCCAACCCGACCGCGTTGCCGAGCCGGCTCCGCTTGGTCGGGTAGGCCGAGAGCACGAGCGCCACCTTGCGCTCGGCGACCGGGATCCCCCGCAGCCTCCCCAGGGCCACGCTCAGTCCGGCCACCCGGTCGAGGCGGTCGGGGACGGTCCGGTACGCGCTGATCGCGGTCCCGAGGTCCTCGCCGTCGTCGACCTCCTCTTTGAAGGAGAAGGGGACCGAGACGATCCGCCCGTCGAACTCGGGGATCGCCACCGACATGGCCACGTCGAGGGGGCTCAGCCCGCGCGTCGAGGCCCGCCAGTCCTCGGCGCCGTTGGTGGCGCAGATCGCCTGGACGACCGGCACCCCGAGCGCGGCGAGGGCACCGGGGTCCCAGCCCTCGAGCGACTCGTCCATCGCCCCGGCGGCGAGCACCGTGGTCACGACGGCGTCGACCCCGGCCTCGCGCAGGATGCGGAGGGCCGCGTGCTCCTCGTCGCCGGGACGGGCCCGCAGCGAGTACGTGTAGAGCGCCATCGGCTCGCCCCCCGCCGCGTCCAACGCCTCGCACAGCTCGTCGACGAACCGGGTGTTCCCCGCGACCAGATGGGCCCGGTAGAAGACGATCGCCACCACCGGGCGCCCGGGGCGCCGGCCACGGTCCCGGTAGACCCCGCACTCGGGCACCACCGCCGCCGGTTCGAACCCGAGGGCGGTCCCGAGCAGGTGGTCGGAGAGGAACGCCAGGAGCTGCTCGAGGTTCCTCGCACCCCCCTGGACCAGGTACTCGAACGCGCCCACCACGGTCTCGAGCGGCGCCGAGGAGGCTTCGGCGAGCTCCCGGTCGACGAAGGCCTCGCCCCCGAACGCCACGAAGGGGACGCCGGCCGCCGCGCAGTCGTCCCGGAGCGCGTCGAGGTGCCCCCAGGCCCGGCGGCCGCCGAGCAGCCGGACGACGACCAGGTCGACCCCGTCGAGCGAGGGGACCCCCTCCAGGCGGTCGGGGTTGGCGGCGCGCAGGGGACCCGGCCCGGCCAGTCCCTCGGCCAGGGTGCGCAGGCACAGCAGTTCGGTGTCGGCGTTGGTGAGGAAGAGGATCACGAGGTCACCCCCTCGGCCACGATCCGCCAGAGGGTGTCGAGGTCGAGATGGGCGGCCAGGGCGTCGGCCACCACGTCGACCCGACGCCGACGGACCTCGGCGAAGGGCACCGGCCCGGGCACGAACGGCTTGCCCCGGCGCGCCGCCACCGACGTGAGCCACGCCGCCCGAAGCCCGTCGTTCTCCAGCACCCCGTGCAGGGTGGTGCCGTAGATCGCCCGGGCCCGGTCGGCCACCCCCTCGGGCTCGGGCCCGGTCCCCTCGGCCTCGAGGTCGAACCACGGGTCGGCCCCGGCACCCGCCTCCACCACCCCGTGGTGGATCTCATAACCGCTCACCGCCAACCCGCTCGAGCGCTCCGTCCCGAGGCGACGGGCGGTCCGCTTCTCCTCGCCGAAGCGGGTCACCACCTCCACGAGACCCAGCCCTTCGGCCCCGGACGCCGACTCGACACCGAGCGGATCCTCGATGCGCCGCCCGAGCATCTGCAGCCCGCCGCAGATGCCGAGCACCGCCGGGGGACGCGACGAGGCGAGCGCGGCGGCGAGGGCGACGTCGAGCCGGCGCGCCCGCAGCCACGCGAGGTCGGCGACGGTGGACTTGGTCCCCGGGAGTACGACCGCATCGGGCGCGCCCAGCTGCCCGCGGTGCTCGACCCAACGGACGCCGACCCCCGGTTCGGCCCCCAGGGCGTCGAGGTCGGTGAAATTGGAGACCCGCGGGAACCGGACGACCGCGACGTCGAGCGTCGCGGACTCGTCGAGATCCCGCTCCGCGAGCCACGAGGAGTCCGAGGAGAGGGCGAGCGAGTCCTCGGCGTCGATGGCCACCCCCTCGAGCCACGGGATCACCCCCAGGGCCGCGACGCCGATGCGGGCGGAGAGCTCCGCCGGACCGCCCCCGAGCAGCGCGGGGTCCCCGCGCAGCTTGTTGATGACGAACCCCCGCACCCGGGCCCGCAGGGGCGCCGGGAGCAGCTCGACCGTCCCGAACAGGTGGGCGAAGACCCCGCCCCGGTCGATGTCGCCCACCACGACGGCCGGGATCCCCGCCGCGTCGGCCAGGCCGAGGTTGACGAGGTCCCCCTCGAGCAGGTTGATCTCGGCCGGGCTGCCGGCCCCCTCGAGGACGACGACGTCGAAGCGGGCTCGCAACGCGGCGAGGGCCTCGAGCACGACCCCGCGCAGCTCCGGCTTGGCCGCGTGGTAGCCGACCGCGTCGAGCACCCGCCACGGCCGGCCCATGACCACGACCTGGCTACGGCGGTCGGTGGTCGGCTTGAGCAGGATCGGGTTCATGGTGACGTCGGACTCCACCCCGGCCGCCTCGGCCTGGGCCCCCTGGGCCCGGCCGATCTCGGCCCCGTCTTTGGTCACGACCGAATTGAGCGACATGTTCTGGCCCTTGAACGGGGCGACCGAGACGCCCCCGCGGGCCAGCAACCGGCACAGCCCGGCGACGAGCAGGCTCTTGCCCGAGTTGGACGCGGTGCCGCAGACCATGACCGCCCCCCGCAGGTCGCGACCGGTCATCGGGTCGAGCCCACCGGGTGCCCGTCGGCTCGGGTCGAAAGCGCCCGATCGAGACGCTCGAGGCCGCCCTCGTCGGGCACCGCGATCCGCACCTGGTCGGGCAGGCCGAACGAGGCGCAGTCCCGAACCACCACACCCTCACCGGCGAGGTCGCTCCGCAGCCCGGCCGCCCCCGGCACCAGCACGAAGTTGGCGTCGGAGGGTGAGGGCTCGTAGCCGTGCGCGCGCAGGACCGACACGAGGTCGCGACGGGCCGCGGCGATCCGCGGCGCCCAGTCGGTGACGTCGGCGAGCTCGAGGAGCTCGGGCAGGCACGCGAGCGCGAGCGGCGAGACCGACCACGCCGGCTGGCGGCGTTCGAGCCGGGCCATGAGCCCGGGCCGGCCGAGCGCGGCGCCGTCGTCGGGGGGGACGACGACGTAGCCGACCCGCAACCCCGGGCAGGCCAGCACCTTGGTCAACGAGCCGAGGACCACCGAGGACCGGTGCCGCCCCGGGGCGCTCCAACGCCCGGTGCTCAGGGGATAGAACGCCTCGTCCCAGACCTCGGCCCGCTCGTCGTGGGCCGCCAGACGACCGCTCGGGTTGTGCGGGTCGGACCGGAACCTCGGGGCCGACCCCTCGAGTGCGGCCAGGTGGCGGGCGTAGAGGGAGAACTCGGGTTCTTCGACCCAGCCCCGCTCGAGCTCGGCGGCCACCAGGGCGATGGCCTCGGCGCCGCCGTTGGTCACGAGCACCCGGGCCGGATCGACCGAGAGGACCGCGGCGAGCCCGGCGCGCGCCCGTTCGAGGTCGAGCCGGTCGGGGTAACGGCCGAGGGTGGTCGCCAGGTGGCGCCCGACCACCGGGGCGAGATCGGGTGCGAACGGGTTCAGGCTCACCGACAGGTCCAGCACCGAGCCGGGGTCCAGCCCGAGCGACGACGCGACCAGCCGGGCGTCGCCGCCGTGCTCCCCCGGTTCGGGCAGGCTCATCGTCGGCTCCCCCGGCCCCGCCCGAACGCCACCGACAGCGCCCAGATGGCGAAGAGCGCGAGCTCGAGGACACCGACCACCCGCCGGACCAGCGCGACCGCCCGGACGATGTCGGCCGGCTCCGGGGGACGCCCGTCCCCGAGGCTCGGGCGGACCTCCTCCCGGCCGCCGTAGCGGTTCGTCCCCCCGAGGGTGATCTCGAGGGCCGCGGCGAAGGCGCCCTCGACCACGCCCGCGTTGGGGGACGGGTGGGCGCCGGCCTCTGCGTGCCAGATCCGCCAGATCTCACCGGCGCGTCCGGGCGTCGCCGCCGCGACGAGGAGCGCACTGAGCCGGGCGGCCGGCCAGCCGAGCGCGTCGTCGAGGCGGGCCGAGGCCCATCCGAAGCGCGCGTGGCGCGCCGAGCGATGGCCCACCATCGCGTCCAGGGTGTTGGCGGCCCGATGCCCGAGCGCGCCGGGGGCGCCGGCGACGAGCCCCCACAGGGCGGTGGCCACGACCGCGTCGGAGAGGTTCTCGGCCAAGGACTCGACGACGGCGCGGGCGATCTCCTTCTCGTCGAGCCCGGCCACGTCCCGGCCGACCAGCGTCGGCAAGGCAGCCCGGGCCGCGTCGAGGTCGGAGGACGCGAGGGCCGAGGCGACCTGTTCGCCCGCGTCGATGAGCGCCTTCGACGCGCTGCACGACGCGACGGCGAGGCAGAGTGCCGCCGAGTCGCGGACCAGGCGTCGGCACCCGGCCCCGGCGGCCACCGCTCCCCCGACGCCCACGGCCGCGTAGGTGCACCCGGCGGCGCGCCGGTCGGCCCACAGCCGCCGCTCGAGTCGCTCCATGGCCGACCCGAACCGGGCCACCGGGTGGAGCCGGTCGGGGGGCTCGCCCACGAGGCGATCGATGGCGAGGCCGAGGGCGACCATGCCGGCCCGGCCGCCGAAGGCGGTGCCTACCACTTCGCCGCCGCCACCACGAGCGCGACGGTCTCGAAGGTCACGCCGGCCGCCCCGAGGACGTCGCCGGTGAACCCGCCGATCCGCCGGTGCGCGAGCCACAGGACCGCCGAGGCGGCGAGCACGCCCGACGCCGCGGCCACGGCGCCACCGAGCGGCCGCCAGAACATCGTGGCGACGAGCAGGCCGGCCAGCCCGCTCCCCGCGGCGACGAGGGCCGGCGCGCGGCGACGTCCCGACAGGAACGCCGACGCCAGCCCGCCGGTGTCACCCCGGGCGTAGGGAAGACACGACGGGGCGACCGCCATCACGGCCCGCGAGCCGCACCAGATGCCGGTGAGCAAGACGATCGAGGGCGAGAGCGCGCTGAGTGCGGCGAACCTCGCCACGAGGACCACCCCGGCGACCGCGACCCCGAAGGCCCCGACCGACGGCTCGCTCATCACCGCCAGGCGCCGGTCCCGGTCGAGCGGTGCCAGCAACCCGTCGGCCGAGTCGAGCAGCCCGTCGATGTGCAGGAGGCCGGTGATCCCGAGATCGGCGGCCACCACGATGGCGGCGGCCACCGGGGAAGGGAAGGCCCGGGCGGCGGCCCACCAGAGCAGCCCGAGCACGGCGCCGATCGCCGCGCCGAGGGCCGGGAACCATCCGAACGCGCTCGGCGTGGGCGCGGCGGCGCCCCCGATCGGGGTGAGGAACGCCAGGGCCGCGCGGGCGCTGCTCACGGGTGCGCCGGGCCCAGGGTGAGCACGCGGCCCGCCACCACGAGCTGGACGACGTCGGCGACGCGGGCGACGTCCTGGTTGAGATCGCCGAGCGCATCGCGGAAGTCCCGGCCGAGCGGGCTCTCCGGGTGGACGCTCATCCCCACCTCCTCGGAGACGACGACGGTCGGGGAGCCCGAGGCGCGGCGGGCCACCAACCGGTCGCACAGGGCCGCCGCCGGGCCACCGTCGGCGCCGAAGCCCGCCAGGCCGGTGACCCAGGTGCCGAGGGAGTCGACGAGCACCGGACCGCTCGCCGACGCCAGGGCCGCGTCGAGATCGCCGCCCGGCCCGACCTCGACGGTGCTCCAGGCGGCCGGTCTCCGGGCCCGGTGCGCGGCCACCCGGGCGGCCCAGTCGGCATCGTCGCTTGGGGAGGGGCCGGTGGCCACGTAGACGACCGGAGACCCAGGGGACGCGAAGGAGGCGGCGAGCCGCTCCGCTACGGCCGACTTGCCCGATCGTGCCCCCCCGAGCACCAGGGTGATCTGTGCGTTCAACGACGTCCTCGCGTCTCACTCGGTCACGGCGGACCGATCGGTGGCGGCGGGTTCCTGGCTTCCGCCCGGCTCCGGGAACGTCGGGGCCGAGCGGTCACAGTTGCGGGACAGTCCCGGACTCGCACCGGGTTCCCCGGACCGCGTCCGAAGCGTACCCGGGGCGGCGGTCGCGGTGCTCGGGGTGCACAGCCCCTCGGGCAGTGGGCGGTCTTCGTGGGACTGCGCACCGAGAGGTCGTGCTGCTACCACAAGCGAAGTGGTGAGCGCCTCCTTGAGGTGCTCACCAGGGCCCCTTACCTTGTCGACAGGTGCGGACCGCACCCGACTTGGCGGGGGTGAGCGTGTTGCGAAGGCTTCGTGGCGTTGCGTCGGTGGCGGTGCTCTGGGCGGTCGGGTTGCTCGTACCCGGAACGGCCCAGGCGGCATCGACGTCGGGCACCGGAACGGTGATCGCCACGGCACCGAGCCCCTTTGGCAAGATCCTGGTCGTCGGTTCGGGCCAGTACGCCGGCTACACCGTCTACTTCATCACCAGCGATGCCGGACAGAACTTCGGCTGCACGACGACGGTGCAATCGCTGCCGGGGTTCCCTGGGCCAGGCTCGTGCACTGGGCCCGAGGGGGACCAGACCGCGGAGTGGCCAGCGGTGACGACCACCGGCCAACCCATCGCCGGCAAAGGGGTACACCAAAGCCTTCTCGGGTCGGTCTCGAGGCCCGGCGTCGGCGACCAGGTGACCTACGGGGGCCACCCGCTCTACCTGTTCGACAGCGGGCCCGGTCAGATCACCGGCGAGGGATGGGACGAACCCGGACTGCCGCCGTGGCACGGGATCTGGTACCTGGTGTCGCCGAAGGGAACCGCCACCGCCTGGACGCCGATGCTCACGACCACCACGCTGCCCAGCGGCAAGCGGGTCTTGGCGGTCTCGATGCTGACCGGGGGCGGCTGGCAGGCGGTACCGGTCTACCGCGACACGGCCAAGAACGGCTGTACCGGCTCGTGCGCCGTGACCTGGCCTCCCCTTCTCACGAGCGGTACTCCGGGGGTCTCGGCACTGCTGAAGGCAGGCGCGGTGGGGACCCACCGACTGGCCGGAGGCGAGTTGCAAGTGACCTTCAACGGACACCCCCTCTACCTCTACGGATACGAGACCCCGGTCACCTCCGGGGGCAAAGTGGTGATCGTCGGCAACGGCAACCACAAGAAGGGCGGTGGCGGAACCTTCGACCTGGTCAGCGCGGCGTAGCGCCGCATCGCCGACTCGAGCGGACAGGTGGCCGTCTTCCGGGCGGTGGGGAATCTTTCGGCGAGCGACCGGGCTCACCCCCCGTCGGAGGCCGCTCGCCCCTGGCCCCTTCGCTTCTGCCAAGGAGTCCCAGAGCAGGACCTTGCCAGGAAGTTCGCTCAGGGTCCGGCTCGGATGTCCGAGTCAACGCCTGGCCGATTCAAGCGGACCCACGACCCTCGGGCGGCCCGCGAAGCGCGGCGGTAGCGTGACCCGCGGTGCCCCGCGACGAGTCGATCGTGCTCCTCAACACCGGAGACGGGAAGGGCAAGTCGTCGGCCGCCTTCGGCGTCATGGCCCGGGGTTGGGCGCGGGGTTGGCAAGTCGGCGTCGTCCAGTTCGTGAAGGGCGGCAAGTGGAAGACGGGGGAACGCAAGTTGGCCGACCACCTCGAGATCGAGTGGCACACCCTGGGTGACGGCTTCACCTGGGAGTCGACCGACCTCGACGAGACCGCGGCCAAAGGTCGTCACGCGTGGCAGGTCGCGAGGGAGAAGCTCGCCTCGGGCCACTACGACCTGCTCATCCTCGACGAGCTCACCTATGCCGTCAGCTACGGCTGGGTCGATGTCGACGACGTCGTCGCCGGGCTCCGAGAACGGGCCCCCAAGACCAACGTCGTCATCACCGGGCGCAATGCCGCACCGGAGCTGATCGACCTGGCCGACACGGTCACCGAGATGCGCAAGGTCAAGCACGTCTTCGACCGCGGGGTTCGCGCCAAGAAGGGCATCGAGTACTGACGACGCGCGTCGCCGTGGTCCGGGGCGCTCAACGGACAACCGGTGACCGCGGTGATGCTGGCACCAACGCCCGAAACCGGACAGGCACCCTTGGCCCCGCCGGGCCGGCCGTCCACAATGGACGACGCCGCAGTTGGGTCGGGGGGCCCCTTCCTCGACCACCCCACTCGCCCATGCACCCACGACCCGATCCCCGGCCCGCTCCGTGAACCGTCAGGTCCTCCAGGTCGCCTGGTTCCGGTTCCGGCGCACTCTTCGCCGCCGGTGGGGCGACTACCTGACCGTCGCGCTCCTGATCGGCCTGGTCGGAGGGCTGGGCATGGCGGCGATGGCCGGCGCCCGGCGCACCCAGAGCGCATATCCGTCCTACCTGGCGTCCTCGGGTGCCTCAGACCTGCAGATCCAGTTCTTCCAGATCGGCCCCCAGCAGAGCGGGGGGGCGACGTCGTTTGCCTCGATCAACACCAACCTCTACTCGCCGATCCTCACCCGCGACCTGGCCCGCCTCCCCCACGTCCGCCGGGTGGCCGCCTACCCCGAGATGTACATCGCCCCCCTCGGCGAGAACGGAGTCGCGGATCTGCCCGCGCCGCTCCAGAACAACGAGGTAGTCACGGTCGGGAGCGTCAACGGGCAGTTCTTCACGCAGGACGGGGTCATCGCCGACCAGGGTCGCCTTCCCGACCCGTCACGGCCCGACGAGATCGCCGTCACTGCCCGGGCGGCGGCGCTTCTGCACTGGCACGTCGGCCAACGCATCCCCATGGGGGCCTACACCTTCGCCCAAGTGGCCGACGCCAATGGCCACCCACAGAAGGTCCCGCCGGCGTTCCGGGTCACGGCTGAGATCGTCGGCATCGTGGCCCTGAACAACACGGTGGTCAACGATGCGGTCGATCGGTACCCGACCTACGTGATCTTCACCCCGGCGTTCACCAAGGAGGCCGTCGCCGCCAAGGCGGCCGGATTCAGCGTCTACACGCTGCGACTCGACCACGGGAGCGGCGACGTCGCCGCGGTGGAGCGCGAGCTCATCAATGCCCTGCCGGCCGGCTCCTTCTACACCTTCCACGTCACCTCGGTCGCCGAGGGCGCCGCACAACGGGCGATCAGGCCCGAGTCGATCGCCCTCGGAGCCTTCGGCGGCATCTGTCTGCTCGCGGCCCTGCTCATCGCGGGCCAGGCCATGAGCCGGGCGCTGCGCCGCAACGCCGCCGACCTCTTCGTCCTGCGGGCCCTGGGGGCGAGCCGGGCCATGGTGACCGCGGACACGCTGATCGGGATGCTCGGCGCGATCCTCGCCGGCGCGCTCCTGGCCGCCGGGCTGTGCGTGGGCCTCTCGCCGCTGGCCCCGGTCGGTGCCGTGCGCCATGTCGACCCGTCACCGGGTCCCGCCTTCGACTGGACCGTCCTCGGCGCGGGCGTCGGCATCCTGGTGGTCGTCCTCGGTGTCGCCGCGCTCCTGCTCGCGCTGGTGGTCGCCCGCCGGAGGGCCCGACCGAACGACGTGTCCGAACGCCCCTCGCGCCTCGTCGCCTGGGCCGGCCGCGCCGGGATGCCGGCCCCGGCGGTGGCCGGCATCCGCTTCGCACTCGAGCGCGGCCGCGGGTCCGACACTGTGCCGGTCGGCTCAGCACTGCTCGGCGCGGTCCTCGCCGTCGCCGTCGTGGTCACCACCCTCACCTTCGCCAGCGGCCTCAACACGCTCGTCTCCAGCCCCCGGCTCTACGGATGGAACTGGAACTACGCCATCGAGGAGGCGGGCGGCGGCACCGTCCCGCCGTATGCGACGAACCTGCTCGCCCACGACCGGCTCGTCTCGGCGTTCACCGGCTACGGAGAAGCCGACGCACAGTTCGACGGCCAGACCGTGCCCATCTTGATCAGCTCGCCCAATCCCCGCGTCTCGCCCCCCATCATCTCGGGTCACGGGATCGAGAACGACCATCAGATCGTGCTCGGCGGCGCCACTTTGGCCGCGCTGCACAAGCGGGTCGGGGACACGGTCATCGGCTCCTACGGCTCCCCCAAGGACTTCCCGATCTACGTCCCGCCGACCAAGCTCCGGATCGTCGGCACGGCCACGTTCCCGGCCGTGGGCTCGGGCGGCACACTGCACCCCTCGATGGGGACCGGCGCCCTCATCGCCCAGGGCCTGGAGCCTCCGGCGTTCCTGCGGGCCCAGACCAGCCCGGACCCCAACAACAACGGACCGTCGATCGTGGTGGTGCGGCTCCGTCGGGGGGTCACGGCCGTCGCCGGCCTGGCGAGCCTGCAGCGCATCGCCGATGCGACGTCCAAGGTGATCGACGCCGACCCCAACACCGGCGGGGGGCACTTCGTGGTCCTGCCGGTCCAGCAGCCGGCCGAGATCGTCAATTACCGGGCCATGGGTGCGACCCCGGCCATCCTGGCCTCGACGCTGGCCGCCAGCGCGGTGGTCGCCCTCGGTCTGATCCTGGTGGCCTCGGTCCGTCGCCGTCGTCGCGACCTGGCGGTCATGCGGACCATCGGCTTCCTCCAGCACCAGTTGGGGGCGGTCATCTCATGGCAGGCGTCGGTCACCGGGGTGGTGGGGGTCGTGGTCGGCCTGCCGCTCGGGATCATCCTCGGTCAGGCCCTCTGGACCTCCTTCGCCCATGCCATCGATGCCGTCTCCCTCCCGACCGTCCCGGCGATCCAGGTGGTCCTGGTCGCCGCCGGGACCCTCGTGCTCGCCAACGTGGTCGCGCTGTTCCCGGCCCGCCTCGCCGGGGCCACCCCGACCGCCCTCCTCTTGCGCACCGAGTAGCGGGCCCCGCCCGGTCGACGCCCCGGCCCGGTCCGTGGCACCGTGGGCCCATGTCGGAGCGGCCGGGGTGAGCACCACGACGCTCGGGCCGCGGATCGTCATCGCCGGCTCCCACTCGGGGGTGGGCAAGACCACCGTCGCCACCGGGTTGATGGCCGCGTGGCGCCGGGCGGGGCGGCGGGTCGCCTCGGCCAAGGTCGGGCCGGACTTCATCGACCCCGGCTACCACCAGCTGGCCACCGGGAGGGTCGGGCGAAACCTCGACAGCTTCCTGTGCGGCCCCGACGCCGTGGCGCCCATCGCGGCCAAGGCGGCGAGCGGCGCCGAGGTGCTGGTGGTCGAAGGGGTGATGGGGCTCTTCGACGGGGTGGGGTCGACCGGGGAGGCGAGCACGGCCGAGGTCGCCCACCTCCTCGACGCCCCGGTGGTGCTGGTGGTGGACGCCGCCTCGATGAGCGCCTCGGTCCGGGCCCTCGTCGACGGCTACCACCACCACCTCCTCGCCAACTGGGGCCGCCCGCTCGCCGGCGTCGTCTTGAACCGGGTGGGCAGCGACACCCACGAGGCGCTCCTCAACGAGGCGCTCGCCACCGGCGAAGTGCCGGTGCTCGGGGTGCTGCGGCGGGATCCGGCGCTCTCGTGGCGGGACCGCCATCTCGGGCTGGTGCCGGTGGTCGAGGACCCGGCAGCGGTCTCGGGCTCGCTCGACCTCCTGGCCGAGGCGGTCGGGCGCGGCGTCGACCTCGAGGCACTCGAACGGCTGGCCCGCGCCGCCCCGGCCGTCCCGGTCGTCCCGGTTCCTCCGGCCGAGCGCACCTCGGCGACGCCGGTCCCGATCGCCGTCGTCGCCGGCCCGGCCTTCTCCTTCTCCTATCCCGACAACCTGGAGCGCCTGGAGGAGGCCGGGGCCGAGCTGGTCGGCTTCGACCCGCTCGTCGAGCCCGCCCTGCCGGCCGGGGTCCGGGGCCTCTACGCCTGCGGCGGGTTCCCCGAGGTCTTCGCCGAGCAGCTCGAGGCCAACGCCCCGCTGCGGGCCGAGGTGGCCCACCGGGTCGGCGACGGCCTCGCCACCTGGGCCGAGTGCGGCGGGCTGCTCTGGCTGGCCGGCTCCCTCGACGGCCACGCCCTGTGCGGCGCCATCCCCGCCACCGCCACCCTCGGCTCCCGGGTCACCGTCGGCTACCGCACGGCCACCCTGTGCGCCGACACCCCGATCGGGCCCCGGGGCACGGTCGTGCGGGGCCACGAGCACCACTACTCGACGCTCGACCCCCCGGGCGGCGCGCTCGAGCTCGTCGGGCGCTCCGGCACCCGGACCGAGGGTTGGGCCACCTCGCGCCTGCTCGCCACCTACCTGCACGTGCACCTGGGCGGTGACCCCTCGGCGGCCGAGCGCTTCGTCGCCTGCGCCGCGTCGGACCGGGCGTTCTCCTAGACGCGTCCCGCCCGGACCGGCTCAGGCCAGACAGCGCAGGGGCTTCCCGCCGTTGTACTCGACCATCTCGACGAAGGGGGCCGGCCCGAGCGGGGCGCCGGATGCGACGCCGTCGAGCTCGGCGTAGGCGCGGTGCAGGTTGCCGACGATCCGTTCGGGGTCCAGCCACTCGGCGAACTCGGAGAGGTCGGTCTGGCGCGCCGCGTCGAGGGGGCCGAGGCCCGAGGACCTCGCCTCCTTCGCCGTCGTCCAGACGAGGTCGAGATAGGCGATCAGCCGGTCGACGACGTCCACACCGCACACCTCGCCGTGACCCGGGACGATGACCTCGGGTCCGAGCGCCTTCAGGTCCTCGAGCACCCGCCTCGCCCCGGGGATCGACCCGGCCAGGTTGAACGGCGTCCCGCCGTTGAAGACGAGATCCCCGGCGTAGAGGACCGAGCGCTCGGGGATCCAGACGACGACGTCGTTGGTGGTGTGGGCCGGTGTCCCCACGTAGCGCAGCTCGCAACGCAGGTCGTCGACCCAGATCGTGAGGGAGTCCTCGAAGGTGAGCGTCGGCGGCGTCTTGACCACCGCACCCCAGTCGACGTCGGGGAACGGACCCCTCCCCCGCTCCATGAGCGGTGCCTCGAGCATCTCGGCGCGGCATCGTTCGTGGGCGACGACGGTCACCGGTCCGAAGAAGCAGTTGCCGTTGGTGTGATCGAGGTGCGAGTGGGTGTTGACCAGGGTGGCGACCGGCGCCGCGGTCACCGAGCGGATCGCCTCGAGGTAGGCCCGGGTCCGTCGCTCGGTCGACGAGGCGTCCACGCTCACCACCTGGGACGCGCCAACCAGGAACCCGGTGTTGTTGATGCACCAGCTCCCGTCGGGCTGCACGTAGGCGAAGACGCCGTCGCTCACCTCGACGAGTCGGGGGGGCGCCAGGGTGTCGTGATCGTGCGAGGTCATCTGCACCCCCAAGCCCGGGCCGGCGCCGATCCCCGGCCGAGGCCGGGCCCAACGTATCGGTGGCCCGCGCCCCGGGCAACGGCCCGCCGGGTCCCGACCGACCCGGCACCTCCTCGCTCGAGCGCTACAGCCACGGCGCGAGCGCGGGGAGCGCGCCGCTCACGGCCAGCCCCGTCCCCTCGCTACGCCCGAGGAGCCAGGCCGCGAGGTCCCCGAGCGCGCCGGAGACCACGGTCCGGCCCGATGCGCCCGGCCCGAGCACCCAGCGCTCGTCCCGTTCAGGAACCACGAGCTCGACCGCCGGCGCGTCGTCCCGGGCGGCGAGCCGACCCACCGCCTCCTCCACCAGGGCACGGGCGACCGCCGGCTCCACGTCGTCGAAGCCCACCCCGGCCGCCAGGTCCACCGTGTGCACCCAGACCTCGCGGACCCGCATCCAGGGGACCTCCGCGGCCAGGACCGGGAGGCCGAGTGCGGTGCGGACCTCGCGTTCCCAGGCCGCCTCGGCAAGCCGGTCGACGGCCGCGCGCAACCTGGGGATCTCGGCCAAAGCCTCGGCCCGGACCTCGGCCGGCGGTCGGTCGGCGCCGGCCTCGATGTCCCGGGCGCGATGCTCGGGACTCGGGTACATCGGCGACTCGACGCCGGTCTGCGCCCACCGGAGCAGGTTCTCGAGCCCCCGCGCGTTCCGGGCCATGTGGCTGAGCACGTGCAGTCGGCTCCAACCGGGGAGGGCCGAGGGTGCCGACAGCTCGTCGTCATGGAGCACCGCGAGCCGGCCGACGAAGAAGTCGGTCCCCCGTTCCATCCACGCGAGGGTCGTCTCGAGGCGGCGGCGGGTCCCCTCGGCGATCACCGCCGCCGGCAGGTGTTGGCGCACTCCCCCACGCCCTCGATGGTGGTCGTCACGACGTCGCCGTCGGAGAGGAACACCGGCGGGGTGCGGGCGGCGCCCACGCCCCCGGGGGTGCCGGTGGCGATCACGTCCCCGGGGAGGAGGGTCACGACGCTCGAGATGTACGACACCAACGCGGCCGGGCCGAACACCAGCTCGGCGACGTCGGCGTCCTGCATGCGCTGGCCGTTCACGCTGCAGCCGATGGCCCCGGACGTCCCGTCCATCTCGTCGGTGGTGACCAGCCAGGGCCCGAGCGGGGTGGAGTGCTCGAAGGTCTTGCCCTGCAGCCACTGGAGGGTCCGGCGCTGCCAGTCCCGGGCGGTCACGTCGTTCAGCACGCTGTAGCCGGCGATGGCCGAGACCGCCTCGTCCTCTCCGATGTTGCGGACCGGGCGGCCGATGACGATGGCGAGCTCGGCTTCCCAGTCGAACTCGGCCACCCCCTCGGAGAGGACGATGTCGTCACGGGCCCCGACGAGCGCCGAGGGGAACTTGGCGAACAACGTCGGGAACTGCGGCAGCTCCCGGCCGGTCTCCAAGATGTGGTTGCGGTAGTTGAGGCCGACGCAGACGATCTTGTCCGGCCTCGGCACGAGCGGCGCGAAGTCGAGCGACGAACGGTCGTGGCTCGGGCCCGAGGCCGCCTCGGCCCGTGCCCGCCAGTCCGGGCGGGCGAGCAGGGCCCCGAGCTCCGGCGCGTCCTCCACCTCGACAGCGCGCTCCTCGTCCACCCGGACCGCGCTCGTCCGGCTCTCGAGGCGAATGGTTGCCAGCTTCACCGGGGTCCCCCTGTTTGACGTTCGACGGCGGCTCTCGGCCGCCGACACTATCGAGCGCCTCCCGGCCCCCAGGCCCACGGGGCCCGACGCCACGAATAGCGTTCCTCGCCTGATGCCGACCGAGCCCGAGGCCGACCTGGTCCGTCACCTCGTCCGCCGGGGCCTGCTGCCCGGAGGGACCCCGGTCGAGGTCCGGCTGCTCTCGGGCGGGGTGTCGGCCGACGTGTTCCTGGTCACCGGATCCGGCCGACGGCTCGTGGCCAAGCGGGCACTCGATCGCCTCCGCGTCCGCCAGGAGTGGCATGCCTCGCCGGCCCGGGTCCTGCGCGAGGCCGACGCGCTCGCCCTCGCGCGGGCGATCCGGCCCGACAACGTCCCCGAGCTGCTCGACGTCGACGAGGAACGCCTGGTCATCACGATGCGGGCGGTGCCGGCGACGGCGACCAACTGGAAGGCCGACCTCTTGGCCGGCACCGCCGAGGCCGAGGTGGGGCGGCGGCTCGGGCTGGCCCTGGCCGACTGGCACTCGACCAGCGCCTCGGATCCCGGGTCACTCGAGGCGTTCGCCGACGCCACCAACTTCTTCGAGCTCCGGATCTCGCCCTTCTTCCTGCGGGTGGCCGAGGTCCACGCCGATCTGCGCCCGGCCATCGAGCGCGTGGTCGCGCGGCTCACCGGGCGGTCGAGCTGCCTCGTCCACGGCGACTTCTCGCCCAAGAACGTCCTCGTCGAGGGGCCGGGCTTCTGGGTGGTCGACTGGGAGACCGCCCACCGGGGGGATCCGACCTTCGACCTCGCGTTCTTGGTGTCCCACCTCGTGTGCAAGGCCGTCCACCGGCCCGCACTCGCCACGTCGTACCGAGCCTGTGCCGACGCCTTCGTCGGTGCCTACCTCGACCACTCGGTCCTCGACATCGCCACCGCCGAGCTCATCGCCGAGATCGGCTGTCTCGTCCTCGCCCGGGTGGACGGCACGTCGCCGGTCGACTACCTCGACGCAGACGGACAGGCGGCGGCCCGGGCGCTCGCCCGCCGGGTGCTCCTCGAGCCCCCCGACGACCTCGGCGCCTTGTGGTCGGCCGTCGGGACCGGCCGGTTAGGGCGAGGTCCCGCCTGAGGGCTCCAGCACCACGAGCGGGATCTGTCGGCTGGTCCGGCGCTGGTAGCCGGCGTAGTTCGACGCCCGCTCGGTGACCTCGGGCCACAGCCGGGCCCGTTCCTCGGGAGAGGCGACCCGGGCACGCATCGGACGCTTCGGCCCGCCGGCGAGCGACACCTGGACCTCGGGGTGGTCGCGCAGGTTGAGGAACCACGACGGGTGGTGGTCGTCGCCGCCCCGGGACGCCACGATCACCACGGCGTCGCCCTCTTGCACCGGCGAGGTGAGCATGACGGTGTGCGGCCGTCCGCTGCGCCGCCCGGTCGTGGTCAGCTCGAGGGCGGGCATCCCCGACACCCGCCAGCCGAAGCGCCCGCCGGACAGCGCGAGCACCCCGCGGTGCACCCGGTTCATGAGCTGGAGCGTGCGGTCGCTGGGCACGCAGGGACGCTACCGGACGGCCACCTCGCGGCGCGCTGGCAACGGCGCCCGATACGGCGTCGTAGCCTGAGGCCCGATGGGTGAGCGGGACGGAAAAGACGCCGCCAGGCTGACCGGGGTCGGGGTGGGACCGGGCGACGCCGGCCTCCTCACCCTGGCCGCGCTGGAGGTGCTCGAATCGGCCGACCGGGTGGTCGCCCCGACCACCGAGCTCTCGAGGCCGGGCCGGGCCGAGTCCATCGTGGCCGCCGCGGTCCCCGGGGTCGTCTTCGACCGGCTGCTCTTCGACATGAGTCCCGACGACGAGGGCGGTGCCGAGGCCCGGGCGGCCTCGCACCGGTCGGCGGCGGCGCGCCTCGTCCCCTGGCTCCGCCGGGGCGAGCACGTGGCCTTCGTCACCCTCGGCGACCCCAACCTCTACAGCACGTTCCCCTCCCTCGTCCGGGCCTTGGGCGAGCTCGGCTGGCAGGGCCGGGTCGAGACGGTCCCGGGGATCACGGCGTTCCAGGCCCTGGCCGCCGCCACCGGGACGGTGCTGCTCGACGGGACCGAGTCGCTGTCCCTCGTGACCGCGCTCGACGGGGTGGACGAGGTGGCCGAGGCGCTCGAGCACCCCGACCGGGCCGTGGTGGTCTACAAGGGCGGGCGCCACATCGGGGCGGTGGCTCAACTCCTCGCGTCGAGCGGTCGGCTCGACGGCGCCGTCTTCGGCGAGCGCCTCGGTTTGCGCGACGAACGGGTGGGGCCGATCGAGGCGGTCGGCGACGGGCCGGCGTCGTACCTCGTGACCGTGGTGGTGCCGCCGGTCGCGCGCGACAAGGGCGCGCGGTGAGCTCGGAGGCGGTTCCCCGGATCAGCTTCGTCGGGGCCGGCCCCGGCGCACCGGACCTCATCACGCTGCGGGGGGCGCAACGGCTGGCCGGTGCCGCGGTGGTGGTGTGGGCGTCCTCCCTCGTCCCCGAGGCCCTCCTCGCCCATGCCGATCCCGCGGCCGCCGTCTACGACTCGGCCGGGATGACCCTCGAAGACGTCCTCGGGGTCTACGAGGCCAACCCCGACGCCCCGATCGTCCGACTGCACTCGGGCGACCCCTCGCTCTACGGCGCGATCCAAGAGCAGATCGACTGGTGCGTCCTCCACCAACGCGCCTTCGAGATCGTGCCCGGGGTCTCCTCGCTCTCGGCCGCCGCGGCGGCCCTCGGGCGGGAGCTCACCATCCCCCGGGTGAGCCAGAGCGTGGTGGTCTCCCGCCTGGCCACCCGCACCGCGGCCTCGATGCCCGAGGGCGAGCGGCTCGCCGCGTTCGCCGCCACCGGTTGCACCCTGGCCGTGTTCCTGTCGGCCGCCCAGCCCGAGGCCCTCCAGACGGAGCTGTTGGCCGACCCGAGCGCGTACCGGCCCGACACCCCGGCGGCGATCGTCATCCGGGCCAGCTGGCCCGACGAGCGGGTCATCCACACCGAGCTCGGCCGGCTGGCCGCGGACCTCCGCCAGAGCGGCGCCACCACGACGACGCTCGTCCTGGTGGGCGACGCCCTCGTCACCGAGGCACCGCGGAGCCACCTCTACTCGCCGGCCTTCGCCCACGGGCGGCGCCGGCGCTCGCGCCCCGGCTCGACCGTCGGCCGGCCCGCCGGACGTCTCCGCCGGCGTGGCTGAGGACGGGGCGGCGCCCTTCGAGCCCGAGCTCTCCGAAGAGGTCGCCGCTCGGCGCCGGGGCCTGCGCACCGGCTGGACCACCGGCACCTGTGCGTCGGCCGCGGCCAAGGCGGCGGCCATCGGGCTGGTCAACGGGGCCGTCCCGGGCGAGGTCGAGATCGGTCTCCCGAACGGCACCCGGGTCCGCTTCTCCGTCTCTGACGCCGGGGTGGTCGCCGCCCCACCGGCGGTCGCGGTGGTGGTGAAGGATGCCGGCGACGACCCGGACTGCACGAACGGCGCCCGGATGACGGCCACGGTGGACTGG
Source organism: Actinomycetes bacterium (assembly GCA_021791895.1). Lineage (GTDB taxonomy): Bacteria > Actinomycetota > Acidimicrobiia > Acidimicrobiales > RAAP-2 > Palsa-461. The sequence continues at coordinate 42,783 of JAJYVS010000014.1, read as the reverse complement.
CTGCCGGCCGGCCACGAGCACCACGAGCTGGTGGGCGGGCCCGGGATCGGGACGATCACCAAGCCCGGGCTCGGCCTCCCGGTCGGCGCGCCGGCCATCAACCCGGTGCCCCGCCGGATGATCCTGGCGGCGCTGGCCGAGGTGGACGGGCTGGCCGGATCGCCCGGCAGCGGGCGGGCGGTGCGGGTCGAGTTCTCGGTGCCCGGGGGCGAGGCGATGGCCGAGGACACCAGCAACGAACGGCTGGGGATCGTGGGCGGCATCTCGATCCTCGGCACGACCGGGATCGTCCGCCCGTTCTCGACCGCCGCCTACCGGGCCAGCGTGGTCCAGCAGGTCGACGTGGCGGCGGCCCAGGGCGAACGCCACATGGTGCTCTCGACCGGCGCCCGCTCCGAGAAGGCGGCGATGGCGGTCTTCCGCGCCCTCGACCCGGTGTGCTTCGTCGAGGTCGGCGACTTCACCGGCATCGCCCTGCGCCGGTGCGCGGGAGCCGGCATGGCGCGTGCCTCGATCGTGGCCATGGCCGGCAAGATCACCAAGCTGGCCGCCGGGGTGATGATGACCCACTGGCACCGCACCGAGGTCGACACCGCCCTGCTCGAGCGGGTGGCCACCGAGTCGGGGGCCCCGGCGGTCGTGGTCGCCGCGGCGACCGAGACCGCGACCGCCCGGCACTTCTTCGAGGCCTGCGTCGCCGCCCACGTGCTCGGGCCGCTCGAGCGGCTGTGCCAGCTGGCCGTCGCCACCTGCAGCACCCACGTGCAGGGCCGGCTCACCGTCGAGGTCCTCATGGTGGACTTCGACGGCGAGGCGGTGGTCGCCCGTGCCTGAGGACGCCACCGACCACGGCGTCGTGACGGTGATCGGGGTGGCGGACGACCGGCTCGAGCTCCTCGGCCCCGACGCGCTCGAGGCGCTGCGGGCGGCACGGGTGGTCGTCGGGGGACGACGCCACCTGGCGCTCTTCGCCAACTGGAACGAGACCGACCGCTCCGAGGTCGAGACCCTGGAGATCAGGGCGGACACCGCCGAGCTCGTCGGGCGCCTGCGGGCCCGGCTGTCGGGCGGGGCCGGCCCGGTCTGCGTGCTGGCCTCGGGCGACCCGGGGTTCTTCGGCATCGTGCGCGCCCTGCTCCGCACCCTCGACCGCCACCAGCTCCGCGTGCTCCCGGCCGCCTCGTCGGTGGCCGTGGCGTTCGCCCGGCTCGGGATCCCCTGGGACGACGCGACGGTCGTCTCCGCCCACGGCCGTCCGCTCGCCGAGGCGGTCCGGGCCGCCCGCACCTCGGCGAAGGTGGCGGTCCTCACCTCCCCCGAGCACCCGCCCGAGCGCCTCGGCTCGGCCCTGCTCGACGCCGGATGCACGGTCGATCTCGCCGCGGTGTGCAGCCGGCTGGGCTCGGCCGACGAGGAGGTCCGCGAGCTCGGCCTGGCCGAGCTGGCGTCGGGGCGTTTCGACCCGCTCTCGGTCGTGGTCCTGGTCGGCCCGGGCGGGCTCCCCCTCACCGGGTGGCGGGCGGCAGGCACCGAGGAGAAGGGCAACGAACGGGTGCTCGCCTGGGGACGGTCCGACGCGACCTACCTGCACCGCGAGGGCATGATCACCAAGGCCGAGACCCGCTCGGTGATCCTCGGGAAACTGTGCCTCCCGACGAGCGGCGTGCTCTTCGACGTGGGTGCGGGGAGCGGCAGCGTGGCCATCGAGTCCGCGCTGGTCGCACCGGGACTCACGGTGTTCGCCATCGAGTCGGACCCCGAGTCGGCCGAACGGATCGGCATCAACGCCGCCGCCGCCGGCGTCGGGATCCACGTGATCACCGGGGCCGCACCCGAGGTCCTCGACGAGCTGCCGCCACCGGACCGGGCCTTCGTGGGCGGCGGGGGCATCGAGGTCCTCTCGGCCGTGCTCCGCCGGCTCACCCCCGGTGGCCGCGTCGTGGCCTCTTTCGCCTCCCTCGACCGGGCGCTCGAAGGGGCCCGGCACCTGGGCCGGCTGCTCCAGATCCACGCCGATCGGGGCGAGCGACTTCCCGACGGCACCTGGCGGCTGGTCGCCAACAACCCGGTCTTCGTGGCCTGGGGACCCGAAGAGGACGCCGAGGGGTGAGCGGGGTCCTCGCCATCTCGGTCACCGAGGCCGGCCGGCGGGTGGCCGAACGCCTCCCCTACGAGCACGCGCACGGCGACCCGGCCAAGGTCCTGGCCGACCGGTGGGAGAAGGTCGACGGCTTCGTGGTGGTGCTCGCTCTCGGGGCCACCGTCCGGCTGGTCGCCCCGCTGCTCCGCGACAAGGCGTCGGATCCCGCGGTCGTGTGCGTGGACGACGCCGCGACCTTCGCCGTCTCGGTCCTCGGCGGCCACGGGGCGGGTGCCAACGCGCTGGCCACCGAGGTGGCGCGCCTCCTCGGCGCTCAGGCGGTGGTGACGACGGCGACCGACCGGCTCGACCTCCCCGCCCTCGACCTGCTCCCCGACCTCCTGGCCGAGGGGGACGTGGCCGGGGTCACCGCGGCGCTGGTCGCCGGGCGGCCGGTCGCCCTCGACAACGAGCTCGGCTGGCCGCTCCCCGGACCGATCACCGCGTTGCTCGGCACGACCGATCCGGCTCCGGCCGGTCGGGTCGTCGTCACCGACCGGGCGCGGGAGCAAGCCGACGCCACCGTCGTCCTGCGGCCGCCCTCCCTCGTCGTCGGCCTCGGGACCACCTCGGACGCCACGGCGTCCGACGCGCTCGACGCGGTGCGCGGCGTCCTCGGGACCGGGGGACTCTCCGCTCGCTCGCTGGCCGCCGTCGCCACCATCGACCGGCGGGCGGAGCACCCCGCCGTCTCGGCCGTCGCCGACGCCTTCGACCTGGCGGTCCGGAGCTTCCCGGCCGCCGAGCTCGACACCGTCGTGGTCCCCAACCCGAGCGAGGTGGTGGCCTCGGCGGTCGGGACCCGCTCGGTGGCCGAGGCGGCGGCACTGGCCGCGGCCGGAGATGACGCCGAGCTCGTCGTGGCCAAGACCGTCGCCGGCCGGACCACCGTGGCAGTGGCGAGACGGGCCCGCCCGGCCGGGTCGCTCCACATCGTCGGGCTCGGTCCTGGCTCGGCCGCCCAGCGCACCGCCGAGGCGGCGACCGCGGTCCGCCACGCCCAGGTCGTGGTGGGGCTGGACGCCTACGTCGAGCAGTGCTCGGACCTGTTGACCCCGTCCCAGCAGATCCACCGGTTCGCCATCGGGAGCGAGCTGGAACGGGCCCGCCTGGCCCTCGACCTCGCGGCCCGGGGTGCCCGGGTCGCCCTCGTGTGCTCGGGCGACGCCGGGGTCTACGCCATGGCCTCCCCCACCCTCGACCTCTTGGACGAGGCGACGGCGCGCGACGTCGAGGTGCGCGTGGTCCCCGGGGTGACCGCCGCGTTGTCGGCGGCGGCCCTGCTCGGCGCACCCCTCGGCCACGACTTCCTCACCCTCAGCCTGTCGGACCTCCTCACCCCCTGGGAGCTGATCGAGGCCCGGGTGCGGGCCGCGGCCCTGAGCGACCTGGTCGTCGTGGTCTACAACCCGCGCTCGAGGACCCGGACCTGGCAACTGGAGCGGACCCGCTCGATCCTCCTCGAGCACCGTGGGCCCGACACCGTGGTCGGGGTCGTCACCGACGCCGGCCGCCCGGACCAGGCGGTGCGGGTGACCACGCTTGGCCAGCTGGAGTGCGCAGCGGTCAACATGACCACGTGCCTCGTGATCGGTTCGTCCACGACCCGCCTGCGGGCCGGACGGATGGTCACCCCGCGCGGGTACCTCCCGTGACCCTCCGGCGCGCACCATGAGCATGCTCGTCCCGCCCCTCGCGCTGAGCGCTGCCTGCACGGCCTGCGGGCTGTGCCTCCTCACCTGTCCCGAACGGGCCCTCCTGCCGGCACCGGGACGTCCGAGCCTCGATGCCCGCCGGTGCACCGGTTGCCTGGCGTGCATCGAGGTCTGCCCGCGCGACGCGATCGTCGAGCTCGAACGATGACCGGCGGCGACCTGCCGAGCGAGGGCCGAGGGGTCGAGCCCGAGGTGCACCCGATCGAAGCCGAGAGCTACCGGCTCCTCGAGCAATTGGTGGACCTGTCGGCGTGGCCGGAGGGGCCCCGCGCCGTGGCCGCACGGGTGGTCCACGCGACGGCCGACCCGGCCCTGGTCGCGCACCTGCGCGCGCCGACCTCGGCGGTCGCGGCCGGGGTGGCGGCGATGGCCGCCGGGGCGCCGGTCGTCTGCGACGTGGAGATGGTCCGCGCCGCGATCACCGGTGTCGACGCGGTGTGCACCCTCGGCGAGGTCGCCCGGGCCGGGCCGTACCCGAGCCGGTCGGCCGCCGCCATGGCCCGGGCGGCGGCGGCCCACCCGAACGGCGCGGTCTTCGTCGTCGGCTGCGCGCCCACCGCCCTGGCCGAGGTGGTCCGCCTGATCGACGCCGGATCGCTCCGGCCGGCCCTCGTGATCGGGACCCCGGTCGGCTACGTCGGTGCCGCCGAGGCCAAGGAGGCCCTCTTGGACCTGGCCGAGCGCCGGGGCATCCCGGCCATGACCCTCCGGGGCGAGCGCGGCGGCGCGGCCGTGGGTGCGGCCATGCTGAACGCGATCTCCCGGCTGGCGAAGGCGGTGCCGCCGCCGACCCGGCCCCCGGCGCTCTTGTTGATCGGACACGGCACCCGCTCGGCCGCCGGGGCCGAGGAACTGGGGCGCTTCGCGGCGGCCCTGCGGGACCGGCGGGCAAAGGTGGCGGTCGAGGCCGGGTTCATCGAGTTCGTGGAGCCGTCCCTCGACACCGCGGTCGACCGGCTGGTCGAGGCCGGCGCGTCCCGGGTGGTGGCGATCCCCCTCCTCCTCCTCGGGGCCGGACACCTGAAGGACGACGGGCCGGGCGCGCTGGCGCGGGCCAGGCTCCGCCACCCCTCGGTGGCCTTCAGCTACGGGCGGGACCTCGGGCTCCATCCCGACGTCCTCGCCACCGTCGAGGACCGGATCCGCTCGGTGCGCTTCACCGGTCACGACCCCGCCCCGTGGCCCGAGGGCCCGGGCGACGCCGTGGTGGTGGCCGGGAGGGGCTCGACCGACCCCGACGCCAACGGCGACCTGGTGAAGGCGGCCCGGCTGCTGGCCGACGGGCGGGGCCTCGCGACCGGCGGCGAGCGTTCGGGGGGACCGACGCCGGCGCTCGGGTTCGTGGAACCGGCCTTCGTGTCGTTGGCCCGGCCCTCGGTCGCCGAGGCGCTCGAGCGCTGCCGGCGGCTCGGCGCCCGGCGGATCGCGGTCGTGCCGTACTTCTTGTGCACCGGGCTCCTGGTCGAGCGGATCGGCGAGCAGGCCCGGGACTGGGCGGCCGCCCACTCCGACGTCGAGGTCGCGCTGGGCGCGCACATGGGGCTCGACGAGCGCATCGTCGCGTTGCTCTGGTCCCGCTACGACGAGACGTTGGGGGCGCCGGTCACCATGAACTGCGACGGCTGCCTCTACCGCACCCCGCTCCCGGGCTACGAGCACAAGGTGGGCACCCGGCCCGGGGTGCCGGCGAGCGACCCCGGCTGACCGGCGAGGGGCCCGGAGCCGTCAAGCCCCCGGGGGCCGATGCCCGGGGAGGTCGATCACCGTGCCCTGCCTGGCCCCCTCGACCACGACGGCGCGCCCGGCGTAGCGCGCGACCAAGGCGTCGATCTGGTCGTCGGTCCGCGGCGGGTCGTGGTGGTAGAGGAGGACCCGGGGCACCGAGGCCGCCTCGGCCAGGCCGACCGCGTACCCGGCGGCGGCGTGGCCGAAGCTGGCCCGCGACGCCAGCTCCTCGTCGAGGTACTGCGCGTCGTGGATCAACAGGTCGCACCCCTCGGCGAGGGCCATCGCGGCAGGATGACGCGCCCCCAGGCCGTCGGGCCCGGGCCCGAGCACGGTCGGGCAGTGGTCGCTCAGATACGCGAAGGCGGCCGTGCCGTCCGACACCCGGTAGCCGAAGGCCCGCCCCCCCTTGTGGGGGATCTCCCGGGCCAGGACCTCGAAGCCGCCGAGGCGGTGGGTGCCCTCCTCCAGCGCCCCGAACCGCCAGCGGCCGCGCAACTGGGAGGGGGTGATCGGGAAGTGGGGCGGTGCCATCCAGCGTTCGAGGATCGTCTCGGTGTCGCCCTGGGCCGGCACCCACAGCTCGACGTCGGCGTCGGGGTTGTCGACCGCCGGGGAGAACGGCAGCCCCATGGTGTGGTCCCAGTGGAGGTGGCCGAGCACGATGGCCCCGGCGAAGGCGCTGCCGCCCGTCAGCCCGGACAGGGCGCGCAGGCCGGTCCCGGCGTCGAGGACCAGCGTCGGTGCCCTCCCCTCGTCCGCGACGGCGACACAGGAGGTGTGCCCGCCGTAGCGGACGAACTCGGCTCCTGGTGCCGGGGTCGAGCCGCGCACCCCGAGGAGTCCTAGGCGCACCGGCTCACCCCATCACGCGTGCCGGGGCGCCGAGCGCGACACCACGGGGACGACATCGGCGGCAGTTTCGCGCATCGTCGCCGATGCGACGGGGAACGGCGCGGCGCACCCCGCCCCGATCTCGGCCGGTTCCCCCGAGTCCTCGGGCGATAGGGTGACCCGAGGTCCTGGGAACGTTCTCAGGTTGCTGCGAGGGAGGGGGACCCATGAAGGTCGACGCCGAGGCCGCCGGATTCGACGGGCGGCGCCTGGAGCGCATCACCGACCACTTCGACCGGCGCTACGTGTCGGCGGGCAAGATCGCCGGCTGCCAGATCACCGTGCTGCGGGGCGACCACGTCGCCTACCACCGCTCGCTCGGCCTCATGGACCGGGAGCGGTCGAAGCCGGTCACCGAGGACACGATCTGGCGGATCTACTCGATGACCAAGCCGATCACCTCGATCGCGCTGATGCAGCTCTACGAGCAGGGCGCCTTCTTGCTGACCGACCCGGTCCACCGCTACATCCCGTCGTGGGAGGGGCTCGAGGTGGGGACGGTGCGTGACGACGGGTCGATCGAGACCTCGGCGCCCGACCAACCGATGACCGTGCGCGACGCCCTCATGCACACGACCGGCCTGCCGAGCAACCTGGCCCCGGTCCACCCGATCGACCGGGCCTTCGACGCCGAGCGCCGCGAGGCGGCCGGTTCGGCAACCCTCGAGTCGGTGTGCGAGCTCCTCGCCCACCACCCCCTCAAGTTCCAGCCCGGTACCCGGTGGAACTACGGCCTGTCCACCGACATCTGCGCCCGGCTGGTCGAGATCCTCTCGGGCCGGCCGTTCGACGAGTACCTGGCCCAGGAGATCTTCGAGCCGCTCGGCATGGTCGACACCGCCTTCAGCGTCGGCGACGACAAGCTGGCGCGCTTCGCCGCCAACTACGCCCACCACGCCGGGCGGGAGCCGAGCCTCTTCGACGACCCGGAGACCTCCGCCTACCGGCGCCGGCCGTCCTATCTCTCCGGTGCCGGCGGGCTGGTGTCGACCACCGCCGACTACCTGGCCTTCTGCCGCATGCTGGTCGGCAAAGGTGAGCTCGGGGGCCACCGCGTCATCGGGCGCAAGACGCTCGAGCTCATGACCGTCAACCACCTGCCCGGCGGAGCCGACCTCACCCAGATGGCGGTCGGCGGCTTCGGGGAGGCCGGGTTCACCGGGGTCGGCTTCGGCCTCGGCTTCGCCGTGGGCCAGGGTCCGGCGGCCACCTCCATGGTCGGCTCGGCGGGCGAGTACTACTGGGGCGGGGCGGCGTCGACCGCCTTCTGGATCGACCCCAAGGAGGACCTGGCGGTCCTGTTCATGACCCAGCTGATGCCCTCGGCCGCCTACCCGTTCCGGGCCCAGCTCCGCTCCCTCGTCTACCAGGCCCTGGCCGACTGACCCTCGGCCCGACGCGCGCCGCGCATCCCGGCCTCGGTCGCGCACCATTTGCCGGGTCCGGTCGGGTCCCGGGTGGGTGCCGGGAACTAGCGTTGGGCCCATGGTCCAGGCCGCGACCGAGCCAGCCCCCGAGCCCGATCCGCTGCGCGAGCGCCTCCTCGACGCCGCCGCCCGGGTCTTCGCGGCCAAGGGCTACTCGGGGACGCGGATCATGGACGTGGTCGCCGAGGCCGGGCTGTCCACCGGGGCCGTCTACGGGCGCTTCGCCTCCAAGAACGAGCTGTTGCGCGAGGCGGTCTGCAGCCGCTCGGCGGCCCGGCTCCGCAGCGACCTCGAGCGGGTGGCCAAGGTGGCCGACCTCCTGGTCGCCGGTGCGATGCGCGCGGAGCCGTTGAGCGACTCCGAGGCCATGCAGCTCGAGGCGTACGTGGCCGCCCGGCGCGAGCCCGAGGTGGCCCAGGCCCTGGCGGAGGCGGACGAGATCTTCAAGAACCGGGCCGAAGTGCTCCTGGCCGCCGCCCGGCGGGACGGGACCCTGTCCCTCGACGTCGACCCCGACGCGTTCTTGTACTTCATCCGGACCGTCCACCTGGGGCTCATGGCCCAGCGGGCCGCCTCCCTCGCCGCGCCGCCCGGGGAGGGCTGGGCCGAGCTCATCGCCCGCATCGTGGCCGGCTTCGGCCCGCCCAGCGCCGGCCCCGGCGTCGCCGAGCGCGGCTAGGCCGGCCCGTTCACCCGAGGATCCCCGGTCCGGCCACCACCCCGACCCGGGCCAGCGCGACGATCTCGTCCTCGTCCATGCCGAGGCGTCCGGCGAGCACCTCGGCGGTGTGCTCCCCGATCTCGGGCGCCCGGCCCCGCACCACCACCTCGGAGCGCCCGAAGGAGAACGGGGCGGCCAGGGTCTCGAACCGCCCGAGGGCCGGGTGCTCGATCTCGACGAACATCTGCATCTCGGCGGCCTGGGGGTCCTCGATGACGTCGGGCAGCTCGGCCACCTTGGCGAAGATGATCGGCCGGCCCCTCAGCTTCTCGGCCCAGGTGCCGTAGGGGGCGGAGGCGAAGAGCCGGTCGAAGATCCCGACCAGCTCCTGGGCGTTGGCGAAACGCTCGGCCGCGGTGGCGAAGCGGGGGTCCTCGACCAGCTCGCCCAGGCCGAGCGCGGCACAGAGCGCGGGCCAGGTCGCCTGGTCGTGCGCGGACAGGACGATCCAGACGCCGTCGGCGCAGCGGTAGAGGGTGTTCATCGGGGAGATCGGGTGCTTGCGGCTCCGCTTGGTCGGCTGGCGGCGGTCCACCAACGTGGCCGCCATGTCCACCCCGACGGTCCAGGTCCCCACCCGCATGAGCGCCGTCTCGACCAGCTGGCCCTCCCCGGTGCGGTCCCGGACCCGCAGGGCGCCCAGCACCGCTGACAGGAGAGCGAGGCCGGTCGTGTGGTCCCCCTGGCCCGGCCGCGGCTGGACCGGCAGGCCGTCGGGCTCGCCGAGCAGGCCGGTCACCCCGCCCCGGCCGAAGAACGCGGTGACGTCGAAGGCCAGCTGGTCGGCGTCGGACCCGGTCGAGCCCTGGCCGGTCACCAGGCCGTAGACGAGGCCGGGGTTGAGCTCGTGCAGCTGCTCGGGCCCGAGCCCGTAGCGGTCGAGCCTCGTCCGGGTGAAGTTGGTGATCAGGACGTCGGCGTCGGCGACCAACCGCCGCACGATGTCGGCGCCCCGTTCGTCGCCGACGTCGAGGGCGATCGACCGCTTCCCTCGGTTGTCGAGCTGGAAGACCACGTCGGTGCCGGCGTAGCCGTCGGGGTAGCGGGGTTGGCGGAGCTTGTTGCGCATGGAGTCGCCCGTCGGCGGCTCCACCTTGATCACGAGGGCGCCCATGTCGGCCATGAGCGCCGAGGCGCTCGGGGCGGCCACCCAGTTGGCGATCTCGACGACGGTGATGTCCTCGAGCGGTCCTGTCACCGACGCCCCCGTGCCTCTCCCCGCCCTAGCGGCCCGGCTCGGGGTCGGCGGGCGGCGACCACCCGTTCGGGGCCACCCCGAGGACCTCGTAGAGCTCGGCCACGGCCTGGTGCCCGGTCACCACCTTGATGGTGGCCATCCCCATGGCCCGGGCCGGCTTGAGGTTGATCCCGAGGTCGTCGAGGAACACCGACTCCGCCGGCTCGACGCCGAGGGCCGTACACGCCATCTCGTAGAAGCGGGGGTCCGGCTTGCGCACCCCGACCCGGCTCGACTCGATCACCACGTCGAACAGCTCGTCGAAGGATCCGATGGTGGTCTCGCTGCTCCGCTCCCGCTCGGCCGAGGCGAAGTTGTTGGTCAGAGCGGCGGTCTTGAACTTGCTCTTGCAGAAGCGGACGGCCTCGAGCATCTCGGGGCGGACCTCGCCGCGTATCGCCGACATCACCCGGACCGGATCCACCTCGTGGCCGAGGGCGCGGCCTTCGGCGGCGAACAGCTCGCAGAATCCGGCGAAGTCCACCTCCCCCCGCTCGAAGCGGGCCCAGGCGTTGGTGTCGGAGTTCGTCGAGTTCATGGTGCGGATCAGCCCGGCGGGCAACCCGGCCTCGCGCTCGTAGCGGGCGAAACCCTCGAAGGGTCCGGTGGTGAGCACCCCACCCAGATCGAAGAGGACCGCCCTGATCACGGGCGCGACCACGAAGACGCCAAGGTCCGGGGGGCCATCGCCCGACAGGGTACAAGAACCGGCGAACCCGGTCGTTCGGCTCGGCGCCGTAGGGTTCGGCCATGGTCTTTTTGATCCGCAAGCTGATCCGCCTGTTCATCCAGCGACGGGCGACCCGCAAGCGGACGTTCTGACTCCGAGGTCACGGGCGACGCCGGGCGGCGTAGGCCGCTTCGGCCTTCGCGACGTCGTTGACCAGGTCGCCGAGGGCCAGGTTGACGTCATCGAGGTGCAGTCCCCAGGTCGGACCCAAGGTGGGGGCGACCACCGGCCGGGGGTCCCCCGGGCGCGACGAGACCTCCAACCAGGTGGCACCCCCCTTCGACTCGCAGGTGGCGCGGTAGAGGCCGGGGTAGGTCACCCAGGGCTGTGCCGAGCTCGCCGGTGCCAGGAAGTACGGCGTCAGCGGCTGGGACCGACGGCTGCCGAGCCGGGCCGGGTTGGTGCAGAGGACCTGCTGGCCCTTCGCCGTGGTCTGCCCGGACTGCAGGCTCACGCCCGAACCGGCCCGGCCGAACAACGAGTGCTTCGGCGGGACGGTCGAGAAGCTCGAGTAGGCGATCACGCAACCGGTCTGGCCGGGGGTGGTGCACGCGGGGATGTGGGCGAACGTGCCGCCGACGACCTTGCCCCGGGGGACCTGGACGTTGCCGCCGAGCAGGATCGCCACCACCATCTTCGAGCGGAGCCTCGGGTTCCGGTCCACCTGGGAACGCAGGAGCCTGATGAGGTTGACCGCGCCCTGCGAATGCCCGATGAAGACGATCGGCCGCCCGTGGTTGTCGTGGGCCAGGTAGGCCTTCCAGCCGGCGAGCAGGCTGTCGTAGGAGACGAGGTTGGCGTGCCGGTCGGCGCCGAGCCCGTTGGCCAGCGAGGCCTCGGTCCGTTGCCGGTAGGTGGGGGCCCAGACGTTGCAGACGCGCGAGAAGCGCGACGCCTGGGCCACCGCGGCCGCTTCGATCGCCGGGGTGACGTCGGTGGTGGCGTTGGCCGAGCCGGCCGTCGCGGTGACGGTCGGATAGACGTAGAAGCAGTCGAAGGCCGAGTGGGCCGCCGGATACGCGTCCTCCACGACGGAGGTGCCGTCCGCCGCCACCGAGCGCGCCGATTCCGGGTACCGGCACGGGTCGGGGGCTGGTCCCGTCCGGCACAGCCACGTCACCGCGCTGGGGCTCGTCGAAGGGGCGGTCGCGGCACCGGCGCTCGGCCCAAGGACGAGGTCGGCCGGGGCGACCACCGCCAGGAACGCCGCGAGCACGATCCAGACCCGGACGCCGACGCCGGCGCGCCGGTGAGCCCCTGGTGGCCACGATGGTCCGGATCGGGGCGTGCTCGAGGTCAAGGGCGCTCCTCGGGCCCCGGGCGACCCGAACGGACCGGGGAGTCGTCGGGCTCTTCACGCCTGGCGATGATGTGCAGGTCGATCCCGGCGTCGGCCGCCAGGCGCGACACCTTCCGCACGACCGAACCCCCGCCGAGGAGCTCCTGGAACCGGTGTCGCTGGCTCGAACCGATCACGATCTGGGTGATCTGGTGGTGCTTGGCGAACTCGATGATCGTCGTGGCCGGATCGTCGGACTCGAGTTCCCTCCAGTGTGCGTTGACGTCCTCGGCGAGCTGGCGAAGTCGAGCCAGCTGGTCGTCGCCGGCACGGCCGGACCCTTCGCTCCGGTGCACATGGACTGCGTGGAGGTCGGCCTTGATCCGGGCGGCCATCCGTGAGGCCCGGCGCAGGATCCCCTCGGTGCCCGGGGCGGCGATGACCGCGACGAGGATCCGCTCGCTCGTCTCCCACACGACTCCGGTCTGATATCGGCTGAGGTGCTCGAGCAACTGCTCCTCGGTCTCGTCGGCCAGGAACCGAAGGGCGAGTTCGCGCAGAGCGATGAGGTTGTCGGTGCGAAAGAAGTTCTCGAGCGCCTGGGAGACCTTGGACGGCGGGTAGATGTTCCCGTGCACCATGCGACGCCGGAGCTGCCAGGGCGACGAGTCCACCAGCTCGATCTGGTCGGCTCTGCGCACCACCCAGTCAGGAACCCGTTCCCTGATCGCGACACCGGTGATCTCCTCGACGGCATCGGCGATGCTCTCCAAGTGTTGGATGTTGACGGTCGTGATCACCTCGATCCCCGCGTCCACGAGGTCGAAGACGTCCTGCCAACGCTTCTCGTGAGCTCCGGACCCAGGGACGTTGGTGTGGGCAAGCTCGTCGACCAAGGCGACCGTCGGGTGGCGGACGAGCAGCGCGGCCGTGTCCATCTCGGTGAAGACGCTGCCCCGGTACTCCACGGATTTGCAGGGGACGACCTCCAATCCGGCCGTCATCGCCTCGGTCTGGGGGCGACCGTGCGGTTCGACGAAGCCGATCACCACGTCGGTTCCCCGCTGGAGGCGTCGGTGACCCTCGTTCAACATCGCGTAGGTCTTCCCGACCCCGGCTGACGCGCCCAGGTAGACCCGGAAGTGTCCGCCCCTCGCCGCCTCGAGCGGATCGGTCGACGGTGACGTCGCGTTGTCGGGCGGCGTCTCGTCCATGCCCGACCTCCTCGCTCAGCCCCTCGGGTCGGGGTCGGTCGGTTTCAGCTCGTAGAGCGGGTTCCAGACCGTGAGCCGACCGCGTTCCATTCTTGCCGTCCCTTCGACCTGGCAGTGGGCACCGACCACCAGGCCCGGGATGTGGTCGCGCCCGAGGAACAGGAGATCGACCTGACCGGTCCCGTCGTCGAGGACGCAGCGGAACCCCGAGGGAGCCCGGTCCCCGGACGACGGGCGCGACACGGCGACGACCCTGGCGCTGACGGCGACGCGACACCGGTGGACGGCCCGGCCCAGCTCGGTCACGAGCGGGAGCCCCGCCGGGGTCGCGTGGTCTGGAGTCCCGGTGCTCACCGAAGTTTGGCCAGAGCCTCGTTCAGTGCCAGCACGTCGATCGTGCTCGAACCGAGAAATCCCAGCTGAGGACCGCTGGTCTCTTTGGCGATCAGTCCGCGCAGCCGGGCGGGCGAGATGCCGGTGGCCTTGGCGACCATCGGGATCTGCACGATCGCGTCCTCGGGCGTGATGTCCGGATCGAGCCCGCTCCCCGAGGTGGTGACCAAATCGGGGGTCGGGTCGACGCCGAGCGCGTGCCAGTAGGCAACAAGGGCTCTCGTGTCCTTCAAGAGTGTCTTCGAACGCGGACCGAGATTGGTTGCGCCCGACTCCCCTTTGACCCCGTCGGCAACCAGCGGGTTGTCCCCGCCCGGGGTGTGGGTCTTCGGGTTCGCCGCATAGGGCCCGGTGTCGTCGGGTCGGCCGTGGAACACGCAGCTCCCGAGCGGGTGTCCGGGGCACCTGACCGTCGCCCAGTTCTGGCCGATCAACGTCGACCCGTAGGCGCTCAGCGATCCGTCCGCCTGGTGCGCGAACAGGAGCTGGGCGACGCCGGTTCCCGAGAGGGCGTAGAGGAAGCCGAAGACGAGCGTGAAAAGCACGACGGCGACGGCCGAACGTCGGAGCTGGGCCAGGATCACCGGGTCTCCATCAGTAGAGGTGCAGGGCGACGAGGACGAGGTCGATGACCTTGATGAAGACGAACGGGACGACGATGCCGCCGATCCCGTAGATCCAGACGTTGCGCCGGAGGATCGCGGCCGCCCCCGCGGCGCGGAATCGCACTCCCCGCAGCGCGAGCGGAATGAGCGCGACGATGACCAGTGCGTTGTAGATCACCGCCGACATCACCGCGCTGGTCTGGCTGTGGAGGTGCATGATGTTGAGCGCCTTCAGCTGGGGATAGGTCGCCTCGAAGGCCACCGGGATGATCGCGAAGTACTTGGCGACGTCGTTCGCGATCGAGAAGGTGGTGAGGCTGCCCCTCGTGATCAGCAGCTGCTTGCCGATCTCCACGACGTCGATGAGCTTCGTAGGGTTGGAGTCGAGGTCGACCATGTTCCCGGCCTCTTTGGCGGCGGTCGTCCCGGTGTTCATCGCCACGCCGACGTCGGCCTGGGCCAGGGCAGGGGCGTCGTTGGTCCCGTCGCCGGTCATGGCGACGAGCTTCCCCCCCTCCTGCTCCCGTCGGATGAGGTCCATCTTCGTTTCGGGGGTCGCCTCGGCGAGGAAGTCGTCGACCCCTGCCTCCTGGGCTATGGCCGCCGCGGTCAACGGGTTGTCGCCGGTGACCATCACGGTGCGGATGCCCATCTGTCGCATCTCTTCGAACTTGTCTCGGATCCCCTGCTTCACCACGTCCTTCAGCTCGATCACGCCGAGCACCCGGGGACCGTCGGCGACGACGAGGGGGGTCGAGCCGCCCCGGGCGAGCCGTTCGACGATCGGATCGAGGTCTGCGGGAACCGTTCCGCCCTGCTCCACGGCCCAACGCTTCACGGCCTCCGATGCACCCTTGCGGATCCTCCTCCCGTCGATGTCGAGACCGGACATGCGGGTGTTGGCCGAGAACGGAATGAAGGTGTGGTCCGCTCCGATCTCCCGCTCGCGAAGGTCGAAGCGATTCTTCGCCAGCACCGCGATCGATCGGCCCTCGGGGGTCTCGTCGGCCAGGGAGGCGAGCTGGGCCGCCTCGGCCAGGTCCACCTCGTCGAGTCCTTCGACCGGGAAGAACGAGGACGCCATGCGATTGCCCAGCGTGATCGTCCCGGTCTTGTCGAGGAGCAGGGTCTGGACGTCGCCGGCGGCCTCCACCGCTCTCCCGCTCATGGCCAGGACATTGCGCTGCACCAGGCGGTCCATCCCGGCGATGCCGATGGCCGACAAGAGCGCCCCGATGGTCGTCGGGATCAGGCACACCAACAGGGAGATCAGGACGACCACCGAAACCGAGGCACCCGAGTAGTGGCCGAAGGCCTCCAGGGTCACCACCACCGGGATGAAGACGATGGTGAGGACGGCCAGGAGGATGGTGAGCGCGATCTCGTTGGGCGTCTTCTGCCGGTTGGCCCCCTCGACGAGGGCGATCATCCGGTCGAGGAAGGTCCTGCCCCGTTCGGCCGTGATCCGGACCACGATGCGGTCCGACAGGACCTTGGTGCCGCCGGTCACCGCCGAGCGGTCGCCGCCGGACTCCCGGATGACCGGCGCCGACTCCCCGGTGATGGCCGACTCGTCCACCGATGCGATCCCTTCGATGACCTCACCGTCCGATGGGATGACGTCGTTGGCCTCGCACACGACGAGGTCGCCCTTGGCGAGGTCCGATGCCGGCACCCGCTCCTCGGTGCCGTCGGGGACGAGCCGGCGGGCCTCGGTCTCGGCCCGCATCCGCCGAAGCGTCTCGGCCTGGGCCTTCCCTCTCCCCTCGGCCATCGCCTCGGCGAAGTTGGCAAAGATCACGGTCAGGAACAACCAGATCGTGACCGACCAGGCGAAGAGGTTCGGACGAGCGATCGCCTCGATGAGCGTGACCGCCGTCCCCACGAGCACGACGAACATGACCGGGTTTCTGATCTGGGTTGTCGGGATCAGCTTCTTGAACGAGTCGATGAGCGCCCGACCGAGCACCTCGCGGTCGAAGAGGCTCCTCGGTTGCGCGACGCCACGCGCCACGGTGGGAGCGCCCGGACCCTCGTGTCCACCGTCGAGCGGGTTGGCGTCGATCCGGGTCATCAGAAGAACCTGCCGTGGCTCAGCTGTTCGACGATCGGCCCCAGGGACACCGCCGGGAAGAAGGTCAGGCCGCCGATGATGAGGACGACGCCGATCGTCATCCCGACGAACATCGAGTTGTCCGTCCGGAACGTGCCGAGCGAGGCCGGGACGACGTTCTTCGCCGCCAGGGCGCCGGCGAGGCCGAGGGCGGGGATCATGATGGCGAACCGACCGAGCAGCATGTCGATCCCACCGACGACGTTGTAGAAGGCCGAGTTCCCCGACAGGCCGGCCATGGCCGACCCGTTGTTGTTGCCCTGTGAGGTCAGTGCGTAGAGGATCTCGCTGAACCCGTGTGGCCCCGCGTTGAGCGGACCGGCCCGTCCCGAGTGCACGGACACCGCGATCGCCGTGAAGACGAGGACGATCAGCGGCATGACGAGCGCCCCGAGCCCGGCCAGCTTCACCTCCCTGGCCTGGATCTTCTTGCCCAGGTACTCGGGGGTTCGGCCGATCATCAGCCCCCCGATGAAGACGGCGATGATGGCGTAGATGAGCAGGGTGTAGAGCCCGCTCCCGACCCCACCGGGGGTCACCTCGCCGAGCATCATCCCGGTGAGGGCGCCGAACCCCCCCATGGGGTTGTAGGAGTCGGTCGCGCTGTCGACGGCTCCGTCGGAGGTCTGGGTCATCGACGTGTTGAACAACGCGCTGGTCGTGTCCCCGAAGCGGACCTCCTTGCCCTCGGTGTTCCCGGTGTTCGTCTGCGTCACCCCGGCAGCCACGACTGCAGGGTTCCCTTGGTGCTCCGAGTAGGCGGTGATCGTCACCCAGCACCCGAAGATGATGACCATGACCCCGGCGAGCGCCATCCCGTGGCGCACGCTCTTCACCATCTTTCCGAAGGTGTAGGTCAGGGCGAACGGGATCGACAGGGTGAGCCAGATGTAGAGGAAGTTGGTCAGCGCGGTGGGGTTCTCGAACGGGTGGGCCAAATCGGCGTTGAAGAACCCGCCCCCGTTGGTGCCGAGCTGCATGATGGCCCCCATGAACCCGGCCGGGCCCCGAGGGATGGTCTGGGTGACGCCGTTCAGGGGGTCGTGGATCGTGACCGGGCCGGCCAGCGTCTGCACCGCGCCCTGGCCGACGATCAGGATGCCGGCGAGGAAGGCGATCGGCAACAGGATGTAGAGGAGGCATCGCGTGATGTCCACCCAGAAGTTGCCGATGGTCGGGGAATTCCGGCGGGAGAATCCCCGCACGAGTGTGATGGCGACGGCGATGCCGACCGATGCGCTCACGAATTGCTGCACCGTCAGCACGCCGATCTGAGAGAAGTACGACATGGTCGTCTCGCCGCCGTAGTTCTGCCAGTTCGTGTTGGTCACGAAGGAGACGACCGTGTTGAAACTGAGGGCCGGCGGCACGGCGCCCAGGTGCTGGGGATTGAGGAAGAGCGATCCCTGGATCCGTAGGAGCAGGTAGCCGATCGCGAGCGAGACCGCCGAGAAGACCACGAGGGAGCCCGCGTAGCGCTTCCAGGTTTGTTCGTGCTCCTCCCCGGTACCCAGGAGCCGGTAGAAGGGTCGCTCCACCCAGGCCAGGAACTGCACCCGACCCTCGAAGACGGCGGCCATGTAGGCGCCGAGGTATCGCCAGGTGATCCCCAAGAGGACGATCAGGACGAGGATCGTCCAGAAGAACCCCATCAGAACCACTCGGGCTTGAACATGGCCACGCCCACATAGATGAAAACGGCGATCGAGACGGCCAGAAGCAGTCCCTGGACCGCAGTCACACCCGGTCGAGGGCCCAGATCAGGCCCAGCATGACGACGGCGAAGCAGATGATTCCCACGACGACCAGGAGATCGGCCACGTCTCCATGCTGATCGTCATGGCCTTCACGGGATCTGAACAGGCGGCCCCGGGTCTGAATAATTCCTTGACCGACCCGGCCCCGGCGGTCGCGAGGCGTCGTCGCTGTAGGACAATGTGCCGTGACCGTCAGGGTCCTCCGGTCTTGCGTCGGGGCCGCCACCGCCGTGGCGCTCGGCGCGGCGATGGTGCCGCTCCGGGCGCACCTGAGCATCGCCACTCCCGGCCTGGTGCTCGTGGTCCCGGTCGTCGTCGGTGTGATCGTCGGCGGCTACGCCGGCGGCATCACGAGCGTGCTGGCCGGGTTCTTGGTGTTCGACTTCGCTTATATCCCTCCCTACAACACGTTGACCGTCGGCGCCGGGCAGAACTGGGTCCCGCTCGGTGTCTACGTCGTGGTGATGCTGCTCGTCGCCCAGGTGGGTGCCCACCTCAGCGCGGCCCGGACGAGCTCCCAACGCCGGGAGAACGAGGCCCGACGCCTCTTCACCCTCTCCGAGCTGATCGTCGAGAACGGCTCGGTCGAAGAGCTGCTCGAGACGGTCGTCCGGGCCATCTCGACGGTGTTCGAGGTCGAGGGAGTCGCCCTTTTGCTCCCCGGCGCAGACGGACTGAGGGTTGTCGCCACCTCCGGCGCGCTCCTCACCAACGACGATCTCCGCAGTCTCGGGCCGGCCTCGGGTTTGCCGGTCGCGGTCGGGGCGGGGCCCGGGGAGGCTCGGTTGCGCATCCTGGTGCTCTCCGCCGCGACCGGACCGGTCGGGATGCTGGTGCTCAAGGGGTTGTCGGGTCTCGAGGCCGACGACGACGTGCTGCGGACGTTCGCCAACCACGCTGCCCTGGCACTGGAGCGAGTGCAGCTCCGTACCAAGGCCATGCGTTCCGAGCTGCTCGAAGAGGTGGAGAAGGTCCGGCGGGACCTGGTCGGAGCGGTCTCGCACGACCTGCGGACACCGCTTGCGACGATGAAGGTGGCGTCGTCGACGTTGCTCGATCCGAGCAGTCGGCTGTCCGACTCCGAGACCCGGGAGCTCTACTCGCTCCTGGACATCCAGACGGACCGCTTAACCAGGCTCGTGACCAGCCTCCTCGACATGAACCGTTACGACAGCGGAGTCCTCAGGGTCGAGCGGCATGCCTCGGTCCTCCTGGACCTGGTGGGCAACGCACTGGTCGGGCTCCGTCCTGCGCTCGGGGAGCGCGAGGTCACCCTCGACCTCCCGGCCTCGCTCCCCCCCGTTGATGTGGATCCGATCCTCATGGAGCAGGTGCTCGCGAACCTGATCGACAACGCCGACCGCCATGCTCCCGAGGGCGAGGCGATCGAAGTCGGCGCGAAGCTCGTCGACGACCACGTCGTCCTCTCGGTGACCGACCGGGGCAAGGGTGTGCCGGCAGCCGAACGAGAGACCGTGTTCCAGAGCTTCGTGCAGTTCGACACCGGTGGCCGCGCTGGACTCGGTCTGGCCATCGTCAAGGCGTTCGTGGACGCGCACAACGAGCGGATCTGGGTGGAGGATGCTCCGACAGGTGGCGCCCGCTTCGCACTGACCATGGCGATCAGCAGACAAGCCCCGGTGAAGAGCTGATGGCGAGGATCCTCGTCATCGACGACGATCCTTCGTTGCTCCGGGCCCTGGGTCTCGGTCTTCGCTCCGGCGGCCATGACGTCGTCACCGCGGCCAACGGAGATCAGGGCGTGGCTGCCACGGCTCGCTCGTCACCGGACATCGTGATCTTGGACCTCGGTCTGCCCGACGTCGACGGTCTCGAGGTCTGCCGGCGGATCCGCCAGTGGAGCGACGTCCCGATCGTGGTGCTGTCGGCGATCGACTCCGAAGAGCGAAAGATCGCGGCGCTCGACGGGGGGGCGAACGACTATGTCACCAAGCCGTTCGGGATGGGGGAGCTCGAAGCCAGGCTCAGGGTCGCACTACGCAAATCGAGCGCGGCCGCCGGCCACTCGCAGCCGACGTCCCTCTCTCTCGGCCTCCTGGAGTTGGACCTCGTCCACCGAGACGCCCACCTTGGGGGTCGCGACCTCGAGCTGACGGCGAAGGAGTTCGAGGTCCTGGCCTTCTTGGCCAGGCACACCAACCGGACCTGCACCCACGAGATGATCCTCTCGGCGGTCTGGGGACCCGGATACGGAAGGGAGTCGCAGTACCTGCACGCCTACATCCATCGTCTCCGTCAGAAGCTGGACGACCCCTCGGGACGGCTCATCCATACGGCGCCCGGGATCGGTTACATGCTGGTGTCCGCTCGGGTCGACGTCGACCAAGGCACCTCCCCTCCCGTCGGAAAGGCCGGAAAAACCGACTGAACCGCTGGTTCGACCGGAACCCACCGATGTCGGACAGGACTCTCAGACGTTCTTGTCGACCGTTCCCGAGGATCTGCGAGCGAAACGCCGACATCCTTGGTCACACATCGGAAGCGATGAGTTGCGCCAACACCTGGGCTCCGGGACCACCGATCGGGAGGTGGGTTCCGTCAGAGGCAAACCAACTCGGATTCTCCGAGGCGAAAAAGTCCCAGTTGGCGATCACCACACGCGGATAGGCCTCAGCCCCGATCTCGAGGACCTGATTGACCTGGTCTTGCCAGGGCCGATCGACGTGCACGGTCACGAAGACGATCCTCGACGCCCCCGACAGGATCGTCATCATCTGGGCAAAATCGCTGCTCGTGATCGGACCATTTGTCCCGAGCCCGACGACCACGACCGCGCCGAGCTCGCCGGCGGCCTTCAACTGGGCAAGCAGACCCTCGCCATCGACCCACTGGCGGCTTACCGCGGCGTTCACCTGGATTCCCGGGATGTCCTGTTCGAGGTCTCCCTGAGCATCGAGCATCACCGAATCCCCGATGGCAGTCACCAAGCCCGGTTGGAAGCCCGGGCCGGGTGGCGGAAGCGGCGGCGAGGTGAGCGGTCCGACGCTCCCCAAGGGTGCAACCAGCGGAACCAATGTGGTCGTGGTCGTGGTCGTGGTGCTGGTGGTGGTCGACGTCGTCGTCGGATGGCTCGTCGATGGCGCCCCTCGCATTCCCCTTTGGCCCGGATCTTGGGTACCGCTATGGGTGGGCGTGAGCGAACTGCTGATTGACGGCGTGCAACCGGCGATCCCGACTGCCGACAGGATCACCACCATCGGGCACAGCAGGTGCACGCCGGGTCGACGGGTGAATCGCTGCGGCACTCGAGCAAGGCTGGCACACCGGGGCCCGAGAACGCGCGATCAGGCTCCGTTGTCGCGATCGGGACGGAGAAGGATTCCAGATGACCCTCCGGAACCGGACCACGCCCCGTGATCGGGAGGGGGAGAAGAGTTCCGAGGTGGGCAGACGTGTCCGGCCGACCCGAGGCGATTCACCGGCGCTTGCGACGTGACTTCGGGGTCGGAGGTGGCTGCCCCGACATCGCGGCCAAACGGGCACGGATGACCGCCAGCGAGGTGATGAGTTGTTCTCGCTGGCCCTCGGTGAGATCCGCCAACGCCTCGGTCGCCGCCAAGTGGACGGTCGGCAGCATCCGGTCGACGATCCCCCGAGCCTCGTCGGTCAGCCGAACGAGAACCTTACGCCGATCCGTCGGATGCGCGAGGCGTTCCACGAGCCCTCGGCCTTCGAGCGTGTCGAGCAACGAGGTCATGCTGGCGCTGCTCACCAGGAGCCGTTCGGCGATCACGTGTCCGGGCAGCGGTTCGCCCGCTCCCTCGAGAATCGCGAGCGCCTGGAACCCGCTCGCCGAGAGGTCGGCGATCTCCCGACGGCGTCGCCCGAACTCGGCGAGCAGTGCATCCGAGGTCCGCACCAGGTTGGCCCCGGCCTCGGCAGCGGATCGGCTGGCACCAGGGAACTCCTCTTCGAAGTCAGCGGGGACGCGAATCGCAACTTCATCGGCCATGTCCCATATTAGCTCGAATCCATGTCACTAGACTTCTAGCGACTTGGCATCTACAATGGTGCCGGCGGGCCGAGCACCGGCCCGCTACGACGAAGGAGGTCCAACCCATGGAAGCCCATCCACCTCCCGTTCAGATGGTCCAGCTGCTGTCGGGGTTCCAGGTGTCCCAAGCGCTGTACGCCGCGGCCAAGATTGGCGTGGCCGACCGGCTGGCCGAGGGCCCGCAACCCGTCGAGCAGCTCGCCGACGACCTCGACTGCGATCACCTCGCGCTCGCTCGATTGCTCCGGACACTTGCATCCCTCGGTGTGTTCACCGAGATCGAACCGGAAACCTACGGACTCACGCCGTTGGGCGAGACCCTGGTGAGCGACAAGGAGGGGTCCATGCGCGATCTCGCCCTCATGTGGATGGAGACTCACTACGCACCATTCGCCGGCTTGCTGGGCACCGTTCGCTCCGGGAAGTGCGCGGCGACCGAGCATTACGATCAGCCCTTCTTCTCCTGGCTCGCCAGCCAACCCGATCAAGTCAGCCGGTTCAGCCGGGCCATGGCAAATCTCACCGGAGGCATCAAGGTCGGCGCGATCGGCAGCTACGCCTTTCCTCAGTCCGGCACGATGATCGATGTCGGTGGCGCGGATGGTGCGCTTCTCGCCAAGGTGCTCGAGACCGCGCCAAACGCCACTGGCATCGTCTTTGACCTCCCCCATGTCATCGCCGACGCCGAGCCCGCCTTGAAGGGATACGGGCGAGGCGACCGCATCGCCGCGGTTGGCGGTGACTTGTTCGAGGCCGTACCGCGGGGCGACGTCTACCTGCTTTCGATGGTGTTGCACGACTGGAACGACTCCGACGCAACTCGTCTGCTCACCAGCATCGGGAGGGGCGGCGCGACCGGCTCCCGTGTCATCGCTCTGGAGCTCGTCATGCCCACGGGTGACGAACCGCACATGTCGAAGATGATCGACCTCACGATGCTGGGCATGCTCAACGGTCGGGAACGGACCGATGCCGAGATGAGAACACTGTTCGAAGGCGCCGGTCTGCTTTACGACGGCATCGTCCCGACGCCCACTCCCTTTTCGGTCGTCGAAGCCCGGATCCCATGACTTGACCTTGCTGCTGCCCGACACCAGGCAACCCTCTGTCTCTGCACACGTGATTTCTCCCGATCAAGTGAGGCTCCGAACGCCCAAGTGCGGGCACTCATCGACCTCCTTTATTCGGGTATTGGGGGACACCGCACCTGTCTAGATCCCGATCAACCGTGTGAACCTCGAACAATGGGACGATCCTGCCGCTAGGAAAATCAGGATGGTTTGGCTCACCCACCGGGTCTCGCACGTCCGTTTTTCCAGACATTGAATATCCTCAAAATTGAGGGTTGTAGGCCGATCGGCACAGGCGTAGAACTAGAAAATCGTAAACAGCGTGCAACTCGCTGGGCCAGAGGGCTTTCCAACGCGGCCGTCGACGGACAACGAGGAGGAGGAACACCCCATGATGAGGCTCCGGATGCTCGTAATCATCAGCATTGGGGCGCTGTCGAGCTTGGCATTTGCCAGCTTGGCACAAGCGGCTCCTACCGGTCCCAGTGCCGAAAATGGGACAGCGGCTCTCGAACATGTGGGCCTGAATCCGGCTGGGTGTGACAATCCGGGTGGCACCCTAAGCGGCGTCGTGAACACGCACGCAAACGTCATCCAAAACCGCCGGGAGATCAATGTCTCGGTCCACGGAGCTCTTCCGGACACCACCTACGTAGTGGACCTCCGCTGTCACTCGGGGATCGGAAGCCTCACCACTAACGCAGAGGGAACCGGTACGGCACATATCTACCTCGTCGGCTCGAGCTGGCCAGCCACCTACTTCATCGACATCTCCGTACCGCACGGTGGGAACGGTGCCGGAGGCTACGGCGACACGTTCATCGCTGGGCCGTTCTCGGGCTGACTCCGCCAACCAAGAGAGAGTGCATACAGCCAGGTAGCGTCAGCAGCTGGACGCCATCCTCCTCCACCTCAATCGCCAGGACCCTGAGGCTGCTAGCGGAGCTGCACCAGAATGACCGACGCCTTCGGAACTGCGGGAAGGGCTACTTGCACTTATCCAGCTCACTTCGCCCATTGAGTCACCCTCAGTGGGTCCTATGTCCTCCGCGTCAGACCACCGGGAGGTCCCTAGGACCCGCTCAGTGAACCTCCCTTGCACCTGGTCGTGACAATGCGCGGTCATCATGTCGACAATGGCCGGGGTCTCAGTTAGTCCGTCAAGTCGAGGCCCCGGACGCCGGCTGGGTTAACGCCGTCAGGGAAGTACGCGCCTCACACTCCCCTCACAACTCGCCGTCATCGGATTGCTCAGGCGGTGGTCGCGGCCCGAGGGGCGGCCATCCAAGGGGCTGCGACATCGACGGCAGCCCGCCAGCGGCCGGCACGGCGTTCTGACCCCTCACCTTGGTCGTGCCCAGACTGTGGTTGCCCCGTCGCCAATCAGCGTTACGTCCGGTGCGAAAAGCGCATCGCGGCTGACCGCGACAGACTCCCGAGCTGCAGGGTGACGAAGCGCAGCGATTTCCGCCCAAAAGAGGCCAAATTCGGGGTTAAATACAATCCGGGCTTACAACCAGCGCGAACTGCTGCCCCGACTCGGATCTTTGAAGCTGGTCGAGATCATGGAGGCGGCGAACTGCTCTAAGGTCTACGCCTCGCAGATCCGACGAGGGATGTGCACTCCCCGTGTCTCCACTTGGGGAGCCTTGGCCGCGCTCCTGGGTATGCCAACGGCCAGTTCGTAGATCTGTCCGGGCTCGATCGCCCCGGTCAAAGGCGGTTCGGGCCAAGCTATGGCGATGACACCGGGGGGTACCCAGCGGTGATCGCTTCTTTGTCGTCCAGTGCCGGAGCCGTCGTGGGCGTCGTGATCCTGGTCGGCGCCGCCTTGTACTTCCTGCCAACGCTCATCGGCAGTATTCGCAAGGTCGTCAACATCGGCAGTGTCTTCGCGATCAATCTCCTGCTCGGGTGGACCCTCATTGGCTGGGCGGTCGCCCTCGCCATGGCGCTGCGGACCAATCCGCCCCACGCGTATCCGCAGTTCTGGGGCTCTCCGGCAACGAGCCCTCCCGCGCAGCAGCCTCGTGCCGGACATCTCGACCAGCTGGAACGATTGGCCGCGCTTCGGGAGCGTGGCGCCCTTAGCGACCAGGAGTTCCAGCAGCTGAAGAACCAGGCCCTCGGCAACCAGCCCCCACAAGAGCCACCAAGGCGCCGCCCCCTTCCGTGGCCCGTGTGGGTGGCGCTCGCCGCTGCGGTGTTGGCCCTCGCCATCGCGTTGCCGTGGGCCCTCAGCGGTTCCCAGCCTCGGACCCGGTCCAATCCGCCATCGACCTCCCAACCTTCGGCGCCTCCGTCATCGACACCCCCGAGCTCAACTCCGGCGGTCGCGACAGTGAACGCCAGCCTCCCGCTCGTGTCGTGTCCGACCAGCTACGGAGTCGCCCAACCAGGCTCTGCGCCATTGCCGCCGTCGGTCAACCTGACCGTTCCGAGCGACCTCGCCAGCCACTTGTCCGTCTACAGCGACGAGAACGGCTCGATGAAGCTCGTCGGTCCGAATGGCTGGGACTGTTCTGCCAGTGTCGGCGCCGATGGATCGACAACAGTCGAGGTCTTCGCTCCCGGGGAGGTGGCTCCCAATCTGGGCGCGGCCTTCTCGCCCCAGCAACAGGAGGCGATCGTCGGGTCGGAGACCTCGGCATGCGTTGGCTGTCGCGAGATTCAGGCGTGTCCGCTCTTCACAACCGCCGCCACCGACTACCTCAATGACTACGGCATGAGCTGCCCGAAGACTCGGCCCGGGAACGAGTCGACGTACATCATCAGCTCCGGCGTCATCGCGTTCGAAGACCCGGCTGGGGTGGTCGGAGATGGCAATCCTTCGGGAGGCCCGTACCCGGCCAACGGAGTGATGACGTACTACTCGGGCAACTACAACGGCAGCTGGCTCGACACCTGCACCATGCCCAACAGCGACCACGCCCTTTGCACGGTGGCGCTCAATGCCTTCGTCGCCTGGTATGGCAGCGCTTGATCATGGCGCGACTTCGATCTCGGGTTGCTGGGCCGTGGCTCCGTCGGATCGCGGTTGGCGCCCTCGTCCTGGCGGCGCTGGGGGGAGGCATCGGGATCGGACTGGCCGTCAGTACTTCGAATGGCGCTCCGAACAAGCAGGATTCCCCTTCAGGCATCGGAACGACGACGACGGCGGTCGCTCCCACGACGACGGGTTCGGTCACTCAGCAAGACATGCTGAACCCCTTCTCGCCAACTGGACTCGGTCCTGGGGTCAAAATGGTGTTTCAGACGACAGCTCGTTGCGAGAACAACTCAGAGGCCGACAGCTCCCGCAGCGATGCGTACCGGTGCTTTCTGAACCAAAACGAGCCCAATGGGAGCAACCTTGCCGATCCCTGCTTCTCGGATCCCTTTGGCGGTTCGGATCTCCTCTGCTTTCAGAGCCCCACCAACCTGAGTGCCGTCGAGGTCCAACCCACCACCCCGGTCGCTGTCGCCGCGTCCTCGCCCAGTGCCCCTCCGTGGGCGCTGAAGCTGACGAACAGGCAACTCTGTGTGTACCTCACGGGGGCAACGGCCGCTCTGGGAAGTGAGCGCCTCAACTACGGATGTCAGGACGGCGATGTCTACGGCATCCCAGACCGTTCCCAGCCCCTGTGGAGGGTCTCCTACCAAGCGAAAGGGTCGAGCCAGCTGATCACCGTCGGGGTCGCGATCTCGTACACCTGACGGGGCAGCAGCGGCTGGCTCCGGTCCCCGCAACCTTCGAGACGCAGAGCGATGATGGGCCATGCAGCTCACCTGCCGAGCGTGCGGCCTCACCTTCGACACCGAGGCCCGGACCAATACCCGATGCCGGCGGTGTCGGAAAGTGGTCTCGGTTTCCCGCCAAATCCCGCTCCTCGCTGCCGACGCCACCCTCAGGCAGGTCACTCGATGAGGGCAGCCCGACCATCCCTGGCCAAGTTCTCGCCAGCCTGGGGTTGGCAGGGGCGGGCGCTGTCCCCGGCTGGTACTCGTTTACAAGCAGGGAGGAACGACCCACACCGTTACGAAGTCTGGCTCCGCCCAGGGCGATTACAACATTGCGAGTGCCGAGATCTGCAGCGGGCTTCTCGGTGGGTGGGAGGCGTGCTGAGTGAACGTGAGCGGCCACACAACGGTGGTCAAGGAAATCGATGCTGGTAGGCCGGAGCTAGCGTGTTCGGAAGATCGAGACGGCTAGGCGGTAGTCAATGCCCGTTCCCCCTTTGGAACATCCGATCCACTTTCCAGGCGGAGTTCTCATCCTTGAATCTCACGGCCACGGTGGCCAGCTGCTGTGGTGGATCAAGGCGCTCGCGCTCGCAGGTCTGAGTTTTGGGACTATGTCGCAAAGTCTCCCCCTGCGAGACATCGTCATCCGCCAGCGAATGAGAGGCCGAGAACTCTATGGAGAGGGACCTTACGAAGGCGGCGTCGAGGTCGAGAGAGAGATCAAGCGCATCGTCGCAGAAGTGGAGTCCGGCGGGCTGGCCGAGTTCCTTCGTAAGCGACAGGTGGCCTCGGCCTCGCTAGGCCCATTCAGTGAATCGTCGGGGACGCTGACGCTCCGGGAGCAGACATCGTTCTTCGCAGACACGCTTCGAGGCAGCGTGTCGTTCTGGAAGCGTCGGTCCGGCCGATAGTCATGTCACTTCTGCGTTTGCGAGATCCCATCAGGTTCCCTGAGGGAGTTCTGACAGTCGAACCTCACGGCCGAGGTGGCATGCTGCTCGCCTGGATCAAGGTATTGGCACTGGCATCGCTCAGTTGGGGCAAGGTGCCAAGCGGTCTCCCGCTACGTGACGTAGTCATTCGTGATGAGGCGAAGGGGCAAGAGCTCTATCGAGCAGGTCCCTATACCGGTGACAACATTGAGCCAGCTGTGAGCCGGGTCGCGTCCGAGATCGAGACCCTGGGACTGGCAACGTTTCTTCGCCGAAGACAAGTGGAGACCGCGACGTTGGGACCCGTTCAGTCGCTGGACCAACATCCCCTCTACGACTTCATTGCGCTTTCTGCGCGGATCTACTTGAGGGGATTGACCTCTCGACGGCGTCGATCCGATCGTGACTAACTTCTAGAGGGCGAGCAGTAAGCCGTCGAGCGAGAACAACATGGCAAGCTCAACCATCATGGTGGAGGCTCGCTTGTCTGCGCTTCGATTGCCCTTGGAGGGCTACCGACCCATCATCACCATTGACGGTGTTCAGGTCGGGATATCCCGTGGGGAGAACATCGGTTCGAGGTCACCCCGGGGGCGGCACGAGGTTTCAGTTTCCCTTGGCGTCTTCTTCCGGCCAATGGGTGTAGCGACCCTAACTGTTGACGTTGCGGAAGGACAGACCATCTGGTTTGCGTTACAGGCCGCCATTTACCATTCCATCGCCAAGAGGCCGGCTCTGGCGAGTCGATTAGGTCGGACGACTCAAAGTGGAGTGCTGCCTTTGCCTCCGGTCCGCTTCGCGCCCCCCTGGCTGGCTGGCCCCCCTCCTTCTCCTCCGGCCCCGTGTCCCCGGTTCCGGTCAGCCCGCGGCCCCGGCTCTTTCCCGCGCATTCTGAGTGGGCGCTAGAGGACTCGAACCTCCGACCTCAGCCGTGTGAAGGAGATGAACTGGTGTTTTGGTGTCCAGCGTGCGGAACCGAATGCCACGTTCAGCAGGACTCTGAGTGACCATGAGCGACCATCATTGACCGATGCGTTCCGGCTCGTCGCGCACGAATCGCGCACGAGGCGTGGCGGTTCACGTCGGAGGGGCGATTACTACCTTCAGCACACCTGCCTGGCGAACGGGGTGGTCGTTACAGGTGCCGGCAATATGTCCTGCCCCCTCAACAGGGCGAGAGGAGGAAGCGAGGCCTCGGTCGTGGGGCTCACGGTCCAACGGAAGCTGTCGCGCGTTCGGTTCTCAGTCGCTTGGCTGTTGGACCGGAAACACGATCGGGCTGAACAGGTACGGACGCCGGCCGCGCCCGGGTCCGTTCTCCATGCCGACCGTGATGAGGTTGCGCAGCTGGCTCATGAGGTCGACGACCTCCCGCCGGTTCAGCCAGACGACAGCTTGCCGGTACCCGACAGAGTCCTGGACCGGTTCTGGCCCGCTTCCAAGGTAGGCGTTGAACTCGGCCACCAGGGTGGCCATGGCGGCGGCGAAGCCGCTGCGGTGGTCATCTAGGGACATCGCGGCAGCTAAGGCTCGGCCAATCACCGGTCGCTCGGCGCGCAGTCGGTACCGTCGTTCTACGGCTCCGCGGACCCGCCGCTCGCCAACGATGTCCAGCATCCCGGCGTCGGCGAGAACCGCGACGTGCCGGTAGATGCTGGCTTGGGAGACCTCCGGGAGACGGTCGCAGAGTTCCGTGATCGTCCGCTCTTCTCCGCCGGCCATGGCGTGAAGGATCCTCATCCGAACCGGATGCGTCACGAGCTGGAGGGTGTCCACTGGACAATAATATCAGTCCTGCTACCATTCTCGAATCTGCGGATAATGGGAGCGTGGCATGACGCAGCAACCAGAGGAGTCGGCCAAGGGGTCGCGGGTCGCAGACCCGCCCATCGGAACATGGGTTCAGGTCGGGGGTCGTCGACTGTTCGTGCTCCGCACCGGAACCGGCCGACCTCCCGTCGTCTTCCTCTCGGGGGCGGGGACCGTGGGTCTTGACTACCTGAACGTCCAGACCCTGGTGGCGGAGCTGTCGACCAGTGTCCTCTACGACCGGGCCGGGACCGGATGGAGCGATCGGGTCACGCTGCCGAGAAGCTCTCGTGAGGTCATCGACGAGCTGGACGGGTTGCTCCGAACCTTGGGCTTACCGGCTCCCTATGTCCTGGTCGGCCATTCCCTAGGTGGTCTATACGCACGCCATTACTCGGCACGCTTCCCCGACCGGGTGGCCGGGCTCGTCCTGCTCGACCCAGCGCATGAGGACTACAACGCCTACATGCCCGAGCAGCTCACCGCCATGAGATCCGGGAATCGCAAGTTCGCGGTGCTTAACGCCGTGCTCGGGGCCGCCCTGTCCAATCCGCTCACGAGCCGCCTCCTCGCCGTCCTGCCTCCGCTGCGGCGGATGCAAAACACGTACCGAGACCTCTTCGACCAGGAGACTAAGGAAGGCTTCCCCGAGACAGTCCGCCGAGAGCTCAGGGTCCGCCACGTGAGCCCACAGTGGTTGCGGGCGGGGATGCTGGAGGCCAAGAACGTGGAGGACCTATACCGGGAGGTCAAAGACTCCGGCCCTCTGCCGGACATCCCGATGATCGTGTTGTGCTCCATGGCTACCGACGGGTTCCGGGAGGTGGTCTCCAGCGGAGAGTCCCAGGAGCTGATCCATGCCGAGATCGAGGGCAAGCACCAGCTCTACCTGGACTTCGCCCGCACCGTTCCACGGGGACAGGTCCGCCCTGTCGACGCGGGCCACCTCACGCTGCATCTGCGCCATCCCAAGGAGGTCGTTAGGGCCATTTCCGACGTGCTCGGCCAGGTCTCCAATCCAGGCTGAGTGGCCTCTCGGAGGGACCAAGATGAGCAAGAGCGCCGATCCGCCGATCGGGACCGAGCTGTTCGCCGAGGAGGAGGCACGACTGTCGGTAGCCATCGGGGAGGCCCAACGGGAGACCGACGACGCGCCGGTTGAGGCGGACCGCACCGACGAGCTGGCACGGCGATTCGACGAGGCCGCGCGCTTGCCGGCGACGCTCTACGTCGACACGGTGTGGAAGACAGCGACCGAGGTCGAGCGAAGCGTGCAGATCGACGAGTTCATCGAGGAGATCTTGGTGTCACTCGATTGCCGGCTTCGGAAAATGAGCGGGGAGCAGAGGTGTGTCTCAGCTCGTCGCGAAGGCCACCACCTCCCTCGCGAAGCGGCGGCGCTCTCGGGTGACGAGTGAGAGATGCCCACCGGGGACCTCCACCAAGGCGGATCCGGCGATCGCCGCGTGCATCTCACGCGCCAGTGCGAGTGACGCCATGTGGTCACGCCGGCAATGAAGGATCAGGGTCGGAACGACGATCTCACCCAAGCGGGCGGTGGCGTCGTAGGAGGTGGACGCCCGGCGCTGGCACTCCCAGGCCCACCGAGGTTGCCGCTTGCCGGGAGTCGGGAGCCGGCTCAACACCTCCAGTGCCAGCCACCGGCGGCTGAGGATGCGGCTGGGCGGCGTACTGGCACTGGTGGCGGCCAGAACCAGCCGGGCCACACGGGTCGGGTGGTCGAGGGCGAGACTCAATGCGATTCGCCCGCCCATGGAGTACCCGACGACGATCGCGTGCTCGATCCCCAGCACGTCGAGGAGCCCCTCGGCGTCGTCGGCCATCTGCTCGATGGCGTAGGGGCCAGGTGGCTTGTCGCTCCTGCCTCCGCCGCGGGGGTCGAACACGATCACGTGACAGGTGGCGGCGAGGGGTCCGACGACCCCGGCGAAGAGACGGGTGTCGGCTCCGAGCCCGGGGACGAGCAGCAGCGCTGGGCCGCTCCCGTGCTCCTCGTAGTACAGCTCGATGCCGTTGACGCTGGCCCGGGTCATCGGGGTCAAGTGTGTCCCGCTGGTGGCCGACCCCGCTCACTTCCGAAGTGCCAAAATGGCAAGGCACCTGGGACAACGGAGTGGGCGCTAGAGGACTCGAACCTCCGACCTCAGCCGTGTGAAGGCTGCGCTCTAACCAACTGAGCTAAGCGCCCCAAGACTCGTGCGGAAGGACACGCTAGCCCTCGCCCGAACTCGAGAGGCCAGGGTCCAAGTTCGGCGAGCACCCGACCCCAGCGGCGGTGACTTGCCAAGGACCGATACCCTAGAGAAGACGTGCCTGACGACGCCCCTGTCTCCCCACCCGCCCGATCCAGCCGATGGCAAGGCCTAGCGGCCCGCGTGTCGACCGCGCTGACCGTGCCCAAGGGGCCCAGGGCGATGGGAGAAGGCGCACAAAACCCCAGGCCAACCTCCTCTGACGAGGGGAAACGCCAGGCGATCCTCAATCTCGACCCGAAGGAACGTCGCTGGGGTCTGATCGCGGCGGCCCTCGCCGCCGTCCTCGCCCTTTGGCAGGACGTTCCCTACATCCTCAACCCGAAGAGGCCGGTCAAACTCCCCCCCGGTTCCAACCACAGCTGCACCTCGGGGTTCACCTACCACAAGGCCGCCAACGTTTGTGAGGCCTTCTACGACCGCGCCCACTGGGAATTCGAACTCGCCCTACTGCTGGCCTTCGCCATCGCGATCTTCATCACCGTCCGCGTCGGACGACGGAGCCCGGTCGGCTTCACCCTGCTCATGGCCGGTCTGGCGTTCGAAGCCGAGGTCGGGATCCTCGGGATCCCGTTCATCTTCGGGGGTGGCTGGCTCCTGGTCCGGGCCTGGCGGGTCCAGCGGTACGGGTCGCCGACCGGCACGAAGGCCAATCCGAGCGGAGAGCGTCAACCACCGCCACCAAGAGGGACTCGGAGCGCTCGGGGCAAGAAGGCCAAGGAACCGGAGAAGAAGGGGCCGGTCGCCTCGAAGCGCTACACGCCCAAGACGCAGAAGAAGAAGCGCCCGGCCGCTACGCCTCCGTCTTAAGGGCCGAGCGCAACAGTCCGAGGACGTCGGCCCGCCGACGAACCAACGACCGGGCGGTGGGCTCCTCGCCGAGCGCCCGCAGCACCTCCACCTCGGTCACCATCCCGATCACGGTGGAGTAGATCGCGAGGAGCAGGAGTCTCGGATCGTGGCGCCGCATCCGCCCGGCGTCCATCTCGGCCTCGAGGAACGCACTGGCCCGCTGGACGAGCGGGTCGAGCACCACGAGCATCTTGGTCGCCGCCGGCGGGCCGAGTCGGGAGACCTCGCGGACCAGGGCGAGCAGCTCGGGCTGCCGGGACGCCAGCCGGAACACCGCCCGGACGACCGCCTCCACCTTGGCCCAGCCCTCGCCCGCGCCCTCGAGGCCCACCTCGAACGCCTCGGCGAGTTCGGTGGCGCTCCGCTCGATGACGGCCCCGAGCAGGGCATCCTTGGTAGGAAACCAGTACAGGATCGTCTGCTTGCGGATGTCGAGCTGCTTGGCCAGGGCGTCGAGGGAGGTGGTGTCGTAGCCGCGGGACCCGAAGGATGCCAGCGCGGCGTCGAGGATCCGATCAGACGTCCCGGTGGCCACCTACCAAATGGTAGACAAAATCCCTACCAAATGGTAGACAACCGGGATGGGCATCGCCGACGACCTCGCCGGACGGCGCTTCTTCGTGACCGGGGGGACCGGCTTCTTGGGCACGGCCCTCATCGAGCGGATCCTGCGTACCATCCCCGACGCCCAGGTCGTCGCGCTCGTCCGGCCTGGTCGGCGCCACGATGTCGCGACCCGGGTGGAACGGGAGATCCTCCGCAACGACTGCTTCGCCCGGTTGCGCGACGAACTCGGCGGGCGGTTCGACCACCAGGTCGCCGACCGCCTGCGAGGGGTCGCCGGGGACGTCTCGAGCGACGGCCTCGGTTTGGACGAGGCCGGCCGGGCCGAGCTCGCAGCCTGTGACGTCGTCATCCACTCGGCCGCCACGGTCAGCTTCGACGCCCCGCTCGACCACGCGGTGGAGGTCAACCTGCTCGGCCCGTCCCGGGTGGCCGCGGCCGTCGCCGCCAGCGCCGCCGCCGGAGGCCGGCCCGCCCACCTGATCGCGGTGTCGACGGCCTATGTGGCCGGCGCCCACCAGGGCGAGACCGCCGAACGGCTCCTCTCCGAGGACCGATTCAGCCTGGCCATCGACTGGAGCGCCGAGGTGGCGAGCGCCCGGCGGCTCCGGGACGACCTGGAGGACGCTTCCCGACAACCCGAGCACCTGCGCGAATTCGCCCGACGGGCCCACGCCGAGCAGGGCGCCTCGGGCACCCACCTCCTCGCCGCCCGGGCCGAACGCCTCCGGGAGGACTGGGTCCGGCGCCAGCTCGTCGCGGCCGGTTCGGCCCGGGCCAAGGCGCTCGGGTGGCCCGACGCCTACGCCTTCACCAAGGCGCTGGGCGAGCGGGCGCTGGTCGCCCGGCACGGCCCGCAGGGGGAGGTCCCGGTGCCGCTCACCATCGTGCGGCCCTCGATCATCGAGTCGGCGCTGGCCGAACCTCGGCCGGGCTGGATCCGCGGCTTCCGGATGGCCGAGCCGATCATCCTCTCCTTCGCCCGGGGCCTCCTGCGGGAGTTCCCCGGTGTCCCCGAGGGGATCACCGACGTCATCCCGGTCGACCTAGTGGTGGCGGCGATCATCGCAGTCGCCGCCCGCGGGCCCGAGGACGGCCCCGCCGTGTACCACGTGGCTTCGGGGGTGCGGAACCCGCTCGCCTACGGCCAGCTCGTGCACCTCATCAAGGACTGGTTCGATCGCCACCCCCTCTACGACGACCGGGGCCAGCCGATCTCCCTCCCGGAGTGGTCGTTCCCCGGCCGCGGCCGGGTCCAGCGCCAGCTGCAGCAGGCCGTCAAGCTCATGGACGTCGCCGAGCGGGGCCTGCGTCTCATGCCGTTCCGCCGCAAGCAGGCCGAGTGGGCGGCCAAGCTGGAGGACCGCCAGACCCTGGCCGAGCGGGCCCTCGGCTACGCCGAGCTCTACGGCGCCTACACCGAGACCGAGGCCCGGTACCGGATCGACCGGCTGCTCGGCCTGTTCGAGAGCCTGGACCCCGAGGACCGCCAGCGGTTCTGCTTCGACCCCGCCGTCATCGACTGGGCCCACTACGTGTCCGAGGTCCACCTGCCCTCGGTGGTCGAACGGGGCCGGGTCCGTACCTCCCCCGGCCGGCCCGGGGGCACCGACCGCCAAACCCGGCTGCGCAGCGCAGTGCTCTCCCCCGACCGGCACCTCGCGGTGTTCGACCTCGAGCACACCCTGATCGCCTCGAACGTCGTCGACTCCTACGCCTGGCTGGCCAGCCGGCACATGGAGCCCGACCGGCGGGTCGGCTTCGTGGCCGACCTGCTGGCGTCGGCCCCCCGGTGGCTGAGCCTCGACCGGCGGGACCGGGGCGACTTCCTCCGCTACTTCTACCGCCGCTACGAGGGCGCCCCGGTGGAGGCGATCGCGCGCGACGCCTGGGACCTCTTCCACGAATTCCTCCTCCCCCGGGCGTTCCCGGCCGGCATCGCCCGGGTCCGGCACCACCGGCGGCTCGGACACCGCACGCTGCTCATCACCGGCGCCCTCGACGTCGTGGTCGAACCGCTGCGCCCGCTGTTCGACGACGTGGTCTGCGCGAGCTTGTCCGAGCGCGACGGGATCTTCACCGGCCACCTGGCCGAGCTCTCCCCCATCGGCGAGGCCCGCGCCCTCATGCTGGAGCGCTACACGCTCGAGCACGGCCTGTCGCTGGCCGAGTCGGTCGCCTACGCCGACTCCTCGAGCGACCTCGCCATGCTCGAAGCCGTCGGCTTCCCGGTCGTCGTCAACCCCGACGCCCGCCTGGCGGCCATCGCCCGACGGCGGGGGTGGCTCGTCGAGCAGTGGAGCCGCGCCGCCGGGGGGACCGACCGCCTCCTCCCGTTGGGCGGGCTCGAACACCGGTCGCTCACGACCGGGGCGGGGAGCGTCGGGCCGTGAAGGCGCTCGTCTTCGAGCGGAGCCTCCCGCGGTTCGCGGCGTCCCGGCTCGCCTCGGGACTCGGGTCGGGGCGGGGCGCCAAGGTGGCGCCCCTGCGCCTCGTCGACACCGAGCCTCCGGCGCTCCCGGGCGAGGGGTGGCACCGGGTCACCCCGCTCCTCTCGGGGATCTGCGGTTCGGATCTGGCGACCATCGACGGCCGCAGCTCGCGGTACTTCGAACCCCTGGTGAGCTTCCCCTTCGTCCCCGGCCACGAGGTCCTCGGCGTGGTCGAGTCGGCCGCCACCGGGGCCGGCGGGACCCCGCTCGCGGCCGGGGCCCGGGTGGTGATCCAGCCGGTGTTGGGCTGCGTCGCCCGCGGGCTCACGCCGTGCGCCTCGTGCCGGGTCGGCAACACCGGCGACTGCGAGCACACCGGCTTCGGGCACCTCGCCCCGGGCATCCAGACCGGCTTCTGCGCCGACACCGGGGGCGGCTGGTCCGCCGCCGGCCTGGTTGCCCACGAGAGCCAGCTCTACCCGGTCGACGACGGGCTGTCCGACACCGACGCGGTGACCGTCGAGCCCCTGGCCTGCGCGCTGCACGCGGTGCTGCACGCGGGGGTCGGCGCCGACGACGTGGTCGCCGTGGTCGGTGCCGGGACCCTCGGGCTCGCCGTCGTGGCCGCCGTCGGCCACCTGACCGGCCAGGGCGCGCTGCCCTTGCCGCGGGTCCTCGCGGTCGGGGCCCGCTACGCCAACCAGCGCCGGCTGGCCGAGGAGCTGGGGGCGAACGCCGTCGTCCCGCCCGAGCAGCTCGGCCGGGCGGTCCGTCGCCACGCCCGCTCCATGGTGGTCGGCGGCGCCGCGGGAACCAGGCTGACTGGCGGGGCCGACGTGGTGTTCGACTGCGTCGGCTCCTCCGAGTCCATCGCGGCGTCCCTCGACGTCGTCCGGCCGCGCGGCAGCGTGGTCCTGGTCGGGATGCCGGGCCGGGTCCACGTGGACCTGGCCCCGCTCTGGCACCGCGAGGTCCGCCTCGCCGGGACCTACGCCTACGGGACCGAGGTCCTCGAGCACGGGACGAGGGCCACCTTCGAGGTGGCCTTGGAGGCGGCCGCCGCCATGAGGACGGGCCGACTGGTCTCGGCCACCTATCCGCTGGAGCGCTTCGAGGAGGCCGTCGCCCACGCCGGGGCGGCCGGCCGCCGCGGAGCGGTGAAGATCGCGTTCGACCTGCGGTCGGGCGCCCGAGGAGGTCGGCGATGACCCCACGACCGGGGTTCGTGCTGGAGGTGGACGGCTCGACGCCGCCCACGCTCCTGTGGAACGGGGAGGGCTTCACCCTCGAGCGGTTCCCCGAAGGCACGAGGGTGCTCTACGCGCCCGAGCCCCTCGAACCGCTCCCCGACCCGATCGGCGCCATCGCCGAGGCGCTCGAGCACCCGGTGGGCGGCTCCGAGCCGCTCCGGGCGCTCATGACCCCGGGCATGCGCCTCACGATCTGCTTCGACGACGTCTCCCTCCCGCTCCCGCCGATGCAGGCCCCCGACATCCGCCAGATGGTGATCGAGCAGGTGCTCGACCTCGCCGCGGCGGCCGGCGTGGACGACGTGATGCTCATCGCCGCGCTGGCTCTGCACCGTCGCATGACCGAAGCCGAGCTGCGCCACGCGCTCGGCGACCGCATCTACGAGGCCTTCGCGCCCCGGGGCCTCCTCACCCAGCACGACGCCGAGGATCCGAGCAACCTGACCGATCTCGGCCGGACCGCCGAGGGCGAGGAGGTCGAGATCAACCGGCGGGCGGCCGAGAGCGACCTCGTCGTCTACGTGAACATCTGCCTCGTGGCCATGGACGGGGGCCACAAGAGCGTCGCCACCGGCCTCGCCAGCTACCGCAGCTTGCGCCACCACCACAACCCGACGACGATGCGCCACTCCCGGTCGTTCATGCACGCCCCGTCCTCGGAGCTGCACTCCTCCAACTGGCGCATGGGCCGGCACATCGCGGCGAGCGGGGTCAAGGTCTTCCAGATCGAGACCACCCTCAACACCGACACCTTCCCGTCCCAGTTCGCCTTCCTGCAGCGTCGCGAGTGGGAGTGGTCGCTGCGTGACCGGGCCACCTACGCCGCCACCGCGGCCGCCCTCGACGCCGCGCCGGGGAAGCTGTCGAGACAGATCTTCCACTCCATCAAGGCCCCCCACCAGATGACCTCGGTGCAGGCCGGGGAGGTGGAGGCGGTCCACGACCTGGCCTTGGAGCACGTCTGGCGTCAGCAGGGGGTCGCCGTCACCGGGCAGACCGATGTGCTCACGATGGGCCTCCCCTACATCTGCCCCTACAACGTGAACTCGATCATGAACCCGATCCTCGTCGCCTGCCTCGGCCTCGGGTACTTCTTCAACCTGTACCGGGGCAAGCCCCTCGTGCGCGAGGGCGGGGTGCTCATCATGCAGCACCCGACCAAGCCCCACTTCGACCCGGCCTTCCACCCGAGCTACATCGACTTCTACGAGCAGGTGCTGACCGAGACGACCGACCCGGCCGAGATGCACAAGCTCTACGAGGAGTCCTTCGCCAACGACCCCTGGTACGTGCACCTCTACCGGACCGGCCACGCCTACCACGGCGTGCACCCCTTCTACATGTGGTACTGGTGCGCGCACGCCCTCGAGCACCTCGGCCGGGTCATCGTCCTCGGCGGCGACCCCAAGGCGGTCCGGCGGATGGGCTTCTCCCCCGCCTCGACGCTGGCCGACGCCCTGGAGATCGCGAGCGACGTCGTCGGTCGGTCCCCGACCATCACCCACATGCACGTGCCCCCGCTGCTTCTGGCCGACGTGCAATGAAGCTGCCCGACACCCTGGCAGCCCTCGGCCGGCTCCGGTTCCCGCTCGGAGCGCCCGACTGGCCGGCCGGCGTCGACCGGCCGGCGCCGGAGCGCCACGTCGGGCTCGACTACGACCACGAGTGGTCGCGGCGCTACCCGGCCCGCCTCGTGCGGGCGATGGTGCTCGACAACGTGACCAGACCGCTCGCCCGAGTCCTCGCCCCGACCACGGTCCGGGGCGAGGAGTACCTGGCCCACCTCGAGGCGCCGGTCGTCTTCGCCGCCAACCACGCGAGCCACCTCGACACCCCGCTCCTCCTCACCGCGTTGCCGGCTCGCTTCCGCCACCGCGCCGTGGTCGGGGCGGCGGCCGACTACTTCTTCGACCGGCCCTGGAAGTCGGCCCTGTGGTCGCTCACCTTGGCGGCCATCCCGATCGAGCGGTCCCGGGTCAACCGCCGGTCGGCCGAGGTCGCCACCGAGCTGCTCGGCGAGGGGTGGAACCTGGTGCTCTTCCCCGAGGGGGGCCGCTCGCCCGACGGCTGGGCCCAGGAGTTCCGGGGGGGCGCCGCCTACCTGGCGGTGCGGGCCGGTGCCCCGGTGGTCCCGGTCTACCTGCACGGCACCCGCCACGTCCTGCCCAAGCGGGACGACGCGGGGCGTCCGGGCGGCTCGGGCACCGAGAACCGGGCCCGGCAGCTGCGGCGGGGGGAGGTGACGGTGGTCTTCGGCCCACCGCTCCGGGCCGAGCCCGACGAGGACGCCCGGCGCTTCGCGGTCCGCATCGAGCGGGCGGTCGCGCTCTTGGCCGCCGAGATCGCCTCGGACTGGTGGACCGCCCGTCGCCGGCCCGACGACGGCGCACTCGCCCTGCGCGGGCCCGAGGTCGCACCGTGGCGTCGGGCCTGGGCCCTCGGTGCCGCCGGCCCGAGGCGTGACGAACCGGCCTGGCCCGACGTGAAGCTGGCCAAGCTGGCCGGACGCCGCCGCCCCCGAACGCGCCGAGCGCGCCGACGCGCCCCGTCGCGGATCTGAGGCCCGGCGCCGCCGGCGGCCCACTCAACGCCGACGGCCCGTTCAGTACCGGCGCACCGCTCAGCGCCAGCGGCCCACTCAGCGCCGACGACGCAGCATCGAGAGCGGGGAGCTGAGGGCGGCCTCGAGGCGCTCGGCCCGCAACGCCTCCTCCCGCCGATCGTCGAGGGGGGCCAGGTCGTCGCGGCCGGTGGCCCAGGACAACAGGACATCGGCCAAAGCGGGGTTGCGGGCCAGGACCGGGCCGTGGAGGTAGGTGCCGACCAGCCGACCGCTCCAGACCCCGTCGGTCCCGTCACCGTTGCCCGACCCCCGACGCAGCGTGCCGAGGGCGCCGGCCGACGGACCCCGCACGCTCACCCCGCCGTGGTTCTCGAACCCGGTGAGCAGACCCACCGTCGGGACGGCCGCCTCGACCACGATCTCGCCGACCGCCCGGGCCCCGGTGCCCTTCTCCGTCGCCACCTCGAACAGACCGAGGCCGGGCGACGCGGTCCCCTCGGCGGTCGGGAAGCTCTTGCCGAGGATCTGGTAGCCGGCGCAGACCGCCAGCACCGCCGCGCCCTCGGCGACCGCCGCGGCCAGCACCCCCTCGGCGCCCAGGCGCTCGGCCGCCTGGACCTGGGGGGCGTCCTCACCGCCGCCCAGCGTGTAGAGGTCGGCCCGGGGCAGGGGGCGGTCGCTCGCCGCCTCGACGAGGTCGACCTCGAAGCCCCGGCGTCGGGCCCGGCTGGCCAGGATCACCCCGTTGCCCCCGTCGCCGTAGGTGCCGAGGAGGTCCGGGTAGACCACGACGATCCGGAGCGCCGAACGAGCCATCGGCGCCTCAGGCGCCCACGCGTAGCAGGTCGTGGAACGCGGTGTAGTTGCCGATGAACTCGACCGCCTCTCCGTCGGCACCGGCGGCGCCCAGCCGGCCGGCCAGCACGACCGCCTGGGCCGGGTCGCCGACCCGCTGGTGCTCGACCCCGGCGTAGTGGAGCCGGACCGACACGTCTGCGCTGCGCTCCCCGGTGGCGACCACCGGTCGCCCGGCGAGCCGTTCGAAGGGCACGTCCCACAGCCACGAGGGGTCCCGCCCGTCGGCGATCCGGGCGTTGATCGCCACCACCACCGGCCCGGTCCCCGGGGCGACCACGTCGAGCAGCTCCTCCCAGCCGGCCGGGTTCTTGGCCAGGAGCACCCGGGTCAAGACCCCCTGGACCCGGCGCAACGAGAACCGCCCGGCCACCCCCTCGATCCGACCCATCGCCGCCAGGGCGACCTCAGCCGGCACGCCGAGGGCCCCCGCCGCCGCCATGGCCATCAGCGCGTTGCGGCGGTTGAACGCGCCGGGGATGGCGAGGGTGACCGGCAGCCGCCGGCCGTCGGCGAAGACCGCCGTGGTCGTCCCCGCCTCCTCGACCGCCGAGACCTCCGGTCGGGGCCGGGTGAACCCGCAGCGACAGGACCACGAGTCGACCGAGTACTCGATCCGCCCCCCGCAGGCCGGGCAGCCGGCGGCATCGGCACGCCACCGAGCCCCGCCGGCGACCCAGAGCAGCGATCCGGCCAGCTCGGCCCCGTAGACGACGAGGGGGTCGTCGGCGTTGGCGACGACGGTCGCCCTGGACCCGGCCAGCGCCCGGCGCCATCGCCCGGCCACCATGCGGACCTCGTTGCTCCGGTCGAGCTGGTCGCGCGAGAGGTTGAGGAGGACGACCACCTTCGGCTCCAGGGTCTCGACGCTCCCGGGCAGGTAGCCCTCGTCGACCTCGAGGACGACCGGGGTCCCTCCTGCGCCTTGGGCCAGCGCGGCGAAGTGACCGGCGGGCATGTTGGACCCGGTGGAGTTGGTGACGACGCGCCGCCCGCCGACCTCGAGCGCCGCGGCCAACAACGCCGTCGTCGTCGTCTTGCCGTTGGTCCCGCTCACCAGGGCCACGAGGCGGCCTGCCGCCAGCTCGGCCAGGGCGCCGGGGGCGATGGCCATGCCGGCCCGGCCGCCGAGGACCGTCCCCCGACCGAGCCCGAGGCGGCGGGACACCCCGTTCAGCGCGCCGGCCACGCCGGCACCGAGACGGGTGCGCAGCCTCACGGTTCGAAGCGGGCATCGGTCCCGGTGGCCACCGCACCGCCGGCCGGCCGCTCGGCGGCGGGGATGAGCGACGCAATGGCGGCCATGATCGTCTCGGTGGCGCTCGCCGGGTCGGCCAGGCCGAGCGGGACCGCCGACCCGACCCGCACCGAGACGTCGTGGATCCCCACCAGCTGGGGGAACCGGGCCTCCCGGGGCCACACCCGCTCGGTGCCCCACAGGCCCACCGGCACCACCGGGGCCCCGGTGGCGGCGGCCAGCCGGGCCACTCCGGTCCGGCCGTGCAGCACCGGGTCGCGGGCGGCCTCGCCCCTCGGGATGGTCCCCTCGGGCAGGATGACCACCACCTCCCCGGCCCGCAGCGACGCCTCGGCGGCGTCGAGGGGGGCCCTCGACCGGCTGGCCCGGTCGACCGGGATCCCCCCGATGGCCCGCAGCACCCAGCCGGCCACCCCGACCGAGAAGAGCTCCTGCTTGGCCAGGAAGCGGACCGGACGGTCGAGGTCCCGGGCGACGAGGGCGAGCGCCACGGCGTCGAAGTAGCTGCGGTGGTTGGCCGCCAGGATGACCCCGCCGGCGCGGGGGACCGAGTCGGTCCCGGCGATGTCGAACCGGGCGTAGGGGAAGCTCGAGCGGCGCACCAGCTGGCGCAGGAGGTGGTAGGGCTCCAGCCCGACGATCGAGGGCACGCCGGGCGGGCGGTCCCAGTGCTCGACCGGCCAGCGCCGGGCCAGCGCCAGGGCGTGGAGCCGGGGGTCGGGGTTGAGGGCGTGGGGGTGGCCCACGCTCATGAGCAACGGGGCGTCGTAGATGCTGTCGGTGTAGGCGTGGGAGGACCCGAGATCGATCCCGGCGGCCTTGGCCCACCGCCGGACCGCGGCCAGCTTCCCCGGTCCCCACACGAACCCCCCGTCCACCCGTCCGGTGTAGCGGCCGCCGTTCGCCGCGTAGCGGGTGGCGATCACCTCGTCGAAGCCGACCGCCTGGGCCAGCGGGGCGACCAGGTCCTCGGGGGTGGTGGTGGCCAGCACCAGGCGCCGGCCGGCCTCCCGGTGAGCGTGCAGGACGGCCGGTGCGAACGGGGCGACCAACGCCGCCAGCTCGGGCACCGACTCCTCGGCCGCCGCCTTGACCTCGGCCTGGGGCCAGCCGGCGGCGACCAGCGCCGCCGCCCGGGCCAGGGAGATGGAGACCAGGTTCTCGCCGAACCAGCCGTAGAGGGCGTAGAGGGCCCCGGCCCCCGGGAGCCGCCGGCCGTCAGGGACGACCCCCCGGC
>JAJYVS010000013.1 GCA_021791895.1 Actinomycetes bacterium | reverse complement strand
GCTCGGGAGCCATCCTCTGGGGTCGCCGTCTCACGAAAGTCCTCGAGGGACGAGCGAGGGAAGCGATCCCCGGAGGACAGTCCCATGGATAGTGGTACACCCATCAGCGAGGTCCCCTACCGCTACGACGTCACCCACCGGAGCGCCGAGGTCGTCGCGGGCTGGGACCGCCTGGGGGCCGGCGAGGAGTCGGGCGACGTCGTCTCGGTGGCCGGCCGGGTCATGCTCCTGCGGACCCAGGGCAAGGTGGCCTTCGCCCAGCTGCGCGACTCGAGCGGGGCGGTCCAGCTGTTCGCCCAGAGCGGGGTGACCGAGGACCTCGACGGCTTCGCCCGGCTCAACCTGGGCGACTGGATCGGTGCCCGCGGCGAGGTGGTGCGGACCCGGCGGGGCGAGCTCTCGGTGAAGGTGCGCGAGTGGGTGCTGCTCGCGCCGGCCCGCCGCTCCTTCGGCGACAAGTGGCGGGGGGTGAGCGACGTCGAGACCCGCTACCGCCAGCGAGAGGTCGACCTGTGGGCGAACGAGAGCAGCCGACGGACCCTTCGGATCCGCAGCGAGCTGGTGCGTGCGCTGCGCGAGCGCATGTGGGCGCTCGGCTTCGTCGAGGTGGAGACGCCGATGCTCCACGTGGTCCACTCCGGCGGCGAGGCCCGGCCCTTCCGTACCCACCACAACGCGCTCGGGCTGGACCTCTTCTTGCGGGTGGCGCCAGAGCTCTACCTGAAACGCCTGGTGGTCGGTGGCTTCGAGAAGGTCTTCGAGATCGGCCGCAACTTCCGCAACGAGGGCATCTCGCCTCGCCACAACCCCGAGTTCACCATGCTCGAGGCGTACTGGGCCTACGCCGACTACCAGGACGTGATGGCGCTCTTCGAGGAGCTGGTGGCCGGGGTGGCCGCGGACGTCGTCGCAACCACCGAGCTCACCTACCAGGGCCGCCCACTCGACCTCACCCCACCGTGGCGGCGGGCGACCATGACCGAGCTCATCTCCGAGCACACCGGCCACTCGCTCTCGGTGCGCACGCCCCGCGACGAGCTGGCCGGGCTGCTCGCGTCGACCGGGGCGAGCGTCGAGGAGTCCTGGGGGCCGGGCAAGCTGCTGGCCGAGTACTACGAGAAGACGACCGAGACCGAGCTGTGGGGTCCGGTCTTCGTGTGCGACTTCCCCGAGGAGGTCTCGCCGCTCGCCCGACGCCACCGGGACGGTCCGGGGCTGGTGGAGCGGTTCGAGCCAGTGGTGGCCGGCCGGGAGCTGGGCAACGCCTTCAGCGAGCTCGTCGACCCCGACGACCAGCGGGAGCGCTTCGCGGCCCAGGCGGCCCGCCGGGCCGCCGGGGACGAGGAGGCCATGGCCCTCGACGAGGAGTACCTCCGGGCCATCGAGTACGGGCTGCCGCCGACCGGCGGCCTCGGATTGGGCGTCGACCGGCTGGCCATGCTGCTCACCGACTCGGCCAACATCCGGGAGGTGATCGCCTTCCCCACCCTGCGCCCCGAGCGGGGGGAGGGCTCAGCCCAGTAGGTCGGAGAGCAGGCTGTCGTTGAGGGCGCGCAGCGCCGAGGCCAACCCCGGCGACGAGAGCCCCTCGAGCGCCCGGTCGGCCTTGGCGGCGAACTGCTGGCCCACAGCGAGCGTGGCCGCGATCCCGTGGGAGGCCGCCACCATGGCCCGGACCTTGTCCCGCTCGGGCAGCTCGAGCGGGCGGCCGAGGAGCCTCACGAGCTCCGGCCCGACGCGGGGGTCGGCGAGGGCGTGCAGGACCGGGAGGGTGTAGACGCCTTCGGCCAGGTCTTGGCCCGGCGGCTTGCCGAGCTCGCCGTCG
Source organism: Actinomycetes bacterium (assembly GCA_021791895.1). Classification (GTDB taxonomy): domain Bacteria; phylum Actinomycetota; class Acidimicrobiia; order Acidimicrobiales; family RAAP-2; genus Palsa-461. The sequence continues at coordinate 62,754 of JAJYVS010000013.1, read as the reverse complement.
GTGGCCACCACGTCCAAGACGTCGTCGCGCAGCTGGAAGACGATCCCGAAGTTCCGGCCGAACTCGGTCAGGGCCTCGACCTCGGGCCGGGGTGCCGCACCGGTCAAGGCGCCGATCCGGCACGAAGTGGCCATGAGGGCGGCCGTCTTGCCCTCGATCGCCTCGAGGTACTGCTCGGTGGTGCGCTCCACCGAGAACACCGTCTTCACCTCCGAAACCTGACCCCGGCACAGAAGACCCAGGGTCGTGGCCAGCAGGCCGGCGATCTCGGTGCCGAGGCTCGCCGCGATCTCGGCCGAGCGGGCGAGGAGGTAGTCGCCCCCGACGATGGCCATGAGGTTGCCGAACCGGCTGTTCACGCTCTCGGTGCCCCGGCGCATGGTGGCCTCGTCGATCACGTCGTCGTGGTAGAGGGAGGCCAGGTGGACCAGCTCCACCGCGATCGACCCCAGCAGGTCCTCCTCGGTGGCCCGACGCTCCCCCCGGGTGGCCGCGGCCAACGCCAGCATGGGGCGCAGCCGCTTCCCCCCGGCCCGGATCAGGTGGGTCGCCACCTGGTCAAGGAACGGATCGCCGGCCGTCACGGCCGAGATCAGCATGGGTTCGACGCGGCTCAGCTCCTGGTCGAGGCCGGAAAGGCCGAGGACTTCGACCGCGTTCACGCTGAGCACGATAGGCGACGTCGTCACGGGGTGGCATCCTGGGTGCTCCCGGGCTCTTCGGGTCCCCCGTTCGGGTGCGGCGGGTGGAGCGGGGGTTGCCCTATAGACTTCCGCTACTGGACCACGGCTCTCGGACCGTCCGAGATCCCAGGGTCCGAGCCGAGATGGAGGCGGTCCGTGTTCGAACGCTTCACAGACCGGGCACGACGGGTTCTGGTGCTTGCGCAGGAAGAAGCGCGCATGCTCAATCACAGCTTCATCGGCACCGAGCACATCTTGCTCGGGCTGATCCACGAGGGCGAAGGCGTCGCGGCCAAGGCCCTCGAGTCCCTCGGCATCACCCTGGAGGCGGTGCGCGAGAAGGTGGAGGAGACGATCGGGATGGCCGGCTCGGCCCCGTCGGGCTCGCCGCCGTTCACCCCCCGGGCGAAGAAGGTCCTCGAGCTCTCCTTGCGTGAGGCGCTGCAGCTCGGCCACAGCTACATCGGCACCGAGCACATGCTGCTCGGTCTGGTCCGTGAGGGCGAGGGGGTCGCCTGCCAGGTCCTCGTCAGCCTGGGTGCCGACCTCTCGAGGGTCCGCAACCAGGTCATCCAGCTCATGTCGGGCTACCAGGGGAAGGAAGCGGTGGGGGCCGGCCCCGGCCAGGCCTCGGCCGACACCCCGAGCGGCTCGCCGGTCCTCGACCAGTTCGGGCGCAACCTCACCCAGCTGGCGCGGGACAACAAGCTCGACCCGGTCATCGGGCGCGAGAAGGAGATCGAGCGGGTGATGCAGGTCCTGTCCCGTCGGACCAAGAACAACCCAGTGCTCATCGGCGAGCCCGGGGTGGGCAAGACCGCGATCGTCGAGGGGCTGGCCCAGCGGATCGTGTCCAACGACGTACCCGAGACCCTGACCGGCAAGCAGCTCTACACCCTGGACCTCGGCGCGCTGGTGGCCGGAAGCCGGTACCGGGGCGACTTCGAGGAGCGGCTGAAGAAGGTCCTGAAGGAGATCAAGACCCGCGGCGACATCATCTTGTTCATCGACGAGATCCACACCCTGGTCGGCGCGGGCGCGGCCGAGGGCGCGATCGACGCCGCCTCGATCCTCAAACCCATGCTCGCCAGGGGTGAGCTCCAGACCGTCGGGGCGACCACCCTCGACGAGTACCGCAAGCACCTGGAGAAGGATGCCGCCCTCGAGCGTCGGTTCCAACCGGTGAAGGTCGAGCAGCCGTCGGTGTCGCTCACCATCGACATCCTGAAGGGCCTGCGCGACCGCTACGAGTCGCACCACGCGGTGACCATCACCGACCAGGCGCTCGTGGCGGCGGCCAACCTGGCCGACCGGTACCTGGCCGACCGGTACCTGCCGGACAAGGCCATCGACCTCATCGACGAGGCCGGCAGCCGGCTGCGCATCCGGCGCATGGCCACCCCGCCCAACTACAAGACCCTCGACGAGGAGATCACCCGGATCCGCTCCGACAAGGAGTCGGCTATCGAACGGGGCGCCTTCGAGCAGGCCCGCAAGCTCTCCGATCAGGAGAAGGAGCGGATGGACCGCAAGGAGGCGATGGAGGCCGAGTGGCGCCGCGAGGGCGTCGACCTCTTCGACGTGGTCGACGAGGACGTCATCGCCGAGGTCCTCGCCAACTGGACCGGCATCCCCGTCTACCGCCTGACCGAGGAGGAGACGGCCAAGCTCCTTCGGATGGAGGACGAGCTGCACAAGCGGGTCATCGGCCAGGAGGAGGCCATCAAGGCCCTCTCCCGGGCCATCCGGCGCACGCGGGCCGGCCTGAAGGACCCGAAGCGCCCGAGCGGGTCGTTCATCTTCCTCGGGCCGACCGGGGTCGGCAAGACCGAGCTGGCGAAGACGCTGGCCGAGTTCCTCTTCGACGACGAGGACGCGCTGATCCAGCTCGACATGAGCGAGTACATGGAGAAGCACACCGTCTCGCGGCTCGTTGGCTCGCCCCCCGGCTACGTCGGCTACGAGGAGGGCGGCCAGCTGACCGAGGCCGTCCGGCGCCGGCCGTTCTCGGTGGTGCTCTTCGACGAGGTCGAGAAGGCCCACCCCGACGTGTTCAACACGCTCCTGCAGATCCTGGAGGACGGCCGCCTGACCGATGCCCAGGGGCGCAGCGTGGACTTCAAGAACACCGTGCTGATCATGACGTCCAACCTCGGGACCGCCGATCTGCGCAAGGCCTCCCTCGGGTTCGCCAAGACGTCCGAGGCCATCACCTACGAGCGGATGAAGGCCAAGGTCCACGACGCCTTGAAGGCGCACTTCCGGCCGGAGTTCCTCAACCGGATCGACGAGGTGATCGTCTTCCACGAGCTCTCGCGTGAAGAGGTCATCGAGATCGTCGACCACATGGTGGCCCGCACCGGCGAGCAGCTGGCCGGCCAGGGGCTGGCCCTCGAGCTCACCCCGGCCGCCCGGACGCTTCTGGCCGAGCGTGGGTACGACCCCCAGCTCGGGGCTCGCCCCCTGCGCCGGGCCATCCAGCAGCTGGTCGAGGACCCGCTGTCGGAGCGGATCCTGTGGAAGGAGTTCCGGGTCGGCGAAACCATCGTCATCGACGTGGAGCCGGGCGAGGACGGCGAGCCGGCCCTCAGCTTCAAGGCGGTCGAGGGGTTCCAGGCCCCGCCGATGGAGCTGGCCGGGAGCGGCAGCTCGACCGAGTGATTCCGGGCGGGGCTCCCCGCCCTCAGGGTGCAGGCCGTCGATGGACCAGGTGCACGCGGGCCTGGTCGCGCGGGCGGACCACCAGCTGGTCGACGTCGACGTGGCTTGGCCGGGTGGCGACGAAGACCACGCACTCGGCCACGTCCTCGGCGCGCAGCGGTTCGACGCCCTCGTAGACGGCGGCCGCTCGCCTGGCGTCACCGCCGAAGCGCACCAGGGAGAACTCGGTCTCCACCATGCCCGGGTCGATCTCGGAGACCCGGACCGGCCGGCCCAACAGCTCGATCCGCAGCACGTCGCCCAGGGCCTGCTGGCCGGCCTTGGCGGCGTGGTAACCGGCTCCGCCGGCGTAGCGCTCGAAGGCGGAGACCGAGCCGATGTTGATGACCAGCCCGTCGCCCGAGGCCTCGAGCTTGGGGATGAGGGCCCGGGTCATCCGCAGGGTCCCCATGACGTTGGTCTCCCACATCTGGCGCCACTTGGCCTCGTCGGCCTCCTCGACGGCGTCGAGGCCGAGCGCCCCGCCGGCGTTGTTGACCAGCACCCGGCACTCGGGGACGTCCGCGCAGAAGGCCTCGACCGACCCGGGGTCGGCCACGTCGAGAGGGAGGGCGCGGGCACCGGGCAGCGAGGCCGCCACCTCTTCTGTGCGGCGGAGCCGCCGGGCCCCGAGCACGACCGAGAACCCGGCCTCGGCCAAGGCCCGGGCCGAGGCCTCCCCGATGCCGCTCGAGGCCCCGGTGACCACGGCGACTCCGCCGGCATTGTGTGTCGCGATGGTCCACCTCCGGGCAGTGTCGGCTCCGGTCTACCAGGCGCGCCAACCCGCGGTCTTCTGGCACCATCTGGCCATGGGGATCGTGGGGCTCGACCACGTCCAGTTCACCCTGCCGGCGGGGGCCGAGGCCGAGGCGGACCGGTTCTACGTCTCCTTGCTCGGCTTCGAAGTGGAGGAGAAGCCGCCAATCCTGGCCGCCCGGGGCGGCCGCTGGTACCGATCGGGTGCGGCCCGGTTCCACCTCGGGGTCGACCCGTCGTTCACCCCGGCCACCCGATCCCACCCGGCATTCGTGGTCGAGAGCCTCGAGGCCCTGGCCGAGGTGCTCACCCGCTCGGGCCACCCGGTCGAGTGGGACGACCTCGTCGAGGGGGTGACCCGCTGCTACGTCAGGGACCCGTTCGGCAACCGGTTGGAGCTCATCGGCGCGTAGGAGCCGGGGGGGCCGACAGCGAGGTCATGTAGAATGGCACGTTCCGCCCGAGCGAAAGGGCGGGTCCCGCACCGGCCGCCAGCGCCGACGCCCCGCGGACAGCCCGACGCCGAGGAGCCCCAATGAGTCCGGTGAAGTCGAAGTTCAAGGTCGGGGACAAGGTCGTCTACCCGCACCACGGCGCGGCGGTGGTGGAGAAGCGGGAGACCAAGGAGGCCTTCGGCGAGAAGCGCGAGTACCTGGTGCTCCGCCTCGCCTACGGGGACTTGACCCTCATGGTCCCGGCCGACAACACCGACGGGGTCGGGCTGCGCGAGGTGATCAACGACGAGGAGGTCGAGGAGGTGTTCGCGGTCCTCCGCAAGAAGGAGGCCCGGATGCCGACCAACTGGTCCCGGCGCTACAAGAACCACTCGGAGAAGCTGCGCTCCGGCGACATCTACCAGGTGGCCGAGGTGGTGCGGAACCTCTCGATCCGGGACAAGGACAAGGGCCTGTCGGCCGGCGAGAAGCGGATGCTCTCCCGGGCCCGTCAGATCCTCGTGTCCGAGCTCACCTTCGCCCTTGGGGTCGACGAGGAGACCGCCGAACAGCGACTCAACGAAGCGCTGCCCTGAGTCCCCGATGGGCCGGGTTGGCGCGATCGTGGTGGCCGGTGGCACCGGCACGCGCTTCGGGTCCGAGAAGCAGTTCCTCTCTCTGGCCGGCACGAGCGTGGCCGAGCGCGCCGTGGCAGCCTGTCGGTCGGTGGCCGATCCGGTGGTGCTCGTGGTGCCGGCGCACCACGGCGGGGAGGTCCACGGTGCCGACGAGGTGGTGCCCGGGGGACCGACCCGGGCGGCCTCGGTCCGCTCGGGGCTGCGGGCGCTCCCCGAGGACACCGAGGTGGTCGTGGTGCACGACGCCGTCCGCCCCCTGGCCCGCCCGGAGCTGTTCGAGGCGGTGGTGGCGGCGCTCGCCGACGGGGCGGCCGGCGCGATCTGCGCCGTCGCGCTGGCCGACACCGTGAAGCGGGTGGCGCCCGGCCGTTCCGGCGGGCTCAGCGTCGTCGAGACCCTGGATCGGAGCGTCCTCGTGGCGGTGCAGACGCCGCAGGCGTTCCGCCGCGAGGCGCTGGTGCGGGCGCACGAGGGCGACCCCGAGGCGACCGACGACGCCGCGCTCTTGGAGGCCGGGGGCCTCGAGGTGGTGGTGGTGGCCGGGGACCCGGACAACCTGAAGCTCACGACCCCGGCCGACCTGGCCCGGGCCGAGCGGCTGCTGGGGGTGTGAGGTGCGGGTCGGGCAGGGCTTCGACGTCCACCCGTTCTCCGACGACCCCTCCCGCCGCCTCGTGCTGGGCGGGGTGGAGATGCCCTCGGTCCGAGGTCTCGCTGGCCACAGCGACGCCGACGTCGTGACCCATGCCCTGGCCGACGCGGTGCTCGGCGCGGCGGCCCTCGGCGACCTCGGCACCCACTTCCCCGACACCGACCCCGCCTGGGCCGGCGCCAACAGCCGGGCGCTCCTGGCGCAGGTGGTCGGGCTGGCCGCCGACGCCGGCCTGGCGCCGGTGAACGCCGACCTGACGGTGGTGGCCGAGACCCCCCGCCTGGCCGGCCTGTTGCCGGCGATGGCCGACGCGCTGGGCGCGGTCCTCGGCGCCCCGGTCTCGGTCAAGGCAACCCGCGGCGAGGGCCTGGGGGCGATCGGGCGGGCCGAGGGGATCGCCTGTTTAGCCGTGGTGCTCCTGGCCCCGGCCGATCCCCGACCGTGAGCCCGCCGCCGAGGCGACGCCAGGCGCGCCCGGAACGGACCGGCGCCCGGCGACCCCCGGCCCACCCGCTCGGCGGGGACCAGGTGGAGGGGCGCCGGGCGGTCCTCGAGCTCTTGGCCGTCCGCCGACGCCGGGTCCGCCGCGTCACCCTGGCCGAGGGCCAGGACCCCTCCCCCCTGCTCGACGAGATCGAACGGCTGGCGGCCCGGGGCCGGGTCCCGCTTGAGCCCGTGCCCTGGGCCAGGCTGGCCGCCCGGGCCAAGACGGCGGCCCCCCAGGGGGTGATCGCCACGGCCGAGCCGTGCCGGCCGGTGGAGCTCGGCGCGCTGGTCGACCGGTCGCCGTTCCTCCTCGTGGTGGCGGGGGTCACCGACCCCCAGAACCTCGGCGCCATGTTGCGCAGCGCCGCCGGCGCCGGCGTGGGCGGGGTGGTCCTCCCCAAGCACCGCTCGGTCCACCTCTCTCCCTCGGCGGTCAAAGTGGCCGCCGGGGCGGTGGAGCACCTGGACTTCTCGGTGGTCGGCGGGATCGCGTCGGCGCTCGCGACCCTGGCGACGGCCGGGGTCCGCACCGTCGGGCTGGCCGCCGACGCCGCCCGCTCCCTCTACGGGCTGGACCTCTCGGAGGGGCCGCTTGCCTTGGTGGTGGGCGGGGAGGAGAAGGGCCTGGCCCCGTTGGTCCGACGCCGCTGCGACGCGGTGGTGGCCATCCCCGAACACGGCGGGGTGGCTTCGCTCAACGTCGCGGCGGCGGCCACCGTCGCCTGCTTCGAGGTGGCCCGACAGCGGGGCGCAGGGCGGCGGCCATGAGAGCCCCACCCTGCCGGCCCACCACGCCCGATGCCCGTGACGGTGCCCCGTTGGGCCACTTCGACGGTGGTATAGACAGAGCCCATGGACCGCTCGACCGGTTCGTGCCAGCGATGAGCGGCCCGGCGGCCGGGAACGGTCGGCGGCGGTGGCGGTCCCTCGAGATCGCCGAGGTGTTGGCGGCCGAGTACGGCGGTGACGGCCCGGCGGGCTCGCCGCTCCCCTCCGAGCGCAGTCTGGCCGAGCGCTTTTCGGTGCAGCGGCCCACGGTCCGGGTCGCGCTCGAGTACCTGGCCCACCAGGGGCTCATCGAGCGCCGGGAACGGGTCGGGTGGTTCGTCAACCCGCCCCGGTTCGAGTACGACCCCTTCGGTCCGGGCATCCCCAAGGAGCGGCTGTCCATCGAGGTGGTGACGACCGACCCGGCCGGCCAGCCGCCCCCGCCGCGGCCGGGCCTCGTCTTCGCCGCCCTGCGGAAGTACACGTTCGACGGCCGGCTGGTCGTCGCGGCCCACTCCTACCTCCGGCCCGACCTGCGACGGGTGCTCACCGACGACGAGCTCGCCGCGCCGTTGCGCGACTCGTTCGCGACCGCCGGCCGGCGGAGCGGGGTCGAGCTCACCCACAACCAGGTGACCGTCGTGGCGGCCACGGTGGGACCGGAGCTGGCCCCGGTCCTCGGGATCACCGCCCGCCAGCCGGTCCTCGACGTGACCCGGGTCCACCACAGCCACGACGAGGTGGTGGGCGTCGACCTCGAGCACTGGCGCTCCGACGTCGTGGCGATCTCGTTCGCCGACCGCCGCCACCCGGTTCGCCCCGGCCCGCGCCCGCGGTCCTGAGGAACCGGCCCCCCTTGGGCGGGGCGGTTGACAGGTCCCCGTCCCTGGCGTAGACAACGCCTGGAATAGTCCAGAGCGGGGCTTAGCGCGGGTCCGGTCGTCCGCCGGGATCGGCGCGGGTGACGCGGCCTCCGAGCCCGACGGGGCGGCCATCCGGGCGCCTCGGTGGGGCAACGCCGGGGACCGAGCCGACAAGGGCGGTCGCGGGGGACGACGAAAGGACTGGACGCCGTGACGATCTCGACCTATCCCGACGGGGGCACATTCAGCGGGGTGATCGGCACGACGACCGCCGACTCGTCGCCGTCGTGGCCGGTCCCGCCGAGCCCGCCCGAGGGGGCGCCGAACGTCGTCGTGGTGGTCGTCGACGACCTCGGTTTCGCGCAGCTCGGCTGCTACGGCGGCCTCGGGGGCCGGATCGCCACCCCCAACCTCGACCGGCTGGCCGCTCAAGGACTGCGCTACCAGAACTTCCACACCACCGCCCTGTGCTCCCCGACCCGAGCCGCCCTGTTGACCGGGCGCAACCACCACAGCGTCGGGGTCGCGGCGATCATGGAGCGTTCGACGGGGTACCCGGGCTACAACGGGCGGATCCCCAAGGACTGCGCCATGCTGCCGGCGGTCCTTCGCGACGCCGGCTACAACACCATGGCCCTCGGCAAGTGGCACCTCACCCCGGACGAGCAGACCACCCCGGCCGGCCCGTTCGATCGGTGGCCCCTCGCCCAGGGCTTCGAGCGCTTCTACGGCTTCTTAGCCGGGCTCACCTCCCAGTGGCACCCAGAGCTGGTCGAGGACAACCATTCGACCGACGCCCCGGCGACCCCCGAGGAGGGCTACCACCTCTCGGCCGATCTGGTGGACAAGGCCATCGGCTGGATCGCCGAGCGCCAGGCGGTCGCCCCGTCCAAGCCGTTCTTCACCTACCTGGCCTTCGGGGCGCCCCACTCGCCCCACCACGCTCCGGCTGAGTTCGTCGGGCCCTACGCCGGGGTGTTCGACGTCGGTTGGGACGTGGTGCGGGCCGAGACCCTGGCCCGCCAGCAGGAGCTCGGCCTCCTGCCCGACTCGGTCGAGGTGCCGCCGCGCAACCCGGGGGTCGAGGCATGGGACGACCTCTCGGCCGACCGCCAGCGGCTGTTCGCCCGGCAGATGGAGGTCTTCGCCGGCTTCGTGACCCACACCGACGCGCAGATCGGCCGGCTCCTCGCCTACCTGGACGACAGCGGCCTGCGCCAGCGGACGCTGGTGATCTTCCTGAGCGACAACGGGGCCAGCTCGGAGGGCGGTCCCGCGGGCTTCGTCAACGAGCTGTGGTTCCTGAACGGCGAGGCGGCCTCAGTGGAGGAGATGCTGGCCCACGTAGAGGACTGGGGGCAGCCGGGGACCCACCCCCACTACGCGAGCGGCTGGGCCATGGCCGGCAACACCCCCAACCGGATGTACAAGGCCTTCGTCCACGAGGGCGGGACCCGGGATCCCTTGATCGTGTCGTACCCGAACCGTATCGCCGACCCCGGTGCCATCCGCACCCAGTTCCACCACGTGGTCGACGTGGTGCCCACCATCTTGGAGACGACCGGGCTGGCGTGGCCCGACGAGGTGGCGGGGCACCGCCAGCGACCGCTCGAGGGGGAGAGCTTCGCCTACACCTTCACCGACCCCGGCGCGCCCACGAGGAAGACCCACCAGTACTTCGAGATGTTCGCCCACCGGGCCATCTGGGCCGACGGGTGGAAGGCGGTCGCCCTGCACTGGTCGAAGGGGGTCCTCCGGCGGATCGGGTTCGTCGACGCCGAGCTGCACGACGGCGACCCCGACGCCGACACCTGGGAGCTGTACCACCTCGACGAGGACCCGGCCGAGCAGCACGACCTGGCGGCCGCCGAGCCCGAACGGTTGGCCGAGTTGATCGCGCGCTGGCGGCGCGAGGCGGAGGACCACCAGGTGTTCCCCCTCGACGACTCGATGCTCGAGCGGCTCTTCGCCCCCCGGCCCCGCATCGTCGAGCCCCGCGAGACCTACCGGTTCACCGAGCGGGTGCGCCTGCCGAGGAGCGGGTCCCCCGACGTGCGCAACCGGTCGCACCGGATCACCGCCCGGATCACCGTTCCTTCGACCGGCGCCGAGGGCGTGATCGTGGCCAGCGGAGGCGAGAGCGGCGGGTACACGCTGTGCCTCCTCGACGGCCGGCTCCACTACGCGATCAACCACCTCGAGCGCGCCCATTACGTGGCCACCTCGGCCGCCCCGGTCGACCCCGGCCCCCACGAGGTCGTGGTCGAGTTCGCGAGTGACGGGGCGAACGCCGGCGCGGCCAGGCTCGTGCTCGACGGCGCCGTTGTCGGCGCGGTGGATATCGGGGGTACCAACCTCATCACCTACGCCGTGGCCGAGGGGTTCGAGGTTGGCTCGGACAGCGTGACGCCGGTCTGGCCCCGCTACCGGTCGCCCTTCGCCTTCTCGGGCACCATCCACGAGGTCGTGCTCGAGCTGCTCTCCAAGGCGCCCCCGGTCGACACGCAGGATGCGCTCTTGGAGGTCCGGGCAGACTTGGCGACCCAGTGAGGTAGCGGCACCTGAACGAGAGGCCAGAGAGCGAGAGGCCAGAAAGCGAGACGAGAGCGAGGACCATGGCCGAGGACACGGACGAACCCGACGACGCCACGACCGGCGACGGGGCGCTCGAGCAGATCGACCGGAGCGGCGACGTGCTCGTTGGCTCGCACGCGCTGGTCGACCTCGGCCCGGGCATCTTCGGCCAGCAGCAGGCGGGCTGGTTGGTCACCATCGAGACCGCCCACGGGCTGGTGCAGATCGACACCGGAGACCAGCCGGCCCAGTCGCTGGCGGCCATCCGGTCGCGGACCGACGCACCGTTCAGCGACATCGTCTTCAGCCACGGCCACCAGCGCTACAACCTCGGGTGCCGGGAGTGGGTCATCGACTGCGTCCGAACCACCGGGCGGGTGCCCCGCATCGTCGGCCACGCCAACGTCGTGCGCCGCCAGCGCCGCTACCTCGAGACGAACGAGCTGCAGAACCGGATCATCGAGCGCCAGTTCCGCTATCCGAGGGGCTCGCTCGCCGGGCGGGTCTTCGCCTTCGTGGAGCCCACCCACACCTTCACCGACCGCCTGGTCATCGAGACGCCGGGCCGGACCGTCGAGGTCCTCGCCGCGCCGTCCGAGACCGACGACGCCGTCGCCTGCTGGATCCGAGAGGACCGGATCCTCTACGGGGGGCCGAGCTGTATCCCCTTCCTGCCCAACGTCGGCAGCCCCCAGCGCCCGCTGCGCGACCCGTTGCGGTGGGCCGACACCCTGGATCGCCTGGCCACCTACCCCGCCGAGGTCCTCATCTGCGAGTTCGGCGAACCCCTCCAAGGCCGCGGCCACATCGAGGACTACCTGAGCTCGACGGCGGCGGCGCTGCGGTGGTGTCACCGGGCCGTGGTCGAGCTGATGAACGAGGGACGCAACGTGGCCGAGATCGTCAACTCCGTCACCCCCGACCCCGAGATCTTCGCCAGGCCGTGGCTCGCCGAGGGCTACACCTCCCTCGAGCACGTCCTGCGCGACGTCTATCGCAGCCAATTCGGGTGGTGGGAGGACCTGAACCCGACGTCGTTGCACCCCGCCCACCCGGCCGACGTCGCCCGGGAGGTGCGGGCCGCCCTGGGCGACACCGAGCTGGTGCTCGAGCGGGCCCGCCACCTGCGCGACGCCGGCGAGCTCCGGCTCGCCCTGCACGTCGTCGACCTCCTGGCCCTGGGCGAGGGGCACGACCCGGCGACGCTCGAGGCCCGGTCCCTCAAGGCCGAGCTGTGCCGGTTGGCGGCGCTAGGCAACCCCTCGTATGTCACCCAGAGCCTGTACCTGAACGGCGCCGACGAGCTCGAACGGGCCAACGAGCAGGCGGGCGCCGGGGCCGCCCCGTGAGCTCGGGAGGGGCACCGGCCGGGGTCGCGACCGCGCTGCGGACCTGCCCGCTGTGCGAGGCCACTTGCGGGCTCGCCATCGAACTCGAGAAGGGCGCGGTGCGGCGCATCCGCGGTGACGCCGACGACGTCTTCTCGAAGGGGTTCATCTGTCCCAAGGGCTCGTCGTTGAAGGGGCTTCACGAGGATCCGGACCGGCTGAGTTCGCCGATGGTGAAGGTCGACGGCCGGTTCGAGCCGATCGACTGGGCCGGCGCCTTCTCGCTCCTCTTCGACCGGCTGTCGCCGATCGTCGCCCTGCACGGCCGGGACGCCGTCGGCCTCTACAGCGGCAACCCGTGGTCCCACAACTACGAGACCATCGTCTACACGCCGTTCCTCGAGCGGGCCCTCGGTCGCAACCGCTTCGCGGCGGCGAGCATCGACCAGCGGCCCCGCGAGATCGTCTCGGGGCTCCACTTCGGCGCCCGCACCGCCTTCCCCGTGCCCGACCTGGACCGGACCGACCTCCTGGTGCTGGTGGGCACCGACCCCCTCGAGTCCAACGGCAGCCTGGCCACCGCCCCGGACTGGCCGGGGCGCCTCGCCGCCATCCGCCGGCGGGGCGGCCGCGTCGTGGTCATCGACCCCCGTCGCACCAAGACCGCCGCCGCGGCCGACGAGCACCTCCCCGTCGTGCCCTCCACCGACGCCCTCCTGTTCGCCGCGCTGGCGAGGACGCTCTTGGCCGACCCCAGGGCCGACCCCGGGCCGGTCGGGCGCTACGTGGACGGTCTCGACACCGTGCGGGCCGCCCTCGAGCCGTTCACCCCCGAGGCCGTCTCGGGGACCTGCGGAGTCCCGGCCGAGCGGATCCGACGACTGGCCGCCCAGCTCCTCGAGGCCCCGAGCGCCGCGGTCCACGGCCGGCTCGGCACCAACCTCTCGGATCTGGCCACCGTGACGGTGTGGCTGCTCGACGTGGTGAACGTCGCCACCGGCAACCTCGACCGGCCCGGCGGGATGATGTTTGCCAAGGGCGCGGCGTTCGGCCTCAACACCTCGGGGCCCCCGGGGGTGGGGCGGGGCACCGACTACGGCACCTTCCACAGCCGCCTCCGGCACCTCCCCGGGGCCTTCGGGCAACTGCCGGCGGTCTGCATGGCCGAGGAGATGGAGACGCCGGGGGAGGGCCAGATCCGGGCGTTCGTCACCATCGCCGGCAACCCGGTGCTCAGCGCGCCCAACAGCGACCGCCTGGTCCGGGCGCTCGAGGGGCTCGAGTTCATGGTGTCGGTCGACCCCTACCTGAACGAGACCACCCGCCATGCCGACCTCGTACTGCCGGTCCCCTCGGCCCTCGAGCGGAGCCACTACGACGTCGCCTACTACCAGTTCTCGGTTCGCAACGTCGCCAACTACTCGCCGCCGGTCCTCGACCCGGCGCCTTCGCTCGTGGCCGAGTGGCGGATCCTCTTGGCGCTCACCGGGATCCTGCAGGGGGACGGGCCCAACGTCGACGTGGACGCCATGGACGAGGGCATCGCCCGGCTCCTCACGGAGCTGGCGGTGGCCGACCGCCACAGCCCGGTCCACGGGCGCGACCCCGACGAGCTCGTGGCCGGGCTGGCGCCGCGTCGGGGGCCCGAGCGCCTGTTGGACCTGTCGCTGCGGACCGGCCCCTACGGCGACGGCTTCGGCGCGGTGCCCGGCGGGCTGTCGCTCGACGTGCTGCTCGCCCACCCCCACGGGATCGACCTCGGGCCCCTCGAGCCGCGGATCCCCGAGATGCTGCGCACCCCGAGCGGGCGCATCGACCTGGCCACCCCGTCCCTGGTCGCCGACCTCGACCGGGTGGCCGGCCGGCTCGGCTCGCCGCGGCCGCCGGTGGTGCTCATCGGGCGGCGCGACCTGCGCTCCAACAACTCGTGGCAGCACAACGTCCGCACCCTGGCCAAGGGTAAGGAGCGCTGCACGCTGTGGGTCCACCCCGACGACGCCACCGCTTTCGGCCTCGCCGACGGCGGCATGGCCGCGTTGGCGACCGAGCAGGGCTCGCTCGAGGTGACAGTCGAGGTCACCGACGCCATCCTCCCCGGCGTAGTCAGCCTCCCCCACGGCTGGGGTCACGACCTTCCCGGCGCCTCGCTGTCGGTGGCCCGGCTGCGGCCGGGGGTGAACGTCAACCGGCTGAGCTCCGACGAGCTCGTGGACCCGTTGTCGGGCAATCCCCACCTGAACGGAATCGCCGTCGAGGTGCGGCCGGCCGACGCTGTCCGGGACGTGGCGGCCCGCCCCGCCGTGCCCGAGGCCGTCCCGGTCGGCCGGGCGTCTGGTGCCGAGCGGGGTCCCCGGTGACCGGCGTGCCGGTGCGGCTTTTGCCCACCGAGGTGGGTTGTCGGGGTGAGGGCCCCGCCACGGCGTCCCCCGGCGGTCGGGCCCCCGACCGGTTCCACGTGCTCGCCAAGCCCACCGGCGCCATCTGCAACCTCGACTGCGCCTACTGCTTCTTTTTGTCCAAGGAGGCCCTCTACCCCGGCGGCCGGTTCCGGATGACCGACGAGCTCCTCGAGCGCTACCTCGACCAGCTCTTCGAGGCCCACGCGCGGTCACGCCACGTCACCGTGGCCTGGCAGGGCGGCGAGCCGACCCTCATGGGCGTGGACTTCTTCCGCCGGGTGATGGCGGCGGTCGAGCGCCGCCGCCGGCCCGGTCAGGTGGTCGAGCACACGATCCAGACCAACGCCACCCTGCTCACCGACGAGTGGGCCGCCCTCTTCGCCCGGCACGACGTGCTCGTCGGGGTCAGCATCGACGGACCGCCCGAGGTCCACGACCACTACCGCCGGGACAAGCGGGGTGGCCCGACCTTTGAGCGGGTGCTGCGGGGCCTCGGCCACCTCCGGCGCCACGGGGTGCGGACCAACGTGCTCTGCACCGTGCACGCGGCCAATCAGGACCGGGGCCTCAGGGTCTACCGGTACTTCCGCGACGACCTCGGCGTCGAGTTCGTCCAGTTCATCCCGATCGTCGAACGGCGCGACGAGCCGGGAGCGCCGCCGCGGGCGGTGACCGAGCGCTCGGTCGACCCGGCGGCGTGGGGCCGGTTCCTGATCGCGGTGTTCGACGAGTGGGTGCGGCGCGACGTCGGCGAGGTCTTCGTCTCGGAGTTCGACGCCGCGCTGGCCTCGTGGGTCGGGGCCCCTGCTTCCCTGTGCATCTTCGCCGAGACCTGCGGGGTCGCCGTCGCCCTCGAGCACAACGGCGACGTCTACTCCTGTGACCATTTTGTCGACCCCGACCACCTGCTCGGGAACATCACGACCGGGCACCTGGCCGAGCTGGTGGGTTCGGGGGCCCAACGGCGTTTCGGTGCGGCCAAGCGCGACACGCTGCCCGGCTACTGCCTCGAGTGCCCGGTGCGCTTCGCCTGCAACGGGGAGTGCCCGAAGAACCGCTTCGTCCTCACGCCGGACGGCGAGGAGGGGCTCAACTACCTCTGTGCCGGATACCGGGCGTTCTTCACCCACGTGGACGGCCTGATGCGCCGCATGGCCGAGCTGGTGCGCGCCGGGCGATCGGCAACGGAGGTGATGGCGCTGCTCGCCCGGGCCTCGCGCAACGGCCCCTGTCCGTGCGGGAGCGGGCGCAAGGCGAAGGCCTGTCACCAGCGGATCCCCGTCGAGCCGACCGTCGTGGACTGACCGCCGGCTCAAGGTCCTCGGTCCTCTGCTCTCTGTGCCCCGCTTCCCGAGGGTCCGGGGAATCGGGTGCGAGGTACGCTCTGCGCTCGCCAGAGCGGGAGGGGTGAGCATCACGATGGATCTCGTGAACACCGAGCAGGCCGAGCAGTGGGCCCTCATGGCCCCCACCTGGGTGGAGATGGAGGGGCGCCTCGAGCGGACCTCCGGAGCGGTTGGGCGCATGGCCATGGACCGGCTCGATCTGCGTCCGGGCGAACGGGTCGTGGACCTCGGCTGCGGCACCGGGCCGACGACCGTCGAGCTCGCCGGCCGGGTCGGGCCCGAAGGCCGGGTCGTGGGAATGGACATCGCCACCGCCATGCTGGACCGGGCCCGCCAGCGCGCCGCCGAGGAGGGGGTGACCAACGTGTCGTTCGTCCACGCCGACGTGCAAGCGCACCAGTTCGACGAGGGCGAGTTCGATGCGGCGTTCTCCCGTTTCGGGGTGATGTTCTACGCTGACCCGGTCGCGGCGTTCGCCAACGTCCGCCGGGCGCTTACCCCGGCCGGACGGCTGAGTTTCGTCTGCTGGCAGGAGGCCCTCGCCAACGAGTGGATGACGCTGCCGGCGATGGCCGTCATGTCGGCCACGAACGCACCCCCGGCGATGCCGGAGCCGGGCGCTCCGGGCCCTTTCGCCCTCTGCGACCCCGACCGGGTGCGGTCCATCCTCACCGGTGCCGGGTTCGCCACCGTGGAGGTGACGCCGCACAACGACCACGTCACCGCCGAGGAGGGCGACATCGAGAACTTCGCCGGCTCTGCCCTGCGGGTGGGGGCGGCCGGCCGGGGTCTCAAGGACGCCGACGACGCCACGAAGCAGAAGGCGTACGACGCGACGGTCGACGCGTTGCGGGCCAAGGTAGAGGGCGGCGTGGTTCGGCTCGCCCGGGGGGTGCTCCTCGCCTCGGCGCGAGCCTGAGGCTCGAGGGTCCGAGTCGAAGACGTCATCCCGATCGGACGCGATCCAAGGTTCACGGCCGAGCATCCCAACGCCGACGTGATCCCGGAGCTCGCGTGCCCGCGGCGACCGTGACCCACGGTCTTCGCGGGACAAACCGCGCGCCGGGCGGGGTCCATGGCTCGTCTTGACGATCCCCGACTGTCGTTCAACGAAGTCGCTGCGATTTACGACGCGGCGCGACCCTCGTATCCTGCCGGACTGTTCGACGAGCTGTTCGCGATGCTGCCCGCAGAGCCGCTGATCGTCGAGGTGGGTCCCGGAACCGGCAAGGCGACGAAGGACCTGCTCGCGCGGGGAACATCGGTTCACGCCGTCGAGATCGGTCCGATGATGGCCGCCAGGCTGGGGTCGAACCTCCCCTCGGACCGGCTTCGGGTGAGCATCGGCGACTTCGAGTCCATCGACCTCGCGCCGAAGGCTGACGCCGTCTTCTCGGCCACGGCCTACCACTGGATCTCCCGGCGGGCGCAGACCGATCGGCCGGCCGCGATCCTGGCCCCCGGGGGAGTGGTGGCGATCGTCGATCTGATCCAGGTGGAGTCGGCAGACGACCTGGGCTTCTTCGCCGCCGCCCAGTCCTTCATCAGAAGCGAGTTCGGCGGCTCCGTCACCAGGCCGCTCGTTGTCACGCTCACCACCGCGCTCCTGCGACCTTGATGGGACCCGGTCAGCGGCGAGCAACGCCGGTCGCCAGGCCGTCTCCGGCGGTCCCGGCGCGACACCGGGCGCAGGGGTTCGAGAAGGCGTGACGCACCGCGAGCGATCGAGACCGGTGCCAAGCGGTCGGCAGGCGGGGTGACCCGACGGAGTGGGGGTCGGCTGCGACGAAACACCGTGTGAACTGGCGTTTCGTCGGAGCCGTCGGAGCCGGTGGTGGGACTCGAACCCACGACCTGACGATTACAAGTCGCCTGCGCTTCCAGCTGCGCCACACCGGCGTTCTCCCAGGCTACGGCGACCGCCAGGCGCGGGTGCGGTTGCGCCCGCCGCCGCCCGTTGGCAGTCTGACCTCGTGGACCGACCCGATCCGGCGACCTCGGACGGCGGGCCGGCAGGCCGCAACCTGAGGGCCGGCCGGGCCCTGGCCGTGATCGTGGTGGCGGTCGTCATCGGGGTCCTCGTGCTACGAACCGGCCCCGGCCACCCCGGCGCCGCCGCGCCGTCCTCGACCTCCACCACGACGACGCTCCCCCCCGCCTCGACCACCACCTCGACCGTGCCCCACAAGGACGTGAAGGTCCTGGTGGCCAACGCCTCGACCACCAACCAGGTCGCCGCGAACTACTCGACCGTCCTGCAGCAGGCGGGCTGGACGGTCCTCGTCCCGGTCACGGCGAAGCCGCCGCCCCGGGCGACGAGCTCGGTGTACTACGCGCCGAAGAAGCGGGGGGAGGCCGAGGTGGTGGCGGCCGCGTTCGGGCTCCCGACGAGCTCGGTCCTCCCGATCAGCTCGTCCACGCCGGTGTCCAAGACCGACGGCGCCGACGTCGTCTTGGTGATCGGCTCGGACCTGGCCGCCAAGACCCCGCCGAGCACGGTCCCTTCGACCACGACGACGACCGCCCCGAAGACCACGACGACCAAGGCGGGCCGTTCGTGAGGTGAGCCTGCCGCCCATCCTCGAGCCGCTGCGCCGGAGCCCCGAGGCCGCGGCGGTCTTCCTCGACTTCGACGGCACCCTGGCCCCGATCGTGGAGCACCCCGACCTCGCGAGGCCCCTCGCCGGGGTGCCCGAACTGCTCGTCGAGCTCGGCGCGCGCTTCGGGGTGGTCGCGGTGGTGTCGGGCCGGCCGGCCGGCTTCCTGGCCGAACACCTGGGAGGGGTCGGCGACGGGGTCCGCCTCGTCGGCCTCTACGGGCTGGAGGAGGTGGGCCGGCCGGCGGGGCCGACGGTCGACGCGGCGGTGCTCGCGCGGTGGCGGCCGGTGATGGCCGGCCTGGCCGCCTCGGCCGAGCAAGAGGCGCCGCGCGGGGTGCTCGTCGAGCGCAAGGACGTCGGGTTTACCCTCCACTTCCGGGCAGCGCCCGAGCACGAGGGGTGGGTCCGCCGGTTCGTCGCCCGTGCCGGCCAGGACGGGATCCTGGTGCAGGAGGGCCGGATGGCGCTCGAGCTCCGCCCCGGGATCGCCACCGACAAGGGGACGGTTGTGCGCACGCTCGGTGCGCAGTGCGCGGCCGCCTGCTGCTTCGGCGACGACCTCGGGGACCTCGCCGCCTTCGCCGCCCTCGGGGACCTCGCCGCCGGCGGGGCCGCCGTGGCCCGGGTGGCGGTGCGCGACGCCGAGAGCCCGCCTGCCGTCACCGAGGCCGCCGACCTGGTGGTGGAGGGTCCGGCCGGCGCGCTCGAGCTGCTGCGTCAGCTGGTGGCGGCGACCAGGTGACCGGCGGCGGTCAGCTCGCCGCCCGACGCTGGTCCTCGAGCCAGTCCGCGGCAGTCCGCCGACCGATCGTCTCGAGCAGCCGGCGGGCCCGCTCGGCCCGCTCCCCAGGGGCCATCGACAGCGCCACCTCCAGCGCATCGGCAGTGGCGGTGACGTCGAAGGGGTTGACCCCGAGCGCGCCGGTCCCGAGCTCCTCGAAGGCGCCGGCCCGCCGGGAGAGGACCACCACCCCGTCGCGGCGGTTGAGGAGCGGTCCCTCCTTGGCCACCATGTTCATGCCGTCGCGCACCGGGTTCACCAGCAGCACGTCGTAGGAGAGGAGCCCGGCGAGGGAGCGCTGGTAGTCGTCGGCCGAGTCATAGAGGATGGGCGTCCACCCGGGGGAGCCGAACCGCTCGTTGATCCGCTCCACCGCGTGCTCGACCTCGGAGCGGTAACCGAGGTAGTCGGCCAGCGTCTCGCGGGAGGGGTAGGCGAAGGCGGCGAGCACCACCTCCCCCCGCCAGCGGGGCCGGGTCTCGAGCAGCTCCTCGAAGGCCAGGAAGCCGCGCACCAGGTTCTTGGACATCTCGATGCGGTCCACCCGCACGATGAGCTTGCGTCCTCCGACGGCCTCGGCCAGGGCCCGGGCGGCGGCCGCGGTCGCGGGGTCCGATGCGGCGTCGTGCAGGGCTTGTGGGGAGGGCCCGAGGGGGGCGACGAAGGTGGCGGGGGCGGCGTCGGTGCCCGCCGCCTCGGCCAGCTGCGGATCGCGATAGGCGCGGCGGAAGGCGTCGGCCCACACTTCGGTGTGGAACCCGCAGGCGCCGAACCCGGCCATGCCGGCCAGCAGCTCGCCGGCGGCGTCGCCCGGGAGGACCGAGAGCATGTCGGGCTCGGCGAAGGGGGTGTGGAGGAAGTGCACGGTCGAGAGGTCGGGCCGGGCCTCGGCCAGCATCGAGCCCAGGAGGGACAGGTGGTAGTCCTGGACGAGCACGGTCGAGCCCTCGGCGGCGGTCTCGGCCACCACGTTGGCGAAGGCTCGGTTGTAGCGGCGGTAGCCGGCCCAGGCCTCGTGCCAGTGCCAGTCGAACCGGGGGCGCCGGGTCAGGTCGAACAGGTGGTGGTGGCAGAGCCACAGCGTCCCGTTGGCCACCACGTCGTAGGCCATCTGGTAGTCGGACGACTCCATCTGCACCGCCAGGACGTGGATGCCGTCGACGTCGAGGAGCCCGGCATCGGCCGCCTGTCGCCCCGCCTCGCCGAGGTTGGCCGCCACCCAGGTGGTCCCGGTCCCGGCCAACAGGGGGCGCAGGGTCCCGGCCAGCCCCCCGCCCGGACTCGAGGCGGTCGGTTCGCCGCGCGCCAGTCGAAAGGACACCGGCCCGCGGTTGGCAACCACCACGACGTCGGTCATCAGGCCTACGACGGTACCGGGCGCCGGTGCCTGCGGCCTGCGGTCGGCTGCGGCCCTGCTCAGAGGGCGAGGAACCGGTCGATCGCCTCGATGGTGTCCTCCCGGGCGACGTGGCGGTGGGCGGCCAGGCCGAGGCGGCGGGCCGCCGCCACGTTGACCTCGACGTCGTCGACGAAGATTGCCTCGTCACCGCCCACCCCGGCCCGTTCGAGCGCGATGGCGTAGATCTTTTCGTCGGGCTTGGCCACCCCCACCTCGCAGGACAGCACCACCGCGTCGAGGCCCCGGTCCCACACCTCCCTTCTCGCCAGGTCCTCGCCTAGCTCGTCGAGGGTCGGCCGGTCGATGTCGAGCCGCCGGGCGACCAGCTGCCAGCACTCCGGCTCGTCCGCGTTGCCGATCAGCACCGCCTCCTCGTGGCCGGAGAACAGGGCCGAGAGGAAGGCCGACGGCTCGATGCTGAGCCGCGGTCCCCAGTCCAAGGCGGCGCCGGGCCAGAGGTCGCAGACGAGGACCCCACCGAGATCGACGAGGACCGCCCGCACCCTCTGGTTCAGGAGAGGCCCGGGGCCCCGGCCCGGTGCAGGGCGGTCCGCAGCACGTCGTCGGCCTGCGGCCGCAGCTCGGCCAACGGGCGGTTCCGGTGGACCCGGACCCCGAGATCGACCTGGGCGATGGACTCGGCCCCGAAGTCCCGGGCCACGTCGATCAGGTGGCCGATCTCGACCCCGTAGCCGCCGGCGAAGCCGATCTTCTCGAACACCCAGCGGTGGGCGGCGGTCTCCCCGGCCAGGGGCTGGCGCACCTCGGTCAGCTCGGGGAAGAAGAGCTCGATGACCGGGCGGGCGACCAGCTCGGTCACCCGGCCCCCGCCGGTGGGTCGGCCCTCGTAGGGGCGTTCGTAGAACCCCTTCACGAGGACCGAGGTCCCGGCCAGCAGCGGCCCGAGCAGGCGGGGCAGGTAGGCGTCGCTGGCGTTCTCCACGTCGGCGTCCAGGAACGCCACCACGTCCCCGGTCGAGGCCTCGAACCCGGCGGCCATGGCCGCGCCCTTGTCGCCCCCGGGGCGCCGGCGGATCACGGTGGCCCCGGCGGCGGCGGCGATGGCCGCGGTGGCGTCGGCCGACCCGTCGTCCACCACCACCAGCTCGTCCACCAGGCCCGAGCTGCCCGGCCCGTAGTGGGCCAGCACGGCCGCCTCGATCAGGGCCCCGATCGTGGCGGCCTCGTCCCGGGCCGGGACGCAGACGCTGACCCGTCGGGACCCCTTGGCCGCGAGCAGCCGGGCGGGGTCGAAGCGGTCGCTCCCGTAGGTGCGGACGAGGGGCACGGTGGCATCTTGGCACCTTCGGGCTGAGGCGCCGGCCGCCCATGCGTTGACGTGGGCCCTTCCATCGACCACGATGGTGGCCATCATCCAGAGCGGCTGAGGGACGGGCCCAGCGACGCCGCGGCAACCAGTGCTCCGCACCAGGTGCCAATGCCCGATCGATGAGGAGGCTCCATGAGTTTCGTCACCGGCCTACGTTGCCGGGAATGCGGACGCCGGTACCCGGCCGAGGCCCTGCACGTCTGCGACTTCTGCTTCGGCCCGCTCGAGGTCGACTACGACTACGAGGCGATGGCCGCCTCCCTCAGTAGGGAGAAGATCGCCCGTGGCCCCCGCACCATCTGGCGGTACCGGGACCTGTTGCCGGTCGACGACGCGACCCCGGTCGACCTCGGCGCCGGGTTCACCCCCCTCGTGCGGGCCGACCGGCTCGCGGCCGAGCTCGGCTTGGGGGAGCTGTGGATCAAGGACGATACGGCCAACCCGACCGGCTCGTTCAAGGACCGGGTGGTCTCGGTGGCGCTGACCAAGGCCCGCCAGCTGGGGTTCAAGGTGGCCGCCTGCGCCTCGACTGGCAATCTGGCCAACTCGGTGGCCGCCCATGCGGCCCGGGCCGGCCTGGCCTCGATTGTGCTCATCCCCGAGGACCTGGAGGAGGCCAAGGTCACCATGACCGCCGTCTACGGGGGCACGGTGGTGGCGGTGCAGGGCAGCTACGACGACGTCAACCGGCTGTGCGCCGAGCTGGCGAGCGAGCACCCGTTCTGGGCCTTCGTCAACGTGAACGTGCGCACCTACTACGCCGAGGGGTCCAAGACGCTGGCTTTCGAGGTGGCCGAGCAGCTCGGCTGGCGGGCCCCCGACCACGTGGTGGTGCCGATCGCCTCGGGCAGCCAGCTGACCAAGGTGGCCAAGGGGTTCGCCGAGCTGGCCACGGTCGGGCTGATCGAGCCGGCCAACCCCCGGATCTCGGGGGCCCAGGCCGCCGGGTGCGCCCCGGTGGCTACCGCCTTCGCCACCGGGGCCGACGCCATCGCGCCGGTCAAGCCCCGGACCATCGCCAAGTCGCTGTCCATCGGGAACCCGGCCGACGGCTGGTACGCGCTCGAGACCATCAGGCGCTCGGGCGGTTCGTGCGCGGCGGTCACCGACGACGAGGTGCTCGAGGGGGTCCGCCTTCTGGCCCGGACCGAGGGGATCTTCGCCGAGACGGCCGGCGGGGTGACCATCGCCACCCTGGCCAAGCTGGCCGCCGAGGGCCAGGTCCGATCGGACGAGCGGGTGGTGGCCCTGGTGACCGGCCACGGCCTGAAGACGGTCGAGGCCCTCTCGGGCACGGTTGGCCCCACCGCCAGCATCCCGCCCACCATCTCGGCCTTCGACGCCGCGCTCGGGGAGGGGCCCGACGCCCCGGGGCTTCCATGAGCGTCACCGTCCGGATCCCCGCCCAGCTGCGGACCCTGACCGGGGGGGTCGGCGAGATCGCGGTGGAGGGGGTCACGGTGGGCGAGGCGCTGAAGGCCCTGGACGCCGCCCACCCGGGGTTCGCCGAGCGGCTCTTCGACGAGGAGGGCCGGCTGCGGCGGTTCGTGAACGTGTTCCTGGCCGACGAGGACGTGCGGTTCCTCGAAGGCCTCGACACCCCGGTCGAGGCGGGTCAGACGGTCTCGGTGGTGCCGGCGGTGGCCGGGGGCTGAGCGGGGGCGGTTGCGTCGAGTTTCCCGACGTGGTTGGCTGTTAGCACTCGATATGTGAGAGTGCTAACGACCCGCTACACTGGGGACCGCAGCCCGGCGGCCGAGAGGGCCGACCGGCCGGTCGACCAACGGAGGACACGACCACCATGCCCAAGCTGATCGCCTTCGACGAAGACGCCCGGCGCTCCCTCGAGGCCGGGATGAACCGCCTTGCCGACGCCGTACGCGTGACCCTCGGCCCGAAGGGCCGAAACGTGGTCCTGGACAAGAAGTGGGGGGCCCCGACGATCACCAACGACGGCGTCTCCATCGCCAAGGAGATCGAGCTCGAGGACCCCTACGAGCGCATCGGGGCCGAGCTGGTGAAGGAGGTGGCCAAGAAGACTGACGACGTGGCCGGTGACGGCACCACCACGGCCACCGTGCTGGCCTGGGCCATGGTGCACGAGGGCCTGCGCAACGTCGCCGCCGGGGCCAACCCGATGTCGCTCAAGAAGGGCATCGAGGCCGGCGTGGAGGAGGCGGTGACCGCCATCCACTCGATCGCGAAGGAGACCGAGTCCAAGTCCCAGATCGCCCAGGTGGCGGCCATCTCGGCCGCCGACACCGAGATCGGCGAGATGATCGCCGAGGCCATCGACAAGGTGGGCAAGGACGGCGTCATCACCGTCGAGGAGTCCCAGACCTTCGGCATGGACATGGACCTGGTCGAGGGGATGCGGTTCGACAAGGGCTACATCTCGCCCTACTTCGTCACCGACCCCGAGCGCATGGAGGCCACTCTGGAGGACGCCTACGTGCTCCTGGTCTCTTCCAAGATCTCGGCCGTGCGCGACCTGCTGCCGGTCCTGGAGAAGGTCATGCAGACCGGCAAGCCACTCGTGGTGGTGGCCGAGGACGTCGAGGGCGAGGCCCTGGCCACCCTGGTGGTGAACAAGATCCGCGGCACCTTCAAGAGCGTCTCGGTCAAGGCCCCCGGGTTCGGCGAGCGGCGCAAGGCCATGCTCCAGGACATGGCCATCCTGACCGGCGGCCAGGTGGTGAGCGAGGAGGTCGGGCTCAAGCTGGAGAACATCGGCCTCGAGCTGTTGGGCAAGGCCCGCAAGGTGGTGGTGACCAAGGACGAGACCACCCTGGTCGAGGGTGCCGGCGACGAGGCCGACATCAAGGGCCGGATCAACCAGATCAAGACCGAGATCGAGAACACCGACTCGGACTACGACCGGGAGAAGCTGCAGGAGCGCCTGGCCAAGCTGTCCGGCGGCGTTGCCGTCATCAAGGTCGGGGCGGCCACCGAGGTGGAGCTGAAGGAGAAGAAGCACCGGATCGAGGACGCGGTGTCGACCACCAAGGCCGCCATCGAGGAGGGCGTGGTCCCCGGCGGCGGGGTCGCCCTGCTCCGGGCCCAGGACAAGATCCTCGCCTGTGCCGAGAAGCTCGAGGGTGACGAGGCGACGGGGGCCCGGATCGTGGCCCGCGCCGTCGAGGAGCCGCTGAAGCAGATCGCGGTCAACGCCGGCCTTGAGGGCGGCGTGGTCGTCGAGCGGGTGCGGGGCCTCAAGACCCCGAGCGAGGGCCTGAACGCGGCCACCAACGAGTACGGCGACCTCTTCAAGGACGGGGTCATCGACGCCGCCAAGGTCACCCGGTCGGCCCTGCAGAACGCGGCCTCCATCGCGGCCCTGTTCCTCACGACCGAGGCCGTCATCGTCGACAAGCCCGAGGAGAAGGCCCCCGCCATGCCCGGCGGCGGGATGGACGACTTCTAGTCCTGCTCCGAGCAGTCCGAGCGACGGGGTCCCGGAGGACGACCTCCTCCCGGGGCCCCGTTGTCGCGTCCGTAGACTGGCGCCATGAGCGGGACCGCCGGCCAGCCACTGTCCCCGTCCGAGGGCCTCGGCGTGCTCCACCTGTTCTGTCGCCTCGGGCCCGACCCCGACGTGGCCGACCTTCTGGCGGCCGAGCAGCGCCTGGTCGAGGGGGGCGGGCAGCTCGTGACGGCGGCCATCCTGGGGCACAAGGCCGATGTCGGCTTCGTGGCGCTGGCCCCCGAGATGTGGGGTCTGTGGGAGTTCCAGCGGGCCTGCCGGTTGGCCGGCCTGGACGTCACCGCCTCCTACGTGTCGCTCACCGAGGTGTCCGAGTACGCCGCCGGGGTGCCCGAGGAGCTCCGCAACGCCCGGCTCTTCCCCCGGCTCCCGCCCGAGGGGATGTCGGCGTTCTGCTTCTACCCGATGTCCAAGCGGCGCACCGCCGAGCACAACTGGTACGCGCTGGAGTTCGAGGAGCGCACCCGGCTCATGGTCGGCCACGGCGCCGTCGGCCGGTCCTTCCGGGGCCGGGTCCTCCAGTTGGTCACCGGGTCGACCGGGCTCGACGACTGGGAGTGGGGGGTGACCCTGTTCGGCGTCCACCCCGACGACCTCAAGGCCTGCGTCTACCAGATGCGCTTCGACGAGGCGTCAGCCCACTACGCCGAGTTCGGCCCGTTCTACGCCGGGATGGTCGCCGACCTGGCGTCGGTCGCGTCGGGGTCGCCCCCGTGAGCCCGGACCCCTCGCTCGGCTCGTTGCAGGACGTGCTCGGTGGCCTCGGCCGGGTGGTGGTGGCCTTCAGCGGCGGTGCCGACTCGGCCTTCCTGGCCCGGGTGGCTCACGACACCCTGGGGGCCGAGCGGACCCTGGTCGCGACGGCCATCTCCCCCTCCCTGGCCCCGGCCGAGGAGGCCGACTGTCGGGCCCTGGCCGAGGAGTGGGGCCTGCGCTGGCTCGGCGTGCCGACCGACGAAATGGACGATCCGGCCTACGTGGCCAACGGTCTCGACCGCTGCGCCCGGTGCAAGGGGGCGCTCATGGCCGCCCTCGCGCCACTGGCCGAGGCCGAGACGGCCACCGTCGTGTTGGGCGTGAACCTGGACGACCTGGGTGAGGAGCGCCCGGGCCAGGCCGCCGCAGCGGCGCTCGGCGCCCGCTTCCCGCTCGTGGACGCGGGGTTCGACAAGGCGGCGATCCGGGGGTGGTCGCGGCGTCTCGGCCTGCGCACCTGGGACAAGCCGGCGGCCGCCTGCCTCTCCTCGCGCGTCGCCTACGGCACGCCGGTGACCCTCGGCACCCTGCGTTCGGTGGCCGAGGCCGAGTCGGCGCTTGCCTCGATGGGGTTCGCCACCCTGCGGGTCCGCCACCACGGGAACCTGGCCCGCATCGAGGTCGAGCCGGGGCGCCTCGCCGAGGTGGTGGCCCGGCGCGAGGAGGTCATCGCGGCGGTGAAGGGGGCAGGCTACGTCTATGTGACCCTGGACCTCGGCGGGTTCCGCTCCGGGAGCATGAACGAGGCCCTGGGGACCCGGTGAGCGCGCCCATCGAGGTCAGGGTGCGGTTGACCTTCCCCGAGCCGCTGGTCCGCGAGCCGGTCCTCGCCCGGCTGGCGCGGCGCTTCGAGGTGGAGCCCGACATCCGCCGGGCCAACGTGGAGGAGGACCAGGGCTGGATCGTCTGCGAGCTGGTAGGGACGGCCGGGGCCCTCGAGGCCGCGCTCGACTGGCTGCGGGGCGAGGGGGTGGGGGTGGACCTCCTGGGCGACCTGCTCGAGAGCTGAGTCAGCGGGCGCCCGGGTCCCCGCGTCGGCGCGGCACCTGCCAGCCGGCCTGGGAGGTCCGACGGGGTTCGTAGAAGACGCACCCCTCCGGGCAGGCGAAGGGGAGCGGCTCGTTGGCGTCCATCCGGCACCGCTCGAGCTTCTCGTTGCCCCTGGTCGTCTGCATGACGTAGTGCCGACAGTCCTCGTTCACGGCCACCCCACCATTGTGGTCGATCCCGTGCCGCTGCTCGGCGCGACGGCGCTAGCGTCGTGGTCCGTGAGCTCGAGCGTCCCCGACAAGGTCCTGTTGCGTTGGAGCGAGAGCCTGGCCGCTATCGCCCGCACCGGGCTCGGGTTCACCGAGAGCCTCTACGAACGGGAGCGCTTCGAGGAGGTGCTCCGGGTGGCGGCCGACATCCGGGCCTCGGCCGAGGAGGGCTTCGAGGGGGTGGAGGACGCCGAGGGCCTGGTCGAGGAGTGGCTCGGTCAGGTGGTCGAGGGGATCCCCGGCTACGTCACCCCCAAGGTGGCCATCGGGGCCGCCGTCGGCAACGACAACGGTGAGCTCCTCTTGATCCGACGGGCCGACTCGGGGGTGTGGCTGTACCCGACGGGCTGGTGCGACGTCGGCTACTCGGCCGCCGAGGTCGCGGCCAAAGAGGTGCTCGAGGAGACCGGCATCGAGGCCGAGCCGGTGCGCCTCATCGGCGTCCTCGACGGCCTGCGGCTCGGGATCACCCGGATCCCGCTGTACTCGCTCATCTTCTACTGCCGGGCGACCGGGGGCGAGCTCAACCCGCACCCCCTCGAGTGCAGCGACGTCGGCTGGTTCGCGCCCGACAACCTGCCGGACCCCCTCGTCGGGGTGGAGCGCTGGGGCGAGATGGTCTTCGCCGCCATCAACGGCGAGGTGCGCGAGGTCCAGTACGACCGGATCCGCCGGCCGATGTGGCGCGGCACGCCGGAGGCCTCGACCGACCACGAGCGGCGCGACGCTCCGGAGCGGTGAGCGCCGGGGGAGGAGAGATCACCGTCGAGGCGGCGGTCACCGCCGACCCCGAGCTCTACGGCGCCGTGGTCCGGCTGTTGCCCCAACTGTCGGGGTCCGCCGCGCCGCCGACCGCCTACGACCTCGAGACCATCATCGAGTCCCCGGCGACCACCTTGTTCGTCGCCCGGGACCGAGCGGCGCGGATCGTCGGGATGCTCACCCTGGCCGTGTTCAAGGCGCCGAGCGGGGTCCGGGCCTGGATCGAGGACGTGGTGGTGGACGCCGCCGTCCGACACCAGGGGGTCGGGGGCGCGCTGGTCGAGGCGGCGCTGGTGACGGCCCGGCGGGCCGAGGCCCGCACCGTCGATTTGACGTCGCGCCCGGATCGGGCGGATGCCAACCGTCTCTACGAGCACCTCGGCTTCGACCGTCGGGAGACCAACGTCTACCGCCTGACCCTGCGCTAGATGTACTTCCCACGGACGTCGCCCCTGGGATCCAGCAAATCGAAGACCTCCGGAAGTAGGTGTGCAGGTGTCCAAGCCAGCACAACCTCCCGGAGATCCTCGTGTCCCACCGTAACGCCCCCCTGACGCCCAAGGGCCGACTGCTGCTTTGTCAGCGGATCCAAGCAGGAAGCCGCATCGCCCACGTGGCGGCCCAAATGGGCATCTCTCGCCAGTGCGCAACGAAGTGGTGGGGGCGCTACTGCGAGTTCGGCCCTACTCCGAAGTCCTCCAAGACGACCCCGGGCCCACCTGTGCGGCCTTCTGGCGCCGGGCCCGGGCCCTCTACCGGGTTCACGGGGTCGTCGTCGAGCGGGTGAATAGCCGACAACGCCTTGGCCCACCGGGGCTTGAAGTTCAACGAGGCCCTGAAAGAGACACGGGTCCTGCACCGCTCTTGCCGGCCCTACCGTCCCCAAACCAACGGCAAGGTGTGCGCTTCAACCGCACCCTCTTCGAGGAGTGGGCCTACGTCCGTCCCTGCTGGCGCGAGTGCAACCGGACCAGGACCCTTGCCCACTGGCTGCACATCTACAACCGTCATCGGGTGCATACCGCTATCGGGGGCCCACCGGTCTCACTCGTCATCAACCTCCCGAGGAAGTACAGCCAGGGGCGAGGAGCGCTTAGTGACGATGGAACGGCTGGCGCCGTTCAGCAACCGTTGAACCTTCGTGGATCACCGAACTGGACGGTGCCACATGCAGAAGGAGCCAGCCAGGTCCGATCGTCACCTCCAACATCGTGACACCGCCACCTTCGTGGGTCTCGACGTCAACAAGGACTCGATCACCTCGGCCGTTCTCACGCCCGGTTCCGAGGTGGCGATCCTGGACCGCTTCGCCTACGAGGGGGCCTCCATCAGGCGTTTCGTAACCAACCTCGGCGATCCGGGGCTTTTGTTCTCGGGCCATTTGGACACCTCCCAGCCAGGAGTTGTCGCGGTCAGCTGTTGAGCCCGGGGCCTGTTATGAGGCCGGCCCGACGGGCTACCCCCTGGGCCGGCTCCTGGCCCGGCTGGGCATCGACCCTTCCACGTCAGCGCAACAGGCGCGAGAGCCGCCGGTCGGCCAGAACCCGGCCCTTGGTCTGGCACCTCGGGCAGTAGACGACTTCGTGCGAGTCGAACTGGACCACCCGCAGGGTCTCGGCGCACTGGAGGCAGGGCTGGCCGGCCCGGTTGTGCACGAGGAACCGCTCGCCCAAGCGGGGCTCGGAGAGGCCACCCTCCCGCCGGCGCTCCCGCTCGAGCGCCTCGGCCATGACCGAGCGGACCGCGTCCACCAGGACGCCGCGCTGCTCAGCAGCCAGGCCCCGCAGCGACGCGAACGGGGAGAGCTTCGCCCGGTTGAGCGAGTCGTCGGCGTAGCCCCGTCCCACCCCGGCCACGAAGTGCTGGTCGCGCAGCACGGTGTGGAGGTGCCTGGTGCTGTCGCCCGAGAGGATGCGGGTCTCAAAGTCGGCCTCGTCGGGCTCGGGGCCGAGCGTGGCGAGCGGGCCGTCGTCACCGGCCTCGAGCACCCACCACCCTGCCTTGCGCTGGGTACCGTGCTCTCGCACCAAGAGAGCCAGGTCGCCCAGAACCAAACGCACCAAAGCCCCGCGGGGCTTGGTCACCTTGGGCGGCACCTCGAGGTCGAGCCGTCCACCCTGGGAGAGGTGGATGAGGATCCGCCGTCCCCCCTGGAGCGCGACCACCAGGTACTTGCCCCGCCGGCCGATCGAGGCCACCGTCGAGCCGACGAGCTCCCCGGGCCCGGGCGCGACGGTCTTCAGGCTGGAGAACCCGAGCAGGTCGGCCCGGGTGAGCGTCCGGCTGGACACGGCGGTGTCAAGGCGCTCGGCGAGCGCCTGCATCTCGGGGAGCTCGGGCATGGTGACCGGTACCCCAGTTTAGGGGCCGCCCTGAGCACGGCCCCGGACCGGCCGGCCCGGGGCCGCTACGTTGTCGGCTTGCCGAGGCCGACCCCTCGGCCGCGAGGAGGGGGCGATGACTGGGGACAGCGCCGATCTCGCGCTGTTGGTGCTGCGGGTCGTACTCGGGACGATCGTCCTGGCCCACGGGATCAACCACGTGGTGGGCGGGGGCAAGATCGCCGGGACGGCCGGGTGGTTCGAGTCGCTTGGGATGCGCCCCGGCCGCCTGCACGCGTGGACCGCGAGTCTCACCGAAATCGGCGCCGGTGTGCTCTTGGTGCTCGGATTGGCGACTCCGGTGGCGTCGGCCGGCGTGGTGGGCGTGATGCTGGTGGCCTGGGTGACCAACCACGCCCGGAACGGGTTCTTCATCTTCCGGCCGGGCGAGGGCTATGAGTACGTAATGACCCTGAGCGTGGTGGCGCTGGCCCTCGCCGCCCTCGGCCCCGGCTCCTGGAGCCTCGACCACGTGGCGGGGATCGGGCACCAGTTGCGCGGCTGGACCGGACTCGCGATCGCCGCCGGGGCCGGCGCAGTCGGCGCGGCCCTACTCCTGGCGGGGTTCTGGCGCCCGGGCGCCCGGCGCCAGCCGGGGAAGGCGCCCGGGTCCGCGTAGGCTTTGGCATGCCCGAGTACCGGATCGGCCAGGCGGCGGAGCTCTTGGGGGTGAGCACCGACACCATGCGCCGCTGGGCCGACGCCGGTCAGGTGAAGGTGGTCCGCGGGTCCGGCGGTCGGCGGTTCGTCGATGGGGCGGACCTGGCCCGCTTCGCCCTCGAGCAGGCCAAAGGGGGCGAGCTTGGCCCGGTCCGGGCCCAGTCGGCCCGCAACCGGTTCCCCGGCATCGTGACCCAGGTGCTCCGGGACAAGGTGGTGGCCCAGGTCGACGTCCAGGCAGGGCCCCACCGCTTCGTCTCGCTCATCACCCGGGAGGCGGCCGACGAGCTCGCCCTGCAACCGGGGGTGCTCGCTGATGTGGTGATCAAGGCGACCAGCGTGGGCGTCGAGCTGACCGGCGGGCGCGAGTAGCCCAAGAGCTCATCGGGAGGCACGGAACCGGAGCCGGACCATGGTGGAGCCGCGAAGCCCGGCCGCCACGACGTGCCGGGGCGAGGTGATCGCGGTGGAGGAACGCTGTGACCTCGACGATCGGTCAGGTCGCCCTGGGCCATATCGAGATTGCCTCGGGTGGGAGATCGACCACTACCGCGGTGATCCCGCCCACGTTCGGCAGCCTTCCTCGGTAGTGGAGAACAAGTTCTTCTCCGAGCTGAACGAATGCCTCGCTCGTCGTGCCCAGATCGGCGAGCTCGAGGAGGTTGCCACGATAGGCCCCGTGACCGAGCACCACTCGATCGGGGCGGATGCTCCACCACACCGGCGCGCCGGGAGGAAAGTCAAGAGTTGGCACATCGATCGTGACCCGACCTGAAGCGATCGTGCCGGTGCGTTCGACATGTGCAGGAAAGAGATTGGAGATGCCGAGTAGGCGGGCGACCTCTTTGGAGGCTGGTCGGGCGAACAGCTCCTCGCGCGTGCCGGCTTGGGCGATCTGGCCGTCTACGATCACAAGGATCTCATCCGCGAGGAGTGCCGCTTCTTCCGGATCGTGGGTCACGAGGACAGTCGAAATCCCCGTCTCTATCTGCAAGGCGCGGAGTTCGCGGCGCAACTCGGTGCGAACCGGCGTGTCCAAGGCGGAGAGCGGCTCGTCGAGCAGGAGCAAGCTCGGTGAACAACTGAGTGACTGGGCGAGCGCGACGCGCTGGCGCTGTCCGCCCGAGAGTTCGCTCGGCAGCCGGTCTTCTAACCCCGTGAGTCCAAGTCGCTCGAACCAGTAGGCGGCGCGTGCAGGGTCTGCCTCTGTGCCGAACAGCAGCTGGCGCCAGACGGTGAGTCGCGGGAAAAGCGTCGAACCCTGAGGCACGTAGCCGATCCCGCGATGTTCAGTCCGGGTCCTTGAGAGCTCGGCTCCGCCGTAACGGACGGAGCCCGGCGCCGAGCCGTAGAGCCCGGCCAGACAACGCAGCGTCGCGGACTTGCCAGAACCCGAGGGGCCGAGGATCGCGAGGCGTTGAGTGGCGCCCTCGTGGCAGAGCCGCAGGTGGAAGCTGCCGAGGCGATGATCGAGGTCAAACCCGAGTGGGCTGCTGGCGACCGGCGAGGGGGCGCTCGGAACGGGCCGGCCCTCTGTGCGCCGGTGGAGCGTCTTCCAGCGAAGGTGAGAGAGGAGGACGACGAATGCGGCAAGACCGATCGCGAGAGCGGTGGGTGCTTGCGTGGTCGTAAGGCCCGTCGACTCGAACTGCAGTTCGGTGAAGACGGGGAGTGAGTATGGGTGGAAAGCAATGATCACCGTCGCCCCGTACTCACCAAAGGCCCGCAGCCACGCAAGGAGCAGCCCGGCCCGAATCGAGTCAGAGGCGCTCGGCAGCGCGACCCGCACGAAGCGCGACAGTTCCCGGTGGCCGAGGCTCGCCGCTCGGTCGTAGAGACTTGGGTCCACCGACGAGAAAGCAGCGCGGGCGACGACGACGAGGAACGGTGACGCGACGAAGGTCTGCGCGAGC
The DNA here is from genome assembly GCA_021791895.1 of Actinomycetes bacterium. Classification (GTDB taxonomy): domain Bacteria; phylum Actinomycetota; class Acidimicrobiia; order Acidimicrobiales; family RAAP-2; genus Palsa-461. Next base: position 29,799 of record JAJYVS010000013.1, on the reverse strand, counting down.
ACGATGCCGGCGAGCGTGTTCGAGAAGTCGATGACGCTACCGATCGACGTGTAGGGGCCTGCGATGTAGATCAGCAGGATTCCCGACATGACCGGCGGAAGTGCGAGTGGGACGGCGACGAGGAAGCCGACGACGGTCGAAATCGGGCCGCGCGACCGAGCGAGGACGTAGGCGAGCGGGATGCCGACGACAGCGATGATCCCTGTCGAGATCGTGGCGGCGATCGCGGAGGTCCAGAAGGCACCGAAGAGCCCCGACTCCGAAAAGCCCGTATCGCTCGAGGTCGCGAGGCGGACGAGGAACGCGAGGAGCGGGATCGCGAGGTACAGCGCTAGGAGCCCGCCGAGAACGACGAGCGGGCCCTGACGCAGACCCCCGCGCCCCATTCTCCCGAGCCAAGATTCGCGCCCTGGTGCGGCGAATCCCGTCTCAGTTAGGGGCCTCGGCATGCGAACCCCTTAAGAGATGACCGAGTGGAGTGCCCTCGGAACGGCCGACTTGTTGCCGGTGAGCTTTGCTGGCTTGTCGAGAGTGAAACCTTCGGCGGTCAGGATTGCCTTTGCCTTTGGCCCGAGCAGCCAAGAGGTGAAGGCCACCGCCCCGGCTTCGTGCGGGGCACGGTTGAGGATCACGAGGTCATAGGTGGCGCTCAGTTTGAGCGGCGCGAGCGTGATCGTCTTGAGCGGCGGGGTGGCGGCCGTGGCCTCGACACCGTAGAAGAAGCCGGCGTCCAGTTGTCCCGCCTGGAGGCGGCCGACCAGGGAATCCTCGGTGTAGACGTTCGAGCTCTCCGTCCCGAGCGTCTTCAGTGCCGGTTCGTGGTACTTGGCCGCCGCGTCATCGAGCGCCGCCACGGCGAGCACCCCCTTTGGGTCCGTCGCCGGATCGGTGCGGCCGAGCAGGAAGCCCTTCATCACCACAACCTTGTACCACGGCATCGTACGGAGGTCGTGGGCGAACTTGCTCCTGGGGTTGTAGCCGACCAGTAGCGGCGTGGTGCCGATCTGCGCATACCAGGACGCCCAATCGCCATTCTTCGCCCCCTCGAGGTCCTGCACCGGGGCAGGGCCGGCGCTGATGAAGACATCTTCCTTCACAGTCTCACCCTTGATCTCCGACGCGTCAGCGAAGGCGCCGTTCGTTGTCGGGACGAGCGAGTAACCTGTTTCCTTCGCAAAGCTGGGCGCGAGCTTGGCGAGGATCGTCTCAAGCGAGCCGGCGGCGATCACGTCAACGGGACCCTTCGAAGCTGCCGGGTGGGCTGACGCGCCGACGCCTCCGTCGGCGACAACGACAGTGGCGCTAGCCATCAGAAGGGCCAGTGCGGACCCACACGCGCGTCGATAGAAGCGAGTCGAGGCAATCATGCGGCGGGATTCCATTCGTGGATTCCTTTCGTGGCTGGTGAACGTCGTTGCTCGTCAAGAAACTGGCGTCGATGTCAGCACTCATATTCAAGCAATATTGCATATTTCCCTAGTATATGTAGGGAAATACTTCCCCTTTCCTCGGATATCCGGTTATCGGGAGCGGACGCTTCAGAAGCCTCTGACCAGCCAGGACGTTTAAGGTGGCTCTGTGGCCGAGCAGAACGAGTGGATCGAGCTCACCACCGCTTCGCTTCCGGTGGCCGAGGTGCTCTCGTGGGCGACGGTGCCGGGGTGCGGCGGGCTGGCCGTGTTCTGCGGCACGGTGCGCGACCACTCGGAGGGCCGCTCCGGCGTGCTCCGGCTGGAGTACGAGGCCTACGGGGCCAGGGTGGTGCCCAGCCTGGCGGCCATCGCGGCCGAGGCCCGGCGGCGTTGGCCGGACATCGGCCGGGTGGCCCTGTTGCACCGCGCCGGGACCCTCGAGCTCGGCGAGGTCTCGGTGGTGGTGGCGGTTTCGACGCCCCATCGGGCCGAAGCCTTTGAGGCCGCCCGGTGGTGCATCGACACCCTGAAAGAGTCGGCCCCGATCTGGAAGCGTGAGGTCTGGGAGGGGGGTGCCGACTGGGCGGCCGACGCCCACGAGCTGCGCGAGGTTGATCCGGCGGGCGGGGCAGCCCGATGAGCTCGGTCCGGGTCGCGTTGACCAGGCGCCCTTCCCCAGGTGACGACCTCGGCGGCGCGCTGGTCGACCGGTTCGGTCGGGTCCACCGAGACCTGCGGATCTCGGTGACCGACCGGTGCAACTTCCGCTGCGTCTACTGCATGCCCGAGGAAGGGGTCCGGTTCCTACCGCGAGCTCAGATTTTGAGCTACGAGGAGCTGGCCCGGGTGGCCCGGGTGGCCTACGGCCTCGGGGTGCGACGGGTCCGGATCACAGGCGGGGAGCCGCTCGTGCGTCGCGGCGTCGACTCCTTCGTCGAGATGCTCTCGGCCATCGGCTTCGAAGATCTGTCCATGACGACCAACGGGACCGGTCTCGAGCGCCAGGCGCCGCGGCTGGCCGCCGCCGGCTTGCGCCGGGTCAACATCAGCTGTGACTCGCTGCGCCCCGAGCGGTTCCCGTCGATCCGGCGCTCGGGGGACCTGGCGACCGTGCTCGGGGCGATGGACGCGGCCGAGCGGGCCGGACTGTCCCCCCTCAAAGTGAACGTTGTGGTCCTGGCGGGCGTGAACGACGACGAGCTCGTCGACTTCGCCCGGTTCGGGCGGGAGACCGGGCGCATCGTGCGGTTCATCGAGTACATGCCGCTCGACGGGGCCGGCAGCTGGGAGCGCGAGAGCGTGGTCCCGGCGACCCGGATCGTGGAGGAGATCTCCGCGCATTGGCCGCTCGAGGTGTTGGCCGGCAGCGACGCCGACCCCTATGCCCCGGCCACCCGCTACCGCTTCGTCGACGGCGCCGGCGAGATCGGGGTGATCCCGACGGTGACCGAGCCCTTCTGCGGCACCTGTGACCGGCTGCGGGTGACCGCCGACGGCGCGATCCGCAATTGCCTCTTCGCCAACGAGGAGACGCCGCTCAAGACCCTGTTGCGTTCCGGCGCCGACGACGCGGCCATCGCGCTCGCTTTCCGCCTGGCGGTGAACGCGAAGTTGCCCGGGCACGGCATCAACGACCCGGGCTTCCTGCGGCCCCGGCGCTCCATGTCGATGATCGGGGGCTGAGCTGGCGCTGGTCCTGTTCTTCGGCCCGGCACGGGAGGCGGCGGGAACGGGGCGGGCGGTCGTCGACGGCGCCTCGCTCGGCGAGGTGGTGGCGGCGACGACCGAACGCTTCGGGCCCGAGCTGGCCGCGCTCCTCGAGCGCTCCCGGGTCTGGGTCAACGGCGTGGCCGCCGGATCCGACACCCCGCTGTCGGCCGAGGACGAGGTGGCGATCCTCCCGCCGGTCTCGGGCGGCTGAGCCTCTAGCTCTAGGGATGGGGGTGCGGGTCGCGCGCCCCCGCCAACAGAAAGAGCGCGTGGGGCAGCACCTCGAGCACGGCGCCGAGCGACTCGGTCGCCCCGCCGGTCGAGCCCGGCGTGTTGAGGACCAGGCACCTCCCGAGTGTGCCGGCCGTCCCCCGGGACAACCGGCCGAGCGGGCTGACCGCCCGCATGGCCTCGGCCAGGCCGGGAGCAGCGCGGTCGATCACCGCCAGCGTGCCCTCGGGGGTGAGGTCGCGAGGGCCGAAGCCGGTTCCCCCGGTGGTCACCACGAGCCCGCTGAACCCTTCGGCGAGCCGTCGCAGCGTGCCGGCCACCTCGTCGACGCCGTCGGCGCACAGCGCCCGCTCCACGACGTCGAACCCGTGACCGACGAGCAGGTCGCTCACCGCCTCGCCTGAGCGGTCTTCCCGGGTGCCGGCGACGACGCCGTCGGAGACGGTGAGGACCTTGGCCCGGAGCCGTGCCGCCGGCTCCGGGTCGCTCACCACGCTCGGGCGGGCGCGTCGCCCACCTCGTCGAAGCGCCAGACTCCCGAGCGCCCGCCCCGCTTCTCCCAGAGCCGCAGCCGACCGAGCGTCATCTCCGGATCGTGCTCCTGACACAAATCGCAGATGGCGAGCGCAGCGGTGGCGCAGGCCGTCAACGCCTCCATCTCGACGCCGGTCTGTCCGAAGCACTCGACCCGGGCGACCACCTCGACGGCGTCGCCTTCGACCTCGAAGTCGACGGCCACGTCCCCGATGAGGAGCGGGTGGCAGAGCGGGATCAGATCGGAGGTCTGTTTGGCCGCCTGGATCCCGATGACCCGGGCGGCGGCGAGCATCTCGGCCCGCTGCGAGGGACCGAGGCTCGAGATGGCCCCGCCGGGCGAGGACACGAGGCAACCGGCCACGGCGCGGCGATGCGTGCTGGCCTTCTGGGTGACGTCAACCATCCGGGCTCGGCCGTGCGTGTCGACGTGCGAGAGGCCCCCGTCCGTCCCGGCCGTGTCGCCGGGACCCCCGTCTCGCCTCTCAGCCATCGGGTTGCCCGAGGCGGTGGCCGTCGAGCACGAGGACCCGGACCTCGTCACCGGCGCGGGCGCCGTCGCCGTCTTCGAGCACCACCAGCGCATTGGCGTCGGCCAGCGCCTTCAGCTGGTGGGAGTCCTGCCCCCCGGATGCCGCGACGTGCAGCCGGCCTTCGGCGTCGGTCCTCGCCCACCCCCGGACGAAGTGGATCTTGCCGTCGGGCCGTCGGGGGAGGTCGTGGTCGGCGAGGGCCCGCAGGGTGGGGCGGAAGGGGTCGCGATGGCCCTGCATGCGCCGCAGGGCCGGCCGGGCGAACAGCTCGAAGGAGATCAACGAGGAGACCGGATTGCCGGGCAGGCCTATCACCGGCACCCGCCTGTCGAGCAGTCCGAAGGCGAGGGGCTTGGCCGGACGGATCGCCACCTGCATCCAGTGCATCGAGGGTCCGCCGAGATCGGTGAGCACCATGCGCACGACGTCGAGGTCGCCCACGCTGACCCCGCCGCTCGTGACGAGGGCGTCGCAGGTCGCCACAGCATCGGTCAGCACCCGTCGCAGGGTCGCCTCGTCGTCGGGGACGATGCCGAGGTCGACGGTCGGGAAGCCCGCGGCCCCGAGGAGCGCGAGCAACATGGGCCGGTTGGCGTCGCGGATCGCCCCCCGTTCGAGGGCGCCCGGACCCTCGCGCAGCTCGTCGCCGGTCGAGAGCACGCCTACGGTCGGCCGACGGTGGACGCAGACCGTCTCCAATCCGAGCCGGGCGATCACCCCGAGGTGGGCCGGCGTGAGCTCGGTGCCCGGTGCGACCACTTCGGCGCCGCAGGCGATGTCGCTGCCCGGCCCCCGGATGGCCGTGCCCGGGCCCACCGCCACCTCGATGACGACCCGGCGCCCCTCGTCCTCGGTGCGGGTCTGCTCCACCATGCAGACGGCGTCGGCGCCGTCGGGCACCGGGGCCCCGGTCATGATCCGCACGGCCTCGCCCACCCCGACCTCGACCGCCCGCCCGTCGCCGGCCATGACCGAGTCGACGACCCGGAGCGCGCTGGGGGCACTGGCGACGTCGTCGGACCGGAGGGCGTAGCCGTCCATGGCCGAGTTCGCGAACGGCGGCACGTCCTCGGACGCCACGATGCGCTCGGTGGTGATGCAGCCCAGGGCCGCGGCGAGCGGGCGACGTTCGGCCCCGAGGACCGGGCAGGCCGAAAGGACCCGCTGCTGGGCCTCGTCGAGCGCGATCACCGCGGGCGCCCGCTCATCGCCGGCGTCGGCGCCGACGCCACAGGGCGACGACCACGATCACCACCACGATCGGGACGACACGGCGGAGCATCGACCCGCCGGCCGCCTGCAGGAGGTCGAGCGGTGGGCGCTCCGGGGCGTCGATCACCCGTCGGGCTGGGCCGGCCGGGGCATCGGTGGACTCGGTGCCTTCCTCCTCCGACCGCTCCGGCGTGGCCGGCCCTTCGCCCGAGAGCACGCTCTGTTCCAGTTCGGCGACGAACTGGTCGAGAAGCTTCTCGCTGACCTCGCCGAGGACCCCCCGCCCGAACTGGGCGACCCGGCCCGAGATGTCGAGATCGGTGGCGATGTGCACGATCGTGCCGGCCGGGCCGTCGCTGCGCAGGTCGGCGGTCACGGTCGCCGCCGCGGTGCCCTGGCCACGGGTCTCCCGGCCTTCGGCGCGCAGGACCGCCCGGTGGGCCTCGGTGTCGAGCTCCACGATGCGGGCCGCTCCCCGGTACTGGGCGGTGATCGGGCCGACCTTGACCTTCACCACGCCCCGATACTCGTCACCCTCGACCTCTTGGAGCTGGGCACCGGGCATGCACGGGGCGATCCGTTCGAGGTCAGTGAGGACCGCCCAGGCCGTGTCGATCGGCACCGAGACGTTGAAATCGTGGTTCAGCTCCACCGGGCCAGGTCCTCCAGCGTGTCGATGTCGACGGGGTGACCTGGACACGCTACCGCCTCGACCAGCTCGGGATGCCGGGTCATCACCGCCCGCGCCCCCTCGTCGCCGTCGACCGGAAGCACGGGCCAGACCGAGGCGGCCAGGCGGGTCGGCGGGCACCGCCGACCGTCGAAGGCGGCGACGGCGATCGGGCTGGCGGAGGCGGCGACGGCCCGCCACGCCTCCGGCGGCACCAAGGGCTGGTCGCCCAGCCCGATCACGACCGCGTCGAGGCCGCGGGCCTTGGCCCAGCTGAGCGCGGCCTGCAGTGAGCCAGCTTGCCCGTCTCGCCACGTCGGGTTCTCCACCACCTCGATCCCCGGGGGCACCACCGAGGTGAGGTCCACCGCCCCGGTCACGACGGCGGTCGGCCCGAGTGCCGCGTCCCGGGCGTGCTCGAGCGCCCAGGTCACGAGGGGCCGACCCCGGAACGGGGCGAGCAGCTTGTGCCCCTCGCCGCCGAAGCGGGTGGCCCCCCCCGCGGCGAGCACCACCGCCCCGGTGCTCACGACACCGCGCCGTCCCGGTGGATCGCGCCGGTCGAGTGGGCGAGGGGGAGGACGGTCTCGGTGTCGGTCTGGCTGGCGATGATCTCGGCGCAGATGGACACCGCCGTCTCCTCGGGGGTCCGGGCGCCGAGATCGAGCCCGATCGGGGCGCGGACCCGGGCGAGGCCCGCCGCGGCGACCCCGGCCTCGCGCAGCCGGGCGTTGCGCTGCTCGGTGGTCCTCCGCGACCCCATCGCACCGATGTAGCCGACCTCGGTGGCGAGGGCGGCGACGATGGCCGGGACGTCGAACTTGGTGTCGTGGGTGAGCACGCAGACGGCGTCGCGCGGCCCGAGCTCGGCACCGACCTTGGCCAGGTAGCGGTCGGGCCATTCGACCACGACCTCGTCGGCGGCGGGGAGCCGCCGCTTCGTGGCGAACACCGCCCGGGCATCGCAGACGGTCACGCGGTAGCCGAGGACCCTGGCCACCTCAGCCAGGGCGGCGCTGAAGTCGACCGCGCCGAGGATGATCATCTTCGGGGGCGGGCTGAACGCCTCGACGAAGACGGTGACGTCGTCCTCGCGTGCCTCGCCGCCCAGGCCGTAGTGGCGGGTCGAGCTCTGCCCCGAGACCAGCGCGCCGAGCGCGTCACGCCCGACGACGGCGTCGAGGCCGGGGTCGCCCAGGGTCCCGAGCACCTCGGTGCCGTGGGCGAGAAGCTTCGCCCCGAGGCGCCCGGCCTCGGTGCTGGCCACCACGGTGGCCAGCACGACCGGCACGTTCCGGGCCAGGCAGTCCCGCAGGATCTCGTAGAGCGAGGGCTCGCCGGCCACGCCCTACCAGTCCAGGGGCTCGACGAACAACGAGATCGTGCCGCCACAGGTCAACCCGACGGCGAAGGCCTCGTCGTCGGAGTACCCGAAGCTGCACAGCCGGGGCGTGCCACGCTCGAGGACCTCGAGGGCCTCGGTGACGACGGCACCCTCGACGCACCCCCCCGAGACCGAACCGGCCACCTCGCCGTCCTCGGACACGGCCATGGCCGCGCCGGGCCCGCGGGGTCCGGACCCCACGACGTCCACCACTCTGGCCAGGGCGACCCGGCGGCCGTTCGATCGCCACCGTTCGATGTCGTCCAGGATGTCCTTCACCTCCACCTCCTCATGCCGCCAACACCTTTAGGAGCGCCTCGAGCGAGGCCACGTTGTGGCCCGGGAGGAACCGGTCCACATGCGGCAGCGCCGCCGCCATGCCCTGGGCCAGGGGCTGGTAGTCGGGATCGGCCTTCAGGGGGTTGACCCACAGGCTCAGGTGGGCGATCCGGTGCAGCCGGGCCATCTGGGCGCCGAGCTCGTCGGGGTCCCCCCGGTCCCATCCGTCCGAGAGGACGACCACCTGGGCCCCGCGGGCCATGCCGACGACCCCGAAGCGGTCGTTGAACTCGCGCAGGCCGTCGCCCAGCCGGGTGCCGCCCGACCAGTCGGGCACCACCCCGGAGGCCGCGGCCATCGCGGCGTCGGGGTCGCGCGAGGAGAGCTGTCGGGTCAGCCTGGTCAGGCGGGTGCCGAGGGCGAACGCCTCGACGTTGGTGCGGCCGGCCACCAGGATGTGGGCGAAGCGCAACAGGGCGCGGGCGTAGGGCTCCATGGAGCCGCTCACGTCGCACAGGAGCACCAGCCGCCGCACCCGGGGCACCCGGCGGGCCTGTTCGATGCGCACCATCTCGCCACCCTGACGCATCGAGCGCCTGACGGTGGAGCGGAGGTCCGGGCGCCCGTCCCGGCGGTCCCCCCGCCAGCGGTGCGACGGCCGGATCACCTCGGTGACGGCCAGCCTGCGCATGGCGTCGACCGCCTCGGCCAGCTCCTCGGGACTGCACTCGGCGAAGTCCTTCTCCCGCAGCACCTCTAGGCTGCTGTAGCGCAGGGCGCCGTCGCCCTCGCCATCGTCCTCGGCCCCGTCGTCCTCGACGGCGAGCTGGACCCGGGTGACCAACGACAGGTCGACTCGCTCGGGCAGCGGGTCGGCCGGTTTCCCCGACCAGAACGCCGTGAAGACCCGGTCATAGGGCTCGATGTCCTCGGGGCTGCGCACGAGGGTGGCCCGACCGGCCCAGTAGACGTCCTCGCTCCGGCGGACCCCGATCACCCCGAGGGCGCGCACGAAGCTGAACACGTCGGACACCGGGACCCGCAGGCCCTCGTGTCGGAGCGCCCGGCAGAAGGTGACCACCGTGGTCGTGGGGCCGGTCTCGAGCGGCGGCGCCTCAACCATGGCCGGTCGCCGCCTCAAGCAGCGGGCCCAGCTCGGTGCGGGCCCGTTCGGCGTCCTCCCGGTACTTGAGCACGGCACCGAGGGTCCGGGCCACGCTCGTCTCGTCGAGGACGTCGCGCCCGAGGGTGTGGAGCGCCCGCGCCCAGTCGATCGTCTCGGCCACACCGGGGGCCTTGTAGAGGCCCATCGAGCGCAGCGCCTGGACGGCCCGGGTCACCTGGCGGGTGAGCTGCTCGCTCGCCTCGGGCACCCGGGCGAGCACGATCGCCACCTCCCGCTCGAAGTCGGGGTGCTCCACCCAGTGGTAGAGGGCGCGCCGCTTGAGCGCGTCGTGGACGTCCCGGGTCCGGTTCGAGGTGAGGACCACGACCGGTGGGACCTCGGCCCGGAACGTCCCCACCTCGGGGACGGTGACGGTGAAGTCGGCCAGGATCTCCAAGAGGAACGCCTCGAACTCGTCGTCGGCCCGATCGATCTCGTCGATGAGGAGCACCGGCGGAGCCGACCCGTGGGCCTCGGTCCCGGCGATCGCCTGCAGGAGAGGGCGCCGGATCAAGAAGCGCTCCGAGAACAGCTCGTCCTCGCCCACGATCGGGCTGCCCGGGCCGCGGTCGTGGGCCCGCAGGTACAGGAGCTGGCGTTGGTAGTCCCACTCGTAGATGGCCTGGTGGGCGTCAATCCCCTCGTAGCACTGCAGACGGACCAATTCGGACCCGAACCAGCGGGCGAGCGCGTTGCCCACCTCGGTCTTGCCCACCCCCGGCTCGCCCTCGAGGAACAGCGGGCGCCGGAGCTTGATGGCCAGGAAGATCGCCGTGGACAGGCCGTCTCCGGGGAGGTACCCCTGGGAGCGCAGCGCCCGTTCGACGTCGTCGGGCGAGTCCGGCGGCGACCACCGTCCCTGCTCGCTCCGGGACGCGCCGGGATCGCCGTCTGGGTGCACCATGCCGTCAAGCGTAGTGGTTGGGCAGCCGATGGTGGCCCCCTGACCAGGCCCGATGGTCGGTACGCTCGTCGGGTGCGCTGGGTCGACGACCGCTCATCTCGGGGAGTACGGGTTCGCCGCCTCGACCAGGATCGCGCCGGGCGGGTCGTGCCTGCGGTGCTGTGGACCTCGGTCGATCCGCCGGGGCCGGTACCGCTGGTTCTGCTCGGTCACGGCGCCTCTGGGCACAAGGGCGTCGGCTACGTGACCGATCTGGCCCGGGCGCTGGTCCGCTTGGACATGGCGGCCGTGGCCGTCGACGGCCCGGTTCACGGCGACCGCCGGTCCGACCGGGGGCGGAACGCCCAGCTCGTGTTCCTCGAGTTCTGCCAGGCGTGGTCGTCGTGTCCGACGATGACCGACGAGATGGTGGGCGACCTGACCGGGGTGCTCGACGCGCTGATCGCCACGGGCGAGTTCGACGAGGCACGGGTGGGGTGGTGGGGGCTGTCGATGGGGACGATCCTCGGTCTCCCGTTCGTCGCCGCCGAGCCCCGCATCTCGGCCGCCGTCCTCGGGCTGATGGGGCTCACCGGCCCGACCAGGGCCCGCATCGTCGAGGACGCGCCGCGGGTCCGATGCCCGACGCTGTTCGTCGTTCAGTGGGACGACGAACTGTTCGGTCGTGAGGCCTGTCTCGAGCTGTTCGACGCCCTCGGCTCCGCGGACAAGCGGATGCACGTGCACCCCGGTCGGCACGGCTCGGTCCCCCCCGAGGCGTTCCAGGCCTCCGAGGCCTTTCTCGCCAACAGGCTGCGGGCGGCGGGCGCCTAGGCCGGGGTGTCCTCGGGCGAAGGTCCATCGGTGCTCGTCCACCCCGGGTCCTCGGGTGGCGTGCGCTCCCGCCAGGCCTGTTCGGCCCGCGACGCCACCTCCGAGACGGCCAACCCGGTCTGGGCGGCGACCCAGGCGACGTCGTCGAACTCGGCCTTGACCCGACCCCCTCCGGCCTTGACGTTGACGGGGTAGCCGGCCACCTGGACCGGCTCGATGGTCCTCGCCGCCGGCCACCGTTCGCCGTAGAGGGCCCGTACGCCGAAGGTCCCGGTGGTCAGGCGGACCACGTCCCGGAGCGACTCGAGGAGGGAAGGGTCGGCGAGGACGTGGATGGTGTGCCCGGGGCGGCCCTTCTTCATCATCACCGGGGTGATCCAGGCGTCGTGGGCGCCGCCGTCGAGCAGCGACCGCAGGGCATGGGCGAGCTGTTCGCCGGTCGCGTCGTCGAGATTGGCCTCCAGGATCACGATCGGCTGCCCGGTGGTGCCGGCGCCGGGCAAGGCACCGGTGGTCCCGAGGACGACCTGGGTGCAGTTGGGGAGGTCGTCGACGTCGCGGCTGCCGGCGCCGAAGCCGGTCCCACCCACCTCCATGGCCGGCATCGGTCCGAACGACGAAGCCAGCGCGGCCACGATGGCCGCACCGGTGGGGGTGGTGAGCTCGACGGCCACGTCCCGGCCGTAGGTCGGCACGCCTTCGAGCAGACGGACCACGGCCGGCGCCGGGTTGGGCAGGAGGCCGTGCGCCGTGCGCACGACGCCGGTGCCGGTGGCGACGGCGGACGCCCGGACCTCGTCGATGCCCAGAACCTCGAGCGCCGACGCGGTGCCCACGACGTCGACGATGGCGTCGTGCCCACCGACCTCATGGAAGTGCACCTGCCCGGCCGGACGCCGGTGGAGCCGCCCTTCAACCTCGGCCAGCACGGCGAAGACGGCAAGTGCACGGGTCTCGACACGCGCCGGGAGCTGGGCTCCCTTGATCATGTCGATGATGTTCGCGTGCGTCCGGACCACCACGTCATCAGGTGCGGACACGACGGCCCGGGTGCATGCGATGCCACCGCGCAGAACCTGCTCGGTCCGGAGGTCCCAACCGGAGAACGGGACCCGCCGGAGCAGCTGGCGAATCTCCTCAACGTCGGCGCCGGCGTCGAGGAGGCTCCCGAGGGCCATGTCCCCGGCGATCCCCGAGAAGCAGTGGAACCAGGCGATGTTCTGCGCGGGTCCCGGCCCCGTCATGGCAGCATCCGTGCCACCGCGCAGGCCGCCCCGAAGCCGTTGTCGATGCCGACCACGGTGATGCCCGACGCACAGGAGGCCAGCATGGCCAGCAGGGCGGTGAGTCCCTCGAAGGCGGCTCCGTAGCCGACGCTGGTCGGCACGGCGACGACCGGAGCGGCGGTCACGCCACCGATCAGGCTGGCGAGCGCCCCCTCCATTCCGGCGACCACGACGATCGCATCAGCGTCGGCGACCTCGTCGAAGGAGGTGAGGAGCCGGTGCACGCCGGCCACCCCGCAGTCGCTCAGGAGGGAGGGGGTAAACCCCAGCGCGTCGAGGACGGCCCGGCACTCCTCGGCCACCGGCAAATCGGCCGTTCCAGCGGTCACGACGAGGATCCGTCCGGTTCGCGCCGGCGCATGCCGCCAGGTCACCGTGGCCAGATCGCCGGTCGCGGTGACCTGGTGCTCGTCGAAGCCGGCCCAGGTCGCCTCCAGCACCGACGCGTCCACCTGGGCGGGGTTGGCCCGAGTCAGGAGCACGGGTCCCACCGAGCCCTCGAGGAGCTCGCGGACGATAGCGGCGCATTGGGGTGCGCTCTTGCCCGGACCGTAGACGGCCTCAGGGAGGCCTTGGCGGAGCTGGCGGTGATGGTCGACCCGCGCAAAGCCGAGGTCGGCGAACGGGAGCCGGCGGAGTCGGCGCACGGCATCTTCGACCGGGCAGGCTCCGGATGAAACGTCGGCCAGCAGACTCTCAAGGGCGAACCGGTCCATGGTGTTCACTATCCTGCCCGGGAGTGACCCGCTCTGCGACCTCTATCGGGTATTTCGGCCCGTCCGGGACCTTCACCGAGCAGGCCCTGCTGACCCAGCCCGACTATGCGGCCGTGCGCCGTGAGCCCTTCCCCACCATTGTCGATGTCCTGGAGGCGACCCGGAGCGGTCAGGTCGACCTCGGGTTCGTTCCATTGGAGAATGGCATCGAAGGTTCGGTACCCGTCACCCTCGACAGCCTGGTTTTCGACTTCGATCTCTTGATCCAGCGAGAGGTCGTGCTGGACATCCACCTTGCGCTGTTGGCCAATCCGGGTACGAAGCTCGCCAACGTCACGGCGGTCGCCTCCTTCCCGCACGCGCTCGCCCAGTGCCGGAAGTTCCTCGGCTCCGAGGTGTCGGGCGCTCACACCGTGGCGGCAGCGTCCACCGCCGACGCGGCTAAGGAGCTCGCCGAGCATCCAGACGCGGGCACGGCGGTGATCGCCCCGCCGTCGGTGGCCGAGGTCTACGGACTCGTCGTGCTCGCCGAGGAGATCGAGGATCACCCGGAGAACCAGACTCGCTTCGTGGCCGTCGGCGCAGCCGGAGTGCCCCGCGCTACTGGACACGACCGGACCAGCATCGTGTGCTTCCAGGGTGCGGACCACCCCGGGAGCCTCCACTCGATCCTGGGTCAGTTCGCCGCCCGGGACATCAACTTGACCAAGCTGGAGTCCCGTCCGACCAAGAAGGGCCTCGGGGACTACTGCTTCGTCATCGATCTCGAGGGGCATGTCGGCGACGAGATCATTGCCGACTGTCTTCGGGATCTGCATGCCAGCGTGTTCAGGGTCAAGTTCCTCGGTTCCTATCCGGCCGCCGGCGCGCATGGGCCAGGACGTCGACGCGAGGCCGCGCTCGCCTGGCAGCAGGCCGACGAGTGGGTCCGATCCTTGCGGTCACAGATCGACACGCGCGAGTGAACTCGGCCCTGCTGATTCTCGACCTGGAGGGATGGCAGAGCGGACGAATGCGCGGCTCTTGAAAAGCCGTGGGGCCTCGGTCCCCGTGGGTTCGAATCCCACTCCCTCCGCCAAAGGGTTCTCTTTCGAACCCACAAGAGATAGAACACCATCTGACCAGCGAGAACTACGGAGGTAGTGGGCGGGCTGGGTGACCTTGCCCGGCTGCTCGGCCAGGAAAGCGGGCAGCTGGCTGGGCTTGCCGTGCCTGGCCATCAGTTGATCAAACGGGGCGTTGTACTCCCAGCCGACGACCCCCTCTTCCGTCACCCAGACCCGCTTGAAGAACGCCTGATTCATCAGTCGCCGCCCCTGAGGCGACGATTCGAGATAGGCCCGGTGACAATCGCCAGCCCAGGCCATGGCCTTCTCCACGGTGCTGCGAATGCGCTCCAGAGTGACTTCGGTGCCGCTAGCAGCTGCCTTGAGTGACTCCAGCTCCCGGCCAATCCGCTCCTGCTCCTGCTTGAGCAGGTCGAGCGGGACAGCTCCGGCGTAGTGGGCATGCAGCAGCTTGGTGCGCTCGGCTTCGAGCTGCCCGATGCGCTTCGCCTGGCGTCGGCGCTCGCTCTCCAGAAGTGTCAGCTTCTCGGCGGCTTCGGCCATGACGGCCTCGCCCGTAGCGGTCAAACCCTCCGCCCGCAGCTGCACCAGCCGGTAGTGATCCTCGATTTCCTGCTCGACATCGCTGATGGGCCGGTACTTGAGCATGCAAGTCGTTCGCCGTTGCTGGCGACCGACGCAGAAGTAGTACGGGTAGGTGACGCCGAGCTTCCCCCGTGAGTACGTGACGCACAGGCGGCTGCCGCAGTAGCCGCACCAGATCGTGCCCTTCAGATAATGGTGGTGCTCCCGCTGCTTTTGGCCCTGCTTCTTGGACGAGAGGATGTCTTGGACTCGCTGCCAGGTGTCCGGGTCGATAAGCGGTTCGTGCTTGCCGGGGTACTGGACGCCGTTGTACGTGACCACCCCCTTGTAGTAAGGCGACGCCAGGATGCGGTGCATGGCGCTGATCGACAGTGGCTTGCTTGGGGTGTTCGGGCCGCCACGGCTGCGCATGCCTCGTTCAGTCGCTTCCGCTAGCAGCTGCTCAACGCTCCACTCACCGGTGGCGTAGGCCTTGAAGCACCACTGGATAAGGTCGCCTCTTTCCAGGTCGATTTCCACGTAGCGGCGCCCACTCTCACCAACGTTCTTGTAGCCCAGCGGCGCATAGCCCGGAGTGCCGCCATTCATGATCTTCTGCAGTGTCTTGCGCTTGATTTCGTCGCCGAGGTTGCGGGAGTAGAACTCGTTCATAACGGCCAACATGCCCTGCATGAGCTGCCCAGAGGCCGAGCCGTCGATGTGCTCGACGCAGGAAACCAGGCTGGCACCGGCGCTCTCCAGGCGCATCGAGATCAGCGCATCGTCCAGACGGTTCCGGGCGAAGCGATCCAGTTTGAAAACGATTACGTAGTCCACGTCCTGCTGCTCGACCACCCGTTCCACCAGACGCTGAAAGTCCGGCCGCTTCTCGGCGCTGGTGGCCGTGTCCTTGTCGACGTATTCGCCGACCACCACCGCACCCAGCGCTTCAGCCTTCCGTTGACAGGCCTCCCGTTGCGTCGGCAGGGAGTAACCCTCGGGGTTGCCGTCCCGAACGGCCTGCTGTTTGGTGCTGACCCGGATGTAGATGACCGCCCGCTTCTGGCCGGGATCTGTCGTGGATGAAACTTTCGTGCTCATATCTAGGCCGCCAGTTCGATTGAGGACGACGCCGACCGGAAATAGAGGTCATTGCTGCCGCAACGCTCATAGGGCTCGATGAGCCCAAGCTGCAACAGGCGCACCTGCATGGCTTGTGGTGACACCTGGAAGCGCTTGGCCAGCTCGACAACATCTTGAGTCCCGCCGCAGTAAGCGGCTTTGACCCACGGACGAGGCATCAACAGGCAACCGGCGAAGTAGTCGCAGAGCTGTTCAATGCGGCGCCGGGCGATCGGGTTCTCAGCCCATGGCCGCCACAAGCCGTTGCTGGTCTTGTGATCGATGACGTGCTTCAGCTCATGAGCCAGCGAGAAGCGCTGCCGGGCCGGCGGTTCCAACCCATTGAGCAACACAACCCAACGAGGCTTGATCCACTTTGAGGCCCCGGAGGATGCCATCGGCATCCGAACGGCCACCTTGATGAACGGCAAGCCGCTGACGACCTGGCTTGGCACCGGCGCCTCGGTGACGTTCGACAGTTGCAACAGCAACGTCGCTTGGCGTTCGGCCACGCTGTAGGCCTCGATGGCCGTCAACGGCCGGGCTGGCGCCAATCGTCGTAGTTCGTAGAGCAGGCTCATGACCGCCCCCTCGGCTTGCGCCCCTTGCTGACTTCTGTGAAGTGTGCTTCCAGCTCGGCAATGGCCTCATCATCGAGCTGGTACTTGGCCCTGAGATACGGAGCGAAGTTCGGCAGGTTCTTGACGGCCCGGGCCTCCAGTTCGTCACCGTTCAACCCGAGCAGTTTGGCGATCGGCCGGGCGTACTTGCCGAGCGCATACTGACCAGCTTCGATCTTGCGGTAGTAGCTCCAGTCCATGTCGAGCTTGGCGGCTGCCTCACGGACAGTCAGTCCTTTAGCGAGCCGGGCTTCACGGATGAGCTGACCAAGTTGTTCTCGTGTTGTTGCCTTCATGGTGATTTCTCCTACTCACCATTATCCCATTGTGGATACATAATGTCCACACTTCGTTGTCTATTCCACACCGTCAATGCGGCCCCTCCACCAGACGCTTAACCGCCTCGTCGGCGACGACGACCCGATGGAGATTTCGCAGCTCTCCCGACTGTCTGCCCAGTACCTGTCGCACCACCTCCAGCCGTCGCCCGTCCGGAACGATCCAGATCACCAATGGCATGACGCCGTTGGTCTGTTCCGCCCCGCCGGCTAGCCAGAAGTGGTAGTAGACGGCCAGCTTGCGCTCGAGCGTGGCCGGTGACTCCGTGCCTTGGTCGATCTCGACGTAGAAGTGGCTCTCGTAATCGGCGCTCAACAGCTGGAGGTAGGCATCGGGCTTCAGGGTGGTTAGTTGCCCGTAGCCCTCGCTGAATTGGCGCCAGCAGGCAGGTTCGGCCTGAAAGCTGACCAGCTTGATCGTCGCCGACCGGGCTGTTTCGGCAAGTAGGTCGACGTACAGCTGCGTGACGGCCAGGGCGTGATTTAGCCAACTTGGCCGAGGTGTCCACGGACGGCGGTTCTCACTGCCACCCGCCAGTCGTTGCCCCGCGATATCCAGCCGGTAGACGAAGCCGCCCGAACCGGACCTAGCGCCGCCGATTACCCGATCAAGTCGGGCGATCAGACGCTGCTCGGTCATTTGGGCCAGGAGCCGCCGGAAGCGGCGGGTGGCGCTGGCGTCATTGAGGACCCCGGCAAGCGCCTGCAGCTGGCGGGCAGTGGCGATCCGTACGACTTGCAGGTGGGCCAGCACTACCAACTGCTCTTGGCCGAGTCCGTCCCGCAGCTCGGTCAGCCGGGCCGGTGTGAGGTACGGCCGCCTCATGATTTCGCTCCATGACTTTGGTCATGTGTCACTGCCGAAATCCGGCTGGAATAGTCGAACCACCAGCGACAAGCGGCAAGGCTTCGCCACCCGAACGGACGAGCGACCGGACAGCTCATGACCCGCCCCTTTGGCGCCGATGCCCAATAGCCGACTGATCGGGCAGTATCCGATGACGGGCCTGCAGAGCGGCTTCGACCTCGGCTCGGTCACGGCCGTAGAACTGGCGGGACCAGGCTTGAGCGGTCTTGGCGTGATAGGTCTTGGGCGGCGGCGGCAGCGTGACGCCGGTAGCCGGAGGCGCTACCCGCTGGCCGATGGCCAGTTGGCAGACGACTTCAAAGCGTCCGAGTCCCTGTAGATCTTCGGCGGTCAGGTACGGCCGGACTTCCCGCTCGAATACGGCGGCATCCTTGGCGGTGGTCTGGAACAGCACCTTGCTCCGGCAGTTCGCCAAGAGGTCCTGGCGGAGTTCAGGAGTCAGCTGGCCGAGGTGCTGGTGGGCGACGGTCACGCCGAGCTTGTAGCCACGGGCCTGGCTGAGCATGTCGCCGACGCTGGTCGGGAGCCGCAAGTAGTCCTGGACCTCATCGATGTAGAGGTGCACGGGCCGACGCTGCGCTTCCGGCAACCCGCTGCGGCTTTGAATGGCTTGCCAGATACGGGCCACGAACAACGAACCGACGAGGGCAGCGGCTTCGTCGCCGAGCAGCCCTTTACGCAATGGAACGAAGATCAGCTTCTGTTCGTTGAGGGCGGTTTCGAGGCGCAGCTTCGGGTCGCTCTGAGCGATGCAGTGCAAGACCCGGCTCCGCAGGAGCGTGGCCCGCAGTTTGTTCATGACCGGACTGATGACTTGGGCTTGCTCGCCCGGTTTCATCGATTCATATGCGGACCAGAACGGGGCCAATCCCACCGTGTCGTCTTGGACAGCCGTCACGAACGGGCGGCGCCACGCCGGGTTGGTCAAGAGCAGCGGCACTTCCGCCAAGGTCATGCCGGGACGGCGCATCAGGGTGAGCAGGGCTGCCCGGAGTACGTCGTCGGTTCGAGGCCCCCAGAAAGCCGCAAACAACTGGTGAAAGATGTAGACGACTTGCTCGGCCACCAACTCCGGAGAGGACGTGCCGGTTTCGAGTAGGTCAAAGCCGACCGGCCGTTGATCGTCGGCAGGGTCGAGTACGACAACATCGCGCACCCGATGAGTCGGTACCCGTTCGAGGCAGTCGGCCACCAAGTCACCTTTCGGGTCGATGACCACCACGCCACGATCGGCCTGCATGTCTTGAGTGATGAGCGATAGGAACAGCGAGCTCTTTCCGGCGCCAGTCGGCCCGCACGTGTGGAGGTGCAAGAGCCGGTCGCTCGGAGCAATGGCCAGCGGCCGTTCACTGCCCGGGTAGGTACCTTGAGCGACAATGCAGCCCGTGCTCGGCAGATCGGCGGGCGGTGGCAACTGGCGGCAGCCGCCAAGCGTCACTCCCGGCAGGTACAGCGCCTCGATCGGCCAGCCGAGAACGCCAGCCAGCTCGGCAGCATTGAGCAACAGCGGCCAGACGAGCAGCGGCACCGTCCCGCGCATCAGGCGCTGACGGGCCCAGCGGTCATCGACCGACCAGCGGCGCCGAAGCACCGCTCCCGGCTGATTGAGCAAGTGGTAGGCGCCCATGGCCCGGTCGAGCAGATAGTCCGCTCGTGATCGGGAGGCGGCTGCTACTCCAATCCGGCCAACCACCCAAAACAGCGGATGGGCGTGCTTGCGTTGCTGGGCCTGCATGGCTTCAACGTGCGGCAGTAGTTCGTACCCGTCGAAGCTCGACAGATCGACCGGCGGCTTACGTTGACCGCGGCCGTGTGCCAATCGCAGCGGCCGGGGAACGGTCGCCGGCGTTAGCAACCATTGCAACACCACCTGTTCGTCCGGACGAAGCGGCTGCAAACTTTGGAGGACTGCCGCCGAGACGCTGCCCAGCGCTTCGGTATTGAGCGGGCGGGTCTGGCTTGACAGCGCCAGCTCCGCCGCCCGTGTCAGCGGCGGCAGGTTGAGGGGTTGTGAGAGATCAAGGCGAACGTCTGGCAGGGCGGCCCGCAGGTGCGTCATGACGGCCCCGGTCAAGGCTCGTGGCACCACCAGCTGGTGTCGCACGGCACCGTCAACGGCGAAGGTCTGGTGGCGAACGGTAGGGAGGCGCAGCCAGCGCCAAAACCACGCAGGTCGGATGGCGGACAGTCCCGCCAAGTAGGTAGTCACGGCCGTGCCGTCGAGGCATCGGGGAAAGTGCAGTTCGAAGTACCGGGCACCCTGGTTGGCCCGCTCGATTTCAAGCCAGCGCAGCAAGAGAACGGCCAGCAACAGCGCGGAACAAGCAGCCAAGGGTTCGAGTATCCAGCCGATCACTTCGGTGACTCCTCAGGCTTGGGCGCTTGGTCTTGCTCCGCCTGTTGCTCAGCCAGCAGCAGCAGCGCCCGGGCCAGCTTGCGCAGGTCCCGCTCCGACTTTGGAACGACCTTTATGCGGACTCGGTTGTTGCTGCTCATGTTCACCTCCTTCAGATGCTTACGTGTGGATAGTGTCTATCCACTACCCCATCATTATGTGGATACTTTCTATCCACGACAAGGTTTTGTTGTTGATTCCACGGCAACAGGAAGGCTTTAGCGGCGGTGGCGACCGAAGAGCACGGAGTAGACGCTGATCAACCCGAACAGCGCCACTACCGCCCCCATCGCCGGGGCGATCACCACCGCCGCTAGCCGCACGGCGATCACAAACACGACCAGCACCAACAGCGTGTGCCAGAGTCGTCCGATCAAGCCTTCCGGGTTCACTCCGCCCGCCTAGTCCTGACGCTCTTGACGGCTCGATGAGAGGTGGTGACGCTGCGCCTCTTCGGCCATGGCCACGAAGGCCTGGTGCGTCAGGTCGTGCAGCTGGCGATTGGCCTGAGCGGCTTCTAGCCGCACCCTGGCCAGCTCCGCCCGCCAGCGACCGCCACCAAGCCGGAAGCCGAGCAGGAAGACGCTGCCGGTCAAGGCGAACACCACCACGATGAGCAGGACGGTCAGGGGGATCACGACCGTGACTCCCGGCAGTAGGTGTCGATGGTGTCGGCGATGATCTCGCCCTTGCCCATGCGGGCCATGTCGCTGAAGAACTGCAACTCATCGTGCAGCAGCGGGTCGCCGTGGGCCAAGGTATCGGCCCACTTGCGGAGCATGGCCTGCCCGCTCATGGCCTCCCGGGTGAGGTGGTCGATTTCCCGGACCTTCTCCCCCTGGACCATGCCTTCGGCCTGGACAACGGCCATGCGCACGATCGTCCGCTCTTCGAGCGCCGTCAACGCCCGGCTAGTCCGGCGGGTGATCTCCCGCCCCCCGAGGTTGCCCCGCCGTACCGGTTGGCTGGACTGAACTGGAATCAGATTCGGCATGTTTGCCCTCCTTGCCCTCGGCTGGACCGTCCAGCCCGGGGGCAGGAGCCATTGCGCCCACAGCCCAGTGAGGAAACTGCGGGTAAAAAGTGAGGTCGTGGCGGGTCCTACCTCAGTGCTGATTGCCGAGGCCTCAACGGAGCAACTGACTGGCGAGCTGGCCAAACTGGTTAGGAAAGGCCTTCCAGCTACGGAGGCCACGGCCGGAGACCTGCTGCCCAACCTGCGCAGCGTCGTTGCCCGAGCGATTCATCCTGCCAACAGCTTCAGCCACCTGGATGCGTTGAACGAGCTACTGCCCCGCCTGATTGATCAGCTGACAGACGAGGCGTACCGCGAAGCTGTCCGCATCCTTTTCGGCCTGGCTCCTGGCACCCGCAAGACCGGACTGATGTCCCGACGAAGGCAAGCCGCCGCTCATCTCGGCTACAACGCCGATCACTTCCGGTTGGAGATCGAGCCGGAGATGCTGGCGGCCGTTGCCGAGGTTGTTCATCGGGACTTGTTGCGCTACCAAAGCCGGATCAAGCGGGCCAGCGAGAGTTTGGAGCCAACCGGTGATACGCCGCGGCTGACAGAAGCCGACCTATCCCACGAAGAGGAACTGATTTCCCGTATCTGGCAGCACGTCTATGGCCTGAGAGCCGAGGTCATCGCTCACGCCCGCTTGGCCGAGCACGAAGGGTACGAAGCCCAGGCGGAGGATCACCGGCAAGCAGCGCTGCGTGAGGAAGCCGCACTGCATGAGTTGTTGGTGGAGTACACCGAAACCTACGGGACCCGTTTGATTCGGCACGGGGACGCGGAGTTCGCTACCGAGGCGTTGGAGCGCTTGGCAGCCTGGCAGGCGTGAAAAGCCTTCGCCTCCACCAAAAGCGAGTGTTGTGCATTGTCGTTTTGCCCTATATGTAGGACAATATGCTTGTTTAACCATGAGCAAATAGGTGTCAGAAGTACCAGATACCTCGCCAACAAACACAGAGCAAACAAGCGCTGCGGAGCTTCACCGTCGCTGGCGAGAACAACAGCGAACGGAGCACCAGGCGCCAGTTCGGCCCTTGGCTCAACAGCCGCAGTCGGTTCGAGACTTACACAGTCCGTCTGGATCACGACCGGGTTCGGACTTCTTGCCTCCACACCCGGGACAACCGGTTGCTCGCACGGAAGC
Organism: Actinomycetes bacterium; assembly: GCA_021791895.1. Classification (GTDB taxonomy): domain Bacteria; phylum Actinomycetota; class Acidimicrobiia; order Acidimicrobiales; family RAAP-2; genus Palsa-461. The sequence goes on along the minus strand of JAJYVS010000013.1, from coordinate 7,814 downwards.
ATCTCCTCCACCCCGCCGCCAAGCGTGGCTGCGCATCCTTCGTCCGGGCTGGAAGCGCTCGTGGGCGGCGCTGATCATCGCCGTTGTCGTCCTGGCCGGTGGCGGAGCCAGCTATGCCTTCTTTATCGGAGGCGGCGATGGCCCCAGCCCCAGCACTCAAACCAACTCCATCAACCTCAGCAAAGGCCTTGTCGGCTGGTGGAAGCTTAACGGGAACACCATGGACTCCACGCCCTACGCCGACAACGGAACTATCAGTGGAACTGTCACATCTACAACTGATCGTGAAGGAGCTACAAACGGTGCGTATAGCTTCAGTGGCGGTGGCTCCATCGGGGTTACTAGTGAAAGTCAATTGGATCCAACAAATGCAATAACCGTATCGGCATGGGTAAATCTTGCAAACGTAACTAGTAGCAATGCTGATACCGGTGTCGTCATCAAAGGCTCTTACATATACGGCATCACCCGTGACCAGCGATCTGGTGACCAACTCTTAATCCACACCTATATCAATGGAGGCGGGAACGATCTAACGACGGATGTGCCTAACTATAACCAATGGGCTTTGGTGACCTACACATACGACGACAGCCTTGGTAGTAGCCAATGGAAAGTCTATGTCAACGGATCTCAGATGGGTTCCAAAACCTACTCAACGCCTATTAGTAACTCAGGAAATATCGCCATTGGTGCCAATAGCTCCCAATACTTCAACGGTTCCATTTCGGATGTACGGATCTATAACCGCGCACTCAGTTCGTCAGAGGTCACGGCACTCTATAAGCAGTACAACCCCGGTGTCAGCACCGACGCTGGCGAGAACGGCCTCGTCGGTTGGTGGAAGATGCAGGGCAACGCAATGGACTCAACGCCCTACGCCGATAATGGCACGGTCACTGGCGCCACCCTTACGACGGGCCGGGAAGGCGCTGCCAATAGCGCTTACAGTTTTCCTGGTACCAGCGGCCAAACAATCAACTTGCCCGGCAATGGCCCGTACGACTCTTTTGGTACCCACAGTTTTACTATCGCATCGTGGATACAGACCACCGATACCGGAGGCCAACGCTGCATTTTTAGCACCGCTGGCAGCGGACAAGGTTTCCGCTTTGGTTTTGGCGCCGGTCTCCCATACTATCTAGTAGGCGACGGCACCCATTACCAGGAAGGTGGTATTGGTTCGACCACGCTCAACAACGGCAGTTGGCACGATTTGGTAATCGTCTATACCTATACTACCAACTGGATGCTTACAGCCTATATAGACGGCACAAGCGTAGGATCAATCAGCTTGTCCTCTTCAATCGGCTCCGTGAACAATACCTATGCCAACATAGGCAGCATGGCCGGCAGTGGTACAGCAGGCGTGTTTGCAGGCAATGTAGAAGATGTGCGTGCCTACGACCGAGCACTGTCGGCTAGCGAAATCACCAATCTTTATAAAAGCTACAACGCCCAAGTCGAGTTAGGTGGGTCGGGTACGAGCGGTAGTGTCAGTCTAGGCAAAGGCCTGGTCGGCTACTGGCCGCTCAGTGGCAATGCCAACGACTCCACGCCTTACGCCGATAACGGCACAGTGAATGGCGCGACGCTCACAACCGACCGCAAGGGCGCAGCAAATAGTGCCTACAGCTTCAATGGATCATCCAATGACATTACCTTGCCCGGTACTATTCTAGATAAGCCCGCTACCTTTAATAGTACGGGCGGGGCAAATGGTGCTATGACCATTTCATACTGGCTGTACCCCACAAGGACTAGCGGCGTAAACTATGATGGCTTCCTATATCACCTTGGCGGAGCTGATTATTGCGCAATAGTTTCAGATGCTTCCAGGATAGTACGGTGTATGGTTAGAGATGTGGTCAATAATGTCAACTATTGGCCAGTTACTAACTCCCAAATACCGGCTAATACTTGGACCAACGTTGTTTTTGAACTACTGGGCGGAGTTGGATACAAGTTCTATATAAATGGTAGTTTGGACAATAGTGTTAGCGACACCAACCTAGGCTTTCTTGACTATGGGGATAATCCAATCTTAGGAATATCAGATGGTGGCAATTATTTTCAGGGCTCTATGGCCGATCTTCGAATCTATAACCGAGCACTGAGCAGCGCCGAAGTCCAAGCGCTCTACAACGAGTACGAGTAGGAGTCACCCATGAAACGCAACAGTGCATCTTGACAAAGCAAGGCACTCGGTTAGCCCAAACGGACCGCTTGCAGCGCCGTCTTCTTCGCATCATTTGATGCTAGGAGAACAGCAAGTTCATCCCAGCTGATTTTGACGCCTTTTGGTTTCGTGGTCCTACCTTTACACCAGACGAGTCCGGTCATTGTGAGATAACAGTCGCCTAGTTGACTGGCGCCGTCCGGCGTCCTCACTTCGAACTCAATCCCGTTCTGCTTCACCATCATGTTGATATCCAGTTTCTTGATACGGACCTGCACTGTGTTCCCCTCCTTTGTTGAGCAGGACACTAGATCAGCACAAAACCCAAGGTCAGTGCTCAGTCCCCGCAAAGGGCGAGTCATCCGCTTCCTGTCCGAGGCTGCAGCATGTGCGGGTTGGAGCGGAAGGTGGACCAGCCTGGCCGCCCGGGTCCACTGGAGGATGAGCTACGCAAATCAATCAAGAGCAATGACGACCGGCACGACATCTCGTAACCTTTTCCGTCATGGAGCTGACGAGGAGCTACGAACGGGTCTTCGATTCCCAGCTCCGGCAAAGGTACGACTTCCTTGAGACCCGGAATGCGGCCGCCCTTCTCCAGGCCATTGCCCCCGACGAGTTCGCGGAGGTCGTTAGCGTACTCTCGCGATTCGAGCTGCTTGCCAGCGACCTAACTCAGCCAGGAGGAAACAAGAGTCAGCTCGCCAGTCGTCTCGATCTTGAATTTCGAGAGATGGGTTGGAGAGAGGGTCGACATGATCTTCGCATCACATCAACTGTTCGTCTGATGCCATACTCCGCCGCCTCTGAACGAACACCCATAGAGACCCTCCACGAGGGTGTTTCGGTGGGATACAAAGTCGATAACCTGAAAGGCCGAGTGGCGGTTGATGTTGAATGGAATGCCAAGGACGGGAACTTAGACCGTGATCTTGGTGCCTACCGAACGCTATATGACGAAGCGCTATTGGATGGAGCGGTGATTATCACTCGCTCGACTGACGATCTTCGAGCGTTGGCCTCTCAGCTTGGCGCCGATGCCAAGAAGCTCGGAACTACGACGACCACAAACATCGTCAAGCTAAGAGACCGATTGGCGAGAGGTGCGGCCGGCGGTTGCCCGGTGCTGGCCGTTGCTATTACGGCTCGGTGTTTCGAGGCTTAGACCATAGGCCTTGTACTGTCGGCCACGAGGAACTACCTCGGCAGCCGATTCATTTCCCCAAACATTCCAGCCCGGTTGAGGATAGCGAGCGAAAAGTTCGAGATACGGCCCGGGTGAGCATGCCTCAATGACGGAGTACAGCTCATCTGGCTTGCGGGAATGTTCCCGCTTGCGGGTGGCAAGAAGATTCACTTGCCGGCGTCCGGGCGCAAATGTTCGAAGCTTCCCTCGGACCCCAAATAGCACGGGTTCGGTGACGTTGCGGAAGTAGAAGCCGACGCCTCGGCCATCGCTCCCACCGTCTTTGCGGACCTTGTGCCATATCAGCATGGTCTTATAGGTGAATCCCCATTCTTCAAGTACCTTCAGACCTTCGTCAACGAGTGCGTTAGGAACCCATAGGTAGCAGTGCGCCTGACGGGCTGAAATGTCTCCGACTGGCAGCGAGGCGATTTCTTTCCAGGTCATTGTGTCGTAACGGCTGAGCCGCCGATGTTCCGGAGCGACCTTGCCAGTGCGGTTCATAAACCGCCAAGGAGGATCAGCGAGGATGGTGCCGAAGGGTCCGCCGCCTAACGCTGCAAGCTCAAGTTCGGTGTCACAGGTCGGCCTCTTCACTGGTCTCTAACCTCGGCAAGGGTCTTCTCCCCGAGACGTACAACTCGCCAGCGCAGCCAACCGTCGATACTGCCGACGTTCAGCGCCTGACGGGCGGCGGTTGATGGGGAGTTGCCCACAACCTTGCCCACCATGATGGAACCATCGGCCTGCAAGGTTCCCCGAATCGGCGCCGCCGAACGGCGATTGATCACCAGTTCGTCACCAGCTCTCAGTACGCCGCTCTTGATGAGGTCTAGGAGCGACCTGGTTCCAGTGGTCTTAGCCATCCGTCTCCTTAGAAGATCTACAGATCCACAGATCTACAGATCTACCACAAACCATGCCATGAGGTCACGCATGCCGCACCACTGGGGGGACGAACACATGTTCGTATAGTATGAGCCGGTGTGACAGGTAGCGCCAGGAGCGCCCTCCCCACGCTTGGCTTGTTACACCCCCGAGACATGCTCAGTGTCGACCACCTCGCCCTCTCCGGTGCACTGAAGCTGACAGCAGAACGGGAGGAGTCGTCATGGCAACGGCTCAAAAGATCGTCGATGACATCACGGCCCACGTCGGCGGTGATCGATATTCCAGCTGGTACGCCGGTATCGCTTCCGATCCCGAGGACTGTCTGTTCAAGCGCCATAAGGTAAGCCGGAAACACGGGCGGTGGATCTACCGCAAAGCCGACACGAACCAGGTCGCTCGAAATGCGGAAGACGCCTTGCACCGGTCAGGCTTTGACGGTGGTCCGGGCGGTGGTGATGCGAAGACCAAGTCTGTCTATGCCTACAAGAAAACGCTCTCCACTTCGGAGGACTGATCATGAACAAACCCTTCGGCAAGACGCCCCAACAGCTGGCTCACGAAGTGCTCCAGGCTTTCCCACGGGGTGAACGTGCCAGTGCACAGCAAACCTGGCGCATGATCGTGGCCGGTTACGTGCAAGCTGCCTTCGGCAGGAAGAGTGCCCAGCACGGCCTCCCTCGAGATCTGGAACCCGTCTTGGATCTGGCACTTGAAACCTGCCGACAGGTTTTGGCGATGCCGGACTTTGTGCCACTGACCTGGCGCTCCTGATGGCCAATCAGCAGCCGCAAAACCCCAACTGGCGGGGCCGCCTCCAGATTTGGTTGCGCACGGTTGCGACTGAAGCTGCGATGTTCGGCGGCAACTTCCAGGCAGCTGTCAACAACCATGCCCATGAGTTCCCCAGTAGCCGGTTCTATAGCGCTATCCGCAAGTACCTCACAGCGGAGATCGCCAAATGGTTCCTGAAGCAGGCGATTAGCGATGTCTCTCAAGCGGCGAACCTTAACCTGACACCCGAAGCAATCGACACCATTGCCGACTTGGCCGTCCCCTTTCTCTAGCGGGCCATATCAAACAGATTCCGACTCTGGCACTATCCGGATCGAGAATCGTGTAGAGACAACGTGACTATCCGAATCGGCGGCCCATTGCGTCACAGTTGTATAAAGCTGTTCAGCCAGACAAAATACATGACATTCAGTGACCTCGACGGGCAGATCAAGAGCAATCTGCCATATCCCAATAAGCATCGCCGCTGTCACCTCCACTGGATTGGCAGAAGAAGAACGGTCGTCCGCAAGGGCGACGGCGGTAGGTATGACCGTCACCGTCGGGATAGCCATCCTCGGTCATGCGTCGGCAGCAGCCATCATGGGCGGGTGTACTCTCTAAACCCCCGTCCTAAAGAGCACCCTTGCCCATCATCAGGCTCTCCGATCTCGACGTCTTTGCTTTCCTGGATGCGGATTCGGACGAGGCCAAGACCTATCAGACTTATTTTGGCTACTGGGATTGTCTTGCCCGAGCGATAACGGATGCCTTTGGCGAATCACCGAATGAGGGCATCGCCGAGGATCTACGAGGGCGGCGTTCGTATCGCCGCCTGTCGTCCACCCAATTTCATGGCGATGACGCCGTGCTTCGCGGGCTCCTATTGAATGGCTGGAACAGCGAGCTGGGCCTATATCTGGTTGATGACGATGATGTTCGGCTCCAACCGGCCAATCAATGGAACGGTGTCTACGCCTACTACGCCACTGGCCGATTGGCACTGGCTTGGCTTCTATCCCGGGACCATTCGGCGCCGCAACGTCACCGACCGATGCTCCGGGCGCTTTCCGCCCAAGTGGCCATTTCGTCGCTGTACCCGATGCCGTGGTCAATATGCTGCACCTCGCTGAATCCGCTCAGTTGGGCTGGCTGTCCGGAACCACCTGCCGATTCCTCCAACCTGTCGAGCAACGTGCGACCTCTCGACGGTATTGGCAAGCTGCTTTCCACCACCAGGCGACGCAGAGTGGATGAGTTGGTCACCCAAGAGAAGGATAGGTCCGGCCTCCGCAGGGCCAAGAATGGTGAGCGGGCCCGGCAAGACCAACAGCTTGAGGCCACGACCGTGTTCGACTTTGCCTGGCGTTCCCGGACTCGAAGCAACTACGGCGATCCGAGCATGTTCTACATGGGATCGTTAGGCGATCAGCAGCGGAGCCAGCAGCTTGTGGCTGCGGTCAGGACGTGGACGAACGCCACGATGCTCCTTTTTGAAGCTTTCGTGGCTCAGCGGGCACGTGCCCAACTAGTGGATGCTGCCGTGCATTACATGTCTCGAGATCGAACAAAGATTTCCGATGCCCTAGTTGGCGAACGATTGCGAGCCCTACATCTGTTGCAGTAGTGCCAGATGCTCTCTTGGAAGGGGAGAGATCCGAAGGCTTTCAGGTCGGCGCTCGCATCTCTGGACGAACGTGTGTTCGCTAGGCTACAATGGTGTAGTTCCTTTCAAGGAAGCGAGAAGTGATGAACTACCTCAAGTTCGCCCTTGGCCAACAGTCGGCAGGCTCGATCATTGAAGTAACGCTGTCCGGGGTGGAGTCCGACGTGTTTCTTGTCGATCCCTCCAACCTCAGGAGCTTCGAGACCGGAGGCTCGTTCCGGTACACGGGCGGCCACTACAAGCAATCCCCGGTTCGCATTGCCGTGCCCAGTTCCGACGCCTGGACCGTCGTGGTTGTGCCCGGCCCGGGAGGCAGGGTGCAGGCATCAGTCCGAGCCCTCACGACTGTCTGATCTGAGCTGCCCCCGGCCTCCTCTGTGGGCCTTCCCGTCCAGCTTGGGGAGCCGTTCGAACTCCGGCGGAGGGTTCGAAAGCCTTCCCACCCCTTCCGCCGAATTCGCGACTGTACGTCGCTCTTAGAACCGGCTCCCCGCAATGACGCGCGAGGTCTGCCCAGGGCCACTATGCCGGCTGGCGCAGTTCGACCTGCCCGACGTCCACTCGTCCAGGATCGGGGATGGGCAGGCCGTCTTCGGTCAACTCCTGGAGGTGCAGAGCCATCGCTTCCACGATGAGTTGCTCGACCTCAGCACGTGTCGCGCCAGCTGCGACGACGCCGGGAAGGGTGGGGGCGAAGGCGCTCCATCCCGTCGCGGTCTGCTCATACACCACGGTCCAGGTACTCACCGGGCCCCCTTCGCCAGACCGGACAAACGGAGAATGCTTCCAAGCGTACCGGGCGCCAGCTCCTGGCTCGGCTTGCCTGCCACTGTCACTCGGCCCGGCTTCGTCGGGTGGGGGAACTGTCGGTTGCTACCGCGCTGCACCCCTGGCCGCCAGCCGTCCTGCTCCAGGACGTGGATCATCTCACGAACCTTGACCGGCGCGAGCGTAGAGATGGGCTACGTCGGCGAATACGAGTGTCTTCGGTCCGTGGGCATCCCCCCTTTCCGTGGAGGCATCGCGATAAGGAGACGCGATGCCAGAGAAGGAGAAGCGCCGGAGATATGACCCGGACTTCCGAGACGGTGCCGTCAGGATCGTCCGGGAGACGGGCAAGT
>JAJYVS010000093.1 GCA_021791895.1 Actinomycetes bacterium | reverse complement strand
GCCCGCTCCAAGGCGGCGAACGGGGACGGCTCGGACGGACGGCGGAGTGGTGGCATCGGCGGCTCCTTTGCTCGAAGGGGCCGCCATCGCGCCACGGGCGCTCCATCAGGTTTCCAGCAGAGCTCCATCAGACAGGCGCTCCATCAGGGGTGATGGAGACCGGCCGCCCGCTCCATCAGGGGTGATGGAAACCTGATGGACCGCCGCGTTCTCCCAGTTCAACGCCCTGATGGACCCTTCAACCCTCGGCCGAGGGCTCCATCAGGCGCCCGCTCGGATTTTTTTTTCGGGGACGCTGGGTCAGCCGGCGGCTGCCCGGTAGCGCCGCGGGCGGTCGCTCGTCTGGGTGGCGTCGCCCGAGGCGACGAGGCGCCCGAGTGCGTTGCCGACCGCCCCGGCGCTGCGCCCACCGAGCGCCTTGGCGACCGCCGACGGAGAGTGCTCCCCGGGGTTGTTACGCAAGAAGGCGGCCACCATTCCGGTCAGCTCGCCCTTGCCCAAGCGGAGCGGGGTTGGGGTCGTGCCCTTCGACTCGCCCCCATCTCCGGCAGAGGGGTCAGGGTCTTCGGCGGTCGCGGGCAGGGACCAGCGGTCGGGCAGGCGCCGGGCGCCGTCACGGCCGCCGGGGCTGCGTTCCACCTGCCCACCGGCGGTGAGGGCGGCGAGGGCCTTGGTGGCGGTGGAGCGGCCGATGCCGGCGGCCTGTGCGACCTCGGCCGCCGAGGCCGGCCCAGAGCCGAGCGCGGCGAGCACCGCCTCGGCCGTCGTCGTGGTGGTGGTCGTGGTGGTCGTGGTGGGCATCGGGGTCCTCCTTGCTCGGTTGGCCTTCGAGGACCTACCTCGGTCTCGCCGAGGACCTCAAGGGAACAGGAGGGGGATTTGTCGCCAAAGCGGGGCTCGCTGCCGGTTCATATCGGCGTGAACTTTCCGGCCCGGGGCGAACGCCCATGGCCATCAACCCCCAAACCACCCCCCACCCATCCCTCCTGTCACCTTCCGCACCGGTGCCGTTGGCGCTCTGGCCGGTCGCCCAGACCTCGGCCCAGTACCAGCGCGCCGGGCGCTACCACCCTGACAGCGCGCGGCACCCCGGAAAGATGCTCCCCGCCCTCGCGGCACGCATCGTCTGCGAGTACTCAGCCCCCGGCGGGCTCGTCTGCGACCCGATGAGCGGCATCGGCACCACCATCGTCGAGGCCGGGCTGCTCGGTCGGCGGGCGATCGGTGTCGAGCTCGAGCCCGCCTGGGTCGACCTCGCCCGGGCCAACCTCGACCGCCTCCTCGAAGCCGACCGGCGCCGCCTCACCGAAGTGCGCCAAGGCGACGCCCGGCGCCTGCCCGAGATCCTCGGGGAGAACGCCGGCCGGGTCGACCTGATCGTCACCTCGCCGCCCTATGCGTGCGATGCCGGGGTGATCGACCGCAAGGCGTGGGTGGCCGGCGGCCGGCTCTGCACCACCGAGACGCTCAACTACTCGGCCGACCGGGCCAACCTCGGTCACGCCCGCGGCCCGGCCTACGAGGCGGCGATGGCCGGGGTCTACGCCGCCTGCCACGCGGCGCTGCGCCCCGGCGGGCTGCTGGTCACCGTCACCAAGAACATGCGCCGGGCCGGGCGCTGCGTCGACCTCGCCGCCCTCACCGTCGGCCTCGCCCGCTCGGCCGGCTTCTCCTACCTCCAACACGTCGTCGCCCTCCACGCCGCGATCCGCGACAGCCGCCTCGTCGCCCGGCCCAGCTTCTGGCAGCTCACCCAGACCCGAAAGGCCCGGGCCCGAGGCGAGCCCGCCCACCTCTCGGTCCACGAGGACGTCCTCGTCTTCCAGGCCAGACAGCTGGTGGGCCGATGACGGGCGACCTGCCGCTGTCGATGTGGGCCACCGCCCAGCAGACCTCACGGGCGCAGCGAGCTGGGCGGTACCTGGCGGTCAGCTCGGCCCATCCGGCGAAGATGCTCCCCGCCATTGCCCGCACCGCCATCACCGACTACACCTCACCCGGGGACTACGTCCTCGACCCGATGTGCGGCATCGGCACCACCTTGGTCGAGGCCGTCCACCTCGGGCGTGACGCCGTCGGCGTCGAGTACGAGCCGGCCTGGGCGGACCTCGCCCGAGGCAACCTCGACCACGCCCAAGCGAGCGGTGCCACCGGGCACGGCGAGGTCGTCTGCGGCGACGCCCGCCACCTCGGCGCCCACCTCGACCCCGCCCTCAAGGGCCTGATCGCCCTCGTGCTCACCAGTCCCCCGTATGGGCCGTCGGTCCACGGGCAGGTGAGGACGGCCCCCGGCCAAGGCGTGCACAAGGCCAACTACCGCTACTCGACCGACCCGGCCAACCTCGCCCACGTCGGCCTCGACCGGCTCCTCGACGCCATGCGCACCGTGCTCGTCCAAGTCGCCGGGTGGCTGCGCCCCGGCGGGGTCGTGGCCATGACCGTGCGGCCGTGGTGGGCAGCCGGCGAGCTCATCGACCTCCCCGGCGCCATGGCCCGAGTCGGAAAGGAGGCCGGCCTGGTGCTCTTCGAGCGCAACGTCGCCCTCCTCGCCGGACTCCGAGATGACCACCTCGTCCCTCGGGCGTCGTTCTTCGCCATGGAGCAGGTCCGAAAAGCCCGCGCTCGTGGCGTCCCCCGGCTGGTCGTAGCCCACGAGGATTTGCTCTGCTTCCGGCTCGCCGCGGGCGCAGCGGGAGACCCTCGTTGAGCGCTGGATCGGGCCGGGCGCCCCGGAGGTATGGTCGAGCCCCCGGCGAGCCGGCCGGCGAGGTGACCTTCAGCTTCGAGGTGCTCGTGGCAACCGGCGAGGAGGGGGCCGAACTGCGGGCCGCCCAGGCCCGGGCGATCAAGGAGCTCCTCGAATGGCTGGCAACCAGACGGCGACGCCAAGGACACGAGACATGAGCCGGGAGCCC
>JAJYVS010000092.1 GCA_021791895.1 Actinomycetes bacterium | reverse complement strand
TTTCCTCACCAACGCACGATCGCTGCCAGCCTCGGCGGGGGTACGGAACTGCTGGGCAATCAGTCAGCGATACCCCACGTACATACGTTCGAGTGATAGGCCTACGCGGTGAACTTGACCCAGTGGGCACGCAGCCAGGGCATCCACCCCCAGACGGCGTACAACTGGTTTCACGCCGGCACCCTCCCGGTGCCTGCTGTCCGGGTGAACCAGCGCACCATTTTGGTCGCCCCCGACGTCGCGCTCTCGGCGTGCAAGCAAGCCCTCGGGCTCTATGCCCGGGTCTCGTCTCACGACCAGCGAGGGGACCTCGACCGCCAAGTCGCCCGGCTCACCGAGTGGGCAGCCAAGGCGGGGCTGCCGGTCGTGAGGGTGGAGTCCGAGGTCGGCTCGGGCATGAACGGCGCTCGGTCCAAGGTTCGCCGGCTCTTGGCCGATCCGAGGGCGACGACGGTCGTGGTGGAGCATCGCGACCGGCTCGGGAGGATGAACGTGGAGCTCGTCGAAGCAGCGCTGTCTGCCCACGGCCGGCGCCTCGTGGTGCTCGACGACGGCGAGGTCGACGACGACCTCGTGCGAGACATGACCGAGGTGCTGACTTCCTTCTGCGCCCGGCTCTACGGGCGCCGCTCGGCACGCAACCGGGCAGAGAAGGCGCTGCGCTGCGCCGAGCACGACGTGGGCCCGATGGCACTGTCACAGGGCCGCGGGAGGATGGGGGCGTGAGCCGACGTCTACGGCCCATCGCCGAGCCCTTTGTGGTGGCCCCGCCCCGAGGCGCCCGGGTGCGCACCCGCCTGCGGGTGGGCGAGGCCGACGGCCACGTCCTCCGTGCGCTCGGAGAGCACTTGGGGTCCCTCGCCGGAGCGGACCTCGCCGGGCGCTGCCGGGAGGGCCGGCTCGACGTGAAGGAGCGGGCGGCGTCGCGCCGAGAGCGCAAGCGTGCGCTCACCGCGGACAGCTCGTCTCGCTGGGCGGGTGCCATCACCCGCAGCTCCGAGGACGCCTTTCAGCTCGCCTGGCGGAACCTCGTCGCCGAGCAGCGGTCCCTGCGGGCCCGGACGGGCCGGATCCGCAGGCGCCTGGCTGTCCCCGTTGGCAAGCGACAGGGACGCGCCCGCGGGTATGCGACCCAGGTCGAACGCTTCGAGAAGCAGCGCCGGCTCCAGGTGCTGGAGGCCCGCCTGGCCGAGGTCGAAGGCCGCCTCGCAGACGGTCGGGTCTCGGTCGTCCGGGGCGGAGCTCGTCTGGCCGCCATCCGCCACCACCTCGACGAGGCTGGGATGACCGAGGAGGACTGGCAGGAGCGCTTCCGAGCCCGGCGGCTGTTCCTCACCGCGGATGGCGAGGCCGCCAAGGCGCTCGGCAACGAGACCATCCGCTTCCACCCCGACGGGCACTTCCTCGAGGTGAAGCTCCCCGCCCCGCTCGCCCACCTGGCCAACCAGCCCCACGGCCGCTACCGGCTCAGCTGCCCGGTCGTCTTTTCCTACCGGGGCGACGAGGTGGCGGCCCAGGCCCACAGCGGTGCCGTGCGCTACGACATCAGCTACGACCCCGACAAGGGTCGCTGGTACTTGGATGCCTCCTGGAAGTTCCCCACCCGGGGGGTCCCCTCCTTCGACGAGCTCCGAGGGCGCCGGGTGCTGGCCGTCGACGTGAACGCCGGGCATCTGGCGGCGGTGGTCGTGGACCCCTCGGGCAACCCGGTGGGCGAGCCGGTCACCGTCCCCCTCGACCTCGACGGCCTTGCGGCATCCGCCCGCGACGGGCGGTTGCGCTGCGCGATCTCGTGCCTGGTCCACATGGCCAAGGCCAATGGCTGCCGGGCCATCGTCATCGAGGACCTCGACTTCGCTGACGCACGTGAGCAGGGCCGGGAGCATGCAGGACGCCGACCCTCACGAGGACAGCGTGGCAAGAGCTTCCGGCGGCTGGTGTCGGGCATCCCGACGGCAGGGTTCCGGGACCGCCTGGTGCAGATGACCGCCAACCAGGGGCTGTGGGTCATCGGCGTGGACCCGGCTTACACCTCCATGTGGGGCGCCGAGCACTGGCTCGGTGCCCTCCAGCAGATCTCGCCGACGGCGAGCGGCCACCATGCGGCGGCGCTCGTCATCGGCAGACGCGGGCTCGGACAGCGAGCACGGCGACGGGAAAGGTGTGTCTCGACCCCACCAGCGGATGGGGGAGAGCGAGCTACCGACTCCGCCGTGTGGCCCGAGCCGGTTGGGCAACCAGCCGGCCTGTCCGGGCAGCGGACGAGGGAACCCCAACCCCACAAGGCCAGAGGGCAGCCGCACCCGCGGCAGAGGACCCGACCGGCCGAGCGGGGACCCCGGGGCGACCAGGTGGCCCAGGACCGTTCGGGGCCACCCGCAAGGCGGGGCTCAGTTCCGCTGAGTGTTTAGGAACGGTTGGGACTTCTCCTGGTTCGAGGGGAGGGCAACCGAGGAGCGGCCCCCGTGGGGATATGCCCTTCGGGTCGCCGGCCTTCTTTGCGGCGCCGAGGCGGCACTCGATCTCGACACGGGCGGCGGCGAGGTCCTCGCCTTCGCTCTCGGGCGGGCGACGACACGACCAGGCGTGCTGGCGGCGACCGAGCCGTGGGAGCCGAACCTCCTTTTCGCCCGGCGCAACCTCGAAGGCTTCGGAGTGCTCGTGGAGCACGTCGCGAGCGGGGCGCGGCTGGCATCGAGAGCAGCGCACGAAGCCGAACGGGTCGGCCTCACTCTCACCGATCTCCGGGAGGCGAAGCTGCGAGTCGAGTTCTTCGACGTCGGCGCAGTCGTCCACTTCTGTCGCAAGGTGCCGTGGACCGTTCCCGGCTTCACGGTCGAGCGCTACCGCGACCGGCTGCTCGCGTTGCACCGCGAGATCGAAGAGCACGGCCGCTTCGTCTGTCACTCGAGGCGGTTTGTCATC
>JAJYVS010000049.1 GCA_021791895.1 Actinomycetes bacterium | reverse complement strand
CGGCAGATTTACAGTCTGCTTCCTTTGGCCACTCGGACACCGACCCGGCGCGAGGCTAGTCAACGGCGGCCTCGGCCGGTTCCGGCCGGTACCATCGACCTCGTGCCCACCTTCGACATCGTCTCCGAGGTCGACATGCAGGAGGTCCGCAACGCGGTCGACCAGGCCAACCGGGAGGCCACCACCCGCTTCGACTTCAAGAACACCGATTCCAGCATCGAGCTGGGCGAACAAGAGCTGGTGCTTCGGTCCTCCACCGAGGACCGGCTGCGGGCGCTGCGCCAGGTGCTCCAGGAGAAGATCGTGAAGCGCCAGGTGTCTTTGAAGGCACTGGACGAGGGCAAGGTCGAAGAGGCCTCCCACGGCGCCGCGCGCCAGCGGATCGCGATCCGGGCCGGGATCTCCGCCGACAACGCCCGGGAGCTCAACAAGTTCATCAAGAGCCTGGGGCTGAAAGGGGTGAGTTCCCAGACCCAGGGGTCACAGCTCCGGGTGTCGGGGAAGAAGCGCGACGACCTCCAGGCGGTCATCTCGGCCTGCAAGGAGAAGGACTTCGGCATCCCCTTGCAGTTCAACAACTTCCGGGACTGACTAGGCCGGCCCCTCGCTGACCCCGGCGGTGTCGAAGGTCGCCATCTCGCCGAGCACCCGGGCCGCCGACTGCACGACCGGCAGCGCCAGGCATGCGCCCGTCCCCTCGCCGAGGCGCATGCCGAGATCCAGCACCGGGCTGAGCCCCAGGTGCTCCAGCGCCGCGGTGGCCCCTGGCTCGGTCGAACGATGCCCGGCGACCAGGTACCCGAGCGCCTCCGGCGCGATCGCCACGGCGATCAGCGCGGCGGCGAGGGCGATCACCCCGTCGAGGATCACCGGCAGCCCGGCCGCCGCTCCGCCGACGATGTACCCGGCGAGCGCGGCGATCTCGAGGCCGCCGAGCGAGGACAGGAGCTCGACCGGGGTCGTTCGGCCCTCCCGCTCGGCCCGTTCCACGGCTTCGGTCACGATCTGCACCTTGCGCGCCAGCCGGGCACTGTCGACCCCGGTCCCCGGGCCGGTCACGGTCTCAGCGCTCAGGCCGCAGACGGTGGCGATGATCGCTGCCGACGGCGTCGTGTTGCCGATGCCCATGTCCCCGGTCAACAGGCACCTGGTGCCGCCGGCCGCGAGCTCGGCGGCGAGCGCTGCCCCGACGTCGAGCGCCGCGGCGGCCTCGGCGTCGGTCATGGCCGGGCCGCGAGCCAGGTTGCCCGTCCCCGCCCGAACCTTGGCCCGCCGCAGGCCCGGGAGCTCGGGCACCTCCCCGGCCACGCCGACGTCGACCACCACCACCTCGGCGCCGACCCGGTCCGCCAGCACGTTCACCGCGGCCCCCCCGAGGGCGAAGTTCGACACCATCTGGCCCGTCACCGCCTGAGGCCACGGGGAGATGCCCTCCTCCAAGACCCCGTGGTCTCCGGCGAACACCGCCACCGTCGCCGGCTCAGGGAGCGGAGGAGGACAGCGGCGGGCGATGGCGCACAGCTGTGCGCCGAGGTCCTCGAGCCGGCCGAGAGAGCCGGGAGGCTTGGTGAGCCGGTCGTGACGAGCCCGGGCCTG
This sequence comes from Actinomycetes bacterium, assembly GCA_021791895.1. Classification (GTDB taxonomy): domain Bacteria; phylum Actinomycetota; class Acidimicrobiia; order Acidimicrobiales; family RAAP-2; genus Palsa-461. Next base: position 15,236 of record JAJYVS010000049.1, on the reverse strand, counting down.
GGCGGCAGCGTCGGCGTCGACCGGCCTTACGGCCTCCGCCGCGTCACCGTGAAGAGACATCGCCGGAGACCTCCTGGGCCTCCTCGTGCTCGAGGTGCTCCCCGATCTCGTCCCGCAGGCTCGGGACATGGAACACCCGGTTGAAGACCATCAGCTTGGCCACCCAGAAGATCCCGAACGACATGACGTTGGCGAACAGGACGAGGGCCGTCCGGACCAGGTGGGAGTGGCCAATGCCCACGTCGCGGGCGATCGCGGCCCCCACGATGGAGAACGCGATGCCAAGCGAGGACATGACCCAGAACGGGATGACCTCACGGACCAGGTGGGAACGGCCCGACTTCCCCCATGCCCAGTTCCGGTTGAGCCAGTAGGAGGGGAAGGTCGCCACCACGTTGGCGAACACCGTGCTCGGCACCTCGGTCCACAGGCGGCCGACCCCGTAGACGAGGAAGAGCACGGTGAACGAGACGCCGGTCGAGATGACCGACACCATCGAGTAGCGGAAGAGCTTCTTGCCTTCCTTGGTGTTCAGCCAAAGCACGAGGCGCTCGATCAGCTCAGGCATCCTCGTCACTCTAACCAGCCCCCCGACCTGGGCCCCGCCGCAACGTCCGGGCCGGGGGACCCGACGGCGGGCGCCGTGCGCACCCGCCTCGTGCGGCCTGCCAACATGGCCCGATGACCGAACCCCTCGACGAGCTGGTCCACCTGCTCGACCTCGAGACCATCGAGGTCAACATCTTCCGGGGCACCCAGCCCGACGAGGAGCGCCAGCGGGTGTTCGGGGGCCAGGTGGCGGCACAGGCGCTCATGGCCGCGGGCCGGACCGTGGAGTCGGGCGACGTCCACTCGCTGCATGCCTACTTCCTCCGGCCGGGGGATCCCGCCGTCCCCATTCTCTATGAGGTGGACCGTATCCGAGATGGACGCTCCTTCACGACCCGCCGGGTGGTGGCGATCCAGCACGGCGAGGCCATCTTCAACCTGTCGGCCTCGTTCCACGTCCTCGAGTCGGGACCCGAGCATCAACTGCCGATGCCCGAGGTCCCCGAGCCGGAAACCTTGCCCACGCTGCCCGAACGGCTGAAAGAGTGGGAGGAGGGACTGAGCAACTGGTACTACCGCCCGCACCCGATCGACCAGCGCTACATCGGGTCGATCCCCTGGGTGACGAAGGACGAGGACCCCGATCCCCGGCAGCGCCTGTGGCTGCGGGCGGACGGAGGGCTGGCCGACGACCCGCTCCTGCACGCCTGTGTGGCCACCTACGCCTCGGACCTCTCGCTGTACGACACCATCCTGCGCTCCCACGAGATCCACTGGGAGGAGAGCGACTTCATGGGGGCCAGCCTCGACCACTGCATGTGGTTCCACCAGCGTTTCCGGGCCGACGAGTGGCTCCTCTACGACACCGACTCCCCGGTGGCGATCAACGCCCGGGGGCTCGCCCGAGGCTTCTTCTTCGGACGGAGCGGGAACCTGGTGGTCTCGGTGGTCCAGGAGGGGTTGGTGCGGTTCCTCGGCACCTTACCCAGGGCGCCGGGCTAGCGGCCGACCATCGGGACGTAGTCCCGGGACTCGGGGCCGATGTAGAGCTGCCTCGGCCGGGCGATCTTCGAGTCCTGGTCCAGTAGCTCCTGCCAGTGGGAGAGCCAGCCGACCGTGCGGGGGATCGCGAACAGGACCGGGAACATCTCGAGCGGGAAGCCCATCGCCTGGTAGATGATGCCGCTGTAGAAGTCGACGTTCGGGTACAGGCGTCGGGAAAGGAAGTACTCGTCGTTGAGGGCGATCTCTTCGAGCTTGAGGGCGATGTCGAGCAACGGGTTGCGCCCGGTGACCTCGAACACCTCGTCGGCGGTGCGCTTGATGATCTTGGCCCGGGGGTCGTAGCTCTTGTAGACGCGATGGCCGAACCCCCACATCCGGTCGGACCCGCTCTTGATCTCCTCGATGAAGGCCGGCACGTTGTCGACGTGGCCGATGTCCATGAGCATCCTGATCACCTGCTCGTTGGCACCACCGTGACGCGGCCCGTACAGGGCGGCGGCGGCGGCGGCGGTCGCCGAGTAGGGATCGGCGTGCGAGGAACCGACCACCCGCATGGCCGTGGTCGAGCAGTTCTGTTCGTGGTCGGCGTGGAGGATGAAGAGCACGTCGAGCGCGTGTGCCAACACCGGGTCGGCCTCGAAGCGGGGCTCGGCCACCTTCCACATCATCGAGAGGAAGTTCGAGGTGAAGTCGAGCGAGTTGTCGGGATAGACGAAGGGCATCCCGACACTGAAGCGGTGGGCGGCAGCGGCCAGGGTGGGCATCTTGGCGATCAGCCGGATGATCTGCTTCTGGCGCGACTCGAGGTCGAAGATGCCCTTGGCGTCCAGGTAGAAGGTCGACAGCGCGGCCACCGCTGAGACCAGCATGCCCATGGGGTGGGCGTCGTAGTGGAACCCGTCGAGGAACCGCTTGCGTACGTTCTCGTGGATGAACGTGTGGTAGGTGATCTCGCGCTTCCACGAGTCGAACTGCTCTTGGTCCGGAAGCTCGCCGTGGAGGAGGAGGTAGGCGACCTCGAGGAAGGTGGAGTGCTCGGCCAGCTGCTCGATCGGATAGCCGCGGTAGCGGAGGATCCCTGCCTCACCGTCGAGGAAGGTGATGGCGCTCTCGCAGGCGGCGGTGGCCATGAAGCCGGGGTCGAAGAACCAGATGCCCGGCAGCAGTTTCGACCACTCGGTCGCCGAAACCCCGCCATGGATGATCGGGACCTCGATCGAGTCCCCGTTCCGATTGTCAGTGATCGTGATGGTCTCGGGCACTCGTCCCTCCTGGGCTGGACCTCTGCTTCTTCTCCGGATCCTATGGCGCTGCGGTGGGGACGCGAGCACAGCGGGCATTCCCCTTCGTCGAGCCGAACGGCGCCACGGCGATCGTCGCCCCCTCCTGGCCATTGGGCCTGGACTGGCCGGCCGGCTGGATCACGGTGACGGCGAGGTTGTACGTGGTCCCCGGCGCCACCGGGAGGTCGGGCAGCGTCACGGCGGTGCTGCCGGCGGGGGCCAGGGTCACCTCCTTGCGCACCGGGAACGGGGCACCTCCGCCGACCGGCTGGACGGCCGCCTCGACCGGGACCTTCTCCGCCACGATCGTCCCGTCGTTGCGCACGACGGCGGTGACCGAGAGGGTGCAGGTGGGCGGAACCTCGGAGATGCCGGCACCGAGCGGCGGAGCCTGGGGCTGGCCGGTCACCCCCGGGGCGGGCGGCAGCACCGAGGGGGCGAGGGTGACCGACACCAGGTGGACGTCCTTGAACGGGGCCAGCGAGGGCGCCGAGGTGAGCTGGTCGACCGTGGTCTGGATCGCCCCCGTCTCCCACGCGACCGGAGACGACACCCACACCGACTTGGGCAGGCGCGAACCACCGGGCACCCCCATGAACACCTTCCTCGCCGAGGCGTAGGTCGAGTCTGCGGCGACGAGGAGCTGGCCCACGGCCACGACCCGGTTCACCGCCGTCGTCGGGCTCAAGGCGGGCGGCGGATAGGGGGAGCCGGTGTTGCCGGGGGTCAACCGGAGCAGACCGTCGATCGTGGTGCGCAGGCGCTCGAGCGCGATGGCCCGGGAGGTCATGGCCTCGGCGAAGTCGGCACCGACGTGACCGTCGGGTGCCGGGACCTCCAGCAAGGAAGCCTCGCTGGCGACCGAACGGGAGCCTTCGACCACCGAGTCGAGCTCCTGCGCGAGCTGCATCCGGTGATAGCCGGCCATCTGGTCGACCAGCGTCTGGAGCTCTGCTCCGACCGAGTTCGACTGTTCGACCACCAGCCTGGCCTCGGACCCGAAGGACTGGTCGATGGTGCGGTGGTAGGGGCCCGACGCCCGGCCCACATAGACGAGGCCCCCGACCAGGAGGAAGAGCGCCACCGCTCCGATGACGAGCACGACGACGAACGGAGTGAGATCGCGGCGCGGGCCGGGCGACATCGGACCTCGACGCTACAGCGGTCGGCGTGGCCCCCGGCCCCGGGCCGTGCGCTGCTAGGGCAGGGAGGAGGCCCTCTGGCCCCGGGCCGTGCGCAGCTAGGGCAGGGAGGAGGCCTTCTGGCCCCGTACCGACGGATCCCGCCAGTCGGCGCTCGGGGCGATCGTGCCCAGATCGATCCGGTCTCGGTAGCGCTCGGCCACCGCCAGCATCGACGCGATCGTCGTGCGATCAAGCAGGTGGGGGATGAGACCGAGGTCCAGGAGCTTGGTGTGCGCGGCCCGGTAGTAGTGCTCTTCCTTCTCAACCCGGGGATTGGGGACGGTCGCGATCTCCACCTTGCCGCTGAAGGCGTCGGCCACCTTTTCGGCCAGCTCGCGGATCGAGAACGACTCGGTGAACTGGTTGAAGACGCGGTACTCCCCCTCGGCCGCGGGGTTCTCGAGCGCCAGCTCGACGCAGGCCAACGTGTCTCGGATGTTGAGCATGCCGCGCGTCTGGCCGCCGGCGCCGTAGACCGTGAGCGGGTGGCCGGCGACGGCCTGGACGCAGAAGCGGTTCAGCACCGTGCCGAACACGCCGTCGTAGTCGAACCGGGTGGCGAGCTCGGGGTGGAGGAGGGTCTCGTCCGTCTCCTGCCCGTAAACGACGCCCTGGTTGAGGTCGGTCGAGCGAAGACCCCAGATCCGGCAGGCGAACATGATGTTGTTGCTGTCGTGCACCTTGGACAGGTGGTAGTACGAGCCGGGCTGCTTGGGAAAGGGCAGCGTGTCCGTCCGGCCGCGGTGGGTGATCTCGATGAACCCCTCCTCGATGTCGATGTTCGGCGTGCCGTACTCACCCATCGTCCCCAACTTGACCAGGTGGATGTTCCGATCGATCTCGGCCATGGCGAAGAGCAGGTTGAGGTTGCCCACCACGTTGTTGACCTGGGTGTACACCGCGTGGGCGCGGTCGATCATCGAGTAGGGTGCCGAGCGCTGTTCGGCGAAGTGGACGATGGCGTCGGGACGGAAGGTCCGGAGCGTGTCGAACACGAAACCGGGGTCGTTCAGATCCCCGACGAAGGGATCGATCGAGAGCCCCGAGATCTCCTCCCAGACCTTGATCCGGCGGTGCAGCTGGCCGATCGGGACCAGGCTGGACACCCCGAGCTCGTAGTCGTACTGACGGCGGACGAAGCTGTCAACCGCCCCGACCGCATGACCCCGGTGGGAGAGATGCAAGGCGGTGGGCCAACCCAGGTACCCGTCAGCTCCGAGGACGAGGACTCTCATCGTTGATGCGCTCCTGTCGAGGCTTCCCGGGTCGGCTCGCACGGCCCGGCGAGAAAGTGAGCTATTCGCAACAAAACTGCAACACGAATCATGACCGATTCACCTGAGTTTCACCTGAGAATGAGGCCCGGACCCGGGCACGACGGGCGGGGCTCCGGTCCAGGTCACAGGCTGTGTCCAGGGCCCATCAGGGCGCCCGATCACCCCAACGTAAGAAGTTCATCGAAATTCCGCCCTCTGGCCGCCCGCCGTGCCGGATACCACCGGCCCTGATCTGCAACGTCGAGTTCGCCGGGGCGAGGGCCTCGTCCATCCGGCCACCGGGGGAAGGACCGGGACGCTCGTCCCGATGGAGGAGGAACGCCCCGAGGGCCCGGTCGTCGAGTCCCGCTGTCCTCTTTTTCAGCCGACGCCGCTGATCCCGGGCAGCTCGTCGTCTTCGGCGACCCCTGAGACCACGTCGAGGACCGGTCTCGACCCGCCCTGTGACGGATCGCCGGCCCCCTCGAGCAGCTCGGCGGCCTGGACAAGCCGCGGCGTCGCCGTCACCGGATGCAGCTCGGCGATCTCCTTCGCGTCATGGCCGACGACCGAGAGGTCGGGGAACCGGCGGGCGGTCACGAGGACCCGCGACTCGAGCGATCCCACCGCGTCGTTGAACGCCTCGACCGTGGCGGTCAGACTCCGGTGCATCTTGGCGAAGTGACCTCCGAGAACCCGGAGGCGGTCGTAGAGGTCGGTGCCGAGGTCCTTCACCAACCGGGCGTTCTCGGCCATCGCCTCGTCCCGCCAGCCCTGGGCGAAGGTCCGGAGCAGGGCGATGAGGGTCGTCGGCGTGGTGATGAGCACCCGACTGGCGATGGCGTGCTCGATCAGCTCACCGTCCTGCTCGAAGGCGGCGTCGAGGAGCGGGTCGCCGGGGACGAAGGCCACCACGAAGTCCGGCGACGGGTCGAACTGGCGCCAGTACTCCCGCTTGGCCAGCTGGTCGATGTGGGTCCGCAGCTGCCGGGCGTGGGCGACAAGCTGGCTCTGCCGGGTCTCCTCGTCCTCAGCTTCTGCGGCCCGCAGGAAGGCGTCGAGCGGCACCTTGGCGTCCACCACCACGTGGGCGCCGCCGGGCAGGTGCACGACCAGGTCGGGGCGCAGGCGCCCGTCCTCGTTGGTCGTGGTCACCTGCTCGTCGAAGTCGCAGTGCGCCACCATGCCCGCCATCTCGACCACGCGCCGGAGCTGCATCTCGCCCCAGCGGCCCCGTGTCTGGGGGGCGCGCAGGGCGGTGACCAGGTTCTGGGTCTCCTTCTTCAACCGGTCCTGGGTCGCGGCCAGCTGCCGGACCTGCTCGGTGAGCCCGCTGTAGGCGTCCTTACGGTCCAGCTCCATCTGCCTCAAACCCGACTCGTACCGGGTGAGGAGGTCCTTGAGCGGCGTCAGCAGCTGGGAGATCGCCTCCTGGCGTTGCCCGAGCTCCCCTCTTGCGGTCTCCTGGGCGTCTCGCAGCTTGGCGTCGGCCAGGCTGAGGAACTGCTCGGTGTTGGCGCGCAGCGCCTCGGTCGACAGCTGGGCGAACGCCCCGACCAGGCGGTCACGGTCTTCCTCCCACGCCTGGTCCCGCTGCGCGACGCTCCGGCGCGCCTGTTCGAGCTCGGCGCCGAGGCGGGCGTTGCCCGCCTGCAGTTCCGCCAACGAACGGGTGGCCCGCTCGTACTGGGCGCCGACCCGGGCGAGCGAGCTCTGTGCGTCGGCCAGCCGTTCCTCGGCCAGCCGGCCGTCGGCCAGCACCCCCGCAGCGCGACGACCCCACAGCAGGTACCCGACCAAGAGCCCGACGCAGGTGCCGAGGACGAGCCCGATCAGCACCCCGGCGTTCATGGGCACCTTCGCCCGGCACCGCGGTCGTCGGGACTTCCTCGGCGCGGCGGTGAGGAGCGAGGATCCATTGCCATGGCGACGACCCTACCGAGGGGGTGTGACCGAACCCGGGACCGTCGTGCGCGACTTCCCGAAACGCCTTCTGGCGGCTTCGGCGGTGACCGGCCGGGTACCGTACGGCATGGTGTTTCGTCTCGGCTCGACCCGACGGAACCAGGCCGGCTCCCCCACCGAGGTCCCCCAAAGCGCCGACCCCGCTCACCCCGGGGAGCCCGAGAGCCCGGTGTTGAGCGAGATCGATCGGCTCTTCGTCCAAGCGTTCGCGCTGGTGGGCGAGGGGATCGCCGGCGCGACGCACGCCCTTCTGGCCGGTGACCGGGAGGCGGCAAAGGAGCTGGTGCAGCGGGACGAGCTGGTCGACCGGCTGACCCACGACATCGCCGCGTTGGCCCAGCAGCGGCTCCTCTCCAACGACGGCACCACCGAGGAGCGCCGCGAGCTGATCGCCTTCTTGCGCATGCTCACCGATCTCGAGCGCAACGGTGACCTGGCCGAGCACATTGCCCGCCGTGCCGCCCGCGGCCTCGGTGCCGAGATGTCGGCCCGCAGCCGCGGGCTGGTCGACCGGATGGGCGAGGTGGCCACCCAGCTGTGGCGGAGCACGGCCGACGTCTTCGCCGAGCGCTCGGTCGACGGAGCGAACGCCGTCGACGACCTCGACGACGAGATGGACGACCTCCACGTGACGCTGACGGCCGAGATCGTCGCCGGGGACATGCCGGTACCCGTGGCCATCGAGCTCGCGATGGTGGCCCGCTTCTACGAGCGCTTCGGCGACCACGCCGTGAGCCTGGCCCGGAGGATGGCAGCGATGGTCGGCGGAGGGCCGGACCCCGGGACTGTCGCTTCGGACTGAGCGACGTGGCGAGCGGTCAGAAGCGCCGCTCGAGCAGGAGCTCTGCGATCTGGACGGCGTTCAGCGCCGCCCCCTTGCGAAGGTTGTCGCCCGAGACGAACAAGACGAGGGCGCCCGGGTCGTCGCCGACCGGCCGGATGCGCCCCACCAGGGACACGTCGCCGCCGGTGGCGGCGAGCGGCGTCGGGATGTCGACCAGCCGAACCCCCGGCGCGCTCGAGAGGACCTCGACCGCCCGCCCCGGGGTGAGGTCATCTTCGAACTCGGCCACCATCGAGACCGAGTGGCCGGTGAACACCGGGACGCGCACACACGTGCAGGTCACCGGAAGCTCGGGGGTGCCGAGGATCTTGCGGGACTCGTTGCGGAACTTTTGCTCCTCGTCGGTCTCGCCGCTACCGTCGTCAACCCGGGCGCCGGCAAAGGGCACCACATTGTGGGCGATCGGCGCGGCGAAGGCGACCGGTTCGGGGAAGTCGACCCGCGCCGGGTCGTGCACGAGGTCCTCAGTGACCGTGGCCGTCTTGGCCAGCTGGTCGGCCAGCTCCGAGACGCCGGCCAGGCCCATCCCCGACACCGCCTGGTAGGTGGAAGCGACCAGCCGGCGCAGCCCGGCCGCGTCGTGGAGGGGCTTGAGGGCGGGCATCGCGACCATCGTCGTGCAGTTGGGGTTGGCCACGATCCCCTTGCCGATCCGCTCGAGCGCCTCGGGGTTCACCTCCGAGACAACCAGGGGCACCTCGGGGTCCATCCGCCAGGCCGACGTGTTGTCGATGACCAGTGCACCGGCGGCGGCCAACCGGGGAACGATCTGGCGGGAGGCGGTGGCCCCGGTCGAGCAGAGGGCGATGTCGATTCCCGAGAAGTCGGCCGTGGCGGCGTCCTCGACCTCGACCTCGCCATCGGCCCAGGGGAGCCGGCGGCCGGCCGAGCGGGAGGAAGAGAAGAACCGGACGTCGTCGAGCGGGAACCGACGCTCGACCAACACGGCGCGCATCACCGCCCCCACCTGCCCGGTCGCACCGAAGACGCCCACTCGCACGGGCCAATCCTAGGGCCACGGCGTCGGGCGCCCGACGGAGGGACCACCGCGGCTCAGCGCGTGGGCTCCTCCAACCCGAACGCCGAGTGCAGCGCCCGGACCGCCCGTTCGACGTCCTCTTCGGCGACGACGCAGGAGATTCGGATCGTGGACGTCGAGATCATCTCGATGTTGATGTCCTCGGCGGCCAGGGTCTCGAACATCGAGGCGGTGACGCCGGGGTGCGACTTCATGCCGGCCCCCACGACCGACACCCGACCGATGGTGTCGTCGGAGCTCACCCCGGATGCGCCGAGCTCGCCGGCGAGGCCGCCGCAGACGTCGACCGCCGTGGAGAGATCGACCCGCGGGAGGGTGAAGGATATGTCCGTCGTGCCGTGCGACGAGATGTTCTGCACGATCATGTCCACGTTGATGGATCGGTCGGCCAGCGCGCGGAAGAGGCGGCCGGCCACACCGGGCCGATCGAGAACCCCCGAGACGGTGACCTTCGCCTCCGAGGTGTCGTGGGTGACCGCGGTCACGACGGCCTGTTCCATGTCGGGTTCCTCCTCGGTCACGACGGTGCCCGGCTCCCAGGTGAAGCTGGAGCGGACGTGAAGCTTCACCCGATGACGCCGGGCGAACTCGACCGAACGCAGCATCAGGACGCGCCCGCCGGTCGCCGACATCTCGAGCATCTCGTCGAAGCTGATCCGAGGCAGGCGGCGGGCCGTCGGCACCACGCGTGGGTCGGCACTGAACACCCCGGTCACGTCGGTGTAGATCTCGCAAAGCGAGGCGCCGAGCGCCGCCGCCAAGGCAACCGCCGTGGTGTCCGAGGCTCCCCGGCCGAGGGTCGTGACCTCACGATCGGTCGACATCCCCTGGAAGCCGGCGACCACCGGGACCTTCCCTTGCGACAGGGCCTCGCGTAGACGGTCCCCCCGGATTTCGATGATCCTCGCCCGGGTGTGCTCGGTGGTGGTGATGATGCCGGCCTGGCTTCCCGTGAACGACGCCGCCGGCACGTCGAAATCGGCGAGCGCCATGCATAGGAGCGACGCGGAGACCCGCTCGCCGACGCTCACGAGCATGTCGTACTCGCGGGGGGGCGGGGCCGAGCTCACCTCACCGGCCAGCCTGATCAGGTCGTCGGTGGACTTGCCCATGGCGCTCACCACGACCACGACCTCGGTCCCTTCACGCTTGGTTCTGGCCACGTGCTCGGCCACCGCCCGGATCCGTTCGGAGTCGGCCACCGAGGTCCCTCCGAACTTCTGCACGACGAGGGTCACGGTTGCGAAAGCTACCCGGCGTCGGCACACCCCCAGGACTCGACCCGATTCTGACCCGATCGGGCCGACCGGTAGGGTGTCGGGCCGTGCCCACCGAGAAACGAGCACGCCAGCGTGCCGGGCGTCAGGCTCGTCTTGAGGCCATCGCCCAGCACCAGCGGCGGCGGCGCCTCATCCGCAGCTCGGTCATTGTCCTCGTCATCGCGGCCGTCGTCGTGGGTTCGGTGTACCTGATCACCAGGCCCAAGCCGAAGACGAAGACGACCTTCCCCAATACCGCCCAGGGCCGCCTGGAGCGGGTCTGGGTGAACAACGGCTGTCCCCAGTCCTCGGCGACCACGGTCAACCACCAGCAGTACACGAGCATCCCGGCCATGACGATCTCGACCACGGCGACCTACGAGGCCACCGTGCGGACCGATGTCGGCTCCTTCGTGATCACCCTGAACACCAAGCAGTCGCCGATCGCGGTCAACAGCTTCGTGTTCCTGGCCAAGAAGGGCTTCTACAACTGCAACATCTTCCACCGGGTGATCCAGGGCTTCGTGGACCAGACCGGGGACCCCACCGGAACCGGCCGCGGCGGGCCCGGCTACCAGTTCACCGAGGCAGGTCCGCCGACCTCCTCCCCCCAGTACCCGATCGGGTCGGTGGCCCTCGCCAACTCGGACAGCCCGGCCACGACCGACCCCAAGACCAACGGGAGCCAGTGGTTCGTGGTCGCCGGGACCCAGGGCGAGGCGTTGCCGCCCGACTACGTCCTCTTCGGCCAGGTCACCTCGGGGCTCAGCGTCGTCGACACCATCAACAAGGACGGCGCCCCCGCCTCCAGCTCGCTCGGGAAGCCCAAGGTGGTCCATCGCATCCTGTCGATCAAAATCAAGGAGGTCCCATCGTCATGACCCCGGTCAGCCCCCCCGCCCCCGACGGCTCGAGCGAGAAGCGGCAGCACTTCGACGCCGAGCCGCCCATGGTCATCGACCCGGCCAAGCGCTACAGCGCCAGCATCTCGACCTCCAAGGGGACCATCGTCGTCGCGCTGGACCCGATCGCCGCCCCCCGCACCGTCAACAACTTCGTGTTCCTGGCCCGGTACCACTACTTCGACGGTGTCGTGTTCCACCGGATCATCCCGGGGTTCGTGATCCAGGGCGGTGACCCCGAGGGCACGGGCCGGGGAGGGCCTGGGTACCGCTTCGCCGACGAGCTGCCCCCGCCCGGCCGCTACCAGGTCGGATCCCTGGCGATGGCGAACGCCGGCCCCGACACCAACGGGAGCCAGTTCTTCATCGTGACCGGCCGCGACGGCGCCGGTCTCCCGCCCAACTACTCGCTGTTCGGCGCGGTGGTCTCGGGCGGCGACGTGGTGCAGGCGATCGATGCAGTGGGCTCCCGATCCGGTACCCCCACCGAACGGGTGGTCATGGAGTCGGTCACCATCACCGAAGCGGACTGACCCGGGCCGCCCGCCCCACGCCCGGGGAGAGCGCGGCCCCGGGGGTACCGACCGGGGTACGTCAACGAACGGGGGCGCCGAGGGCGCCGAGCCCACCGGGGGCCAGTGCCCCGTCGACGAAGACGCTCGGCGACTCGACTCCGGCGGCGTGCCACGCTCCCGTTCGGTCCCGGATCAGCGCGGTCTGCTCGGGCAGTCCGACCACCGGGAGGCCCCTCGGCGCCAGCGTGACCGACCGGTGGAGCTTCACGCCGTGGGCGTCCTCGCTCAGATCCCCGTAGTGGGTGAACACGGCCAGTCCCTCGATCAACCCCAGGCCGACCGTAAGCGCGCCCCCCCGGGGATCGACCATCGGGTCGGTCAGCGCCATCGCCCCGCCCCCGGCCCCGGCAACGACCGCGCCGCCCTCCCAGGCTTCTTGGAGCGCGGCGAACACCGCCGAACCCTTCAGCACCGAGCGCAGGTGCAGGGAGGAGCCTCCCGAGAGATAGACGAAGGTGGCTCGGCGCACCACCTCGGCCATCGCCTCTTCTTCGGCGTCGGCCCTGCTGAGGACCATGAGCCCCTCGACCCGAGCCCCGAGCTCGGCGAACCACTCGGCCGCTTGCACCACCAGGCGCTCGGGGCGTTCGTACGCAGCCGCCGTCGGCAGGACCAGCACCTCGGTTCCCCCCGAGGCGGCGAGAAGCTCCTGGTCGAAGGCGCATCCGTCGCGCCACTCGCCGCCGCCGATCAGTGCCAAGGTACCGCCCGAGGACGCCATCTCCTCACTCTCGCACGGCTGGTCCGGGCACCCGACACCTTCCAGGGTGGTGGCCGGTAGCGGCCGGGTACGATCGCGCCCATGCCGATCGCCAGTGTGGGAGTCATCGGGTCGGGGATCATGGGCACCGGGATCGCCGAGGTGGTCGCCGCCGCCGGCTACCGGGTCGTGGTCCGGAGTCGCTCGCAGCAGGGGGCCGAAACAATGCTCTCCCTGGTGAAGCGATCGCTCGACCGCCAGATCGAGCGGGGAAACCGCACGGGGGCCGAGCGCGACGAGATCCTGGGGCGCATCTCTTTGACCACCGAGCTGAAGGACCTGGCCGACCTGGACCTGATCATCGAGTCCGTCGTCGAGGACCTGGCCGTCAAGCTCGAGCTCTTCGAGGACCTGGACCAGGTGTGCGGACCGGACACGATCCTCGCCACCAACACCTCAACGCTCCCGGTGGTCGACATCGGGATGGCCACCGGACGCGCCGACAAGGTGTGCGGCATCCACTTCTTCAACCCGGCCCCGGCCATGCGCCTGGTCGAGATCGTGCGCCCGCTCACCGCGTCGGCCGAGACCGTGGCGACGGCGGTGGAGTTCGCCAGGTCCTGTGGCAAGGAGCCCGTCGAGGTCGAAGACCGCGCCGGGTTCGTGGTCAACGCGCTCTTGTTCCCCTACCTCAACAACGCCGTGCACCTCCTCGAGCGCAAGGTGGCCACCAAGGAGGACATCGACGCCGCCATGGTCGGAGGGTGCGGCTTTCCCATGGGGCCGTTCGCTCTCCTCGACCTCGTGGGCCTGGACACCTCGGTCGCCATCTTGGACGCGCTCTACGCAGAGCACCGCGAGCCCCAGTGCGCGCCAGCACCGCTGCTGCGCCGGATGGTGGCCGCCGGGCATCTCGGTCGCAAGTCCGGCCAGGGGTTCTACGAGTACAAGCGCCGCTGAGCTGACGGCGCCCGCCGTCGACTTGGGATGGGCCGCCGACGGCCCTCCACGATCACCGCGGGCACGAAGAGGGTGGTGACATGAGCGACGACGAAGCGACCCCGGCCCGCAGCCAGCCCTGGGTCATGCGGACCTACTCGGGCCACTCCAACGCCCGCGCCTCCAACGCTCTCTACCGCACCAACCTGGCCCGCGGCCAGACCGGGCTGTCCATCGCCTTCGACCTGCCGACCCAGACCGGCTACGACCCCGATGCCCCCCAGGCGGCCGGCGAGGTCGGTCGTGTCGGGGTCCCGGTTGCCCACCTCGGACACATGGGCCAGCTCTTCGAGGACATCCCGGTGGCCGAGATGAACACCTCGATGACCATCAATGCCACCGCCGCCTGGCTCCTCGCGCTCTACGTGACCCACGCAGAGGAGCAAGGCGTTGACCCCTCGGTGCTCCAGGGCACGACACAGAACGACATCTTGAAGGAGTACCTGAGCCGGGGGACCTATATCTTCTCACCCGAACCCAGTCTGCGGCTCACCGTCGACACCATCGCCTACACCGTCGGCAACGTCCCGCGCTGGAACCCCATCAACGTCTGCAGCTACCACCTCCAGGAGGCCGGCGCAACGCCGGTCCAGGAGGTCGCCTACGCGCTCGCCAACGCCATCGCGGTCCTCGACGGGGTCCGGGCCTCGCACAAGGTCGCCGAGGACCGGTTCGACCAGGTCGTCGGACGGATCAGCTTCTTCGTCAACGCCGGGGTCCGCTTCATCGAGGAGACGGCCAAGATGCGAGCGTTCTCGGCGATGTGGGACCGAATCTGCAAAGAGCGCTACGGGGTGCTCGACGAACGGCTGCGGCGGCTCCGCTACGGGGTCCAGGTGAACTCGCTCGGGCTCACCGAGGCCCAGCCGGAGAACAACATCGCTCGCATCGTCCTCGAGACCCTGGGGGTGACCCTGTCCAAGGATGCCCGGGCTCGGGCGATCCAGCTCCCGGCCTGGAACGAGGCATTGGGGCTCCCGCGACCGTGGGACCAACAGTGGTCGTTGCGGATCCAGCAGATCCTGGCGTTCGAGTCAGATCTGCTCGAGTACGACGACGTCTTCGAGGGTTCCAAAGTCATGGAGCGCAAGACCGCTGACCTCATCGACGCGGCGACGGCCGAGCTCGACGACGTCCTCTCGCTCGGCGGGGCGTTCTCGGCCGTCGACGAGCTGAAGACCCGGCTGGTGCGCAGCCAGGCCGAACGGGTGGCCCGCATCGAGAACGGCCACCAGCTGGTGGTCGGGGTCAACTGCTTCACCGACTCGGCGGAGTCGCCGCTCACCGCCGACTCGGTGCTCAAGCCCGAGCCCACCGTCGCTGCCGAGCTGCAGGCGGACCTCGTGGCCTGGCGTCAGAACCGGGACGGGGCGGCGGTCCGGCGGGCGCTCGACGACCTGCGGCGGGCGGCCGAACGCCCCGACGCCGACCTGATGGCACCCACCCTGGCCCTGGCCCGCGCCGGGGGCACCACCGGGGAGTGGGGTGGCGCCCTGCGCGAGGTCTTCGGGGAGTACCGGGCTCCCACCGGGGTGGCCGGCGCCCGGGGCGCCCACGCGCGCGAGCTGGCGGACGTCGCCGAGCGGGCCCGGGCCCTGGCCCAGCGCACCGGGGCGCCCCCCCGCCTCCTGGTCGGCAAGCCGGGTCTCGACGGGCACTCCAACGGGGCCGAACAG
>JAJYVS010000091.1 GCA_021791895.1 Actinomycetes bacterium | reverse complement strand
GGGCGCCCACGCGCGCGAGCTGGCGGACGTCGCCGAGCGGGCCCGGGCCCTGGCCCAGCGCACCGGGGCGCCCCCCCGCCTCCTGGTCGGCAAGCCGGGTCTCGACGGGCACTCCAACGGGGCCGAGCAGATCGCCGTGGCCGCCCGCGACGCCGGCTTCGAGGTCATCTACCAGGGCATCCGGCTCAGCCCCGAGCAGATCGCCGCCGCCGCCCGGGACGAGGACGTCGACGTGGTCGGGCTCTCGATCCTCTCGGGGTCCCACCTCGAGCTGGTTCCCGAGGTCCTGGACCGGCTGCGGGCGGCCGGGGTCGACGCCACCGTCGTGGTCGGCGGGATCGTCCCGAAGGAGGACGCCGAGGTGCTCCTCGGCAAAGGGGTGGCCGCCGTCTACACGCCGAAGGACTTCGAGTTCGCAACCATCCTGGACGACCTCCTCGACCTGGTCGAGCGGCGCCGTGAGCGGCGCGGCTGAACCCGGGGGGTCAGAACCCGGCCGAGGGTCGGTCGCGACGCAAGGGGACCGGCTGGTTCCACCAGCGACCGCTGAACCGCCAGTTGTCGTTGCCGTTGCGCCACTCGGGCACCGGTTTGGGTCGGGGCCAGGCCTTCTCCACGGCGATGGTGACGGCGGCGAGCACGCCGGGGTCGATCGCGGGCCGCGGTCGGAGCCCGGCCGCACCGGCCTCGGCCCCACTCACAGCGGGACGTTGCCGTGCTTACGGCGGGGCATCTCCTCGCGCTTGGAGGTGAGGAGGGCGAGGCTCCGCACGAGCACCCGCCGGGTCTCGGCCGGGGGGATGACGTCGTCGACGTAGCCCCGCTCGGCGGCGATGTAGGGGTTGGCGTAGCGCTCGGTGTACTCGTTCACCAGCTCGTTTCGCCGGGCCACCGAGTTCGCCGCCGCCGCCAGCTCCCGTCGGTAGAGGATCTCCACCGCCCCCTGGGGGCCCATGACCGCGATCTCGGCCGAGGGCCAGGCGAAGGCGAGGTCGGCACCGATCGACTTCGAGTTCATGACCACGTAGGCCCCGCCGTACGCCTTGCGGGTGATGATCTGGATCCGCGGCACCGTCGCCTCGCAGTAGGCGTAGAGGAGCTTGGCCCCGTGGCGGATGATGCCGCCATACTCCTGGTCGGTCCCGGGCAGGAACCCGGGGACGTCGACGAAGGTCACGAGCGGGATGTTGAACGCGTCGCAGGTCCGGACGAAACGGGCCGCCTTCTCCGAGGAGTCGATGTCGAGGACGCCGGCCAGGATCGCCGGCTGGTTGCCGACGATGCCCACCACCCGGCCGTCGATGCGGGCCAGCCCGCAGGTGATGGACATGGCCCAGTGGGGGTGGACCTCGAAGTACTCGCCGTCGTCGACGATGGTCTGGATCACCTTGACCATGTCGTAGGGCTGGTTCGGCGACGCGGGGATCAGGTCGACGAGCTCGGGGGTCGCCCGGTCGGGGTCGTCCCCCGAGGCGACGAGGGGCGGATCCTCCAGGTTGTTCGAGGGCAGGAACGACAGCAGGTAGCGGACGTCGTCGAGGCACGCCTTCTCGTCGGGGGCGACGAAGGTGGCCACGCCGGACTTGGTGGCGTGGCTCATGGCCCCGCCGAGCTCCTCCAGCGTCACCTCCTCGCCGGTCACCGTCTTCACCACGTCGGGGCCGGTGATGAACATGTTGGAGATGCCCTGGACCATGAAGATGAAGTCGGTCATGGCCGGCGAGTACACCGCTCCCCCGGCGCACGAGCCGAGGATCACACTGATCTGGGGGATGACCCCCGATGCCTGGACGTTGCGGAAGAAGATGCCGCCGTAGGCGTGCAGCGACACGACCCCCTCTTGGAGCCGGGCGCCCCCACCGTCGTTGATCCCGACCATCGGCACCCCGATCGAGGTGGCCAGGTCCATCACCTTGTGGATCTTCTCCCCGTGGACCTCGCCGGTGGAGCCGCCGGTGACGGTCGCGTCCTGGGAGAACACGCAGACCCGGCGTCCGTTGATGGTGCCGAACCCGGTGACCACCCCGTCGGTGTAGGGCCGCTTGTCCTCCAGGCCCATGCCATGGGCCCGGTGCCGGGCCAGCATGTCGAGCTCCTGGAACGAACCGTCGTCGAGCAGGTAGTCGATCCGCTCGCGTGCGGTCATCTTGCCCCGGGAGTGATGTCGCTCGATGGCGGCAGGCGACCCGGCGCTGAGGGCTTCGGACCTCCTGGCCAGCAGTTCTTCGAGCCGCTGGTCGTGTTCCACGTCGGTCACGCTACCAATCCTGGCGGCCCCACTTCGGGGCCGGTGCCGGCCCCACGGGGCCGGCACCGGCCCCACGGGAGTCGCTACTCCTCGACCAGTTCGATGAGGGTCCCGAAGGTCGACTTCGGGTGCAAGAACGCCACCGTCGTGCCGCGGGAGCCGGGCCGGGGGACCTCGTCGATGGCGCGGACCCCGGCGTCCCGGGCCGCCTGGAGCGCGACCGCACAGTCCTTCACCCGGTAGCCGACGTGGTGGAGCCCTTCGCCCCGCTGGGCGAGGAAGCGGGCGACCGTCGAGGTCTCGGCGGTCGGCGTCAGCAGCTGGATGTACGAGTCGGCCACGGCCACGAGGGCCTCTTCCACCGAATCGGACTCGACCACCTCCCGGTGCACGACGTGCGCCCCGAAGGTCCGCTCGTAGAAGGCGACCGCCGCGTCGAGGTCGTTGACGGCGATCGCGACGTGGTCCACCTCGGTGAACAGGCCGTCCGCGGCCTCGCCGGGGCTCATGCGCCGTGCCGCCGGTAGAGGTTGATCCGGTCCTCCCCGACCCTGGCCCGCAGCTCGGGGTCGTCGACGCCGAGTCCCTCGGCCGGGGCCAGACACAACACGGCGATCTTGCCCTCGTGGAGGTTCCGGTGGACCTGGTACGCGGCCTCGCCGACCTCTTCTAAGGGGTACACGG
>JAJYVS010000090.1 GCA_021791895.1 Actinomycetes bacterium | reverse complement strand
CTCGAATCGTTCCCGGTGGAGCACATGCGCGCCATCTTCGAGACCAACGCGATCGGTCCGGTCCGGCTGCTCCAACAGGTTCTCCCCGGCTGGCGCCGCCGGGGCAGCGGGGTCGTCGTCAACATCAGCTCCATCCAGGGGAGGGTCGGGACACCTCTCGAAGGCGCCTACGCCGCCTCCAAGTTCGCCCTGGAGGCCCTCTCGGAGGCCCTCTACTACGAGCTCGGCCACTTCGGGATCCGGGTCGTGGTCATCGAGCCCGGCTACACCGGGCCGGGCATGAAACGTTCGGGCGACCACCCGGGCGACCCCGCCTACGCCGAGCTGTGGGCGCAGTGGGCCGGCACGGACGCCGCCGTCACCGGACCGGGAGGACGGCCCGGTCCCGAGACGGTAGCCGAGGCGGTGCGGCGCGCCGTCGAGGACCCGGGCACCCCGCTACGGGTCCCGGTCGGCGCCGACGCCGCCACCGTGCTCGGGGCCAGGTCCCGGCTCGACGACGCCGAGTTCGAGCAGGCGATGCGGGCGGTCCTCGGCATCACCTGGTGACCCGGCGACCCTCCGGGAGGGGACGGTGTTGACCAGGCTCCGGGCAGCCATCGCCAGGTACTCGAGCAGCTCCTCCTGGTCGCCGGGGGTCAGGCCGCTCTCGCGTACCGCGGCCGTCATGTGCTCCATCCACGCGGCCGCCTCGGGGGGGCCGATGGCGAACGGGACGTGGCGCATCCGGAGGCGGGGGGCACCCCGCCGCGCGTTGTAGTCGGCGGGGCCGCCCCAGTACTGGCCGAGGAAGAGCGCCAGGTGGGCCTTGGACTCGGCGAGGTCCGCCGGGTACATCGGCCGGAGGCGCCCGTCCGCCTCCACACCCCGGTAGAACCGGTCCACCAGGGCCTCGAAGAACGCCGCGCCGCCCCAACGCGTGTAGGGAGTGGCCTGGGCACCGCCGGGCCGGCCGGTTCGGCGGATCGGTCGCACGCTCACGAGGTTAGGGCGTCCTCGATTAGCCTCGGACGGGCTGCACCCGGCTTCCGGACCCGGGACGACAGGCAGCTACCACGCACTGGCAGCTACCACGCAAGGCAGCTACCACGCACAGGCAGTAGGACGACAGGAGGCCCCCGTGTTCGAATGGTCCCAGGAACAGCTCATGGTGCGGGATGCCGTCCGCCGGTTCATCGAGGCCGAGGTGGTGCCCCACATCGACGAGCTCGAACACGGGGACCTGCCCCCCTACGACATCGTGCGCAAGATGCAGGCGACCTTCGGCATGGACCAACTGGCCCGTGACCGCTTCGCCAAACAGCTCGACCGAAAGAAGAACGGCCAGGTCGAGACCGATGCCGAGCGCGAGGAACGGGCCGGCGACGGAGGGGCCGCGGCCATGACCCTCATCCCGATCATCGAGCTGTGCCACTACTGTCCCGGCATCGTCACCGCCATGGGTGTCAGCCTCGGGCTGGCGGCCGGCACCATCATGAAGCAGGGGACCCCGGCCCAGATGGAGCGGTGGGGACTCGACCTCCTCACCTTCGACAAGGTCGGCGCCTGGGCCATCACCGAGCCGGGCTCCGGCTCCGACGCCCTCGGCGGCATGCGGACCTCGGCCCGGCGAGACGGCGACGAGTACGTCCTCAACGGGAACAAGACCTTCATCACCAACGGCCCGTACGCCGACACCGTGGTCGTCTACGCCAAGCTCGACGACGGGTCGGACACCCCCGTGCGCGACCGCCAGGTGCTGACCTTCGTGCTCGACCGGGGGACGCCCGGGTTCGAGCAGTCGGCGCCGTTCCGGAAGATGGGTCTGCACTCGTCCCCGACCGGCGAGCTCTTCCTCACCGACGTCCGGGTGGGTCGGGACCACCTGCTCGGGGAGACCGAGGGGACGCCCCAGGGCGGACGGGACTCGGCCAAGGGGAACTTCGTGACCGAACGGGCCGGGCTGGCCGCCATGGCCCTCGGCCTCATCGAGGAGTGCCTGAAGCTCTCGGTGGACTACGCCCGGGACCGGATGCTCTGGGGCCAGCCGATCGGCGACCGGCAGCTCATCCAGCTGAAGCTGGCCAAGATGGAGGTCGCCCGGCTCAACGTGCAGAACCTGGTCTTCCGCCACATCGAGCTCTCGGCGGCCGGTAAGAGCCTCTCGCTCGCCGAGGCCTCCGCCATGAAGCTCTACTCCGCCCAGGCCGCCTCCGAGGTGGCGATGGAGGCGGTGCAGCTCTTCGGGGGCAACGGCTACATGGCCGAGTTCCGGGTGGAGCAGCTGGCCCGGGACGCCAAGGTCTTCCAGATCTACGCCGGCACCGACGAGATCCAGGTCACCCACATCGCCAAGGATCTCCTCGCCCGCTGACCGGGGCCACCCGACCCCGGCGAGCAGCCGGCCGAGCAACCAGGAGGGCAGACCGTGCAGGGATCCGTCGCCGTCGTCACCGGAGCGAACTCCGGGATCGGGTGGGAGACCGCCGCCGCCCTGGCCACGTTGGGAGCGACCACGGTCCTGGCCTGCCGCGACCGGACCAAGGCCGAGGCGGCTGCGGTCTCCGTGCGCGACGCCTCGGGCTCTCCGGACGTCCACGTGGCCGACCTGGACCTCGCCGACCTCGCCTCCGTGGAGGCCTGCGCCGCCGATCTCCTTGAGCGGTTCGACCGGCTGGACATCCTGGTCAACAACGCGGGAGGCATCTGGTCCGAGCGGCGGACGACCGTCCAGGGGTTCGAGCAGACCTTCGGCGTGAACCACCTCGGGCCCTTCCTCCTCACCGTCCGCCTGCTCGACCGGCTGCGGGCGACCGCCGGAGCGAGGATCGTGAACGTCTCGTCCTTTGCCCACCACGCCGCGGTGGGCGGGATGCGCTGGGACGATCTGCAGGCCGAGCGCCACTACACGCCGTTCGGCGCCTACAGCCGCTCCAAGCTGGCGAACCTCCTGTTCACACGCGAGCTCGCCGTGCGCCTGGAAGGGACCTCGGTCACCGCCAACGCCGC
>JAJYVS010000012.1 GCA_021791895.1 Actinomycetes bacterium | reverse complement strand
ACGTCCACGGCGGCGAGGTGCTGGCGAGAGACATCACCCGCAACGACGCAGCGACCTTCTGCGACTTCCTCGACGACATCGACCGTGTGGTCGATCCGACCATGGAGATCCACCTCGTGCTCGACAAGGGGTCCTCGCACACCGCCAAGGCCACCAAGGCCTGGCTCGAGGCCCACCCCCGCTTCGTCGCCCACTACACGCCGCCCCATGGAAGTTGGGTCAACCAGGTCGAGCTGTTCTTCTCGATCCTCCAACGCAAGGTGATCCGCAACGGCAGCTGCACCTCGCGCCAGGATCTGCTCGACGAGCTCGTCGCTTTCATCGCCAACTACGACGAGAGCGCGAAGCCATTCCGATGGACCTACGCCGCCGATCCCTTGGTGGCGGCGCGGGACTTCCGCGCGGCGGCACTAGTGCCCTGAGTTGCTGATTCGCCAGAAATATCTCCGATTCGGGAATTTCGGCGTCGTCCGGCGCCTTCGCCCCATTGTCAGCGACGATAGGAGGCGACTATGGCACGGACCGGACGACCCAAGGCTGAGCTGGTGCTCACCGACGAGGAGCGCTCGGTACTGGAGCGACTCGTTCGGCGGCACCACAGCGCGCAGGCGCTGGCGCTGCGGGCCCGGGTCGTGCTCGCCTGCGCGTCGGGAAAGACCTCGACGGCGGTGGCGGCGGAGCTGCGGGTGAACGAGGCGACCGTGGGCAAGTGGCCGGCGTTTCGTCGAGCGGCGTCTGGGCGGGCTCTTCGACGAGCCCCGGCGGGGCGCGACGCGGACGGTGACCGACGACAAGATCGAAGCCGTCATCGTCAAGACCCTTGAGGAGAAGCCGAGGGATGCCACCCACTGGTCGACGCGGTCGATGGCGACGGCCATGGGCATGAGTCAGACGTCGATCGTCAAGATCTGGCGGGCCTTCGGGCTCCAGCCGCACCGGGCCGAGACCTTCAAGTTGTCCACCGACCCCCAGTTCATCGAGAAGCTGCGCGACGTCGTGGGGCTGTAGCTCGACCCCCCCGAGCGGGCGGTCGTGCTCTGCGCCGACGAGAAGAGCCAGATCCAGGCGCTCAACCGCTTCCAGCCGATCCTGCCGATGATGCCGGGGACCCCGGAGCGCCGCAGCCACGACGACGTGCGTCACGGGACCACCAGCCTCTTCGCCGCGTTGGACATCGCCACGGGCAACGTCATCGGTTCGCTGCACCGACGGCACCGGGCGAGCGAGTTCAAGAAGTTCCTTGAGCGCATCGACGCCGAGGTCCCCGCGCGTCTCGACGTGCACCTCATCCTCGACAACTGCGCCACCCACAAGACCCCCGACATCATGCGCTGGCTACTGCGCCACCCCCGGTTCCACCTCCACTTCACGCCGACGTCGTCGTCGTGGCTGAACGTGGTTGAGCGGTGGTTCTCCGAGCTCACCACGAAGAAGATGAAGCGAGGTGCCCACGCGAGCGTCCAAGGCCTCGAACGCGACATCCGCGACTGGATCGCCCACTGGAACGAGGACCCAAAGCCCTACGTCTGGGTGAAGACCGCCGACCAGATCCTCGCCTCGTTGGCCCGATACTGCGAACGTGTCTCCGCCGCCGCGGCCGGCTCGTAGGCACGGAACATATGTCACTCGTCAGTAACTCAGGACACTGGGCCGGCGGGCCTACCCCTGCGCCACCGAGAGGGCGGCGGCCAGGGCCAGGGACATGCCGCGGACGTCACCGAGGAGGCCAACCTCCATCCGGTTCATGACGTAGGCCACGGTCAGGCGGTAGTCGAGGTCGGAGACCACGATCGAGCCACCCAACCCGCCCCAGAAGCAGGCGTTGGGCCCGATGGGGACGGTCTCGTTCCCGAGCCCGTAGCCCATGCCGAAGCGCAGCGGGACGTTCAGGACCACGTCCTCGCCGTTGGACTGTTCCTCGAAAATGGCCCGGCAGCCCCGTTCCGAGAGGAGCCGGACCCCTCGGGCCTCGCCGAGGTTGGACACGATCGACTGGACCGCCGCGACGCCCCGGGCGTTGCTCTGACCGTTGGCCGCCGGGATCTCGGCCCGTCGCCAGGGCTTCTCCCAACTGACCTCGGGCGAGAGCAACGGGTTGGTGAAGGTCTTGGTGAGCAGGGGGTTGGTGATGGTCACCTGGTCGAGGATCGCCGTCGTGGGAGTGATGACCGGGACGGTGCGCGCGTCGTCGGCCTCGGGGAGCCCGATCAGGAAGTCCCCGCCGAGGGGGCCGGCCACCTCCCGGGCGAAGAAGGTGCCGAGGCTCTGCCCGGTGACCCGGCGGACCACCTCTCCGACCAGGTAACCCTGGGTGAGGGCGTGGTACCCCGACGCGGTTCCCGGCTCCCACCACGGCTTCTGCGCGGCGAGCAGGCTGGTCGCCTTCTCCCAGTCATAGAGGTCCTCGACGGTGATCGGCTCCTCCCATCCGGCCAGGCCGGAGGTGTGGGAGAGCAGGTGCCGGACCTCGATCCGCTCCTTGTCGTTTACCTTGAACTCGGGCCAGTAGGTGGCCACCGGTGCGTGGAGGTCGATCTCGCCGTGGTCGGCCAGGATCAACGCGCACAGGTTGGTCATCGTCTTGGTGGTCGACCAGACGTTGGTGATGCTGTCGCGCTGCCACGGGATCGTCCGGGCCTCGTCCACGAAGCCGCCCCACAGGTCGACCACCGGCTCCCCTTCGAGGTAGACGGCGACCGAGGCGCCGACGTCGAGCTCGTCGTCGAAGTTCTTCTGGAAGGCCGTCCGGACTTGCTCGAACCGTTCGTCGCAGGACCCCTGGACCTCTCCGGTAGCGTCGGTCACGCTTCCTCCCTGGCGTTCGTCGGATGATCCGAAGACAGATGACCCGAAGGATCGTACCGATTCACCCCGGACTCGGCCCGTAGGCTCTTGCTCAGTGCGTGCCGGAGCTCCACGTGAGTCGGACGAGGCAACCACCGCGCGCCGATGACCCAGTTCCTCACCCATTTCCACGGTCCGATCATCTACGCCATCGTGGCCGGGCTCCTCGTGGGCGAATCCGGCTTCGCGGTCGGGTTCTTCGTTCCCGGCGAGATCTCGATGGTGATCGGCGGGGTGCTCGCCAAGGAGCACCGGGTCTCGATCGTCATCATGGTCCTGGTCGCCGTCGCGGCGGCCATCGGTTCGTACCTGATCGGCTACGGCGTGGGGCGGGTGATCCTGCCCTGGGTGCTCGAGCACACGAGGGTGGGGCGCAATCCGATGATCGCCAAGGCCCGGGCCCAATTGGCGGCCCGAGGGGGGCCAGCCGTCTTCGTCGCCCGCTTCATCGTCGTGGTGCGGGCGGTGATGCCGGCGCTCGCCGGCCTGAGCGACCTGAGGCTGCGGACCTTCGTCGTCTACGACGTAGCCGGAGGGGTGGTGTGGGCGACCCTTTACACGCTCATCGGCTACGCCGTCGGGACCGCCTACCAGCACGCCCTCCACGTCATCGGGATCTGGACCTACGTGGTGGCCGGCGTCTTGGTGGTGGGGGCGGGCGGGTTCCACCTGTGGCGGACCCGTCGGGCCCGTCGCCGGGCGGCCGAGGAGACGAGCGGGGAGAACGTGGGCGTGCCCGAAGTGGACCGCTGAGTCCCCGGACCCCCTCGGGCCACCGGCTCGACGGGGTCCGGGGAGGGTCGGCTACGGCGGCGGGGAGTCGGGGCGCCCGGATTTGAACCGGGGACCTCGTGCTCCCAAAGCACGTGCGCTAACCAGACTGCGCTACGCCCCGCGTCGTCGAGAGAGAACCGTACTCGGTGCCCCGGCCCGGCCGACCGAGGGTCGACCCGGCCGGGGCACCGAGACGCTCCGACAGAGGTGGTCGATCGCCTACCCAGGCGGGTTTGGCCGTCGGCTCGACGGTGGCGCAGGGGCGATCGTGCCGGCGCCGAAGGGCTCGGTCAGGCCGAGGCCTTCTTGCCGAGAATCCGGTTCATCTTCGTGCCGCAGGTCGGGCACGTGCCCTGCGCCGCCCGGCGACCGTTCGCGAGGTCGACCTCCTGCCCCTCGAAGGTCCGCTTCTCGCGGCACTTCACGCAATACCCCTCGTACGAAGCCATTGCGACTCCTCCTCGCCATCTGATCCGCCCTGACCTGGGAAGACCAGGCTTGGGACGGGACGAACCTAGTGGGGGTGGTCCACGATCGGGGGGACCCTGCTGACCGAAACGGTATGGAAAATCATGAAAAATGGTGGGGCGGCGCACGCCCGAACGGCGGTCGATGCCTCGACCTACCATGCGATCGTGCCCGACTACTCCCCGGAAGAGACCATCGCCGCGCTCGAGGAAGTCTGGAACGCGACCGGCCAGATGCTCGGTGAGCTGCACCCCGACGCCTGGGACCTCGCGACGGACTGCCCCGGCTGGACGGTGCGAGACCACGTCTCGCACATGATCGGCACCGAACTCGGGCTTCTCGGCACCGCCTCGCCCCCACCGCCCGAGCCGATGCCCGAGTACGTGCACAACCCGATCGGCCAGTCCAACGAGGCCTGGGTTGAGGCGCGCCGGCACCTCCCGGGCACCGAGGTGTTGGCCGAGTTCGTCGAGGTCACCGCGCGCCGCCTCGAGGAGCTCCGGTCGATGACCGCCGAACGCTGGGCCCGACCCGGGTGGAGCCCGATCGGCGAGGCCCCCTACGCCGAGTTCATGCAGATCCGGATCATGGACTGCTGGGTCCACGAACAGGACATCCGCTGGGCGGTGGACCGCCCCGGCGACCGAGGCGGCCGTGGGGAGCGGGTCTCGCTCGGACGCCTGACCGCCGCCATGGGGTTCGTGGTCGGCAGGCAGGTCGCGCCCGAGGACGGCACCACGGTCGTGTTCGACCTCTCCGGGCCCGTTCCGACGGTGCTCGCCGTCGGGATGGAGGGCAAGCGGGCGAGCGAACTTCCCAGCCCGCCGGCGGAACCGAGTGTCCGGATCGCCCTGCCGGCGGAGCACTTCGTCCGACTGACCTGCGGTCGGGAGTCCTCCGAGGCCGCCCTGGCCTCCGGGGAGGTCACGCTCCTCGCCGACGAGGAGCTCGGTCGCCGGGTTCTCGGAGCCATGAACATCATGGTCTGAGCCGCCGCTCGGTGGTCCGGTCCGAGAACCGCCCGCCGGTAGAGTAAGACCTCCCGCTATGCGTGCCACCGCCGAAGCGCTCGAGGGGTCTCGGGTGCGGCTCTCCGTCCAGGTCGAGGAGTCTGAGTTCGACCGCGCCGTGGACCAGACGGTCCGCAAGCTCGCCAAGGAGGTCCGGGTGCCCGGCTTCCGTCCCGGCAAAGTGCCGCGTCGGGTGCTCGAAGCGCGCCTCGGAGGTCCGGGCAGCCTGCGCTCTGAGGCGCTGCGCGAGGCGCTCCCCGAGTTCTACGCGCGGGCCGTTGCCGAGACCGAGCTCGACCCCATCGCCCCGCCCGAGTTCGACATCACGGCCGGCCAGGAGTCCGGTGCGGTCGAGTTCGACGCGTTGGTCCAGGTCCGTCCGACCGTGGCCATCCCCGGCTACGCGGGGCTTGCGGTCACGGTGCCCGCCCTCGAGGTCCAGGACGAGGACGTCGACAGACAGGTCGATCGCCTCCGGGAGAACGACGGTGAGCTGATCGAGGTGGCCCGCGGCGTGAGGGACAAGGACAACGCGACGATCAATCTCCACGCCAAGTCGGACCGCGGCGAGGAGGTGGTGGGGGTCGACGACTTCCTCTACGAGGTCGGCAGCGGGAGCGTGGTGCCCGAGCTCGACGAGCAGCTCCGGGGGGCGAAACAGGGCGATGTACTGGCCTTCAACGCCCACGTGCCCGGGCAAGACGACGCCCTGGCGTTCTCGGTGCTGGTGAAGGAGGTCAAGGAGAAGCGGCTCCCCGAAGCGACCGACGAGTGGGTCGCCGAGAACTCGGAGTTCTCGACGCTCGCCGCCCTCCGGGCGGACATCACCGAGCGTCTGCAGCAGGTCCGCCTGCTCGAAGCGCGCTACGCGTGGCGTGAGCGCAGCGTGGCGGCACTGGTCGAGTTGGTCGACGACGACGAGGTACCCGAGATCATGGTGGACGAGGAGCTTTCCCAACGGGTGCATGACCTCGGCCACCGGCTCGACGAGCAGAAGATGACCCTCGACCAGTTCCTGATGGCGACGGGCCGGGACGCCGAGTCGCTCCTGGCCGAGATGAGGACGGACGCGCAGCGCGCCGTTAAGGCCGATCTCGGTCTGCGGGCCCTGGCGGAGGCGGAGGACCTCGACGTGGACGAGACCGAGCTGGCAGAGCAGCTGGTCTCGAGTGCCGAGCGTCTGCAAATGGACGTCGACGTGCTGCGTCGGGAGCTCGACCGCAACGGGCGCATGAGCGAGGTACGCTCGGAGCAGAGGAAAGCCAAGGCGCTGACATGGCTGCTCGACCATGTGCAGCTCGTCGACGACGAAGGCCGTGAGGTTTCTCGCGACAAGCTGCGGCCGGACGAAGACGTTCAAGACGGGGGCGAAGAAGTGGAGGTTTCCGTGGAGAGTCAGCAAGTCCAAGATCGAGCGCACGAGGGGGAAGCGTCTTGATGCCGCCTTCCGCATCCGACGGTCGTCTGCGCTACAGCGACTATCTGGTCCCCACCGTCGTCGAGTCGTCCAACCGGGGTGAACGGGCCTACGACCTGTACTCGCGGCTGCTGAAGGAGCGCATCATCTTCCTCGGCACCCCGATCGACGACACGGTGGCGAATCTGGTGTGCGCCCAGCTCCTCTTCTTGGAGTCCGAAGAGCCGGACCGGGACATCCACCTCTACATCAACTCTCCGGGCGGTGATATCACCGCCCTGTTCGCGATTTACGACACGATGAAGTACCTCAAGTCCGATGTGTCGACCTTCTGCTTCGGCCAGGCGGCATCGGCGGCAGCGGTCCTCTTGGCCGCAGGCGCAAAGGGGAAGCGGTTCGCCCTCCCTCACGCTCGGATTCTCCTGCACCAGCCGTACGGAGGCGCCGAGGGGCAGGCGAGCGACATCGAGCTCCAGGCCAAGGAGATTCTGCGCATGCGTGATCTCCTCAACGACATGCTGGCCGAGGACACCGGTCAAGAGCTCGACAAGGTGGCCAAGGACACCGATCGTGACTTCGTCATGACCGCCGACGAGGCGGTTCGCTACGGAGTCATCGACGAGGTGATCACGTCGAGGGAAGCCGCTCCGCTCGAAGCGGTCGGCGCCGCGTAGGAACCGGACAGGCCGGCACGGGGACCGAGTCCTAGAGGGAGTGGGCGTGGCGAAATTTGGCGAAGGTGGCGATCTGGTCAAGTGCAGCTTCTGCGGCAAGTCCCAGAAGCAGGTCAAGAAGCTCATCGCCGGGCCGGGCGTGTACATCTGTGACGAGTGCATCGACCTGTGCAACGACATCATCGCCGAGGAGCTGACCGAGACCACCGAGCTCAACTTCGAGGAGCTCCCCAAGCCCCGTGAGATCTTCGACTTCCTGAACGATTACGTCGTCGGGCAGGAGTACGCGAAGAAGATCCTCTCGGTGGCGGTCTACAACCACTACAAGCGGGTTCAGGCCCAGCCGAGCGGCGACGAGGGCGTCGAACTCTCGAAGTCGAACATCCTCTTGCTCGGACCAACCGGGTGCGGCAAGACCCTCCTCGCCCAGACGTTGGCCCGCATGTTGAACGTGCCCTTCGCCATCGCCGACGCCACTGCGCTGACCGAGGCCGGTTACGTCGGTGAGGACGTGGAGAACATCTTGCTCAAGCTCATCCAGGCGGCCGACTACGACGTGAAGCGGGCCGAGACCGGGATCATCTACGTCGACGAGATCGACAAGATCGCCCGTAAGAGCGAAAACCCCTCGATCACCCGGGACGTCTCGGGCGAGGGGGTCCAGCAGGCCCTGCTCAAGATCCTGGAGGGGACGACCGCCTCGGTGCCGCCCCAGGGTGGGCGCAAGCACCCACACCAGGAATTCATTCAGATCGACACCACCAACATCTTGTTCATCTGCGGTGGCGCATTCGCTGGCCTCGACAAGCTCATCGAGAGCCGCATCGGCCGCAAGGGGATCGGTTTCCGCGCCGACGTCTCGTCGGAGCGAAGCGGCGACGAGATCCTGCGGAGGGTGCTCCCCGAGGACCTCATGAAGTTCGGGCTCATCCCGGAGTTCATCGGGCGACTGCCCGTCGTCAGCGCGGTATCCCAGCTCTACAAAGAGGAGCTGATCCGGATCCTCGTCGAGCCGAAGAACGCGTTGATCAAGCAGTACGCGTACCAGTTCGAGCTCGACGGCGTTGAGCTGGTCCTGACCGACGACGCGCTCGATGCCGTGGCCGACCAGGCGCTCCTCCGGGGCACCGGTGCCCGAGGCTTGCGGGCCATCCTCGAAGAGGTGCTCCTCGACGTCATGTACGACCTTCCCGGCCGTGACGACACCGGCAAGTGCGTGATCGATCGGGCCGTGGTGCTCGAGGGAGTCAACCCGACCCTGGTGCCTCTCAGCGAACCGCGGGCCAAGGCGCCGCGCAGTCGTCGCGCCGCTTCGTAGATCCCCCCCGATGGGGGCCCGATGAATCTTCCCTTCAGCTCGTTGGCCGATGCCCTCGCCTGGTTGGACGGTCACGTCGACTTCGAGTCGAAGATGCCCACTCGTCGCTCGTTGCCGACGCTCGACCGGATGCGAGAGCTGGTCCATCTGCTCGGCAATCCCGAACGTGCGTACCCCTCGGTGCACATCACGGGGACCAACGCCAAGGGCTCGACGGCGGCGATGCTCACCGCGCTGTTCTGCTCGATGGGTCTATCGGTCGGGACCTACACCAGCCCGGACCTGGAGCGGATCAACGAGCGAATCTGCCTGGGCAAAGAGCCCATCGACGACGATTCCCTCGCTGCCGTCCTCTCGACACTGGCCGGGCTCGAGGAGCTGGTGAGCGAGCGCCCGACTCGCTTCGAACTGCTGAGCGCGGCGGCGTTCGCGTGGTTCGCCGACGTCGCGGTCGATGTCGCAGTCATCGAGGTCGGTCTGGGCGGAACCTGGGACGCCACCAACGTGATCGACTCGGAGGTCGCGGTGGTGACCAACATCAGCTTCGACCACGCCGAGATCCTCGGGCCCACCCTGGAGGACATCGCCCTCGACAAGGCGGGGATCGTGAAACCCGGCGCCGTCGCGGTGGTGGGCGAACGGGACCCGTCATTGGTATCGATCATCGAGACGAGAGCGCGCGAGGCGGGTGCCGAGGCGATCTGGGTCGCCGGTTCGGACTTCGTCACCGAGGCCAACCGGCTCGCGCTCGGCGGCCGCCTGGTCGACCTCCGGTCCCCGTCGCGCCGCTACCCCGAGGTGCTGGTCTCGCTCCACGGTCCCCACCAGGGCGAGAACGCCGCCTGCGCTCTGGCGGCGGCCGAGGCGTTCTTCGCCCGGGCGCTCGAGCAAGACGTGGTGGAGGAGGCCTTCTCCTCGGTGGAGGTGCCCGGTCGCCTGGAAGTCGTCGGCCACCAGCCGCTGGTGGTGCTCGACGGGGCCCACAACGTCGCCGGGATGGAGGCGCTCGCCGCCGCGCTCGGAGAGGGGTTCTCGGTCGACGGTCCCATCGTGGCGGTCATCGGGATGCTTCGAGGACGGGACCCCAAAGCCATGCTGTCGGCCCTGGCGCCGATCGGCCTGGCCACCGTCGTCGCCTGCACCCCGGACTCGCCGAGGGCGATCGCCGCCGAGGAGCTGGCCGCGGAGGGTCGGGCCCTCGGATTCGACGTGGAGATCGGCGGCTCGGTCGCCCGGGCGGTCGAGCTGGGTCTGGCCATGGTGCCCGCGGACGGCATGCTCGTGGTCGCCGGCTCGCTCTACGTCGTCGGCGGCGCCCGTTCCGCGCTGGTCGACGCGGCCCGCCCGCACTGAGCGGCTCGCCGTCGGAGCCGAACGGCCGGCGTCCCCCGGCCGCGGGCCCGCCCATCCGCCTGGGACCGCCCGAGGGGGACCGCCCACCGACCCCGCCGCTGACTCGCGAAGGGCTGCTGGTAGGGTCCTCGACTCGTGGAGCGGACCCTTGTGATCGTGAAGCCCGACGCGGTCGAGCGCGGCCTGCTGGGCGAGATCCTGTGCCGGTTGGAGGCCAAGGGCCTGCGCTTCGTCGCCGCCGAGCTGGCAACGATGCCCGTCGAGGTCGCCGCGCGCCACTACGAAGAGCACCGGGGCAAGCCGTTCTACGACGAGTTGCTGACGTTCATCACCCGATCACCGTCTTTGGTGGTGGTGGTCGAGGGACCTGCCGGGACCCACGCCGTCGTCCGCGGCCTCATGGGGGCGACGGATCCCAAGGAGGCGGCGCCGGGCACCATCCGCGGCGACCTCGGGACCGAGCTCCCCGACAACCTGGTGCACGGCTCGGATTCCCCCGAGTCGGCCGCCCGGGAGATCGCCCTCTTCTTCCCTGACCTGCGTTAGGGGGAGCCGGGACGGCTCAGCCCCAGACCTCCTGGGCCACCTCCACGATGAGGGCGAGCTTGGCCACCTCCTCGTCGTAGGTGAGGGTGTTGCCCTCGACGGTGGAGGAGAAGCCACACTGGGGCGAGAGACAGAGCTGGTCCAGAGGCACGAACTGCGATGCCTCGTCGATCCGGCGCTTCAGTTCGTCCTTGCGCTCGAGCTCCCCCCGCTTGGTGGTGACCAAGCCAAGCACCACCCGCTTGCCCTTGGGGACGAACCGGAGGGGGGCGAACCCCCCCGACCTGGCGTCGTCGTACTCCAAGAAGAAGCCGTCCACGTTCAGGCGGCCGAACAGGGCCTCGGCCACGAAGTCGTAGCTCCCCTCCGCCGCCCAGGACGAGCGGAAGTTGCCCCGGCACATGTGCGTCGTGATCGCCATCGAGTCGGGCTTGGCCGAGAGGGCGGCGTTGATCATGTCGATGTAGGTCTCGTGCTGGTGGTCGGGATCCCCACCCTGCGAGGCGATGTAGGCCCGCTGCTTCGGATCGTTCAGGTAGGCGAGGCTCGTGTCATCGAACTGGAGGTAGCGGCAACCCAGCCCGGCTAGGGCACTGATCTCGTCCCGGTAGGCGGCCGCGAGGTCCGACCAGAACCGGCCGAGGTCCGGGTAGACCTCGGTGCTGATGGCGGCGCGCCCGCCCCGGTAGTGGACCATGCTCGGGGAGGGGATGGTGAGCTTCGGCACGGCCGAGGTCACCATCGAGGTCAGCGAGCGGAAGGCGTCGGCGAAGATCGGGTGGTCCAGGTGGACCCGCTCGGTGACCGCGAGCCCCGAGGGCGTGAACGAGAGCGTCTCGTGCTCGTTGCGGAAGTCCACGGCGATGGTCCCCTCGGTCCGGACGACCCCCCCGAGTTGGTAGATGAAGTCCATGTGCCAGGAGGACCGCCGGAACTCGCCGTCGGTGGCCGACCGGAGCCCGACGGACTCCTGCATGGCGACGACCGAACGGATCGCCTCGTCCTCGGCCTCCGCCAGGGCCTCGGCCGAGAGCTCGCCGGAGGCGAACCGGTCCCTGGCCGCGAGCAGCTCGGGCGGTCGTAACAGGCTCCCGACGTGATCCGCCCTGAACGGGGGCCCTTCGTCCACCGCCGACTCCCTTCGTGCGCTTCGGCGCCTCGCAAATTAGCTGCGGTCGTGCGACGACGTCCGGGGAGCGCGTCATGCCGGCGAACAGGGAGCCTGCGAGTTACACTGATGTGGTTCTGACTCGGATGAATCTCGGCATGTCGGGCGAGGGCAGGTGCCCTTGTGCGCCCCGGGGCCGGTCCCGTAGCCTTGGCTGCATCACTTGACGGCCGTCACGGCCACGAGCCGCCACCCCGCCCAGAGGGAACGAGACCCTATGCCCGACAATCGCCTGTTCCTCCTCGGACGCGATATGGCGGTCGACCTCGGCACCGCGAACACCCTCGTGTACGTGCGTGGCCGGGGGATCATCTTGAACGAGCCGTCGGTGGTGGCCGTCGACATGAAGGACGGCCGGCCGCTCGCCGTCGGGGCCGAGGCCAAGCGGATGATCGGGCGGACCCCGAGCAACATCCAGGCCATCAGGCCGCTCAAGGACGGGGTGATCGCCGACTTCGAGATCTGCGAGAAGATGCTTCGCTACTTCATCCACCGGGTCCACCAGCGCCGGTTCGCCAAGCCCCGCATGGTGATCTGCGTCCCGTCGGGGATCACCGGCGTGGAGCAGCGGGCGGTGATGGAGGCAGCCGAGTACGCCGGGGCCCGCAAGGCCTACATCATCGAGGAGCCGATGGCCGCGGCGATCGGTGCCGGGCTTCCGGTTCACGAGCCGACGGGCAACATGGTGGTCGACATCGGCGGCGGAACGACCGAGGTGGCCGTGATCTCCCTCGGGGGAATCGTCACCAGCCAGTCGATCCGGATCGGCGGCGACGAACTCGACGAGGCGATCGTGGCCTTCGTCAAGAAGGAGTACAGCCTGGCGCTCGGGGAGCGGACGGCCGAAGAGATCAAGATGGCGCTGGGTTCGGCTTACCCGCTGGAGGAGGAGCTTCACGCCGAGATCCGTGGGCGCGACCTGTTGAGCGGGCTGCCGAAGACGGTGATCGTGTCAACCGAGGACATCCGGCGGGCCATCGACGAGCCGGTGACGGCGATCATCGACGCCGTCAAGACGACGCTCGACCGCACCCCGCCGGAGCTCGCTGCTGACCTCATGGAGCAGGGGGTCGTGCTGACCGGGGGCGGATCCCTGCTGCACGGTCTCGACGCCCGTCTGCAGCACGAGACCGGCATGCCGATCGTGGTAGCCCGTGACCCGCTGAACTGCGTGGCGATCGGGAGTGGTCAGTGCCTCGAAGAGTTCGAGGCCCTCAAGCAGGTTCTGATCACTTCGTCATCTCGCTGATCCGGCGGTTTTTATGCGCGTGGCCAGGCCACGGCGTTCCCGCCGCACGCTGGTGATCGTCGCGGTGCTGGTCCTGCTCTCGGTGACCCTCATCACCTTTGACGCCCGAAGCGGGACCAGTCGGCTCACCGCCGGGATCAAGTCGGTCGCGCACGACGTCTTCGCGCCCATCGTCGCCGGGGTCAACGACGTTTTGCGTCCGATCGGGGACTTCTTCGCCGGCTCGGTCCACTACGGCGCGCTGCAACAGGAGAACCAGCTTCTCCAGGCGACGATCGGTCAACTCCGGCTCCAGCTGCGCGAGGTGCAGGGCGAGGCCAAGCAGCAGGAGGAGCTGCACGCGCTCGAGGGCCTTCCCTATCTCGCCAGCCTGAAGACCGTCACCGCCCAGATGATCAACTTCAACGTGTCGAACTTCGACGCCGACATCACCATCTCCAAGGGCCGGGACCAGGGTGTGACGGTCGGCGAGCCGGTCGTCGGAGCCGGCGGCCTCATCGGCCAGGTGACCGAGGCCAGTCACACGACGGCGGTGGTCCAGTTGATCACCGATCCCCGGTCCTCGGTCGGGGTCGCCTTCGGCCCGACGAACCAGCTCTACGGCCAGGCCTCCGGGCAGGGAATAGGCAAGCCGCTCGCGGTCGACCTGGTCCCGGCCGGCACCCCGCTCCACAAGGGCGAGAAGATGTACACGAACGGCCTCAACGACGCCCAGTACCCCCAGGGGATCCCGGTCGGGTCGGTGGCGTCGTTCCGGGGCACCGTGGGCGGCGGCTCGATGGTGGTGACGATCGACCCGCTGGCCGATCTCGGGCAACTCGCGTACGTGGCCGTCGTCCAGTGGAGCCCCGGCCTGTGACCGGCCGGGAGGTCACGAGGGGTCTCTTGGTCCTGATCGTGGCCCTCGTGCTCCAGCTCACCGTCGGCCTCGACCTGTGGGTGGCCGGCGCCCACCCCGAGCTGATGATCGGTCTGGCGGCGGTCGCCGGCCTGGTCGGGGGGCCAGAACGGGGGGCAGTGGCCGGTTTCTGCACGGGGATCGCCATCGACCTGTTCCTGCCCACCCCCTTCGGCCTGAGCGCCCTCGTCGGCACGCTGATCGGCGCGGCCGCCGGCCAGCTGGCCAATTCGGGCGTGGACCGGTCCCACCCGCTGTTCGGCCCGGGGGTCGCGACCATCGCCAGCGCAATCGGCGTCATCATGTTCGCGGTGCTCGGGACGGTGCTCGGCCAGCCGGACATGCTCACCACCGGGCTCGGCGCGGCCGTGCTGGTCGTCTCGGTGGCCAACGGGATCCTGAGCTACCCGATGACCGGGGTCTGCCGCTGGGCGTTCGGCCAGGAGGCCTCGGGCGCGGCTTGGCGGGGGACGCTGGTCTCGGGGGACGCCCCGTGACCCGACGGGTCGGGTTCCGCCTCGTTCGGGGCGGACGCAGGTTCGACCGACCGGTGAAATCACGGGCGCTGGCGCCCCCTCGCCGGGTAGGGCGGTCGCCCCGGATGCGCCGACGACGCAGTGTGAACGTCGGTGCGCTCGTCGCCTCGCCCCAGGAGGTGCCGTCCCGGCCCAACATCCGGATCGCGGTCATCGGGCTCATCTTTCTGGCCCTCTTCGCGACGATGGTGCTTCGCCTGTGGAGCCTGCAGATCATCGGCCAGAAGAAGGCGACCGCGGCCGTCGACCAGAACGTGGTGCGGGTGGTCTCGATCCCCGCCCCCCGGGGGGAGATCCTCGACCGTAACGGCCGGATCCTGGTGGGCAACCAGGTCGAGGAGCAGATCGTGCTGTCGCGCTACGAGGCCACGGTGGACCCGGGGATCATCCCCAAGGTGGCGGCTCTGGTCGGAGAGACCCCGACCCAGATCAAGGCGGCCCTGAACAGCTCCCAGTACAACGTGTACCAACCGGTTCCCGTCCTGACCGGCGCCCCCATCACGACGATCCAGTACCTCGATGAGCACCGGGCGGAATTCCCCGGAGTGAGCGTCCAGGAGACCACCGTCCGTACCTATCCCCAGGGCAAGGGGTGCGGGTGTGTCGCGTCCCACCTCCTCGGTTACGTGGGACCGATCACCCAAAAGCAGCTCCAGGCCAATCCGAAGGCCGGCTACCAGCCCTCCAGCCAGGTGGGTCAGACCGGGCTCGAGGCCGAGTACGAGCAGAGCCTGCGCGGGGTTCCCGGGAAAGACGAGCTCCTCGTCAACGCGCAGAACCAGGTGGTCGGCACCCTGCGCAAGACGCCCGCTCAGGAGGGCGACCTCTTGGTCACGAACATCGACACCAACCTCCAAGAGGCGGTCCAGGGCTACCTCCAGTCGGTGATCATGGCCGACCGCAACACCAAGGATCCGGTCTCCGGGGTGTACCCGGCGGCGCTCGACGGTGCCGCGGTCGTCGAGGACGTGCAGACCGGGGCCGTCCTGGCCATGGCCTCCTATCCCAGCTACAGCCTGAACCAGTGGGTGGGAGGGATCTCGAGTGCCAACTACAACGCGCTCACCCAAGGGTGCCAGAGCGCGCTCGGCGGGTGCGCCCTCGACAACTACGCGATCGACGGCCTCTACACGCCAGGGTCGACCTTCAAACTGGCCACGGCCACCGCCGCCTTGAAGGCGGGCCTGGTGACGCCGGGCACCTACGTCGATGACACCGGCCTGTTCAAGGTGCCGAACTGCAATACCAGCCTCGCCGGCGGTGCCGGGGCCGGCTGCCAGTTCCACGATGCCGAGGCCTCGGGTGCTGGCTACGTCAACGTCACCAAGGCGCTGGCCATCTCGGACGACTACTACTTCTACGACATGGGCTACCTCTTCTACGTCAACCAGAAGCAGTTCGGGCCCTCGCCGATCCAGAACATGGCCGACCAGTACGGCCTGGACCAGGTCACCGGCATCGACCTGCCCGGCGAGGCCCAGGGCCGGGTCGACAGCCAGGCTGAGCGCCAGCTCCTGCACAAGGAGGCGCCGGCGGCTTTCCCCACCACGACCTGGTACGTCGGCGACAACCTCGAGATGGCATTCGGTCAGGGCGCCACGGTGGTCACCCCGATCGAGTTGGCGAACGCCTACGCCACCTTCGCCAACGGAGGCACCCGGTACCAGCCCCAGGTGGCAGCGGCCCTGGTCGACCCATCCACCGACAAGGTGGTGAAGCGGTTCACCCCCCGGGTCACGGGGCACGTGTCGATCCCACCGGTCGACTACTCGGCCATGCTCCAGGGCTTCGAGGGCGCGGTGGAGTACGGGACCGCCGCCAGCACCTTCAAGGGGGTCGCCGGGTTCAGTCTCTCCCAGTTCCAGATCGCCGGGAAGACCGGGACCGCCGACACGGCCATCAGCTCCATCACCAAGGGGACCGACGAGCCCAACGCCTGGTTCGTCGGGTTCGGCCCCGAGCCCAACCCCAAGTACGTGGTGGCGGTGGTCGTCTCCCAGGCCGGCTACGGCGCGTCGGCCGCTGCACCGGCGGTGATGAACATCTTCAACTACCTGGTGACCAATCCGATCGGTCCGGTGCAGATCCCCACTGCCAAGACCCCGCCGTCGACGGCCCCGGTCCCCTTCAACCCGCCGGCCGGCGCGACGACCGGCGGCTGAGGGCGCCTCGGGCCCGCCGCCCGACAGGCACCTGGCACACTGGGGGCGAGCGGGGGAGGGTGGCGCCATGCCGGTAGGGGTCTTCGACGCGGACAGCCATGTGATGGAGACCGAGGAGTGGTTGCCGTCCTTCGCCGACCCGAAGGTGCGGAGCCGGCTCCGCGGACTGGGTCTCGACAATGCCGGTGCCGGGGCCAAGACGCTCATGGAGCGGCTCCCCTCGGTGTGGGCCGGGCACCGGGACCAGGAGATCGGACCAGAGGTGATCGCGGGTCCCAAGGGTTGGCTGGCCCCCGGTGCCCTCGACCCCGCGGTGCGTTCGCGGGTCCTCGACGCCCTCGGCATCGGTGCCCAACTGGTGTTCCCCACCTTCTCGCTCAGCCATTTCGGCGCGAGCAAGGACACCGAGGTCCTCTACGGGGGGACCCGTGCGCTCAACCGGGCCATGTGTGCCTTCTGCGAATCCGACCCCCGGCTGAAGCCGGTGGGCTTCCTCCCGCTCGCCGAGCCGGCCCGGGCGGCCGCGGCATTGGACGAGGCGATCGAACTCGGGGTCGCGGCGGTCTGGATCCCCTCGGACATGCCCGGGGACATCTCGCCGGCCCACGTCGACCTCGAAGGGGTGTGGGCCCGTCTCGCGGGGGCCGGCGTCCCCTTCGTTCTGCACGTCGGAGGGGGCAAGCTGCTGGCGCGCGCCTACCACAACAACGGACGCCCGCGACCGAGCGACTGGCTGGGCGGCGGCGAGAACATGCGGGCCAAGGACTTCCCGGTGGTGCACCACTCGCCCGAACGCTTCTTGGCCTGTCTCGTGCTCGACGGGGTCCTGGAGCGGCACCCGGCCCTGCGGGGTGCCGCCGTCGAGCTCGGCGCGTCGTGGGTGCCGGCCTTCGTGCGCAACCTCGACCACGCGCAGCGAAACTTCTCGAAGTTCGAGCCGCTCCTGGGCGAGCTGAGCTTGAAGCCATCCGAGTACGTGGCTCGCCAACTGAAGTTCACCCCGTTCCCCTTCGAGGACACCAGGTGGCTCGTCGAACAGGGCGGACCCCAGCTGTTCATGTTCTCGACCGACTATCCGCACCCCGAGGGGGGCCGACACCCCTTCGAGATCTTCACCGGGGCCCTCGAGGGGTTCGCGACCGACGTCCAGGAGCGGTTCTTTTGGGGCAACGGGGCCGAACTCCTCGGCCTGGGCTGAACCGCGCCGAGCAGGTCGTGCACGACGCATGATCATCGTTGTCGAAGGGCCGAACGCTTCCGGCAAGACCACCTGGTCCCTGGCGCACGCGGGTGCAACCCTGCTTCTTGAAACCCGATACCCGGGCCCTCCCTCCGAGGCGTCCGATGCACTGCAGGCGCAGTATTGGGCTCGCGTCAACCGCGATCGGTGGGTGCAGGCAACGGCGATCGAGGCGCGCCATGGATTCGCTGGCCTCACTCGCCTCGGCCTCGAGTCGATCGACCGGTTCTTGGCCGGTGTCGGCGCGGTCCGACGTTGGATGGCGCACCGGCTGCTCGGCATCGCGGACTTGGTCCTCTGCTCGGTTCCCGATGATGCGACGCTCGAACGTCAAAGGGGGTCCGACACGAACAGGACGCGGAGCAACTTCGCCGTCCATCGTCAGCTCGCGAGACCCCTTTTTGATTGGTACTCCGAACTGGACGAACTGGACCCTGGCCGCATGGTGTGGTCGTTCCCGGAGTCCGTCCCCCACGCACGCGCGCGATCCCGTCATGACCTTGGACTCTTCGACGCCTGGATGGCAAAGCTGCCGTGGGACGCCAACTAATCCACAACCCGGATCCGGTCCACCCTCGGCTGGCCTAAGCTGACCTGCCCGTGCGATCGCTGTGGCCGAGAGTCGAACCACTGCTCGACGGGGTCTCCAAGCCCGCTCGCTACATCGGTGGGGAGTTCGGGGCAATTGCGTCTGTCCATGGTCCGGGACAGGTGGCCTGGCTGCTCGTCTACCCCGACACCTACGAGATCGGGTTACCGAACCAGGGGCTGCAGATCCTCTACGAGCTCTTGAACGAGCGAGCCGACTCGGTGGCCGAGCGCGCCTACGCGCCGTGGGTGGACATGGAGGCCGCCATGCGGGCCGCGGGCGTGCCCCTGTTCAGCCTGGAGAACCACCTGAGCGCGGCCGACTTCGACGTCATCGCCTTCAACCTGTCGGCCGAGCTCGTCTACACGAACGTGCTGAACCTGCTGGATCTGGCCGGCCTGGCGGTCCGGACGGCCGACCGGCACAGCGGCCATCCCCTGGTCTTGGCCGGCGGTCACTGCACCTTCAACCCCGAGCCGTTGGCCGACTTCGTCGACGCCTTCGTCCTCGGCGACGGCGAGGAGGTGGTGGGGGAGATCACCGAGGTCGTGGGAACCTGGCGGTCTGGCGGCAGCGAGGACCGGGGTGAGGTGCTCGAGGCCCTGGCGTCGGTCGCCGGCGTGTACGTCCCCAGCCTCTACCGGGTGAGCCGGGCCGACGGGGCGTTGGCGGAGGTCGTACCGGTGAGCCCGGTGGCGCCGCCCCGGGTCGAGAAGCGGACGGTCGCCGATCTCGCCGCCTGGCCCTACCCCAAGCGCCAGCTGGTGCCGCTGACCGAGGTCGTGCACGACCGGCTGAACGTCGAGGTGTTCCGGGGGTGCACCCGGGGCTGCCGGTTCTGCCAGGCCGGGATGATCACCCGCCCGGTGCGGGAGCGGCCCGAGCACCAGGTGCAAGAGATGATCCAAGCCGGCCTGGCCCGGACCGGCTACGACGAGGTGGCGCTCACCTCCCTGTCCACGGCGGACTTTTCTTCGATCGAAGAGACGGTGCGGGCGGTCATGTCCGGGGCGTGCGGGGACCAGCCGGTGTCGGTCAGCCTGCCGAGCCTCCGGGTCGACGCCTTCACCGTGGGCACGGCGACTGAGATCGCGCGGGCCCGCCGCACCGGCCTCACCTTCGCCCCCGAGGGGGGCACCTGGCGGATGCGCCGGGTGATCAACAAGCTGATCACCGAGGACGATCTCTACGGCGCGGTTGACGCCGCGTTCGCCAACGGGTGGCGTCGGGTGAAGCTGTACTTCCTGATCGGCCTGCCGACCGAGCGCGACGAGGACGTACTCGGGATCGCCGAGCTGGCCCGGCGTTGCGTCGAGGTCGGTCGACGCCACCATCGCTCACCCACGGTGGTGGCATCGGTCGGCGGGTTCGTGCCCAAGGCCCAGACGCCTTTCCAGTGGTCGGCGCAGGACACGGTGGCCGAGTTGGCACGCAAGATCCACCTACTGAAGGACGCCTGCCGGGGGGTCCGGGGCCTGACCCTTCGCTGGCACGACCCCGAGGCCTCGGCGGTTGAGGGTCTGGCGTCTCGGGGGGATCGCCGGTTGGGGGCGGTGATCGAGCGGGTGTGGCGCGCCGGGGGGACCTTCCAGGAGTGGTCGGAGTGCTTCGACCTGGCCAAATGGGAGGCAGCCCTCGATGCCGAAGGTCTGTCCTTCGACGAGGTGGTCCACCGCCCCCGGGCCGGGGACGAGGTCCTGGCTTGGGACCATCTGTCGGCCGGGCTGCATCGGGACTTCTTGTGGTCGGACTGGCAGGACGCGCTCTCGGCGGTGGCGGTGGAGGACTGCCGGTGGACCCCCTGCTACGACTGCGGCGCCTGCACCGACGCCGGTCTGGAGCACGTGGTGGCGTCCAACGTGGCGCCGGCGGGGGGAAGCCAGGGGACCGGACAGGACCTGTCCCGGGGGGACCGGGTGCCGGTCCGCTTCGTCTCCTCCATCGGGGTGCGCTGAGTGGCCGACCGGCTGAGGATCCGCTTCGTGAAGTTGGGCAAGGTCCGCTTCACCAGCCACCGGGACGTGGCCCGGATGTGGGAGCGGGCCCTGCGCCGCAGCGGGCTGCCGGTCGCCTCGTCCAACGGGTTCAACCCCCGGCCGCTCCTGGCCTTCGGGCTGGCGCTCCCGACCGGGGCCGAGTCGCTGGCCGAGTACCTCGACGTCACCCTGGTGCCGGTGGAGGTGTCGAGGCCCGAAAACCCCGACGAACTGGGCTGTCTGGCCGCGACGCTCTCCGAGGCGCTGCCCGAGGGCATCGACGTGGTGGCCCTCTCGAGGGTGGCCGGTGGCGCCGACTCGCTGCAGCAAGAAGTAACATTGTGTTCCTGGGACCTGGAGGTACGGGGCGTGACGGCATCGGAACTGGCGAGGAGCGTCGAGCGGCTGCTCGACGCTCCGAGCGTTTCGGTGCGGCGTGAGCGCAAGGGTCGAATCTTCGACGACGACCTCCGTCCCGCGGTCCGGTCGCTGGCCGTGTCGCACCACCCCGAGGAGTCCTCGTGCGGTGCGCCGACGTGGCTCCGGGCCGAACTGACCACCCGACCGCGGGGCGTCCGCCCCCGGGAGCTGGTCGAGGCGCTTGGCGCCGACGTGATGCTGGGCCGAGCCCGCAGAACGCAACAGTGGATCGAACATGGCGGCGAACGGTGGGAGCCCCTCAGCGCGGGCCTCGGCCTCGACGTCGCCATGGCCGCGCACGCCTGGGAGCGTGCGTCGTGAGCACTCCGAGGAGGGTCTTCCCTCATGACCGATTCGACGTCCGTCCCCGGGCAGACCGAGGTGGACCACCGCCCACCAGGGGAAGCAGAACACAACGGGGCCGCCCCCGGGCCTGAGGGCGGCGCTCCGCCCCGTCCCCGGATCGGCGACACCCGTCCGGCCCCCGCGCCGAGGCCCTCGGGCCGCGACGCGCCCAGCACCCCGGCCGCCAACGGCACCCCTCTCGAGGCGGCCGCGGTCGCCCCACCCCCCGATCGCCCCCCTGAGGGCGCCGAGGAGGAGCCGGCGCCCAAGCGGAGCCGGTCCCGCCGGCGCCGCTCGTCGCGCGCCCGCTCGGTCGGCCGGTACTCGATGTGCGTGCACGTCCAACCGGAGCTGACCCAGATCGCCATGCTCGAGGGGCGGGCCCTGGTCGAGCACTACGTGGCCCGGGGCTCCGACGAGACCACCCAGATCGACGGCAACATCTACTGGGGCCGGGTCCAGAACGTTTTGCCGGGCATGGAGGCCGCCTTCATCGACATCGGGATCCCGAAGAACGCCGTCTTGTACCGGGGCGACGTCCGCTACGACCGAGACGACATCGAGGCCGGGCCGTCGGGCGAACAGCCCCGAATCGAACAGGTGCTCCGTCCCGGCCAGACCATCCTGTGCCAGGTCACGAAGAACCCCATCGGGGCGAAGGGGGCCCGGCTCACCCAGGAGGTCTCCCTGCCCGGCCGCTTCGCCGTCCTCGTGCCCAACAGCACGACCTTCGGCATCTCCAAGCGCCTGGGGGACAACGAACGGCGCCGGCTCCGGCGCATCGTGGAAGAGGTCCGGCCCGAGGGCCACGGCCTGATCGTTCGGACCGCCGCCGAGGGGGTGAGCGCCGAGGAGCTGTCCCGGGACGTCGCAACCCTCCTCGGACAGTGGTCGGCGGTGGAGGCCGAGGCGGCCCGTTCCGACCAGCCCCGCCTGCTCTACCGGGAGCCGGACCTCGCCGTCCGGCTCCTGCGGGAGGAGCTGAGCAGTGAGTACCGGTCAGTGATCATCGACGACCCCTCCCTCTACGAGGAGGTCCGTCACTACGTGTCCTCGGTCAGCCCGGAGCTCGAGGACCGGGTCGAGTTCTACGACCCGGCGGTCGAACCCCTCCCGCTCTTCGAGCGCTTCCACGTCCACGAGCAGCTCCACAAGGCCCTGGACCGCAAGGTCTGGCTTCCCTCAGGCGGCTCGCTCATCATCGAGCGGACCGAGGCCCTGACCGTGATCGACGTGAACACCGGCAAGAACGTGGGCAAGACCAACCTCGAAGAGACCGTCTACCGCAACAACCTGGAGGCCGCCGAGGAGGTGGCGCGCCAGCTCCGGCTCCGCGACATCGGTGGGATCATCGTCATCGACTTCATCGACATGGAGATCAGGGAGAACCGGGACAAGGTGGCGGCCGCCCTGCGCACGGCCCTCGCCCGCGACAAGACCCGCACCCAGGTCGGCGACATCTCCGAGCTGGGGCTGGTCGAGATGACCCGCAAGCGGATCTCCGAAGGCCTCATCGAGTCGCTCTCCACCGTCTGCGACGTGTGCAGCGGCCGGGGGATCGTGCTCGACACGGCGGCGCTGTAGCCCCTCCGGACCTTCAGTCGGGTGTCAGGGTCTCGAGGTGCACCAAGACGGCCGAGCCGTCCGGCCAGTCGAGCACCCGGCGTCCCCAGGGCCCAGGTGTGCCTCGGAGGGCCACCCGCCCGAGGATCCGGGCCAGCTCGAACACATCGTCGCGTCGAGCGAGTTCGTCGGGCGCGAACCAGCCCAGCTCGGCGATCTCCTCGGCTTCGGGTCGCGGCTCCACCGTGCCCTCGGCGACACCCGCGAAGCACAAGAAGGCCCTCTCGGGGTGGTCGGCCGCCGCCAGGAGCCGGCCGACGGTGACCTCGAGGCCCGTCTCCTCCGCCGCCTCGCCGCGCGCGGCCGTCTCGAAGGGCTCGCCCGGCTCGGCCGGGCCGCCGACCAGCGCCCAGATGGGCGGGCCGTAGCGGTGACGAGCGAGGAGGACCCGTCCCGAGCGCACCGGCAGCACGAAGCACGCGATCTCGACCGTGCGGACCGGCAGCCGCCTGCCTCTGGCGCCCGGCGGTCGCGCTGGCACAGGGACGAGTCTGCCCCGTCGGCGGGATCCTGCCCGCAGCCCTGCACGAGCCCGATAGGATGGCCAGCTCATGTACGCGGTAGTCCGAACGGGCGGCAAGCAGGAGCGGGTGACCGAGGGCCAGCGGCTCGCGGTCGAGCTCCTGGGTGCGCCGGTCGGCGACGAGGTTGAGCTCGTGCCGGTGCTGGTGGTCGACGGCGCCACGGTGCTGGCGACACCCGAGGAGCTGGTCGGGGCGGTCGTGCGGGCCCGGGTGCTCGGCGAGGAGCAGGGCGTGAAGATCCGGGCCGGCACCTACAAGTCCAAGAGCAACCAGCGGCGCCGGTGGGGCCACCGTCAGCG
Source organism: Actinomycetes bacterium (assembly GCA_021791895.1). GTDB lineage: Bacteria > Actinomycetota > Acidimicrobiia > Acidimicrobiales > RAAP-2 > Palsa-461. The sequence goes on along the minus strand of JAJYVS010000012.1, from coordinate 43,954 downwards.
CCTGAGCACGATCCAGATCGAGGCCATCACGGTCCCGGGCCGCCGGCAGGTGCCGGCCGGGACCGCCGAGTAGCCAGGAGGACCCGATGTCCAAGACCAAGGGCGGGGGCTCGACCCGCAACGGCCGGGACTCCAACGCCCAGCGGCTCGGGGTGAAGGTCTACGACGGCACCACGGTCACGGCCGGCTCGATCCTCGTCCGCCAGCGGGGTACCAAGCTCCATCCCGGCGCCGGGGTCGGTCGGGGGAGCGACGACACCCTCTTCGCCCGCCGCGCCGGCGTGGTGAAGTTCGGCCAGCGGCGGGGTCGCAAGCTGGTCGACGTCCTGGCGGACTGACCCCGGCACCACCGGCAGGCGGGTGGGCTGGCCGTAGGATCGTGGTCGTGGAGGACCGCTACCACCCGCCCGTCGAGGAGTACCTCGAGACCATCCACTCCTTGCAGGAGGAGGGGACGCCGGTCATCGGGGCGCGGATCGCCGAGCGCATGGGCCGCTCCGCGCCCTCGGTCTCCGAGATGCTCGACCGGCTGGCCGACGAGGGGTACGTGCGTCGGCAGGGTCGGGTGGTCGAGCTCACCGAGACCGGTGCCGTGCTCGCAGCGAAGGTGGTGCGGCGTCACCGCCTGGCCGAGCGGTTCCTCGTCGACGTCCTCGGGTTGGCCTGGCACAAGGCCCACCTCGAGGCCGGCGTCTGGGAGCACGTGATCTCCGAGGAGGTCGAGGAGCGGCTGGTCGCCGTGCTCGGCAACCCGACGACCTGCCCGCACGGGAACCCCATCCCCGGGTCCGAGCACCCGGCCCCGGCCGAGGCGCAGCGCCCGTTGGCCGAGACCGAGGCCGGGGACAAGGTGCGCCTGGAGCGGATCTCCGAGGACGTCGAGATGGACATGGGATCGCTCGTCTACCTCGAGGAGCACGGCTTCATCCCCGGGGCCGTCGCCGTGGTGTCGTCCCGGGGCCCCGACGGGACCCTCGTGCTCGAGGTCGGCGAGTCCACGGTGGCCTTCGGGACCCATCTCTCGCGTCGGCTGTTCGTCGCCGCACTCTAGGTCCGGGCATGTCGACCTTCGTCGACTCGGCTCAGCTCCACGCGAAGGGTGGGGACGGTGGCGCCGGGGCGGTCTCGTTTCGCCGGGAGGCCCACGTCGACCGGGGCGGCCCCGACGGGGGGAGCGGTGGCCGTGGCGGGGACGTCTGGGTGGTGGCCTCAAACAACCAGTCCTCGCTGCTCGGGTTCCGGGACCACCCGCACCGACGGGCGGAGGACGGCGGGCACGGGTCCTCGAAGCGCAAGTCCGGGGCATCGGGCGCCGACCTCGAGGTGCCGTTGCCCGTGGGGTCGGTCATCCGCGACCATCGCAGCGGCGAGGTCCTCTGCGACCTCGCCGGGGTGGGCGACCGGTGGCGGGCCGCGCGGGGGGGTCGAGGCGGCCGGGGCAACGCCACGTTCCTCTCCAACCGTCGCCGGGCCCCGGGCTTCGCCGAACAGGGGGAACGGGGCGAGGAGCGGTGGCTGACCCTCGAGCTCAAGCTGGCCGCCGACGTCGCCATCGTGGGGTTCCCGAACGTCGGCAAGTCCACCTTGATCTCCACCATCTCGGCCGCGAGGCCCAAGATCGCCGACTACCCCTTCACCACCCTCGAGCCGCACCTCGGGGTGGTCCGGGTGGGCGACTCCTCGGCGGCCTCGGACCTCGTGGTGGCCGACATCCCCGGTCTGGTGGAGGGAGCGGCCGAGGGAAGGGGGCTCGGGCACGAGTTCCTGCGCCACATCGAGCGGGCCCGGGCCCTCTTGGTGCTCGTCGACCTGGCGGCCACCGGTGGGGTCGAGCCGAAGACCCAGCTCGCGGTCCTGCTCGACGAGCTCCGCCGGTACCAGCCCGAGTTGCTCGAACGGCCCCGGATCGTGGTCGGGTCCAAGGCCGACCTGGTGGCGGAGCGCAGCGGCGGCGAGCCGGTGTGCGAGCTCGAGGTCTCCGCCGCCACCAGCTCGGGGCTCCCCCAGCTGGTTGGCCGGCTGGCCGAGCTGGTCGCCGCGGCCCGCGCCGCCCCCGTCGCGGCGGAGCCCACGGTGGTCGTGCACCGCCCGGTGGCCGAGCGGATCGAGGCTGTCCGGCGCTCCCCCGGGGTCTTCGAGGTCGTGGGGGCGGCGGCCGAGCGGGCCCTCGCGCTCTCCGACCTGACCGACGACCACGCCATCGACGTGGTGCTCGGTCGCCTCCGTCGGCTCGGCGTCGACCGGGCCCTGTCGCGGGCCAGGGCCCGCGACGGCGACGAGGTGCTCATCGGCGAGCTCTCCTTCACCTGGTACCGGGACGGGTCCGACGGCGCGCTGGCCGTGGCCGAAGAGCCGACCGGCCGGCGCCGGAGGCGCAGGTCGTGACCGTGTCCAAGCCGGTCGTGGTGGTCAAGCTGGGCTCGTCTTCGGTGACCGAAGAGGGCGGGGCGGTCAACCGGGCGGTGATCGCCTCGATCTGCGGGCAGGTGGCCGCGCTGGTGGCCGAGGGCCGCCGGGTGGTGGTGGTCAGCTCGGGGGCGATCGCCGCCGGCTGGGCCACCCTCAACGTCGACCGGCCCGCACCGAGCGACCCGGCCGTGCTCCAGGCGGTCTCGGCGGTGGGCCAGCCCCGGATCGTCGGGGTTTGGATCGACGAGCTGGCCGTTCACGGCCTCACGGCCGGCCAGGTCCTCCTCGCCCCCCTCGACTTCGTGCACCGGCGTCAGTACCTGCACGCCCGACGGACGCTCGACCACCTGCTCGACCTGGGTGTCGTGCCCGTCATCAACGAGAACGACGCCGTCGCCGACGAGGAGATCCGCTTCGGCGACAACGACCGGCTCGCCGCGTTGGTCGCCCACCTGGTCGGCGCGGAACGGCTGGTGCTGCTCACCGACACCGCCGGGCTGCTCACCGCCGACCCCAAGGAGGTGGCCGGGGCGTCGCTCATCGAAGAGGTGGTGGAGATCGACCACCAGCTCGAGCTGCGGGCCCGGGGGCCGGGGAGCCCGGTCGGCAGCGGGGGGATGGCCTCCAAGCTGGCGGCGGCGAAGATCGCCACCTGGTCCGGGGTGGAGACGGTCATCGCCGAGGCCAGCCGGCCCGGGGTCCTGGCGAGCTCGCTGGCCGGCACGCCGGGGGTCGGCACGGTCTTTCGTGCCCGGCCCCGCGTCGTGCCGGCCCGGAAGCTCTGGATCGCCTTCGCCCTCACCTCGGCCGGCACCGTCGTGGTCGACGACGGGGCCCGGCGCGCCCTCGTCGAAGGCGGCCGGTCGCTCCTCGCCGCCGGGGTCGTCGAGGTGCGCGGGACCTTCGAGCCCGACGACGCCGTCGAGGTCCAGGACGCCGACGGCCGGGTGGTGGCCAAGGGGCTGGTGCGCTGGCCGTCCGGGCGCGCCGCCGAATGGGTCGGCCGCCGGTCCGACCAGCTCCCCGACGGCCTGGCCCGTGAGGTCATCCACCGCGACGACATGGTGGTCCTGGGCGACTGAGCCCGGGTCGAGGGTCCGGACCTCCTCGGCGCGACGTGGTAGGCATCGTGGGGTGCACGAGACCGACTGGACGCTCGCAAGTGCCGAGGGGATCGAGGTCTACGGCACCCGGTGGGCACCCGACCGCCCGCCGAGAGCGGTGGTGCAGATCCTCCACGGCTGGGCCGAGCACCGCCGCCGGTACCGACGCCTCGCCGGCGAGCTCTGCGACGCCGGTTACGTGGTGTGGGCCGACGACCACCTCGGTCACGGCGAGACCGGTGCCCGGAGCGGGGGCCTCGGCGACCTCGGCGCCCGGGGGATGGAAGGGGTGGTGGCCGCGGCGCTCGAGGTGACCTCGCGGCTCGGGCAGGAAGACCCCGGCCTCGAGCTGTGCCTGCTCGGGCACTCGTGGGGCTCGTTCTTGGCCCAACGGATCGTCCGGGAGTGGGGCGAGCGCTACGACGCGCTCGTGCTGACCGGGACCACCAGGCGCCGGCCCGGCGAGACCCGCGGGGCGGCCGGTGCGTCCTCGGGGCGCTACGACTGGTTGAGCCGGGACCCGGCGGAGGTCGCGGCCTACGAGGCCGACCCGTGGTGCGGCTTCGAGCGTCTCACGGTCCGCCCCCCCGACCCCCGCCGCTCGTACCTGGAGGAGGGGACCGACGAGACCGTCCCGAGCTCGCTCCCGGTCTTGATCTTGAACGGCACCGACGACCCGGTCGGGGGCGAGGAGGGCGGGCGCCGGCTCGCCGACGCCTACCTGGCCGCCGGCCTCGCCGATGTCACCCTCGTCGCCTACCCGGGCGCACGCCACGAGGTGTTCAACGAGACCAACCGGGCCGAGGTGACCGCCGACCTCCGGGCCTGGTTGGCGTCCCACCTCGGCGCCGCCCGGTGAACGGGTCCCCCCGAACCCGGGGCGCTCCGGTAGCGTCTCGGCCATCACCCCCCAACCCGCCGACGACCCCGTGACCGACGCCGCCTCGCGTTCGGCCGAGACCACGGTGAGCGTGCTCGGCCACGAGATCCGCCGCTCCGAGGATCCCGAGCTGCTCACCGGGTCGGCCCGGTTCGTCGGCGACCTGGCGGCCCCCGGGGTGCTCGAGTGCGTCTTCGTCCGCTCGCCGGTCGCCCACGGGGTCCTGCGCTCGGTCCGGACGGCCCGGGCCGCCGAGAGCCCCGGCGTCCACTCGGTGTGGACGGTGGCCGACCTGGCCGCCCCGCCGATGGGCGCCGACCCGGCGCTGGCCCGGCCCCTGTTGGCCGAGGGCCGGGTCCGCTTCGTCGGCGAGTCGGTGGCGGTGGTCCTGGCCGAGACGCTGGCGCAGGGACAGGACGCGGCGGAGCGCCTCGAGCTGGACATCGAGCCGATCCCGGTGGTCGTGGACCCCCTCGAGGCAGCGGTCGAGGGCGCCCCGGTCCTCTTCGAGGGCCACGGCACCAACGTGGTCGGCGGCAGTCACCACCCGATCGACGAGGACTTCTTCACCGGTGCCGACGCCGTCGCCACGGCCCGTCTCCGCCACAACCGGGTGGCCCCGGTCACCCTGGAGCCCAACGGCATCCTGGTGATCCCGGAGGAGGACGGCTCGGTCGAGGTGTGGGTGTCGACCCAGAGCGTGTTCGGGGTCCAAGGCGAGGTGGCCAGGACCCTCGGCCTCGAGCGTTCCGCGGTGCGGGTGCGGGCCCCCTGGGTCGGCGGCGGCTTCGGGGCCAAGGGGGGCGTGTACTCCGACGCGCTGGTGGCCGCGGTGCTGGCCAAACGGACCGGACGGCCGGTCCGCTGGATCGAGTCGCGTTCGGAGAACCTGGTGAACATGACCCACGGCCGGGGCATGGTCCAAGACGTCGAGGTCGGCGTCACCGCAGCGGGTCAACTGGCCGGCCTCCGGGTCCGGGCCTGGGGCGACGTCGGCGCCTACGCGCTACGCGGCACCTTCATGCCGCTCGTGACCCGGCTGATGTCGGCCGGGATCTACCGGTGGCCCAGGCACGACTTCTCGGCGGTCACGGTGGTGACCAACACCACCCCGACCGGCCCCTACCGCGGCGCCGGACGGCCCGAGGCGGCGGCCCTCGTCGAGCGGGCTGTCGACATGGCCGCCGCGACGATCGGCATGGACCCGGTCGAGCTGCGACGCCGGAACTTCCCGGCCCCAACCGACTTCCCGTTCACCACGGCCACCGGGGCCGTCTACGACAGCGGCAACTACGAGGGCGCCCTGGACAAGGCGCTCGAGATGGCCGGCTACGAGCAGCTCCGGGCGGAACAGGCCCGGCGGCTGGCCGCCGGGGAGGACCTGCTCGGCGTCGGGGTGGCTTGCTACGTGGAGACCTCGGGGCGGGGTGGGGAGTTCGGCTCGGTCAGCGTCGAGGACGACGGGACGGTGACGGTGGTGACCGGCAGCGTGCCGCACGGCCAGGGCCACGAGACCACCTGGGCCCAGATCGCCGCCTCGGTGCTCGGCGTGCCCCTCGAGTCGATCCGGGTGGTCCACTCCGACACGGCCCGGGTAGACCACGGGGTGGGCACCTTCGGCTCGCGCTCGCTCCAGCTGGCCGGCTCGGCCGTCCACGAGGCGGCGTCGGAGGTCCTCGTCCAGGCGAGGCAGCTGACGGCGGAGCTGCTCGAGGCCGCGGTCGACGACGTCGTGGTCGGGCCCGATGGCCTCGGGGTGGCCGGCGTGCCGACCTCGACGGTGTCCTGGTCGAAGCTGGCGGCCGAGGCACGGCACCGGGGGGCCGCCCTCGCCCACCAGCTCGACTTTGAGTCGGCCGGCTCGTTCCCCTTCGGCTGCCACGTGGCCGTGGTGGTCGTGGACCGGGAGACCGGCATGGTGCGGCTTCGGGACCTGGTGGCGGTGGACGACTGCGGGGTGGTGGTCAACCCCCTCCTGGCCACGGGTCAGGTCCACGGTGGCCTGGCCCAGGGGATCGCCCAGATCCTCTTCGAAGAGGTCCGCTACGACGACCGGGGCACCCCGCTCACGACCAACCTGGCCGACTACCTGGTCCCCTCGGCGGCCGATCTCCCCGGGTTCCGGACGGCCCACACCGTCACGCCCTCGCCCAACAACCCCCTCGGGGCCAAAGGGATCGGGGAGTCGGGGACCACCGGCTCGGTCGCGGCCCTCTGGAATGCAGTGGTCGACGCCCTGGCACCCTTCGGGGTGCGGCACCTCGACCCGCCCTTCACCCCCGAGAAGGTCTGGCGGACCCTGCAGGGGGCCCCCGGGCCCGGCTGACCGGGCCGGCCCCACGAAGGACCCCGGTCGGCCCGAACTATGCTCGGGCGATGGCCGCCGAGCTCGCGAGCTTGGGAGTCCGAGCCCGGGCCGCGGTGAAAACGATCTCCACATCCTCCTCCGCTGCCCGTGATCAGGCGTTGGTCCTGGCGGCGGAGCTGCTCGTCGCCCGGTCGGAGAAGCTCCTCGAGGCCAACCGGGCCGACCAGGCGGCCGCCCGGGCAGCCGGCCTCGCCCCGAGCGCCCTCGACCGGCTGGCCCTCGATGCCGCCCGGGTGGAGCAGATGGCGGCGGGCCTGCGCCAGGTGGCGGCCCTGGCCGACCCGGTCGGGGAGGTGGTCGACGGCTGGGTCCGCCCGAACGGGCTCCGGGTCCAGCGGGTCCGGGTGCCGCTCGGGGTGGTCGGGGTCATCTACGAGAACCGCCCCAACGTCACGAGCGACGCCGCCGGGCTGTGCCTCAAGGCCGGCAACGTGGCCTTCCTCCGCGGGTCGTCCTCGGCGCTGGCCTCGAACCGGGCGATCGTGGCCGTGCTCCGAGAGGCGCTCGACAAGGCCGGCCTGCCCCCCGACGCCGTGCTCCTGGTCGAGGACACGAGCCACGACACCGCCCTGCAGTTCATGAGGCTGCGCGGGGTGATCGACTGTCTCATCCCCCGGGGCGGACGCCAGCTGATCGAGCTCATGCTCGAGCACGCCACCGTCCCCTACGTGCTCGACGGCGACGGCAACTGCCACGTCTACGTGGACGCCGCCGCCGACCTCGAGATGGCGCTCGACATCGTCCTCAACGCGAAGACGCAGCGCCCCGGGGTCTGCAACGCCGCCGAGAGCCTGCTCGTGCACCGCGCCGTCGCCGCCGAGCTCCTGCCTCGGCTGGCGCGGGCCTTGGAGGGGGTCGAGCTCCGGGGCGACGCCGCCGCCGTGGCGCTCGTGCCGTCGGCAACGTCGGCCACCGAGGCGGACTTCGCCACCGAGTTCCTGGGCCCGTGCCTCTCGGTCGCGGTGGTCGAGGACCTCGGCGCCGCCATCGCGCACATCGACCGGTTTTCCTCGGGCCACTCCGAGGCCATCGTGACCGAGGACCTGGCCGCTGCGACACGCTTTGTCCGGGAGGTCGACGCCGCCGCGGTGCTGGTCAACGCCTCGACCCGGTTCGTTGACGGCGGCGAGCTCGGCCTCGGGGCCGAGGTGGGAATCTCAACGCAAAAACTGCACGCCCGCGGTCCGATGGGACTCCGCGAGCTCACGTGTGCCAAGTGGGTGGTGTGGGGAGAGGGACAGACAAGGACATGACCACGACCTCGGATCCGCTCGGTCTCGGCAACATCGGCCCGGCCCGCTTCGACTCGATCCCGACGGTCCGCGACGGGCTGGCGGAGGTGGGGTACCTGGCCGACGAGGGCATCGCCGGGGTGGTCTATCTGGCCGACCGCCTGGCCAAGCCGGTCCTCGTCGAGGGCCCGGCCGGGACGGGCAAGACCCAGCTGGCCAAGTCGGTGGCCGAGCTGACCGGGAGCCGGCTCATCCGGCTCCAGTGCTACGAGGGCCTGGACGAGTCCAAGGCGCTCTACGAGTGGAACTACCGCAAGCAGCTGCTCCGGATCCAGGCCGGCCAGGTGCTCGCCGAGTCCGACCTCGGCTCCGGCCCCGACCACCACTCGCCGACCTGGGCCGAGCTGGAGGAGGACATCTTCTCCGAGGACTTCTTGCTTACCCGGCCGCTGCTCGAGGCCATCCGGGCCGACACCCCGGTCGTGCTCCTGGTCGACGAGGTCGACCGGGTCGAGCTCGAGACCGAGGCGCTCCTGCTCGAGGTGCTCTCCGAGTACCAGGTGTCGATCCCCGAGCTCGGCACGGTGCAGGCGACCCGGCTGCCCATGGTCTTCCTCACCTCGAACAACACCCGGGAGCTGTCCGAGGCGCTCAAGCGGCGGTGCCTGTACCTGCACATCGACTATCCCGACATCGACCGGGAGCGGGCCATCATCAGGCGCAAGGTCCCGGGGATCAGCGACGAACTGGCCGACCAGGTGGCCCGGATCGTGCGGTCCCTGCGCACCATCGACCTGCGCAAGCTGCCGTCGGTCTCCGAGACCCTGGACTGGGCCCGTACGCTCGTCGTGCTCGGGATCTCCTCCATCGACGCCACGACGGCCCGGGAAAGCCTCAACATCTTGCTCAAGTACCAGAGCGACATCGACAAGGCGGCCAAGGAGCTCCTCTCGGCCACCGATGCCTGAGGGGCGCGCCCGGTGCTGAACCTGCTCTCGGGCTTCGTCGAGGAGCTGCGCCGTGCCGGATTGCCGGTCTCTTTGACCGAGCACCTCGACGCCGCCGAGGCGGTCCACCACATCCCGATCGAGGACCGCGAGGCGCTCAAGTACGCGCTCGGGGCCACCATGGTCAAGTCGGCCAGCCACTGGCATGCCTTCGAGACCGCCTTCGACATCTACTTCGCCCGGGGGCTCGGCACCGGCGAGGACGGGACCCCGGGGCCGGGGGCGCCCGGGCAGGGGGACGAGAGCCGTCTGCCCGGCGACCAGCGGGGCCAGCAGGGCGGCGGGGCCATGGACCAGACGACCCCCGAGGAGCTCGCCGCGCTGCTCTACCAGGCCCTGCTCCAGGGCGACCAGCCCCTCATGCGCGTGGTCGCCCGCCAGGCGGTCACCCGGTTCGCCGGGATCGAGCCCGGCCGGCCGGTCGGGGGGACCTACTACCTCTACCGGACGCTGCGGAACCTCGACCTCGATGCGGTGCTGGCCCGCCTGGTCGGCCAGGCCAAGCGGGAGCGCGAGGACGAGGGTGACCTCTCGATGCTCGACGAGCGGCTCTTGGGCGACGAGTACCGGGGTCGGATCGACCAGCTGAAAAAGGCGGTGGAGGACGAGATCCGCCGGCGGCTGGTGGAGGACCGGGGGGCCGAGGCCCTGGCCAAGTCGATCCGCAAGCCCCTGCCCGAGGATCTCGACGTCATGCACGCGACCCGCGACGAGCTGGCGACCCTCCAGCGGGCCCTGCGCCCCCTGTCGCGCAAGCTCGCGGTCCGCCTGGCCCGGCGACGGCGGCACCGCCGGCGCGGGCCGCTCGACTTCCGGGCGACGGTCCGGCGCTCCCTCTCCACCGGCGGGGTGCCGGTCGAGCCCCGGTTCCGCCACCCGCGCCCGGCCAAGCCCGAGATCGTGGTGATCGCCGACATCTCGGGCTCGGTGGCCTCGTTCGCCCGCTTCACCCTGCACCTCGTCTACGCGATCCAGTCGCAGTTCTCCAAGGTGCGCAGCTTCGTGTTCGTCGACGGTCTCGACGAGGTCACGAGGTTCTTCGAACGGGCCGACGACCCGGCCGACGCGGTCCAGAAGATCAACACCGAGGCCGACGTGGTGTGGGTCGACGGCCACTCCGACTACGGCCACGCCCTCGGGGTCTTCTTCGACCACTTCGGCGGCGAGGTCACCCACCGCACGAGCGTGCTCGTCCTAGGCGACGCCCGGAACAACTACCACGCGTCGGAGGACTGGGTGCTGGCGGAGCTGCGCAAGAAGGCCCGTCACCTCTACTGGCTCAACCCCGAGCCGAAGGACTACTGGGGGTCGGGCGACTCGATCATCTCCGAGTACGGCCGGCACTGCGACGCGGTGGTCGAGTGCCGGACGTTGCGCCAGCTGGAGCGTTTCGTGGGGGACCTCGAGTAGCTCAATCCTCGGGCAGGTCGCGGAGCAGCTCGGTGATCCGGTAGGCGAGGTCGAGCGCCTGTCGGGCGTTCAGTCTGGGATCGCACGTCGTGGTGTAGCGCTGGTCGAGGTCGGACTCCGAGATCCGCTCCGCCCCGCCCAAGCACTCGGTGACGTCGTCGCCGGTGAGCTCGACGTGCACCCCGCCGGGCCAGGTCCCCATCTTGCGGTGGACCTTGAAGAAGCCGCGCAGCTCGGTCCAGAGGTCCTCGAAGCGCCGGGTCTTGCGACCGTTCGAGCTCACGAAGGTGTTCCCGTGCATGGGGTCGCAGGCCCACACGACCGGGTGGCCCGACGCGCCCACCGCCTCGATGAGCGGCGGGAGGAGCGTCTCCACCCGGTCGGCACCGAGCCGGGTGATGAGGGTGAGCCGGCCGGGGACCCGGCCGGGGTCGAGCGCCTCGCACAGGCCCACCACCTCCTCTGTGGTGGCGGAGGGGCCGATCTTGGCCCCCACCGGGTTCAAGAGCCCCGAGAGGAACTCGACGTGGGCCCCGTCCAGGCGGCGGGTCCGTTCGCCGACCCAGAGCATGTGGGCCGAGCCGTCAACCCAGTTGCCGCTCAGCGAGTCCCGCCGGGTCAGGGCCTCCTCGTAGTGCAAGATGAGCGCCTCGTGGCTGGTCCAGAAGTCGACCTGGTGCAGGCCGACCTCCCGGGCCAGGTCGATGCCGCAGGCGGCCATGAACCGCAGGGCCCGGTCGATCTCGCCGGCGATCCGTTCGTAGCGCCGGCCCTCGGCCGAGGTGGACACGAACTGCTGGTTCCAGGCGTGGACCTGGTTGAGGTCGGCGAACCCCCCGGTGGTGAAGGCCCGCAGCAGGTTGAGAGTCGACGCCGACTGGTGGTAGGCGGTGACGAGGCGCTCGGGGTCGGGCCGGCGGGCCTCGGGGTCGAACGCGTCGTCGTTGACCATGTGGCCCCGGAACACCTCGAGCTCGGTCTCGCCCACCGTCTCGGTGGCCTGGGTGCGGGGTTTGGCGAACTGGCCGGCGATGCGGCCGACCTTGACCACCGGGACCCCGGCGGCGTAGGTGAGGACCGCCGCCATCTGGAGGATGACCTTCAACTTGTCCCGGATCTGGTCGGCCGAGAAGTCGTCGAAGGACTCGGCGCAGTCGCCGGCCTGGAGCAAAAAGGCCCGGCCGGCTGCGACCTCGCCCAGCGCGGCCGTGAGGTTCCGGGCCTCGCCGGCGAACACCAGGGGGGGCAGGGCGGCGAGCCGGGCCTCGACCCGCTTGCGGGCATCCTCGTCGGGCCACGCCGGCTGCTGGTCGGCCGGGTACCTGCGCCACGACCCGGGCTGCCAGGCGGCGTCGGCGTTCGTTGCGGCGGGCGGGGCCATCGCCTAAGCGTAGGGGGTCGGCGGCCGCACCCCCGTTCTCAGGCGGTGGGGGCGGGGCCCGACCCTAGGCTGGCGCCTCATGCCGGCCGAGCCCCGCCCCGAACGCCTCGGAGTCCTCGGCGGCACCTTCGATCCGCCGCACCTGGGCCACGTGGCGGCGGCCTCGGCCTGTCTCGAGCAGCTGGGGCTGGACCGGGTCCTCTTCGTGGTGGCCAACGACCCCTGGCAGAAGACCCCGGTCCGTGACGTCACGCCCGCCGCCGACCGGCTGGCCATGGTGGAGGCGGCCGTCCGCTCGATCCCCCGGGCCGAGGCCAGCCGCATCGAGCTCGACCGGGGGGGGCCGAGCTACACGGTCGAGACGGTCGAGGCCCTCGCCGCCTCGGCCCGGGCCGCCGGCCGGCCCGACCCCGAGCAGTTCCTCATCGTCGGGGCCGACGTGATCGGGAGCCTGCCCACCTGGCACCGGGCGGCCCGCTTGGCCGAGCTCGTGACCCTGGTCGTGGTGCGGCGCCCCGGGGCGCCCGGGCCGAACCGGGTGCCGGGCTGGCGCCTCGAGGTGGTCGCTGGCCCCGAGCTGGACCTCTCGAGCTCCGAGGTCCGAGAGCTCCTGGCCGCCGGCCGGTCGGCCCGCGCCCTGGTCCCAGAGGCGGTGGAACGGTACATCGAGGCCCACAATCTGTACGCTGTGCGCAGATGACCGCCGCCGCAGTGAGAAGCGCCCCGCCCGTCCGACGGGGGGGACGGCCCCATCGGGTGGGGCCTCGCTCCCGGCAGCCGGTCCTCGTCGCCCGGGTGACGCTCTCGGGTGCGCCGGATCCGCTCGACGCGACGAGCACCCTGGCTGACGCGCCCACGCCGGCCAGCCGGCGGGACCTGCACCGGGCCCGACGACGCCGGCTCCGGGATGCGTTGCTCGGCCTCGGCGTCTTGGCGGCCGCCCTGGGGACCACGGTCACCGTCTTGGACATGGTGCATTGACGGTCGCCGCCGCCCGGGTCCGACCCCGAGCGTCACGTCGGTCACCGTTGCGATCACCCTCTGAGCGAGGAGGCCCATGAGCCAGATCCCTGCCACCACCCTTCCCGGGGCCGACCTCGTCCCCGACACGGCGCTGGTCGCGGCGCGGGCCGCCGACGGCAAGCTCGGCGCCGACACGGTGGTGCTGGCGATGGGGGAGCTCCTCGGGGTGGTGGACGCCTTCGTGGTCACCTCGGGCCGCAACGACCGGCAGGTGCGGGCCCTGGTGGAGGAGATCGAGCGGCGGGTGCGCGACCACGACGGCACCAAGCCGTTCGCGACCGAGGGCCTCTCCGATGCCACCTGGGTGCTCATGGACTACGGCGACTTCGTGGTCCACGTCTTCGCGGAGGAGACCCGCGACTACTACGACCTCGAGCACCTCTGGGGGGGCGCACCCCGTGTGCGGTGGCAGGAGGCCGACGCGTTCGGCACGGCCACCTGAGGCCGGCCGCTCACGGGGTACAGCTGAACGAGCCGAAGTTGTAGTCGTCGGCGGCGGTCACCGGCCCGCTCACCGTGGCGCCGCTGGCGATCGGCACCGACTGCGGGCTCCCCTCCACCTCGAAGGCGACCCGGGTCACCGGGGTGAGGGCGCAGGCGATGGTGAAGACTACCTGCTCGACCTCCTGTTCTTGCTGGGGGGAGCTCCCCGAGATGAAGTCGATCGACAGATCGACCGTCACCACCCCGAGCTTGGAGACGTTCAGGAACAAGAGCCGGGTCGTCGGCGGGATGGCGCTCGAGAAGCCCTTCAACAGCTCAGTGTCGGTCGGCCCGAGCAGCAGCTGTCGCACGACCGAGGAGAGCTGGCCCTGCTGGGAGACGCAGCGGGCGACGGCGACGGGTGCGCCGTTGTTCAGCTGGTCGAGGAGCACCACGCTGACCGGGACGACGCACCCCGGCGTGGTGGTGGTGGTGGCGGCGCCCTGGGGCACGTCGGGGATCTGGTTGGGCGCGATCGCTCTCGGGCCTCCGGAGGTGGCGATCCCGCAGGCGCTCAGTGCCAGGGCGAAGAACGCGCTCAGTACCGCGGCGACGGCCCGGCGACGGGTCACGACGGCTCCTCGCCGTCGGTGAGCGGGAGCTCGACGGTGAACCGGGCGCCGCCACTGGGAGCGTCCTCGATGCCGACCAGCCCCCCGAGGAGTCGTACGTGCTCGGCCACGAGGGCCAACCCGAGCCCGGTGCCGGTGCTCGCTCCCCGTCGGCCCGCCGCCTGGCCCCGGTAGAAGCGCTCGAAGATCCGGCGACGCTCGGCGAGCGGCACCCCGGGCCCGTGGTCCTCCACCGCCACCACCAGGGTCGGGTGGCCCAGGCGGTCGGGGCCCGGCTCGGCGGCTACCCGGGTGGCGCCGCCGGCATAGAGGGCAGCGTTCTCGAGCAGGTTCGCCATGACCCGCTCGAACCGACGCTTGTCGACGGCCAGGGTGACCTCGTCGAGCACCGGGTCGATCGAGATGGTCGGGGAGGACACCGGGGTGGGCAGGGTGCGCATCCCGGCCGCCACCGACTGGCGGATCAGCTCCCCGGCGTCGACGACCTCGAGCGACGTGTCGGCCGACCCGGTGTCGGAGCGGGAGATCTCAAGCAACTCGGCCACCATCCGTTCGAAGCGCCGGAGGTCCGCGCCCAAGAGCTCGAGGGCCCGCCGGGCGCGCGGGCTGAGCTCGTCGGCATGGGCCTCGAGGACGTTCAGGGTGTTGGCGATCGTCGTGAGCGGGCTGCGCAGCTCGTGGCTCACGTCGGAGGTAAACCGGGCGTCCCGCTCGATCCGGTCCTGGAGCTGGTCCACCATCGTGTTGAAGGACTGGGTCAACCCCCGCAGGTCGGGGTCCCCGGTGGTCGCCCGCAGCCTGGTGTCGAGGTCTCCCCGGGCGATGGCGACCGCCGCCCGCGACACCGCGCTGAGCGGCCGGAGCGTCCGACCGCTCGCCACCCGTCCGACGAGCCCGCCCAAGAGGGTGGTGATCAGCCCGCCGAGGACGAGGGCCAGCGCCAGCACGTGGAGGGTGTGGTCGAGGTCCCCGAGGTCGAAGATCACGAAGTAGCGGGCGTCGAGCGAGGGCAACGGCACCCCGACCGCCACCTGGGGCCGGTTGCCGAGGACGAAAGTCTGGGTCGCCGGCGTGCCCGCCCGCACCAGGGCCCGCAGGGGCTCGGGGACGTCGCTGATCGACACGGTGAAGGAGTTGGAGGAGTAGGCGGTGCCCCGGTAGTAGAGGATCGAGGTGGTGGCCCCGGTGGCGGCGGTCAGGTCGGCCACGACCGTCAGCTCGTTCGGCGTCGGCACGAGGAGCCGTTGCTCCACCGTGGCCCTCCCGACGAACGCCTCCTTGATGGCCGCGTTGATCTGGTCGCTGACCAAGAAATGCGAGGTCGCGTAGAACGACAGCCCTCCCATGAGGACCGAGAGGAGCAGGGCGCCGAAGGCGAAGAGCCCGGTGACCCGAGCCCGCAGGCCGAGGCGCTCCCACACCGCCAGTGGCCCGTGGAGGTAGCGGCGGAGCCGGTGGTCGCCGCGTGCGGGGGGCGCCTTCGCCACCACCGCCTCGGTCACCTCAGGGGACCAGCTTGTAGCCCATGCCGCGGACGGTGAGGATGTGGCGGGGGAGAGCCGGGTCGGATTCCACCTTCGTCC
The DNA here is from genome assembly GCA_021791895.1 of Actinomycetes bacterium. Taxonomy (GTDB): domain Bacteria; phylum Actinomycetota; class Acidimicrobiia; order Acidimicrobiales; family RAAP-2; genus Palsa-461. The sequence continues at coordinate 28,503 of JAJYVS010000012.1, read as the reverse complement.
GCAGTCGGCGGATGTGCACGTCGACCAGACGACCGTCGCCGAAGTAGTCGTACCCCCAGACCCGGTCGAGCAGCTGCTCTCGGGTGAGGACCTTGTTGGGGTTGGTGGCCAGCTCGCACAGCAGGCGGAACTCGGTCCTCGTGCAGTGCACGTCCTCCCCGTCGCGGTGACGGAGCACCCCCTGCTCGGGGATGAGCTCGAGGTCGCCGAAGGTGAGCACGCGGGGCTCCTCCTCGGCCGGCCGGGCCCGGCGCAGGAGGGCCCGGATCCGGGCGCCGAGCTCCTTGGCCACGAACGGCTTGGTCACGTAGTCGTCCGCGCCGGCCTCGAGCCCGGCCACGATGTCGTGGGTGTCGGTGCGGGCGGTCACCATGATGATCGGTACCGCGCTTTGGCGCCGCAGGGCCCGGCAGCACTCGAACCCGTCCATCCCCGGCAGCATGAGGTCGATGAGGGTGACGTCGGGGGCCTGGGCGTTGAAGTGGTCGAGCGCCTCCTCCCCGCTGCCCACATCGTCGACCTCGTAGCCCTCCTCTTCGAGAGCGAGGCGCATCGAGGAGCGGATCCGTTCGTCGTCCTCCACCACCAGGATGCGGCTGCTCATCGCGTCGCCTCTCTTCGCCTGGACGGCGGCTCGCCGGGCCACGGCACCGCGCGCCCCGAGCCGTCAGGCCGATCTTGCCATAGCGGCTCCGCCGCCTGGGGCCGCTTGCGCCGTGCTCGGCGGGCCGCCACTGTCCCCACCAGGGGCAACAAGGCAACGTAGCGTGAGTGCTCGTGATGAGCGCGCGTCGCGTCGACGACGACGGGCCGGCCCCGGCGTGGGAGCTGGACGCGTTCGTGCTCTCGCTCTCGGGCCGGGCCCCGGCCACCCGCCGGGCCTATCGCGCCGACGTCGCCGCCTTCGCCGAGTGGGCGTCGCGTGCGGGGGTGGAGGCACCCGACCGGGTCGAGAGGGTCCTCTTGCGCCGGTACCTCGCCTACCTGACCACCAGGCGGTTCGCCCGGGCCTCGGTGGCCCGCAAGGCCGCCGCGCTCCGCACCTACTTCTCGTGGTGCCGGCGCCGGGGGCTCCTGGCCGTCGACCCGGCCCGGGTTCTGTCCTCCCCCAAGGCCGCCGGCCGCCTGCCCCGGGTCCTCTCGCACGCCGAGCTCGAGCGCCTGCTCGAGCCGCGGCCCGAACCGTCCGACGACCTGGGCCTGGCCCTGGAGCGGCGCGATCTGGCCGTCCTGGAGCTCCTCTACGCGGCCGGGCTGCGGGTCGCCGAGCTCTGCGGTCTCGACCGGGCGGGCGTCGACCTCTCGGGGCGGATCGTGACGGTGACCGGGAAGGGTTCCAAGGAGCGACAGGTCCCGATCCACGACCAGGCCGTCCGGGCCCTCCAAGGCTGGCTGGCAGAGGGCCGGGGGGTCCTCGCCCGCCCGGACAGCCCCCCCGACGCGGTGTTCTTGAACCGGGTCGGCCGGCGCCTCGGGCCCCGAGACGTTCGCCGGATCCTCGACCGCCGCTCCCCGGTCCCCACCCACCCCCATGCCCTGCGGCACAGCTTCGCCACCCACCTGCTCGACGGGGGCGCCGACCTGCGGGTGGTCCAAGAGCTGCTCGGGCACGCCAGCCTCCAGACGACCCAGGTGTACACCCACGTGAGCAAGGAACGGCTGGTGGCCGTCTACAAGGGCACCCATCCGCGGGCCTGAGCTGCGGCTTCCCGCCCCCCCGGGGCCGGGTAGACTCATGCGGCCCTCTCTGAGGAGAGTGGTCACCCTTTCATCAACGCACCCGGGCGCGTTCCACGGTCGCCTCTGCGGAGGTGCTGCGCCCGGGGAGGACCAACCGACTGGAGGACAACCTGTGGCCGTCGTGACGATGCGCCAGATGCTGGACGCGGGGGTCCACTTCGGGCACCAGACCCGCCGGTGGAACCCGAAGATGCGCCGCTACATCCTGGGCGAGCGCAACGGGATCTACCTGATCGACCTGCACAAGACCCTCGAGGGGGTCGAATCGGCCTACACCTTCCTGCGGGACCTGGTCGCCGGCGGCGGCAAGGTGCTCTTCGTCGGGACGAAGAAGCAGACCCAGGGACCGGTTGCCGACTACGCCGCGGCCTGTGGGATGCCCTACGTCAACCAGCGGTGGCTGGGCGGGATGCTCACCAACTTCGCCACCGTGAGCTCCCGGGTGAAGCGCATGCAGGAGCTCGAGGCGATGCAGGCCGCAGGGGACTTCGAGGGGATGCCCAAGCGCGAGGCGCTCCGCCATGTCCGCGAGCTCGAGAAACTCCAGCGGAACCTGGGGGGCATCAGCGGGCTCGACCGGCTCCCGGAGGCCATCTTCGTGATCGACACGAAGAAGGAGCACATCGCGGTGACCGAGGCCAACAAGTTGAAGATGCCGGTGGTGGCGGTGGTCGACACCAACTGCGACCCCGACGTGATCACCTATGTCATCCCGGGCAACGACGACGCCATCCGGGCCGGCGCGCTCATGTGCCGGATCGTGGCCGAGGCCGTCCGGGAGGGACACTGGATCGCCGGCCACCGCCCGCAACGCAGCCCCGAGCCGGCCGTCGCCCCCCCCCGGCCACCCCGGCCCGCGCCGCCCCCGGCCCCCGAGGCCCAAGGGCCGGCCGACGCCGAGGTCCCCGAGGAGCCGGCCCCGGTGCCGGCCCCCCCGACCGCCACGGCCGAGGTGGACCCGGCGTCGGAGGAGTCCCCGTCGGACGACGCCGGATCGGAGGTGTGACGGTGGCCGACTTCACGGCCAAGGACGTGCAACGGCTGCGCCAGGAGACCGGCGCCGGGATGATGGACGCCAAGCGGGCCCTCGAGGCGTGCGACGGCGACATGGACCGGGCCGCGGTGTGGCTCCGGGAGCGGGGTCTGGCCGAGGCCCAGAAGCGGGGGGACCGCGAGGCCGTGCAGGGCGCGGTCGCGGTGGTGAAGGACCGCGACGTCGCGGCGCTGGTCGAGCTGCGTTGCGAGACCGACTTCGTGGCCAAGGCGGCCGACTTCGTGGCGGTGGCCGACGACCTGGCGGCACTGGTGGCCGCGGAGGGGGAGGACGCCGTGGCCACGCGCCGCGACGAGGTGGCGCAGCTGGCGGCGACGCTCAAGGAGAACATCTCGGTCGGCAGCGTCTATCGGCTGGTCGCCGGCGAGGGTGAGGTCGTCGACACCTATCTCCACCAGCAGTCGGGGCGCGGCGTCAACGCGGTGGCGGTCGTCCTGGCGGACGGGACGCCAGAGCTGGCCCACGAGGTGGCCCTGACGGCCGCGTTCTCGAGGCCTACCTACCTGCGGCGCGAGGAGGTCCCGGCCGAGGTGGTCGAGGAGGAGCGGCGGACGCTCGAGGCCCTGTCACGTAACGAGGGCAAGCCCGAGGCCGCGCTGGCCAAGATCGTCGAGGGCCGCCTGAACGGGTGGTTCAAGGAACGGGTGCTCCTCGAGCAGCCGTCGGCCCACGACGACAAGACGTCCGTCGGGGCAATGCTGGGCTCGGCCCGGATCGTGGGCTTCGCCCAGGTGGTGATCGGTTCCTAGGATCGTCTCGGACCGACGCGGGAGCAGCGCATGGCTGACCAGAAGCGGGTCGTGTTGAAGATGTCGGGGGAAGCGTTGGCCTCGGCGTCCTCCGAGGAGACCCTGGACGCCGGCGTGGTCGAGCGCTTCGCCGTGGAGATCTCCGAGGCCCGGGCCGACCTCGACATCGAGCTGGCGGTGGTGGTCGGCGGGGGCAACATCTGGCGGGGGACCACCGGCGTCGGCGCCGGCATGGACCGGGCCACCTCGGACACCATGGGCATGCTGGCGACCGTCATCAACGCGCTGGCCCTGCAGGACGCGCTGGAGAAGCATGGGCAGGACACAAGGGTGCTGACGGCCGTGCACATGGCCGAGGTGGCCGAGCCCTACATCCGGCGGCGGGCCATCCGCCACCTGGAGAAGGGCCGGGTCGTCCTGCTCGCCGCGGGCATGGGGAACCCCTACTTCACCACCGACACCTCGGCCGCCCTGCGGGCGGCCGAGATCGAGGCGGACTTGCTGTTCAAGGGGACCCACGGCGGCGTCGACGGGGTGTACAGCGCCGATCCCCGTCTCGAACCCACCGCGACCCGCTTCGACGAGATCTCTTTCATGGACATCGTGGCCAAGGACCTCCGGGTGATGGATCTCACCGCGGTGACCTTCTGCAAGGACAACGGCCTGCCAATCCGGGTGTTCGACCTGATGCGCGAGGGTAATTTGCGCCGGGCGCTCAGCGGCGAGCAGATCGGTACGCTGGTCCGATGACCGAGGAGCTCGGCCAGTTGGTCCTCGAAGAGGTCCGCGAGAAGATGGCCAAGGCCGTCGAGCACGCCAAGGCCGACTTCGCCTCGGTGCGCACCGGACGGGCCACCCCGGCGCTGGTCGAGACCCTGATGGTCGACTACTACGGGACCCAGACGCCGCTCCGCCAGCTGGCCGGGTTCAGCGTCCCCGACGCCATGCTCCTCGTGGTCTCCCCCTACGACAAGGGCTCGCTCGGTGCCATCGAGAAGGCCATCAACGCCTCGGACCTCGGCATCCACCCGGCGAACGACGGCACGGTGATCCGCCTGGCCTTCCCGGCGCTCACCGAGGAACGGCGCAAGGAACTGGTCAAAGTGGTCCGTCACAAGGCCGAGGAGGGCCGGGTCGCGGTCCGCAACGTGCGCCGGGGAGCGCGCCACGAGCTCGAGGGCCTGGAGAAGGACGGGTCGCTCACCGCCGATGAGCTCGAGCGGATCGAAAAGGAGCTCGAGAAGCTGACCCACGGTCAGATCGGCGAGATCGACGAGCTGCTCAGCCACAAAGAGCGCGAGCTCTTGGAGGTCTGAGGGGGACTGATGGCGAGAGAGAACGACAAGGACCTCGAGCACACCGGATACCGGAGCGGCCGGGTGCGGATCGTCGGTGCCGAGCCGGCCGGCCGGTCGGCCGCCCGGCGTCCCGACCCCGAGGCCGACCTCGACGACAAGATCGACGAGGAGGAACCCGGGACCGACAGCGATCCGGACGCCCAGGCCTTCGTGGTCCCGCCGCTGCCGCACTGGACCGAGCCCGCCACCGGCGAGGTGCCGGCGATCCTGTCGCGCGAGCACGAGCGCGCCGAGGCCGATCCCTATCCGTCGCTGCGGGGCCCGACCTGGCGCGAGGGAGGGGCCGACTGGGAGGCCCAGGACGAGGGGTTCGACCCCTCGATGCTGGTCGGTGACCAGAGCGGGCAGGGCTCCTTGGACGCCGGCAACTCGGACCGCCAGCCCTGGGTGTTCGACCTCCCGGGCACCGGCAGCGGGGTCGGGAACCTCCTCGACGAGGGCGCCTGGGGCGACGCGGGAGATGCCGAGTGGGACGACCTCTCGCTGTCCTCGCCCCCGGCACCGGGCGACGACGGTCCGGTCACGGCCGTCTTGCCGGTGGTCGGCCCGGCCGAGCCCGATGCCGACGTTCCGCCCCTTTCGGAGTTCGAGACCCCCGAGCCGCTCGGGAACGGGACGGGCGAGCCGGTGGTCGTCGACGACCTCGACGCGCCATTCGAGGCGCCGCCGTCGCGCCTGCGATCCCTGCGGCCCTCCGAGCGCCGGGCGGCCAGGCAGACCGAGCGCGAGGCGTTCCCCGCGCCGCCGCCTCGCCGAACCTCGCCGGTCGACCGTCTCCGTCCACCGACCGGGCCCGAGCCCGAGGAGGCGTCGCCGCGCAACCTGACCGCCGCCATCGTCTCGGGGCTGGTCCTCGGCGGGCTGGTCCTCATCACCTTCAAGATCGGCTCGGCCGCGGCGGTCGGGCTGGTAACGCTGGTCGTCACCCTGGCCGCGGCCGAGGCGTTCGCCGCCTTCCGCCACGGCGGCTACCACCCGGTGACCCTGCTCGGCCTGGTGGCGACGGTCTCGCTCATGATCGCCGCCTACAACAAGGGTGAGGCGGCGCTGCCCCTGGTCCTGGTGCTGCTGGTGGCGGCCTGCCTCGTCTGGCACCTCGCTGGGGTCGAGCACACCGATGCCGTCCGTTCGACCGGGACCACCTTGTTCGTCTTCGGTTGGGTGGCCGTGTTCGGCTCCTTCGGGGCGCTGTTGCTGTCGCCCTCGCTCTTCCCGGCGCGCCACGGGATCGCCTACCTGCTCGGCGCGGTGATCGCCGGGGTCGCCTACGACGTGGGGGCCCTCACCTTCGGGGCCTGGCTCGGGCGCCACCCCATGGCCTCGGTGAGCCCCCACAAGACCTGGGAGGGCTTCGTCGGCGGCCTGGTCACCTCGCTCGTCCTCACGGTCGTGATCGTGCACATGATCCACCCCTGGACGGTGGGCAAGGCCGCCGCGCTGGCCCTGGTGGTCTCGGTCGTGGCCACGCTCGGGGACCTGTTCGAGTCGACGGTGAAGCGTCACCTCGGCCTGAAGGACATGGGCCGGCTGCTTCCGGGCCACGGCGGGGTGCTCGACCGCATCGATGGACTGCTGTTCGCGCTGCCGGCCACCTACTACCTGGTCATCGCCTTCCACCTGGGATGATCCGTCCCCCGGTGACCACGGGGAGACCCAGCCCGATGGCATGCTGGCTCGATGCCGACGCCGCAGCGGACGGGAGCCCATGACTAGCGCCACCGTCAGCCTGGTCGGCTCGACCGGGTCGATCGGGACCCAGGCCGTCGAGGTCGTCGAGGCGAGCGCGGGCCGCTTCGAGGTGGTGGCGCTGGCCGCCCAGAGCTCGATCGACCACTTGGCCGAGCAGGCCCGGGCCCTGCGCCCCGCGTTGGTGGGGATCGGCGACCCGACGCTCGCACCCAAGTTGGCCGAGCTCGTGCCGGCGGGCACCGAGGTGGTGGCGGGACCCGAGGGGCTGGTCGCAGCGGCCCGTGCCGCGGAGGTGGTCGTGAACGGGGTGGTCGGGTTCGCCGGCCTCCCGGTCACCCTGGCCGCACTCGAGGCCGGGGCGCGGCTGGCCCTGGCCAACAAGGAGTCGCTCATCGCCGGCGCGCCGGTCGTCCAGCGGGCCCGGACGACGCCCGGGGCCGAGATCGTGCCGGTCGATTCCGAGCACTGCGCCGTCCACCAGTGCCTGGCCTCGGTCGGCTCCGACGACGTCGCCCGGTTGCTCATCACCGCGTCCGGCGGCCCGTTCCGCGGCCGAGACCGCTCGAGCCTCTCCGCGGTGACCGTCGACGAGGCGCTGGCCCATCCGACGTGGAAGATGGGTCCGAAGATCACGATCGACTCGTCGACGCTCATGAACAAGGGCCTGGAGGTAATCGAGGCCCATGAGCTGTTCGGCGTGGACTACGACCGCATCGACGTGGTCGTGCACCCGCAGTCGATCGTCCACTCCATGGTCGAGCTGGTCGACGGCGCGACCCTGGCCCAGCTGTCGGTGCCCGACATGCGCCTTCCCATCGGCTATGCGATGGGCTATCCGCGACGCCTGGACGTCGCCTTCGGCCCGGTCGACTGGGGACGACCCCTGCAGCTGACCTTCGAAGCGCCGGATCGGGAGGTGTTCGCCTGCCTCGACCTCGCCTACCAGGCCGGGCGAACCGGCGGGGGCGCCCCGGCGTGGCTGAACGCCGCCAACGAGGTCGCAGTGGCGGCGTTTCTCTCGGGCCGCATCCCTTGGCCGGCCATCGCCGAGGTGGTGGCCGAGACCCTCGAGGCCTTCGACGGCGCGCCCATCGACTCCTTTGACGCCGTCCTCGACGCCGATCGGGAGGCCCGGGAGCGGGCGGCGGTGGCCGTGGCCGGGCGCGGCCGGTGACGCTGGCGCCGCCCGAGCCACCCCAACCGGCTCCACCGAGCGTCCGGCCGCGCGCCGCGCTGCTCCGTCTGGCAGCGGCGGTGGCCGTGGTGGCGGCCCTCTTCTTCGCATTCGGGTTGGGCGACCTCTTCCTCGTCGTCGTGGCCGTCGTCGTGATGGTGATGGTCCACGAGGCCGGGCACTTCGCCACGGCCAAGTGGAGCCGGATGAAGGTCACCGAGTTCTTCGTGGGGTTCGGGCCCCGCCTGTGGTCGGTCCGGCGGGGTGAGACCGAGTACGGGGTCAAGGCCATCCCGGCCGGCGGCTACGTGAAGATCCCCGGCATGACCAACCTGGAGGACGTCCACCCGGCCGACGAGGCCCGCACCTACCGCCAGGCGCCGTTCCGAAAGCGGGTCCTCGTGGCATCGGCTGGCTCGTTCATGCACTTCGTGATGGCCTTCGTGCTCGCCTGGTCGGCGCTCGTGTTCGTCGGGTCGACCTCGGGGTCGGCGGTCGAGGTGCTCGGCTTCAGCCACTTCGCCGGCCAGCGGCTCAACCCGGCCGAGAAGGCGGGGATGGAGCTCGGCGACGTCATCGTGGCCGTCAACGGCCACGGCTTCTCCAACCCCGACCAGCTGGTGACGGCCATCGAGGGCTCGGCCGGTCGCTCGGTCAGCCTGCTCGTCCGCCGCGACGGCCGGACCATCCCTCTCAGCGTGGCGCCGGAGCGGCGGCGCCACCTGGTGAACGGACGCGAGCAGCTGAGCGGGGAGATCGGGGTGAGCCTGGGCGGGGTCGCCGTCCCCGAGAACCCGTTCGGGGCCATCGGCGGCGCGGCGGTGGTGGTGGGTCAGACCACCTCGAGCGCGATCACCGGGCTCGGCCACCTCCTCTCGCCGAGCGGGATCTCGGGCTATGTGCACCAGGTGCTCCACCCATCCCAGGCCACGCCCACCCAGCAGGCCAGCCGGCCCGAGTCGATCATCGGCGCCGTGCGCATTGCCGTCCAGGGTGCGAAGGCCGGGATCGGCTCCCTTTTGGCCGTCCTGATCGCGCTGAACATCTTCGTCGCCATCTTGAACATGGTGCCGATGCTCCCCCTCGACGGGGGCCACGTCGCCATCGCGATCTACGAGCGGATCCGCACCAGGCGGGGCCGCCCCGCCTACCACGCCGACGCGGCCAAGCTGATGCCGCTCACCTACGGTTTCGTCGTGGTGCTCCTGCTCCTCGTGGTCTCGGCCGCCTACCTGGACATCACGCACCCCGTCCCCAACCCCTTCGGGTGAGCCGTTGAACGGCCGAGGAGGCGGGCAGGGCACAATGGAGGAGTGGAACTCTCAGGCAATCTGCTGAGCGCTCGGCGCCCGACCCGCCAGATCCATGTGGGCAGCGTGGCCGTCGGGGGCGGTGCGCCGATCTCGGTCCAGTCGATGACCACCACCAAGACCGCCGACGTCGAGGGCACGCTGGCCCAGGTCTACGAGCTGGCGGCGGCGGGCGCGGACATCGTCCGGTGCACCTGCAACGAGGAGCCGGCGGCAGAGGGTCTGGCCCAGATCGTGCCCCGCTCGCCGGTGCCGATCGTGGCCGACATCCACTTCCACCACAAGATGGCCCTCGCCGCCCTTGACGCTGGGGTGCACGGGCTCCGGCTCAACCCCGGCAACTTGAGGAAGGAGGCCGAGATCAAGACGGTGGCCCGGGAGGCCAAGGACCGCGGGGTGCCGATCCGGATCGGAGTCAACGCCGGGTCCCTCGACAAGGAGCTCTACGAGCGCCACGGCGGGGTCACCCCCGAGGCGCTGGTGGCGTCGGCGCAGCGGGAGCTGGCCTACTTCGCCGACGTCGGGTTTGAGGACGTGAAGATCTCGGTGAAGGCGTCCTCGGTGGCCCTCATGATCGCCGCCTACCGCCTGGCCTCGGAGACCTTCGACCATCCGCTCCACCTCGGGGTGACCGAGGCCGGGCCGCCGCCGGCCGGGCTCCTGAAGGGCACCGCCGGCATCGGCACGCTGTTGGCCGAGGGCATCGGCGACACCATCCGCTACTCGCTCACCGCCGACCCGGTCGAGGAGGCGAGGGCGGGACGCCAACTGCTCGAGTCCCTCGGGCTGCGCGAGCGCAAGGGGCTCGACCTCATCGCCTGCCCGTCGTGCGGCCGGGCCCAGGTGGACGTGATCGCCGTGGCCCAGGCGGCCCAGGCGGCCCTGGAGCACCGGAACCTCCCGATCCAGGTGGCCGTCATGGGGTGCGTGGTGAACGGTCCGGGGGAGGCCCGGGGGGCAGACCTCGGGATCGCCGCCGGCAAGGAGAAGGGGCACCTGTTCATCCGGGGCGAGATCATCCGGGTGGTGCCCGAGGCCGAGATGGTGGACTCGCTGGTGGCCGAGGCCGAGCGGCTGGTGGCCGAGGGCGTCGAGGCCCGGCTGGCCGCGGCGGACAAGTCGGCGGCGGCGGAGGCCGAGGCCGACCGCCGAGCCCTGCTCGAGGAGGGGGGCAGCGATCCGAACGCCTCGAAGACCCGGATCGAGATGATCCGCCGCCGGGTCGAGGACGAGTCCTGACGGCGATCGGTCGTCGTCTGTGACGGTGAACGTTCGAAAGCCGATCTCGGCATAGCGTTTGGCCGTGGCCAACGACACCGCAGGGCTGACCCCGCGCGCCGAGGACTTCCCCCGCTGGTACCAAGAGGTGGTCGCCCAGGCCGAGATGGCCGAGAACGGACCGGTGCGCGGCACCATGGTGATCCGCCCCTGGGGATTCGGGATCTGGGAGCTGCTCCAGGGCGAGCTCGACCGCAGGATCAAGGATGCCGGGGCGGAGAACGCCTACTTCCCCTTGTTCATCCCCGAGCAGTACCTGCAGCTCGAGGCGTCCCACGTCAAGGGGTTCAGCCCCGAGCTCTGGGTCGTGACCCACGGCGGGGGAAACCGCCTCGAGGAGCCGGTGGTGGTGCGGCCGACGTCGGAGACCGTGGTGAACCACTTCTTCGCCAAATGGATCCAGAGCCACCGGGACCTTCCGCTCCTGGTCAACCAGTGGTCCAACGTGGTGCGCTGGGAGATGCGGACCCGGCTCTTCTTGCGCACGAGCGAGTTCTTGTGGCAGGAAGGCCACACCGCGCACGCCAGCGAGGCCGAGGCGACCGACTACGCCGTGCGCATCCTGCGCGACGTCTACCTCGACGCCATGGAGCGGGTCATGTGCGTTCCGACCCTGATCGGGCACAAGACCGAGCGGGAGCGCTTCGCCGGTGCCGTCCGGACCTGGACCTGTGAGGGGATGATGGGCGACGGCAAGGCGCTGCAGCTCGGCACCAGCCACGAGCTCGGGACGAACTTCGCCAAGGCGTTCGGGATCACCTTCTCCGACGAGCAGGGGGCGTTGCGCCACGTGTTCCAGACCTCGTGGGGGGCGAGCACCAGGCTGATCGGCGGCCTGATCATGGTGCACGGCGACGACTTCGGGCTCCGGCTCCCCCCGGCCCTGGCCCCGAGCCAGGTGGTCGTCATGGTGGTCCGGGCCGACGAGTCGACCGGGCCCGCGGCGGCGGCCATCGCCGCGGACCTCCGAGGAGCCGGGCTCCGGGTCAGCCTCGACGAGCGGACGGGCACCTCCTTCGGACGTCGGGCGATCGACTGGGAGCGCAAGGGGGTCCCGGTGCGGGTCGAGATCGGGCCCCGGGACCTGGCAGAGGACAGCGCGGTGGTGGTGGTCCGCCACGACCGGTCCAAGAACCCGGTGCGCCTCGGTGGGCTGGTGGGGGCGGTGACCGCAGCCCTCGACGAGACGGCCGAGCGCCTGTTCGCCGAGGCCCGGGCGTTCCGCGACGCCCGGATCCGGGAGGTCGCCACCCTGGGGGAGGCCATCGAGGTGGCCGCCGACGGCTTCGCCGTGGTGCCGCTCGCCACCCTCGGGGAATCGGGCGAGGATGCGCTGGCCGAGGCCGGGGTCAGTGTGCGCTGCCTGCAGCGACCCGACGGCTCCCTTTCCGAAGAGGCCGAAGAAGAACTGGTTGCCGTCGTCGGGAAAGCCTACTGATTGGTATAGTTTTTGCCGCTGTCCGGTCCCGTACGGGACCTCGTGAAGCGTGGGCCGCGGCCCACGCTTTCATTTTGCGGCCGGGCCGCAGGGCGGTCACCCGCGGGAAGGGGCAGAGCAGCAGCACCGGCGAGAGGAGGTGGCAGTGGACGAGACCGAGCGGCTGGTCGACGCGCTGTCACCGGTGGTGCAGGCGTCGGGCCTTGAGCTGGTCGACGTGGTCGTGGGGAGATCCCAGGTCCAGGTGACGGTGGACCGCCCCGGCGGCGTCGACCTCGACGCGTTAGCCGGGGCCAACCAGGAGCTCTCCCGAACCCTCGATCGGCTGGAGCTGTTCCCCGGTTCCTACACCCTCGAGGTCTCGAGCCCCGGGCTCGAACGTCGGCTCCGCACCCCGGCCCACTTCGAGCGGGCGGTGGGGGAGACGGTGAGCGTCCGGATCGCCGCGGGGGACCAGCCCGTCCGTCGGGTGCGCGGCGTGCTCGTGGCGGCCGACGAGGCCGGGTGCACCCTCGAAGGTCCCGAGGTGCCCGATGGGTCGATCCACCTCGATTACGGGGCGATCGAGCGGGCGAGAACGCTGTTCGAGTGGGGGTCCGACCACGCCGCCAAGCCGAAGAAGGCCGGACGCTCGGGCAAGAAAGAACGGTCCAGATCATGAGCAAGACGAACTTCGAGTTCTTGGACGCCCTCAGCCAGATCGCCCGGGACAAGGGGATCTCTGTCGACACCCTCCTCGACGCCCTGGCCAACGCGCTGGTGGCGGCCTACAAGCGCCGCCCCGACGCCGCCGAGGAGGCGGTGGTCACCATCGACCCCGAGTCCGGAGAGATCCGTGTCTACGGCCAGGAGCTCGACGAGGACGGCAACGTCATCAGGGAGTGGGACGACACCCCGGCCGACTTCGGCCGGATCGCCGCCCAGACGGCCAAGCAGGTGATCCTCCAGCGCATCCGCGAGGTCGAGCGCGACATGAAGTACGAGGAGTACGCCGGGCGGGAGGGGGACATCGTCACCGGCATCGTCCAGCAGACCGACAACCGCTACACCCTGCTCGACCTGGGCAAGGTCGAGGCCCTGCTGCCCCAGGCCGAACAGGTCTCCTACGAGCGCTACGAGCACGGCGCCCGGCTCAAGGCCTACATCGTCGAGGTCCGCAAAACGACCAAGGGACCCCAGATCGTGGTGAGCCGGACCCACCCCGGCCTGATCAAGCGACTCTTCGAGCTCGAGGTGCCCGAGATCTCCTCGGGGGTGGTCGAGTTGAAGGCGGTGGCCAGGGAACCGGGGCACCGCACCAAGATCGCGGTGTGGTCGAACGACCCCAATGTCGACCCGGTCGGCGCGTGTGTGGGGGCGCGGGGGTCGCGGGTGCGCATGGTGACCAACGAGCTGCGGGGCGAGCGGGTCGACGTGGTCCCCTTCTCCGATGACCCGGTGGAGCTGATCCAGAACGCACTGGCCCCCGCCCGGGTCCGAGAGGTCCGCCTCGACGACGCCACCGGCACGGCGACGGTGATCGTGAGCGACTACCAGCTCTCCCTGGCCATCGGGAAGGAGGGGCAGAACGCCCGACTGGCGGCCAGGCTGACCGGGTGGCGCATCGACATCAAGAGCGAGACCCAGCTCGAGGAGGAGGCCGCGTACGAGGGCCAGGACTGGGCCGAGGGGGAGTGGGTCGAGGACGAGTCGGGGGAGATGGTCTGGAAGCCGGCCGAGGGCGGCGAGGTCATCTCGGCCGAGGCCTGGAGCCAGGCGGCCGAGGAGCAGTCCGAGGAGCCGGCCACCGGGGGCGACGGCTCGTCGGGACCCGGCGACGGGGCGACCGGCGACGGGCCCCCGCCGGTGGCGGCCGCGACGGAAGCGTCGGGGGACGACTAGTCCGGTCCGCACGTGCGTGGGCTGCCGGCGGCGGGCGGCGACGGCCCGGCTGCTCCGGGTGTCTCGGGGTGCCGACGGCCTGGTTGTGGGCCCCGGCGCCGGCCGCGGCGCCTGGTTGTGCGCCGGGTCGGCACGGTGCTTCGACCTGGCGGTGCGGGCGGGGAGATTCCCCCGGGCGCTGCGGGCCGAGGTCGCCGCAACGGAGCTCGACGCCCTGCGGATCAGCCTTTTCGGCTGACCGGCCGCCGATCGGGAGGATCCGGGCCCGCCGCCATCTCCTTCGCGCCTGTGTCGCGTCGCCGCCCCGCCAGAAACAATTTCGTAACAAATTTCGATCTATTGCCACATAGGCGGTCCTAGGGCAAGATGTCGGCCGCCCGCAGCGATCGGCTGGGGCCGAAAGGGGCGAGACCCATGAATCGAAGAGTCCGTCTTGCCATGGTGGCCGGCGCGCTGGTCGCGGCGATCACCCTCATGGTGGGAGGGGTGGCGAGCGCCGGGAACATCCTCCCGAAGGTCGGCACGGCGACGCCTCCGTCCAGCCCGAGCGGCACGCTGCGCATCGTCGGCAGCGGTGACGTCGACCACCTCGACACCTGCTGCGCCTACTACACGACGACCTATGAGCTCATGCGCATGGTCTCCCGCCAGCTCGTGTCGTACCGGGCCGGCTACACGGCGGCGGACCAAGGGGTCCCGGTTCCCGACATCGCCACCTACAAGGTGAGCCCCAATGGTCTCAACTACACGTTCACCATCAAGCAGGGCGTCATGTGGGACACCCCGACCGGGCCCCGGCAGGTCACCTCGACCGATGAGGAGAACGGCATCAAGCGGCTCTGCAACCCGGTCCAGGGTGCACCGCCCATCGCCTACTGGACCGGCTCGATCCAGGGCATGGCGTCGTACTGCAAGGCATTCGAGGCCTTGAAGATGCCCTCTGACCCGGCATCCCAGGTGACGGCGATCAAGACCTTCATGGCCACCCACCAGGTCAGCGGGATCAGCACCCCGAACCCCAAGACGGTGGTCTTCACGCTCATCCACCCGTCGAGCACGTTCCTGAACGTCATGGCCTTGCCCATGAGTTCGCCGGTGCCCGTCGAGATCCTGAACTACGTGCCGGCATCGGCCACCGAGGCCCAGAACTTCATCTCCGACGGTCCCTACACGATCACCTCCTACACCCCCAACGTGAGCTACACGCTGGCCAGGAACCCCTATTGGAAGCAGAGCACGGACCCGATCCGGCACCAGTACTTCGACAACGTGTCGATCACCATGGGCGAGTCGCCCACAACGGTCCAGCAGCAGCTCGAGAACGGTCAGGCCGACATGGAGTGGGACACCACGGTGCCCACCGCCCAGGTGCCCGGACTGGTGGCGACGCACAACCCCGGCTTCGCCGCTGACTTCTTCGGCGGGATCACCTACCTCGTCTTCGACATGAAGTCGAACGCCGACCACGGCGCCCTCAAGAAGGCGTCGGTGCGCCAGGCCCTCCAGTACTGCGTGAACAAGCAGCACCTGGTGCAGGTCACCGGGGGACCGGCTATCAACCAGCCGATCAACCAGATCCTGCCCCCGGCCATGTCCATCGGATACAAAAAGATCAACCCGTACCCGTCGCCGGGCAGCCGGGGCAACCCGTCGAAGTGCAAGGCGATGCTGAAGGCGGCCGGCTACCCCCACGGGCTCAAGCTGACCCTGGCCTACGCCAACAACCCGCCGATGCCGGCCCAGGCCGTCGCCCTCCAGGCCGACATGGCCAAGGGCGGGGTCACGCTCAAGCTCAACGAGCAGCCGACCCAGGGGGCGTACTTCGACTTCCTCGAGACCCCGAGCAATCACCCGAAGTGGGACCTGGCCTTCGGCGCATGGTTCCCGGACTGGACCGGGAACGGTGCGGCGACGTACTTCAGCCCGCTGTTCGACGGACGCGGCTATGCCGCCGGGTCCACCGACTACGGCGACTACAACAACGCCACGGTCAACAAGTACATCGACGCCGCCGAGAACACGAGTAGCCTGTCGGTGGCGGCCAAGTACTGGGCCAAGGCGGACGCCTACATCATGACGAAGGACCCGGGATGGGTGCCCCTGCTCAACCAGGCTTTGCCCCAGTACATCGGGTCCAACGTCGAGCACCCGATCTACGTGCCGTTCATCGGCGGGTTCGATCCCACCAACCTCTGGGTGAAGTAGTCCTTTGATGCGGTGACGTGGGGCCCCGGTCGACCAGGTCGACCGGGGCCCCCGCTCGCCCTCTCGTGACAAGATCGGCCCGGGTCGGGCACTGTATGGGGGACGTCGCGCCAAGCTCCTGGGGAATGTGACCGATGGCCCTGCTCGAAGTGCGAGATCTCCGGGTGAGCTTCGACACCGACGACGGCACCGTCTACGCCGTCCAGGGCATGTCGTTCTCGGTCGGGGCCGGTCAGACGCTCGGGATCGTCGGGGAATCGGGCTCGGGCAAGTCGGTCACCACCCAGGCGATCATGGGCCTGGCCCCGGGGGCCAAGATCTCCGGCGAGGCCGTCTTGGATGGGGCCGACCTCATCTCGATGAGCGAGGACGAGCTCCAGCGCATCCGGGGACGCAAGGTCTCGTTGATCTTCCAGGACCCCCTCACGAGCCTCCACCCGCTCTACCGGGTGGGCCACCAGATCGCCGAGGTGATGGAGACCCACGGCAAGGTGGCCCGCAAGGAGGCGATCCGACGAGCCGTGGACCTGCTCGGCCGGGTCGGCATCCCCGAGCCCGATAAGCGGGTCCGTGACTACCCCCACCAGTTCTCGGGGGGCATGCGCCAGCGGGTGATGATCGCGATGGCGCTCGCCTACGAGCCGATGCTCATCATCGCCGACGAGCCCACCACCGCCCTCGACGTGACGGTGCAGGCCCAGATCCTCGAGCTGCTCGGTCGTATGCAGCAGGACTTCGGCACGGCCGTCATCCTTATCACCCACGACCTCGGGGTCGTCGCCGACGTGGCCGACGACGTGGTGATCATGTACGGCGGTCGGCCGATGGAACGAGCGGACGTCCGGAGCGTCTTCGTCGAGCCCCACCACCCCTACACCCAGGGACTGCTCGAATCGATCCCGTCGTACTCCGGCCGAACCGGGCGCCTGAAGCCGATCCAGGGCTACCCGCCGTCGCTCATGCGGATGATCGAGCAGTGTCCCTTCGCACCGAGGTGCGCACAGGTGCGCGACGCGTGCCGCGTCGCTCCGCCACCGCTCAAGCCGGTGGGTTCGAGCCCGGGTCACCTCTCGGCCTGTGTCCTCGACGCCAACCGGGTCGGCCTGGCCTCCGAGCCCGACGAGGCGGGACGGGCCGTCGGCGCCGCGGAGGAGCGGTGACCGTCGCCGGCGGCGGTGCGACTTCGAGGGCCGAGGGCACCGACGAGCTGCTCCTGGACGTCGACGACGTGGTCAAGCACTTCCCGGTGAGCGGCGGCGCGTTGGACCGGAGCCATGCCGCGGTGAAGGCGGTCGACGGTGTGAGCTTCTCTTTGCGTGCCGGCGAGACCCTCGGCCTGGTGGGCGAGAGCGGCTGTGGGAAGTCCACGCTCGCCCGGCTGGTCACCGCGTTGCACCCGGTCACCTCGGGGCACGTCCGGTTCAAGGGACAGGACATCACGTCGCTGAACCGCCGTCAGCTCCGGCCCCTCAGGCGTTCGATGCAGATGGTGTTCCAGGACCCCTACGGGTCACTCAACCCGCGTCGGCGGGTCGGTTCGATCCTGTCCGACCCGTTCTCGGTCCACGAGCACCTGTCGCGAGCCGAGGTCCGCCGGCGGGTCCAGGAGCTGATGGCCCGGGTGGGGCTCAGCCCCGAGCACTACAACCGGTTCCCCTCGGAGTTCTCGGGCGGGCAGCGCCAGCGCATCGGCATCGCCCGGTCGCTCGCCCTGCGGCCCTCCTTGATCGTCTGCGACGAACCGGTGTCGGCCCTCGACGTCTCGATCCAGGCGCAGATCCTCAACCTCTTGGAGGACCTCCAGGCCGAGTTCATGCTCACCTACATCTTCATCGCCCACGACCTCTCGGTCGTCCGTCACGTGAGCAACCGGATCGCCGTCATGTATCTCGGGAAGCTGGTGGAGACCGGTCCGACCGAGGAGATCTACCTCAGCTCCCGGCATCCCTACACCGCGTCGTTGCTCTCGGCGGTGCCGGTGGCCGACAGGGCCTTCCGATCGGAGCGCAGGGAGCGGATCATCCTGACCGGCGACGTGCCGTCGCCGGTCGATCCCCCCTCGGGATGCCGGTTCCACCCGAGGTGCCCGAAGGCGCAGGCCCTCTGTGCCGTCCAGGAACCCGTGCTCGAGCGGAAGCCCGGCGACTTCGACGGACATCTGACGGCGTGCCACTTCCCAGTGGTGGCCGGTGAGGCGCTGGCGAACGCCTCGCGCCAGACCACCGCGGTGAGTGGATCCGGGCCGGCCGAGGCGGTCAATCCGTGAGCGCGATGCGGGCCGACGAGCTCGAGATCGTCGAGGAGGAGGACCCCGAGCTCAACGAGCAGCAGTTCGAGAGCCGGACCCCTTGGCGTCTGGCCTGGCGGCGGCTGAAGAAGGACCGGGTCGCCATGGTGTCGCTGGGCTTCATCGTGCTGCTGATCCTGGTTTCCTTGTTCGCCCCGCTGCTCACCGCCCTCATCGGCCACGGGCCGAACGCCCAGTACACGACGAAGGGCCTGTCGCTCTCGGGGATCCCGGTCGGCCCGGGGCACAACGGCTTCTTGCTCGGCACCGACGACCAGGGACGCGACGTCCTGTCGCGCATCATCTACGGCAGCCGGATCTCCCTCGAGGTCGGGATCGGCGCGACCTTCCTGGCGCTGTTCCTCGGGGTGGTGGTGGGGCTGTTCGCCGGGTACTACGGCGGGTTCCTCGACTCGGTGCTCGGCCGGTTCATGGACATCTTGCTGTCCTTCCCGATCCTCCTTCTGGCCATCGCCATCGTCGCCCGGTTCGGTCCGAGCCTCGGGCTCTTGATCTTCGTCATCTCGCTGTTCAGCTGGCCCTACATCGGGCGCCTGGTCCGGGGCCAGGTGATCAGCCTGCGCGAGCGCGAGTTCGTCGAAGCGGCGCGGGCACTCGGGGCGAGCGACCTTCGGATCATGTTCGTGGAGATCGCGCCCAACCTCATCGCCCTGGCGGTCATCTATGCCACCCTGCTCATCCCGGTGAACATCGTCACCGAGGCGACGTTGTCCTTCCTGGGCCTCGGCGTCCAGCCGCCCACCGCCTCCTGGGGCAACATGATCGCCGAGGCCCAGACGGGCGACCTGTTCACGGTGGCCTGGTGGTTCCTCGTCTTCCCGTGCGTGGCCCTGGTGCTCACCACCTTGGCCTTCAACCTCTTGGGCGACGGCCTCCGGGACGCGCTCGACCCCCGCTACGGGCGCTCCCACATCTCCGCGGCGAGGAAGGTGCGACGGGCCTTCCGACTCCGGCGCACCTTGCCCGAGCCCGAGCCGGTGGAGGCGAAGGCGTGATCCGGCTCATCGTCCGCCGCCTCCTCTACCTGGTGATCGTGCTCGTGATCATCACCTTCCTCACCTATGTCGTCTTCTTCGCCGGCAACCCCAACAACCTGGCCGCCCGGTTCGCGGGGCGCGACGCCGGGCCGGCCGAGATCCGCGACGCGGCGATCCGCCTCGGGCTCAACCACGGGTTCTGGTACCAGTACTGGCACTACCTGGTCGGCCTGCTCCACGGGAACTTCGGCCTGGACTTCCAGAACGCGGTCTCGATCAACTCCGAGATCGCCCGGGCCTTCCCGGTCACCGCCTCGCTCGTGGTCGGGTCGGTGATCTTGTGGCTCCTGATCGGCATCCCGATCGGGATCATGTCCGCCACCCACCCGCGGACCCTCCGGGACCGGGCCTCGACGACGTTCGCCCTGACCTTCTTGTCGGTGCCGAACTTCGTGCTCGGCCTGCTATTGCTCCTGGTCTTCTACTACTACCTGACCAGGGCCGGGCTGAGCTGGTTCCCGGCCGCCGGCTACGTCCCGCTCACCCAGTCGCCGGTCCAGTGGCTGGTGCACATGATCTTGCCGTGGATCTCGCTCGCGCTCATCCAGGCGGCGATCTACACCCGGCTCATCCGCGGCTCGCTGCTCGACGTCTTGGGGGAGGACTTCATCCGCACCGCCCGGGCCAAGGGCCTGAGCCGGCGGACGGTGATCTACAAGCACGGGGTGCGCGCCGCCCTCACCCCGGTCATCACCCAGCTGGGCATCGACATCGGGACCCTGCTCGCCGGGGCCTTCGTCACCGAGAAGGTGTTCGGCCTGACCGGGCTGGGCCAACTGGCCCTGAACGCGATCGGCAACGAGGACCTCCCGGTGGTCGCCGCCGTGGTGGTGCTGGCCGCCTCGTTCATCGTGATCATGAACACGGTGGTCGACATCCTCTACGCGGTGCTCGACCCGCGGGTGCGCTTGGCCTGATCGGAGTGGGGATCCGAGGGGCCGGCGGAGTCGGTAGCCTTAGGGGCGCGCCGGCGGGCGTCCCCGCCAGCCCGGGGGCGCTGATGTGGGAGAATGACGCCCACCGGTCGCGCCCGGGGCCAGGCTGCCAGACGACCCCGAAACCGAACACCCAAAAAGAACGCGAGGGCGAAGAGAAGCGTTGGCTGCAAAGATCCGCGTCTACGAGCTGGCCCGTGAGCTTGGGCTGACCAACAAGGAGGCCTTGGACCTCTGCCTGGCGCTCGGCATCGGCGTGAAGAGCCACTCGTCGTCGATCGAGGACGCCCAGGCCGACCGGGTCCGTCGCAAGGCCGACGCCGACGGGCTCCGCCGCCCGGTCCAGCCCGAGGAGCCGCCGGTCCCGCCCAAGACGGCTCACCGGGGCGCATCGGCCCCGGCCCCGATCAGCGCCTCCGAACCCTCCGAGCCCGAGCCGATCGCGCCCCGGCCCCGGCTCATCTCGAGCACGCGCCCCGCCCCGGCACCCCCCAGTCGCCCCCCGGCCCCGGCCCCGGCCCCGGCTCCGGCTCCGGCCGCTCCGACCCCGGCCCCGGCGGCCGCGGCCGCGGCGGCCCGCACCGCACCCCCGGCGGCTACGCCCCCGACTCCGGACCCTGGGGTCCGGCCCGAGCAGCGGCCGCGCCCGTCGCGCCCGCCGTTGTCGCCCTCGGGTCGACCCATCCCGCCGCCGCCGGTGCGTCCCCCGCTCGGGCCTTCGGGTCGACCCATCCCGCCGCCGCCGGGTATGGGCGGTCGCCGCCCGTCGCCGCCGTCGCCCCAGCGACCGGGCTCGGGCTACGGCCAGCGCACCGGGGGGCGTCCGCCGGCAGCCGGGCCCGCCGGTCGTTCCGGCCCCGGGGTGGCCGGGCGCCCAGGAGGCGGCTTCGCCCGTCGTTCCGGACCGGGCGGGCCGGTCGGCTCCAGTCCCCCTGGCCGGGCCGGTGGGGGCTTCGGTCGCGGCGGCCGGCCTCCCCAGCGCCGGGCCCGCAGGCGTCGGCGCAACCTGGAGGAGCTCGAGCCGACCCAGCTGACGGCCTACGTGCCGTCCAATGCGCCGGTGCCCGATGGCGAGGTCATCGTCGAGCGGGGCTCGACGGCGCGCGACCTCGGCCCCAAGCTCAACCGCTCGGCCGGCGACGTCATCCGTTTCCTCCTCCTCCAGGGCGAGATGGTCACCGCCACCCAATCGCTCAGCGACGACATGATCGAGCTGTTCGCGGCCGAGCTTGGTGCCGACGTCCGGCTGGTCGACCCGGGCGAGGAGGCCGAGGCGGAGCTTCTGGCCCGGTACTTCGAGGAGGACGAGGAGGAGGAAGAAGAGGACCTCAGGCCCCGTCCGCCGGTCATCACCGTCATGGGCCACGTGGACCACGGCAAGACGCTGCTCTTGGACCGGATCCGCCAGACCGACGTGGTGGCCGGGGAGGCCGGAGGGATCACCCAGCACATCGGGGCCTACCAGGTGAACTGGAACGGCCACCTCCTCACCTTCATCGACACCCCCGGCCACGAGGCCTTCACCGCCATGCGAGCCCGGGGGGCCCAGGTGACCGACATGGTGGTCCTGGTGGTGGCGGCCGACGACGGCGTCATGCCCCAGACCCTCGAGGCCATCGATCACGCTCGGGCGGCCGAGGTCCCGATCGTCGTCGCGGTGAACAAGATCGACCGTGCCGACGCCGACCCGGCCCGGGTGCTCCAACAGATCGCCGACCGCGGCCTCGTGCCGGAGGCCTGGGGTGGCGACACCATCACGGTCGAGGTCTCGGCCCTCCAGGGGACCGGGATCGACGACCTGCTCGAGCACCTCATCTTGTTGGCCGAGGTGGAGGAGTACCGGGCGACCCCCGAGGGCCGGGCCCGGGGCACGGTCCTCGAGGCCAACCTCGAGACCGGCCGCGGACCGGTGGCTACGGTGATCGTCCAGCGCGGCACGCTCCGGGTGGGGGATGCGGTGGTGGCCGGATCGGCCTGGGGCAAGGTGAAGGCGCTCATCGACGACCGTGGCGACCAGGTCAAAGAGGCGTTGCCGTCGATGCCGGTCCTCTTGCTCGGACTCTCCGAGCCCCCCCAGGCCGGCGACGAGCTCCGGGCGGCCGGCGATCTGACCACGGCCCGGACCCTGGGCGAGGCTCGGGCCCAGCGGTTCCGGCTTTCCGGGCACCTGCCGGCGCCCTCGGCCACCGGGGCCCGCCTGGAGGACCTGTTCGAGCAGATCCAACGGGGCGAGACGGCCACGCTGAACATCGTGCTGAAGGCGGATGTCCAGGGGTCGCTCGAGGCGGTGACCGAGAGCCTGCGCAAGCTCGAGCGCGACGACGTGAAGCTGAGCTTCGTGCGCCGCGGGGTCGGGGGGATCAGCGAGAACGACATCACGTTGGCCAAGGCGTCGACCGCCACCATCATCGGCTTCAACGTCCGCCCCGACCGGCGGGCCCGCGAGCTGGCCGAGGTCTCCGACGTCGAGATCCGCACCTACGAGGTCATCTACAAGCTCTTGGAGGACATCGAGGCGGCCATGCTCGGCATGCTCGCGCCGACCTACGAGGAGGTGGTGACCGGGGACGCCGAGGTGCGTCAGGTCTTCCGCATCCCCCGGGTCGGCCCAGTCGCCGGCTGCTACGTGCAGAACGGCGCCATCCGACGCGGGGCCAAGGTCCGGTTCCTGCGCGAGGGGGTCATCATCTGGCGGGGCACGATCACGTCCCTCAAGCGCCACAAGGACGACGTACGGGAGGTCCAGGCCGGGTTCGAGTGCGGCATCGGCCTCTCGGACTTCCAGGACCTGAAGGAGGGCGACGTCATCGAGACCTTCGAGGAGCGGGAGATCCCGAGGGCCTGAGGGCCCGGGGAGGTGGCGGTGTCCGAGCGCCATGGGTCGTTTCCAGCGCGTGGCGGGGCGCCCTTCGCCCGTGCCCTGCGCGTCAACCAGGTCCTCCGCCAGGTCCTGGCCGAGGAGCTCGAGCGGCTGGCCGACGCCGACGAGCGGCTGCGGCTGCTCACCATCACCTCGATCGAGACCGCTGCCGACCTGCGGACCGCGACGGTCTACCTCGACAGCCTGAACGAGGAGGCGGCCGAGGCCCTCGAGGAGCGCCGGCTGCAGCTCCAGAGCAGCGTCGCGCGCCAGGTGCGGATGAAGCGGACCCCCCGGCTGCGCTTCGTGGCCGACCCGGCCGTCTCCGCCGGCGAGGCGGTGGAGACGGTGCTCCGACGCCTGAACCGGCCCCCGGGCCGAGAAGAGCGGTGATCGGCTTCCTCGTCGTGGACAAGGAGGCCGGTTGGACCTCTCACGACGTGGTGGCCCGGTGCCGTCGGATCCTCGGGGAGCGGCGGGTCGGGCACGCGGGGACCCTCGACCCCGGGGCGACCGGCGTGCTGGTGCTCGGCGTGGGACCGGCCACCAGGCTGCTGCGCTACGTGAGCGGGGCCGACAAGGCGTACCGGGCCGAGGTGGTGCTCGGCACCACCACGTCGACCGGTGACGACGACGGCGAGGTGCTCGAGACCTTCGAGATGGCCGGGGTCACCCTGGCCGAGGTGGCCGGGGCCGCGGCGGTCCTCACCGGGGAGATCGACCAGCGGGTGCCGATGGTCTCGGCGGTCAAGGTCGGTGGGCAGCGCCTGCACCGGCTGGCCCGCCAGGGCGTGGAGGTGCCGAGGCCGGTGCGGCGGGTCCGGATCGACCGGTTCGAGGTGGCCGAGGGCTCCGATCCGGGGACCTTCGCCATCGAGGTCACCTGCTCGGCCGGGACCTACGTACGAACCCTGGCCACCGACCTCGGGGCGGCGCTCGGGGGTGGCGCCCACCTGCGCCGGCTGCGCCGGGTCCGGGCCGGCCGGTTCACCGAGTCCGAGGCGAAGCGGGTGGCCGAGATCGAGGAGGCTGTCGGGTCCGGGGCCGAGGTGCTCCGGGCGCCGCTCGAGGCGCTCGAGCTCCCCCGGGTGGTCGTGCCCGGGGATGCCTGCCCGGAGGTCCGCCACGGCCGGCCCCTCGAGGGTCCGGGATCGGGGGCCCCTTCGACCGGCCCGTTCGCGGTGCTCGACCCCGACGGCCGGTTGCTCGCGGTCTACGAGGCCGCGCCAGACCGGCGCTCGAGCCGCGCCTGCGTCGTCCTCGCTCCGGGGTAGGGCGGCCGGCGTGCCGCGGGGATCGCTCGCTCGGGCGCCCCGGAGGGAGCGTCTATCGTGCCAGCGATGGAGGTGGTGGGTCCCGAGAGCTGCGTGCCCCGCCCCGACGGTGCCGCCGTCACCGTCGGCGCCTACGACGGCGTCCACCTCGGCCACCGCCACGTGCTCGGTCAGTTGCGGGCTCTCGCGTCGGGACGGGACCTCGAGACGGTGGTGGTCACCTTCGACCCCCACCCGGCCTCGGTGGTCCGCCCGGAGTCGGCGCCCACGACGATCACCGACCTCGAGCAGAAGCTGGAACTGCTCGCCGACTGCGGGGTCGACCGGACCCTCGTCATCCCCTTCGACCGGGCCCGCTCCGAGGAGTCGGCGGAGGACTTCGTCGAGACCGTGCTGGTCGGTGCCCTGGCGGCGCGGCTCGTAGTGGTGGGCAGCGACTTCCACTTCGGCCACGATCGCAAGGGCGACGTCGACTTGCTGCGGCGGATGGGCTCGGAGGCCGGGTTCGACCCGGTGTCGGTGGGCCTGGTGGGCTCGAGTGCCGGCCCAGCCATCTCCTCGACCCGGATCCGGCGGCTGATCGCCGAAGGGGACGTGGCCGGCGCGGCGGCGCTGCTCGGTCGGGCCCACCAGGTCCGGGGGACGGTGAAGCACGGTGCCGGGCGGGGCGCCCGGTTGCTCGGCTTCCCGACCGCCAACGTCGGGGTCGGAAGGCAGATCGCCGTGCCGGCCCCGGGCGTCTACGCCGGCCGGTTCTCCTGGCGTGGCTCCACCGACCACCCGGCGGCGATTTCGGTGGGCCAGCCTCCGACCTTCGAGGCCACCGGCGACGGGTCCCCGCTGGTCGAGGCGAATCTCTTGGATTTCGAGGGCAACCTCTACGGCGAGCCGGCCCGGGTCAGCTTCGAGGCCTGGATCCGCCCCCAGCGGGCCTTCGACGATCTCGACGCCCTGGTGGTCCAGATGCGTGAGGACGTGGCCGAGGCAGAGCGCGTGCTGTCCTGAGCGGCGCCCGGGCCACCCGGCCCGCCGCCGGTCCCGCGGCCCCTCGACCCTGGTCGTCACCTGCTAACCTCGGTTGCTTGGAGCGGGCCGACGGGCCCGCACCGATGTGCCCAACGGCACGCCGCCGGCACCCGGCCCCGGCCCAGACGGGTCGAGCATCGGGGGCCGTCCCGAACGGCTGGATAGGTTCTGCATGCCCGACAGAGAGGCGATCATCGGCGAGCACCGTCTGCACCCGACGGACACCGGCTCGCCCGAGGTCCAGGTGGCCCTCTTGACCGACCGGATCTCGCACCTCACCGACCACTTGCGCGCCCACCCCGGTGATCACCACACCCGGCGTGGGCTCATGAAGCTGATCGGACGTCGGCGCAGGCTGCTCGACTACGTTGCCCGCAACGACGTCGAGCGCTACCGAAAGCTCATCGGGCGGCTCGGGATCCGCCGGTAAGACAGGACTTCCGCCCGGCCAACGGCCGGGCGGTCGCACAAGAGACGGGCACCGCCCCACGGTCGGCTGCCAGTCGCCGATCACCTCGGCCGCAGCGGTCGGGAGGTGGTCGACCACTGGGAACCGGCACGGAGCGGCCCCTGAGCACAAGGAGCAACATGGCCGTGGCCATCTCCGTGTTGGCGCCGATCTCGGGCACCGACCGTCACCTTTCCCTCGAGGCCGGCAAGCTTGCCCAACTGGCCGACGGCGCGGTCGTCGGGCGCATCGGGGACACCGTCGTCCTGGCGACCGCCACCGCGGCGCGCTCGGTCCGGGAGGGGACCGACTTCTTCCCGCTGACCGTCGACATCGAAGAGCGTGCCTATGCGGCCGGCAAGATCCCCGGGTCCTTCTTCCGCCGGGAGGGCCGGGCCACCGACCAGGCCATCTTGACTTGTCGGCTCATCGACCGTCCCCTCCGACCCTCGTTCCCCAAGGGCTTCCGCAACGAGGTCCATGTGGTGGGGACGATCCTCGGGGCCGACCAGGTGAACCCGCACGACGTGCTGGCCATCAACGCCGCCTCGGCCGCCCTCATGATCTCGGGGATCCCCTTCGACGGGCCGATCGGCGCGGTGCGGATCGCCCACTCGATCGACGGGGTCTGGGTCCCGCACCCGAGCTTCGAGGAGGGGGACGCATCGACCTTCGAGCTCGTGGTCGCGGGCCGCGCGCTGACCGAGGACGAGGACGCGGAGATCGCCATCATGATGGTCGAGGCCGGCGGGACGGAGCGCTCGTTCGAGTTCTACGCCGAGGGCGCGCCCAAGGTCACCGAGGAGGTCCTGGCCGAGGGGCTCGAGGCGGCTAAGCGCTGGATCCGTGAGTCCATCAACCTCCAGCGCGAGCTGGTCGAGGCTTTCGTGGCGGCCCGGGGCGAGATCAAGACCATCGAGTTCAGCACGTTCAGCGACTACGGCGAGGACGTCTGGGCCCGGGTCGAGGCGATCGGGACCGCGCCGTTGGCCGAGGCCAACCAACTGAGCGGCAAGGCCGACCGGAACCAGGCCGTCGACGACGCCACCGCAGGGGTGCTCGGGGCCCTGGCCGAGGAGTTCGCCGGGCGCGCCGGCGAGGTGAAGGCGGCGGTGCGAGCCCTGACGAAGAAGCTGGTCCGCAAGCGGATCATCGAAGAGGGGATCCGCATCGACGGCCGGACCACGAGCGACATCCGCCCGCTCTTCGTCGAGATCGACCTGCTCCCCACCGCGCACGGCTCGGCCCTCTTCCAGCGGGGCGAGACCCAGGTCCTGAACGTCACGACCCTCGGGATGCCGCGCATGAACCAGCTGCTCGACACGATCTCGCCCGACGACTCGAAGCGCTACATGCACCACTACAACTTCCCGCCGTACTCGACGGGGGAGGCGGGTCAGATGCGGGGCCCGAGGCGCCGGGACATCGGCCACGGCATGTTGGCCGAGCGGGCCCTCCTGCCGGTGGTCCCGTCCCAGGAGGACTTCCCCTACACGCTCCGGCTCGTCTCCGACGTGCTCGCGTCCAACGGCTCCACCTCGATGGCCTCGGTGTGCGGATCGTCCCTCTCGCTCATGGCGGCCGGGGTGCCGATCGCCGCGCCGGTGGCCGGGATCGCGATGGGCCTCGTGCACGAGGGTGGCGACTACGTGACCCTGACCGACATCCTGGGGGCCGAGGACGCCTTCGGGGACATGGACTTCAAGGTGGCCGGGACCGCCGACGCCGTCACCGCGCTGCAGCTCGACACGAAGATCGACGGCCTGCCGGCCGACGTGCTCGCCAAGGCCCTACACCAGGCCAAG
The DNA here is from genome assembly GCA_021791895.1 of Actinomycetes bacterium. GTDB lineage: Bacteria > Actinomycetota > Acidimicrobiia > Acidimicrobiales > RAAP-2 > Palsa-461. Next base: position 934 of record JAJYVS010000012.1, on the reverse strand, counting down.
GTGGCCCGGCTGCAGATCCTGGCGGTGATGGAGGAGGCGATCGCCGAACCCCGCTCCGAGGTGGCGACGAGCGCGCCCAAGATCGTCTCGATGGAGATCCCCATCGACAAGATCGGCGAGGTCATCGGCCCCAAGGGCAAGGTCATCAACACCCTCCAGCAGGAGACCGGCGCCGACATCACCGTCGACGACGACGGGATGGTGGGCACCGTGACCATCGGCGCCAAGGACTCGGGCGCCGTGGAGGAGGCGCGGCGGCGGATCTCGCTCATCTTGGATCCGCCGAGCGCCGAGATCGGAGAGGTCTACCAGGGCAAGGTGGTGAACCTGACCAAGTTCGGCGCCTTCGTCAACGTGCTCCCGGGTCGTGACGGCCTGCTGCACATCTCCAAGCTCTCCCCCTTGGCCGGCGGTCGCCGGGTCGGCGCGGTCGAAGACGTGCTCACCCTGGGCCAGCCCATCGAGGTCCGGGTGGACGACATCGACCAGCAGGGCAAGGTGTCGCTCTCCCTGGCCGGCATGGAGGGCGAGAACGGCGTGCCGGTCGAGCGGAGGCGCTCGGAGCCGAGGGACGGCGGGTCGAGCAACGGCGGTTCCTCGTTCGCCTCCTTCGAGGACGCCTTCGAGGCCGAGTTGGTGGAAGAGTTCGGTGACCTCGGTCCGGGCTCGGCAGGCGAGGGCCGCCCGGGCGAGCGCCGGCGGTCCCGGCCCCGCCGGCGTTGAGCACCGGGGGGTCCGCCTCCTCCATCTCGGTCGAGACGCTCCCCTCGGGGTTGCGGCTGGTCACCGAGGCGATGCCCGAGGTCCACTCGGTCGCCATCGGCTTCTGGGTCGGCAGCGGGTCGCGCGACGAGCCCGAGGAGCTCGCCGGGGCCTCGCACTTCTTGGAGCACCTGTTGTTCAAGGGGACCCCGACGCTGAGCGCGGCCGCCAT
>JAJYVS010000048.1 GCA_021791895.1 Actinomycetes bacterium | reverse complement strand
CGTCGAAGATTTTTTGTGTCGCCTCCGAGACGCTTTGCTCAACGATTTCGGCCGTCACCGCGCTGCCGAAGCGCCGTATGCTTGTCGGAATCAGCTCTTTTCCGGGACCCGATCCGGGCGACGTCCGGACTCCGTCGCTGGCTGCGGGCCTATGCGGCGGCAACCGCCACCACCGTGCCACTCGAGGTCATTGGGGACGCAGCGGCGCCCGACCGGTCCGAACGGCTCCCGGAGGCGATCGGCACGCTCTACCACGACCTCCTCGAACGGCTCTTTGTGATCGACCCGCTCCCGGCATGGTCACCCCGATGGACCCACCCCGGCCGCCTCGGTGGCGCCCCGAAGCATCACCTGGCCGACCCGACCCTGGTCGCCCGCCTCCTCGGCCTGGACGCGGCGGGCATCGAGGGTCGCCTCGGCGATCGCTTGCGACCGGGACCTCCAACGCTCGCCGACTCGTTGTTCGAGTCTCTGGTGGCACTGTCGGTGCGGGTGTACGCCGAGGCATCGGGGGCGCGGGTCGGTCACCTGCGCACCTATCGGAGCGACCACGAGCTCGACCTCATCGTGGAACGGGCCGACGGTCGGATTGTGGCCCTCGACGTGCGGTTCACCGGCTCGGTCGACGACCGCGACGTCGGCCATCTCCGATGGCTCCGACGGCGACTCGGCGGCGACCTGCTCGACGGGGTCGTCCTCACCGCCGGGGCACGCTGTTATCGCCGCGGTGACGGGATCGGTGTGGTGCCGGCCGCGCTCTTGGGGCCATAGCGGCCCGAGCCGGCCACCACCGTGGTGCTGGCTGGAGGATCCCGGTGGGGCCCTGGGCTCGTGGGGAGGCGGGGGCGACCCCACGACGGGCCGGCGAGCCCCTAGCGTGGCCCCCTCAATGGCCCTTCCGCCCTTTCGGATGCGCCGGCGTGCCGGTGCGTCCGGCCGTCGTCGTCTGGTCCTTGGCGCGACGCTTGCCGTCGCGCTGGCCCTTTTCACTCCGCTCTCGGCCGGCGCGACAAGCGCGCCGGCAAACAACGTGCCGACCGGGATCCACAAGATCCGTCACGTCATCATCGTGATGCAGGAGAACCGCTCGTTCGACAGCTACTTCGGCACCTTCCCCGGAGCCGACGGGATCCCGATGCGCAACGGCATTCCGACGGTGTGCGTGCCCAATCCGCTCACGAAGACCTGTGACCGCCCCTACCACGACACGGCCGACATCAACGGTGGCGGGCCCCACGGTTACCAGAGTGCGCTGACCGACATCAACGGCGGCAAGATGGACGGCTTCATCCAATCGGCCGAGGGAGCCTCACGGGGGTGCGCCAACCCCAACAACCCGGTCTGCTCGGCGTCGACGACACCGATCCCCGACGTCATGGGGTACCACACCGCGGCAGAGATCCCGAACTACTGGACCTACGCCAAGGACTTCGTCCTCGACGACCACATGTTCGAGGCCGTCAACTCGTGGTCGCTCCCTTCCCACCTCTACCTGGTCTCAGGGTGGTCCGCTCGGTGCACCAGCCATTCGCCGATGAGCTGCGTGAACGACATCACGGGTCCCTACACCGTGCGCCAGTTCGACCAGGCCGTCACCCAGGAGCTGACGACCGGGACCACCACGATCGACCTGGCCTGGACCGACCTGACCTGGCTCCTCGACCACCACCACGTCAGCTGGGCCTACTACGTCCAGACCGGCACCCAGCCGGACTGCGCCAACAGCCAGGCCGTGACCTGTGCCCCGGTGTTCCAGTCGTCGAAGACCCCGGGAATCTGGAACCCCCTCCCGCTGTTCGAAGATGTCCATCAGGACCACCAGCTGGGCAACATCAAGCCGCTCGATGCCTACTTCCGGGCGGCCGAGAGCGGCACCCTGCCGGCGGTCTCCTGGCTCGCGCCCTCCCAGGCCGACGGCGAGCACCCACCGGCGAGCGTCCACCAGGGCCAGGCCTACGTGACGGCGGTCATCAACGCGGCGATGGAGAGCCCCGACTGGAAATCCACCGCCATCTTCTTGAGCTGGGACGACTGGGGCGGCTTCTACGACGGGGTCCAACCCCCCAAGGTTGACCAGAACGGCTACGGCTTGCGGGTGCCGAGCATCGTCATCTCCCCCTACGCGCGCAAAGGGTTCATCGACCACCAGGTTCTGAGCAGCGACGCCTACCTGAAGTTCATCGAGGACGACTTCATGCACAGCGCCCGGCTCAACCCCAAGACCGACGGACGGCCGGACCCACGGCCCGACGTGCGGGAGAACTCGCCGCAACTCGGCAGCCTGGTCGCGGACTTCAACTTCTCCCAGTCCCCCCGGCCCCCGGTCCTCCTCCCGACCAACCCGCCCACCGACTCTCCGTCCATCCCCCCCTACTTCGTCGGCCGGGGTCCGTGCATCGGTTGCACGGCCACCCCACCGAGCGTTGCCGTGATCCGCCCCCGACGCCCGAGGGGCTGAGCCGTCCCGCTCAGGCGCTGCGGGGGGTCGAGATCACGGCCGAGGTCGCGAGCACCCGGCCCTCGCTGTCGACGGCCCGGGCCGACACGTAGGCCGGCTCGCCCTCAACCCGGATCGTGGTCTCAAAGCCGGTCTTCGGAGCCGAGCCCATGAGCGAGAGTTCTTTGGGGGTCGGACCCCCAAAGACGTCCCAGCTCGCGGTCTCGGTGGAGCCGTTCCAGCTGGCGTAGACCGCCGAGTGCCCGCCGGGCTGGCGTTGCGCGGCGATCGCCGGGGTTTCGGTCGGGGTGCCCGTCCAGGGGAACCGCAGGGTGCGATAGGACTGGTGGTACTCAAAGCGGCCGTCCATGACCATCGTGCCGTCCGCCCGGTACTCGGTGAAGTAGGGCTCCGCTCCCCAACCGACGAGGACATCGCCATTGGGGAGGATCTGCACGCTGCCCTGGCTGGCGGCCAAGAGCGGCTTGGAGGGGTGCGTGTAGGCCTTCAGCACCTTGGCGGTCATGGCCGTCTCGTCGACCTCGAGGACGAGACCCCGGGACTGCTTGGCCTCTGGCGGGTCACCCTCGTCATCAAAGACGGTAATGACGTTGTTCGGGTGACCACGGGCATCGTGCTGCCAGGCGAAATGCAGGTCTGGCCCGTGCTCGAAGTCGTTCTTCTTCCCTCCGAGGTGCCAGATGATGTCCCCGGTCGCCAGGTCGATCTTGTAGATGGTCCAGGTGTTGCGGGCCGAGACGATCAGCTTGCCGTCGGTGGTCGGATCGATCGAGTTCACGTGGACCGGGTCAAAGGGCACACTCGGCCCATAGCGCGAGTAGGACTCGGCGAGCTCGATGTGCTCGGCGCTGTGCCAGTCGAACACCAGCTGGCCGGTTGCCAGGTCGACCCCTTGGATGGTGGCGTCGAGCGCCGGGCCCCGGCGCGGGCCGCCGATGCTTCGCAGGTCGGTGGAAAAGGTCCGATAGGCGGTGAAATAGGCGATCCCGGCATCGTTGATGATGAACTCGTGCAGGTCGGCCTGGAGCCCCTGCTGGGCCTTCACCCTCAGGACTTCCCGGTAGGAGGTGTCAAGCATCAGGTACTCGCCGGTGATTCCCACTCCGTAGGGGGCGATCTTGCCCTGCCACCAGGTGAGCACCGGCTTGCCCTGGTACTGCTGGACCCGCAGGTTGGTCGAGGCGATCGGCACCTCGCGCACCCACACCGCCTCACCGTCGTCATCGATCATGACCGGACCGGTGGGGTTCACAAAGAGAAACCCGCGGGCGGGAAGGCCAGCCGGTCCGGTGATCGAGAACAACGAGGGAGTGAGGTCCGGACGCGAGCGGTAGTGAGCGACGCCGGTGATGGCGGCGGAGGGCGGCGCAGAGGAGGACCCACACGCCGCGAGCGCGACCCCGCCGAGGGCGCCCGTGCCGGCCACGAGGAACTGGCGTCGCGTGAGGGTCGGCACCTGGGATCCTTCTCGAAGCTCGCTCATCGGGGTCCCCCTCTCGTGGCACCCATTGGACCGAGAACCGCGCTCGGCCGAGCCGTCGAGCGATCCCCTCCTTCGGTGGCGGCCCGCTCAATCGCCGGGCGCCGACCTCGAATGGGCAAGTCCCCCACGCCTACGTGTCTAGCGCGCCGAGGAAGACCAGGTCTCTTCGGCCCGAACGACATGGGCGAAGCGACCTTGGCGCTCACCCCGACCACCCCCGCAGAGCCCCGGATCCAAGAGCCTCGCGCCGAGTGGACCCCGAGGTGCCCGACCATGAGCGGGCGTCACAAGAGGGGTCAACCGGGCCTGAATGTGGGCGGCGTTCCTCGCCCTCAACTGCTCGGTCTTCTTGCTTTCCCGCCGTGTCGATACCGGACCGCACGGCCGGGCTCACGGCAAGCGGCTGCGTCGTCACTGACCGCCACGATGGGGTCATCTCCCCGAGATCGCTCCCAGCTGCCAGCGATCGGCGTCGACGAAACGACCTCGTCCGTGCTAGCCCTCTGGCATGGACATCGACTTTCGGACCACCCCGCTCGACGAGATGGTCGGGAGGGTCCGACGCAAGGAGCTCTCTGCCCGGGAGCTGGTCGCCGGGGCCCTGGAGCGGATCGAGCGGGTCAACCCGGCGATCAACGCGTTCGTGGCCGTCGACGGGGAGCGAGCGCTCGAGCAAGCCGGGGCGCTGGACCAGATGGTGGCGAGCGGGGTCGACCCCGGCCCGTTGGCCGGGATCCCGATCGGCGTGAAGGACCTCGAGGACGCGGCGGGGTTCCGCACCACCAACGGGTCGCCCCGTTGGGCCGACGACCCGCCGGCCGAGCGCGACTCGATCCTGGTCTCGCGCCTCGTAGCGGCGGGGTGCGTGGTGGTCGGCAAGACCAACACCCCCGAGTTCGGCTGGACGGCCATGACCAACAACTCGCTCTTCGGCGTGACCAAGAACCCCTGGAACCTGGAGCACTCGCCGGGGGGGTCCTCTGGCGGGACGGCGGCAGCGCTGGCGGCCGGCCTCGTCCCCTTGGCCACCGGCTCCGACGGCGGTGGCTCGATTCGGATTCCGGCGTCGTGCTGCGGGCTGTCGGGCATGAAGACCTCGATGGGCCGGGTCCCGGTCGGGGGACCGACCCCGCCGGGATGGCCCGGGCTCTCGGTGAAGGGGCCGATGACCCGGCGGATCGCCGCCGCGGTCGTGGCCCTCGACGCCGTCGTGGCCCCCGAGCCCAGCGACCTGCGCTCGCTCCCCCGCCCCGAGGCGTCCTGGTTGGCCACGCTGGAGGATCCCCAGGTGCCGGCCCGGGTGCTCTGGGCGCCCACCCTCGGGTACGCCACGGTCGACGCCGAGGTGCTCACGACCTGCGAACGGGCGGTCTCGGTCCTCGAGTCCCTGGGAGCAGAGGTGACCCAGGTCGACTCGGTCTTCGACACCGACCCGGTCGCCGACTGGCTGACCCTCACCGCGGTCTTCCTCCTGCGCACCCTGGACCCCCGCTACCAGGGCCACTTCGAGGACCTCGACCCGGACCTGGCGCTCTTGGTCGAGCGGGGCCGCGGCATAACCGGGCGCCAGGTGGCCGAGGCCCTCGACGCCTGCCACCGGGTGAACTACCGCCTGGTCGGGCTGCTGCGTGACGCCCGGCTCCTCGTAACCCCGACGTGTGCCGGGGTGGCCCCGCCCATCGCCATGGGCATCCGGGGCCTGGTGAACGGGGAGGCCACCCCGAGCTGGGTGGCCTTCACCTACCCGTTCAACATGAGCGGATCGCCGGCCGCCACGGTGTGCGCCGGGCTCACCAAGGGTGGCCTGCCGGTCGGGCTCCAACTGGTCGGACCAGCCCACGGTGACCTGGTGGTGCTCCGAGCCGCCGCCGCGCTGGAGCAGGCCCTGGGCTTCGAGCAGCTGGCCCCGATCGGCTGACACGAGAAGGGCCGTCTTGCTCGCGTGCCCGGCCGGCAGGGCTCCGACCGGCGCTCGACGCCGGGACCTCGGTATTCCAGGTGCGGCGTCGGCAACGATGCGGTAATTTCTGTGGCTCTTCATCCCGAGCCGGGGGTGTCGATGAAGACCTTGGTGCTGCACAGAGCGCGGCGGGCCCGGCGAAGCGGGGTCGCCCGGAGGTGGGCCCATGACTGAGGAACGTCTCGTCGAACGAGAGGTCAGCGAGGGAACGGGATCAGTCGCCGTCGACCGGGCCTCGAGGAGCTGGGACGACATCTTCGCCACCCTGCCGGCCACCCCCCACGCCGACGACCTCGCCTTGCAGCAGGTCATGGAACGCCTCGACCGGATCGAGGGGCGCCAACAGGAACTGCGAGCGGCACTCTGGGCCCAGTTGCTGGCCCGCCTGGACCGGATCGAGCAGGGCCAGAACGAGCTGCGCCAGATGATCCTCGACATCGAGCGGCATCCGGAGGTGGAACCTCGCCTCGCCGGAAAGGCGTTGGCCCTGGGCTCACCGATCGACTCAGCCCCGGCGACCGCCCGCTCCAACCGGGCGCGACCGGACATGGGGCTTCCCCCCTTCGCCCGATCCGTCCCGGCCGTGGCACCGGGCCCGGACCACAGCGCCCGAGCGGTTCTTGGTTCGGAGTCCCCGAGTGCCCGTGACGTCACGGACCATGACATGGCGGGCGAGGTCGGCACCGAGCCAGCGGCGGGGGAGGCGCTCGAACCCCTCTCGGCCCTCGACTCGGTCCCCGGTCCGCTCGATCCAGCGACCGAGGAGGCCTGGCTCCACGCGTTGCCCACCCCCCGGCGTCGGTGGTTCGGGCGCCGCCGGGACCGTGACTCGGTCGCGATCGGTGACTTTCCCTGGCCCCAACCGAACGGGGCGCAGAACCGCTCGACCACCCCTCCGGTGCCACCGGGGTTCGTCGAGCGGACGACCCCACGCCCGACGACCAACGGCACCGATCCGGCATCAGCGATGCCAAAGGCCCAAACAGAGCCGGCGACGGCCGATGCGAGCGTGCCCGGCCCCGCCCTGCACCCCAACGGCAAGGCGCCCAGTGAGGCAAACGGCACCGATCCAACCGGGGTCGCCGAGGCCCACCCGGCCGACGCCCAGGTCTAGCGGGCCGACTCCCTGCACCTCGGTGCCCGAGGAGTGGGACCGCGCGTTCAGCCCAGGTCGGCTTCCGTCACCACATTGCGGAGCGGTTCGCCACGCGCGTAGCGGGCCAGGTTCTCGCTGAACAGCTCGAACTGGCGCAAGACCCGCCGGGCACTGTTGGCCGAGTCGTGCGGGGTCACGGTCACCTTGGGGTGGGCCCACAGGGGACTGTCCTTTGGGAGCGGCTCGGTCTCGAACACGTCGAGCGCCGCCGCCCCGAGCTCGCCGGCGTCGAGCGCGGCCACCAAGGCCTGCTCGTCGACCACCGACCCCCGACCGATGTTCACCAAGAGCGCACCCGGTTGCATCGCGGCCAGGAACCCTTCGTCCACCAAGTGCTCGGTGGAGCGGTTGGCCGGGGCGCACAACGCCACGACGTCGGCCCGGGGCAGCACGGCGGGCAGCTCGGCCGGGGTCACCAGCTCGTCGACCGGTCCGCCGGCGGCCACTGACCGCCGGACCCCGATGACGTGGGCCCCCAAGGCCCGGGCACGCGTCGCCACCGCGGCCCCGATCGGGCCGAGCCCCACGACCACCCAGGTGCTCCCGAAGACCTCGGAGAACTCGTGGGTCTCCCACCGACGCTCAGCCTGCGCCGCCGACCATGCCGTGGCCCGCTGGCAGTGGTCGAGGGCGGCCCGCAGGACGTATTCGGCGATCGGGATGGTGTGGACGTCGGACTTGGTGAAGAGGACGCCCTTTTTGATGAGCTCGGCGAAGATCGGGGCGTCGAACCCGGCGGCGGCCGACTGGAACCACGCCAGGGTCTCGCACCGGCGCACCAGGCCGAAGAACGGTCGCACGACGGCCCGGTCCTCCCGGTAGAGGTCGGTGGTGGCCCAGGCCACCTCCGCCCCTGTGGCCTCCCGGGCGACCGAGGTCCCGTCGTCCAAATGGAGCACCCCTTCGGGCCCCATGGCGAGCAACTCGATCCCGGGGTGCTCGGCGAGCAGCCTCGGACCGAAGGCCCGGGCCGCTCCGACGGTGAGCAGGACGCGCACGGTCGACCTAGAGGTCCGCGCTGGCCTGGCTCAAGAGCTCAGCGAAGCGCCGCTTGGCCGCCTCCCGCCGGGTCGGGATGTGCTCGCTCGGCACCTCGTGCGGCGCGTAGTTGCGCAGGGTCCGTCGGGCCACCGTCTGGCGGTGGACCTCGTCGGGGCCGTCGTAGATGCGGGCGGCCCGGGCGGCCCGGTACATGTGCTCTAACGGCAGGTCGCAGGAGAACCCGAGTGCCCCGTGGACCTGGATGGCCCGGTCGATGACGTTGAAGAGGACGGAGGCGCCGTAGTACTTGATCATGGCGATCTCCATGCGGGCCGCCGACGCACCCTCCTTGTCCATCTTCCAGGCGGCGTGCAGGGTCATGAGCCGGGCGGCGTGCATCTCGGCCAAGGAGTCGGCCACCCAGTTCTGGATGGTCTGCTTTTCGGCCAAGAGCGATCCATGGGCGGTGCGCGACACCGCCCGCTCGCAGAGCATGTCGAAGGCCCGGCGGGACTGGCCGAGCCAGCGCATGCAGTGGTGGATCCTCCCGGGGCCGAGCCGCTGCTGGGCCAGGACGAAGCCCGATCCCTCCCGACCGATCAGGTTGGACGCCGGCACCCGGACGTCGCGGTAGTAAATCTCGGCGTGGTTGCCGAAGCGCCCGAAGGTCGCCTCGGGGTGCTCCATGGTGGCCACGTCGCGCACGATGTCGACTCCGGGGGTGTCGGTCGGGACCAGGATCATCGACGACCCCTGGTAGGGATGGACGTCGGGGTTGGTCACCGCCATCACGATGAGGAAGTCGGCCACCGAACCGTTGGACGAGAACCACTTGTGGCCGTTGATCACGTACTCGTCGCCGTCGCGCACCGCCTGGGTCTGGAGCAGGGTCGGGTCCGAGCCAGCGGTCTCGGGCTCGGTCATGGAGAAGGCGCTGCGGAGCTTGCCGTCCAAGAGCGGCTGGAGCCACTGGGCCCGCTGGTCCTCCCGGCCGGTCTCTTCGATCCCGACGGCCAAGAGCTCGGCGTTGCCCGAGTCCGGGGCGTTGTTGCCGAACACCACCGGGCCGAGCGCGCTCTGGCCGAGGATCTCGTGCATGAGCCCCAGGCGCACCTGCCCGAAGCCCATCCCGCCCAACGACGGCGGGAGGTGGGCCGCCCACAGCCCCCGGAGCTTCACCTCGGTCTGGAGGGGCTCGATCACCCGGAGCAACTGGTCGTAGCCGAAGCCCAGGGTCTCCAAGGGGAAGATCTCCTCCTTCATGAAGTGGCGCATCCAGGCCAGCTGCTCTTCGAACTCCGGCTCGGTCTCGAAGTCCCACGCCATGACGGCCTCCTCAGGTTCGTGCTAAGTCTGCTCGGCCCGGTCCTCGGACCTCACCACGCCCACACCGGCCCGGCGGTCCTCCCGTCTGCTCACGTGTAGCACCCACGACCAAGATGAGCCAGAGCGGCCCGGCCCACGCGACGGCGAGGGTGAGTCGCGCCGTCGGATCAGATCGGGTAGCGCTCGGCCAGAAACTGGTTGAAGAGCGGCACCGTGAAGTCGACCTGACCTCGCCTCGGACTCCAGATGAGGCCCTTGTCGATGAGGGAGTCCCGGTGGGCCGAGACGAACCGCTGGTTCTTGGCCCCGAAGACCTGGGCGACCCTGGCCACCGGGTAGGGACCCCCGCCCATCGACGCCATGGCCGACAGATACCGCTGCTCGGCCTCGGTCGCGAGCTCCAGGCGGGTCCCGAAGAAGCTGTAGGCCAGGGTGTCCTGGACGATCCCCCGCACCGCCTCGAGGTCAGCGACCCTGATCGGGGGGCCTCGGCGTAGTTCCACAGCTCCTGGCCGTACTCCTGGAGGAAGTAGGGGTAGCCGGCCGCCTCGACCACCACCTGGCGGGCCACGTCCTCCTCGAAACCGACATCGCCGGCTCGACGAGGGCGGCCCGGGCGGCCGCCGGTGGCAGCCCCGCCAGCTCGACGTAGAAGAGACGTAGGAGAACAGTCCGTCGGCGTAGGGCTTGGCCGTCCACAGGCGAAGCCGGAGATCGGGCAGCCCGGCCCCCACCATCGCGACCGGGAGCCCGGCCCGGCTGACCGCCTGGAACGCCATGCAGATCGCCGACAGCGAGCTCGCGCCGAGGTGCTGCATCTCGTCGATCAGGAACAGGGCCCCCATCTGGTTGGCCTGGGCGGCACGGCCGATCTCCTCCAACAGCTCGACCAGGTCGTGCTCGGGGTCGCCCGAGTCGGCCACGCCCCGGGTCGCGTCGACCTCCAGGCGGACGGCCACCGGGCCGGGGAGGACGACGCTGAAGGCCTTCACCACCCCGAGGGCCCGCTCGATGCGCTCCTTTGCCCGGTGCCGACGGCTCATGTTGGTGAGCAGGCGGGCGGCCATGCGGGCAAAGGTCACGTAGAAGTCCGGCTGCGACCCGACCTCCTGGACGTCGGTGGTAGCCCACCCGGCCTCGCTGGCCAGCACGTCGAACTCGAGGAGGAGCACGGTCTTGCCCACCCCTCGCAGGCCGGTGTAGATGAGGCTCCGCTCGGAGGTCCCCGCCCCGAGCCGCTCGACCAGGGACTGGAGAGCTGCTCGTCGCGGCCGGCCAGCCGCCTCGGCTTGCGCCCGGCGCCCGGGGTGTAGGGGTTGTCTCGCTTGTTCACCGCCGCCACCAATTTCTCGGATTGTCCTGCGAATAGGTGAGAAAGCCGGCCAGGCCAGGCATTCTCAGGTCTTCTCAGGACCAGTTGGGTCGCCGAGTCGGGCGACGGCGCTCGCCACGTGCTCTCTTCGAGACCCCCTGGCTATGGTGGCCCCTCGTGACCGAGCCGACCCCGACAGCCACCCCGGTCGCGATCGGGTTCACCCGGGACCCGGCCGGGGCGCGGGAGCTCCTCGCTCGAGCCTCCGGCGCCCTCCTCGACGACCGGCGCCCCCTGGCCGACGAGGAGCTGGCCGCCCTCGCCGCCCTCCCCGACGACCAGGTGGTCCCCTTGGCCGCCCTGGCCCACCAGGTCCGGCTGGCCTGGCGGGGCCCGAACGTCGAGGTCGAGGGGATCCTGTCCGCTCGGACCGGGGGGTGCCCGGAGGACTGCCACTTCTGCTCGCAGTCGTCCCGGTTCGACAGCCCGGTGAAGGCCACCCCGTTCCTCGACGACGCCGAGGTGCTGGCGGCGGCCCGGGAGACCGCCGGGCTCGGGGCCTCCGAGTTCTGTATCGTGCTCGCCGTTCGCGGCCCCGACGCCCGCACGCTGGCCCGCCTCACCGAGCTCGTCCCGATGGTCCGAGCCGAGACCGGCCTCAACGTCGCCGTCAGCGCCGGCATCCTGACCGACGACGACGCCCGCCGGCTGGCCGAGGCCGGCGTCCATCGCTACAACCACAACCTGGAGACGGCGCGCTCGTTCTTCGGCTCCATCGTGACCACCCACCGCTGGGAGGAACGGGCCGAGACCTGCCGGCTGGTCCGGGAACACCAGATGGAGTTGTGCTCGGGGGTGCTTCTCGGGATGGGCGAGACCGACGCCCAGCGCCTCGAGCTCCTGAGCCAACTGCGCGACCTCCAGCCCGACGAGGTCCCGATCAACTTCTTGAACCCCCGGCCGGGCACCCCGCTCGCCGACCGCCAACCGATCGACGCCTGGGAGGCGATCCGCTGGATCGCGCTCTTCCGCCTGGGGCTGCCCGGGACGATCCTCCGCTACGCCGGGGGGCGGGAGGTCACGCTGCGTGACCTCCAGGCCATGGGCATGACCGCCGGGATCAACGCCCTCATCATCGGCAACTACCTCACCACCCTCGGGCGCTCGCCCGACGAGGACCTGCGCATGCTCGAGGACCTGCGCATGCCGGTCGGCGCCCTCTCGGCGGTGATCTGAGCGAACCGATCGTGACCGCAGTCGCCTTCTGCACCGGTTGTGGCCGCCCCCGGGAGCGGTGTGCCGGCTGCGGCCGTTCCCTCGATCCACCCCGGTTCTGCCCGACCTGCGGGCGCCGGATGGCGGTCGTGGTCACGCCGCTCTCGTGGCGGGCCCGGTGTCTCGAGCACGGGACGCTCGGTGGCGACGGGGAACCCGAGGGGCGCCCGAGGGCCCACGCGGGGGTCGAGGTGAGCCCCGACACGCCGGGCGAACTGGATTGATGCGAGAATCCGCCCCGGTGGATGTGATCGGGGTCGTCGATACCATGTTCGCCCGCTACGACATGGGCGCAGAAGCCCTGGCCGAGCTGGCCGAGTGCCCCGGCTACGGGCAGCGCTTCACCACGCTGCGCCGGACGGTGCCGGGGTTCAAGGACCTGGCGGTGGCGGCCAAGCAGCTCATCGAGACCGAGCACTGCCGGATCGTGGTCGCTCTCGGCATGCCGGGGTCGGCCCCCGTCGACAAGACCTGCGCCCACGAGGCCTCCCAGGGGATCATGCTGGCCCAGCTGCTCACCTCGACCCCCATCCTCGAGGTCTTCGTGCACGAGGACGAGGCCGACGACCCCGCCGTCTTGGCCAAGGTGTTCAAGGCACGCTCCCGCAAGCACGCCCGCAACGCCTACTGGATGCTCTACGAACCAGACCAGCTGATCGCCCGCGCCGGCCGAGGCGTTCGCCAAGGCTTCGACGACGCCGGCCCGCTCGAGGCTTGAGCGAAGCCAACCCACCCTGCGCTGACCGGTGACCGGCCCAGAGGATCCCGGCCAGGCCGGGCCCGGACCCACGGCCGGTGGCGACCCGTCCCCGCTCCACCCGCCCGTGGGGCCCGGCGGGTCACCGGGCCCCGCCGCCGCCGACCGCGCCCGCCATGTCGCGACCAGGGGGACCCGCCGGGAGCGCCGCCGGGCCCGGATCCGGGCCCGCAAGCACTGGAAGCTGCGCCGGGCCCTCCTCATCATCGGGGTGGTGATCGTCCTCGTCGTCGGGGCCGCCGGGGGCTACGCCCTCTACCTGAACGCCCAGGTCAACCGGATCACCGTGCACCACCTGAAGCCCGCCCCGATCAAGGGCCCGGACCTCGGTACCGAGAACATCTTGATGGTGGGGTCCACGTCTCGCTGCGCGCTCAAGGTCCAGAACCCCGCCTATGGCCTGTGCTCGGAGGGGGTGACCGGCGTCAACAGCGACGTCATCATGATCCTGCACCTCAACCCGGCCAAGAAGTCCGTGAGCGTCCTCTCCATCCCACGGGACCTCTTCGTGCCCAACGCCCGGACCCCGAACGCCCAAGTCGGGGCGGCGAACAAGATCGACGCCGCCCTTTATGAGGGCCCGAGCCAGCTGGTGGCGGCGATCGAGGAGGACTTCGGCATCCCGATCCAGCACTACGTCGAGCTCAACTTCGACACCTTCGCCAGCGTGGTCGACGCCTTGGGCGGGGTGAGCATGTACTTCCCGATGCCGGTCTACGACGCCTATTCGGGCCTCGACGTCCAAACCACCGGCTGCATCCACCTCGACGGCTACCAGGCCCTCCAAGTGGTCCGGGCCCGGCACCTGCAGTACAAGGGTCCGGGGGTCACCACCAACGACCCGGCCTACTGGCCCCAGGAGAACCAGTCGGACCTGGCCCGGATCCGCCGTGACCACGAGTTCCTCCGGGTCCTGGCCGCGGCGGTGGCCCAACAGGGGCTGGGCAACCCGCTCACCGACGCCCGGCTGGTCTCGAGCGTGGTCGGCGATCTGACCGTCGACAGCGGGTTCTCGACCGCCCACATGGTCAACCTGGTCCTCACGTACCACGGCATCAACCCGTTCGACGCCCCCCAGCAGACGCTCCCGGTCATGGTGAGCGACATCAACCAGTACGACTACAAGGGCGGCGCCTACGGCAACGTCGAGTTCCCGATCCAACCCCAGGACCAACAGGTCATCGATCAGTTCTTGGGCACCGGCCCGGGCATCGACACCATCGGTGGCGGTCCGCTCCCGACACCAAGCTCGGTGAGCGTCTCCATCCTGAACGGCTCGGGGAGCTCCGAGGCCGGAATCACGGCCCAACAGGGGCTCGCCGCGCTCGGCTTCAACGTGCTCGGGGTCTCCTACACCCCCCCGGTCGGGGCTCAAGCGGAGACCATCGTCGAGTACTCCCCCGACACCTCGACCGAGGAGGCAGCAGCCCAGGCCGTGGCCCGCTCGCTGTCGGGCCAGGTCATCATGGCTCTCGCCCCAGCCTCCTCGAGTGGTTCGGGCCTTCCCGGCGGAGCCGAGGTGACCGTCATCACCGGGAGTGACTTCAGCATCAACTCTCCAGCCCCACCCCCGACCACCACGACGACGACCACCGTGCCAACGGGCCACAAGCAGACCACCACGACCACGACCACGACCACCACGGTGCCCCCGACCACCACGACGACGACCACCGTGGCCAACTTCGCCCCGCCGAGCCCGGCCGTCCAGGCCCTGGCGCCGTGGGACCCCCGGTCCTGCACCGCAACGGGCGGTGAGGGGCCGTAGGGGTGGACCAGGAGGTTCTGGTCAGGTTGCCCTTGACCGGGTGGTCACTTCGCCTACGATGAGCCGATCGCGTAAAGACCCCTTGTGGGAAGAAGCGTCGGTTGCACCGAGACCGACAGAGGGCGAGATGGCAGAACTCGAGGCCTCCGAGACGAATCTCCGGACTTACCTTCAGGTCCTGAGGCGCCACATCAATTGGGTAATCGCGCTCACACTACTTGCCGTGGTCGGGGCAATGGCCTATAGCCGAATCGAAAAGAAGCAATATTCGGCTACCGCGGAGCTGCTTGCCCAGCCGGCTTCGGGAACGGTGCCGATATCGGGAACTCAACAGACGATTTCTTCCACTGACGTTCTCACCGACCTTCAACTCATCATGGGCGCCCCGGTGAAGGCGAAGGCCGAGAAGGGCCTGGGCTTCTCGCCAGAGGTTTCAGCATCGGAGGTCGGCGAGACTAACGTGATCGACCTAACAGCAACGGCCAATACCCCAGGACTCGCCGCCAAGATTGCTAACACTTATGCACGAGCATTTGTCGGCTACCAGCGGACCAACGCGTTGAACGCACTTACGGCAGCAGAATCGCAGATTCAGGCCCAAATCACCTCGATTGACAGTCAGCTGGCCCCATTGGTTGGCCAAAAGTCGCCGACCGCTGCCACCACCGCCGAAATCTCGGCCCTGACCAGCCAGCAAACCGCGTTGCAAGAGCAACTGACCCAGCTTCAATTGGCTGGCTCGCAGACGCCAGGTGGGATCGAGGTGACATCCCTCGCCGCTCTCCCGACCTCACCGAGTTCCCCGAAGACCCTCGAGAACGCGGGCATCGCACTTGTCATCGGACTGCTCGTAGGAATCGGAGTCGCTTTCGCGGTCGAGTACTTCGATGACAAGGTCTACACAAAGGATGATGCAGAGCGACTGTGCGGGGGGGCACCTGTTCTCGCCATTGTTCCGAAGATCAAATCATGGAAGAAGACGAATCGACCTTTGATCATCACTGAGATTGATCCCTTCTCGCCAGCCACCGAATCGTTCCGATCCTTGAGAACGTCCCTCCAGTTCGCTGGGCACAGCCAGACGCGCAAAACTATCGTCGTTACGAGCCCGGCGGGCGTCGAGGGCAAGACTTCCACCGCCGCCAACTTGGGTATGGTCCAAGCAAGGGCAGGAGAGCGAGTGGTCCTAGTGAGCTGCGACTTACGCCGACCGCGCCTTGGAAGCTTCTTTGGGCTTCCAGAGTCGCCTGGATTCACGTCAGTCCTACTCGGGCACGGAGACGTCCGGGAACAATTGTCGAGCGTGCTCCAGCCCGTCCCGACGTGCCCTGGCCTCGCAATACTTGGCACTGGCTCGGTCCCGCCCAATCCGGCTGAATTACTGGGCTCCGAAAAGTCGGCTGAGATCTTTAATATCCTGGCCGAGTTCTTCGACATCGTCTTGATCGATAGTGCGCCCCTACTGCCGGTGGCCGATGCACAGATTCTTGCAGGACTATCTGACGCAGTGCTCATGGTGATCATGGCAGGAAAGACCACCAAAGACGAGGTTGAACGCGCGATCGAACTCCTTAATCAGGTTGAAACTAAACCCATTGGAGTCGTGCTGAACAGAGCCGTTCGACGTGGCGGCGTAGGCGCCGACTATGCATACGGATATTCCTATAAGTACCGATATAGTCCGCAACGAACGAACGAAATGATAGGGAAAAGTCACGGAAACTTAAATGGTCTTCGACCGACCAGCGTTCGAGGTCCGCGCGCAGAGGAGGCTCGTTCGTAGAATAGAGGATCTAGATTGGCGGTCCCTTTCAAGGCGGCCGCGCGCCAACACCAAGTGACACGCAATAACACTCGATTAGCAGGTTCGAACCAGGGCTTCTTGGATTGCACGGAGGACTCACCCTTCGAGGAGAAGGGCCCGAAGAAAAGTTCGGTGAGAGTCAATGAGCGCCCAAACGCGTCCCCCTGTGATGAAAGTATTTCGACACTGGAAACAGCACTATGGATTACTCGGCTCGCTGGACCTCTTGAAGACACGAAACTTCCTCAGCGGGCTCGGAAATCTTCACCGACATTGGGTAGGTAAGCCCCGCGTGCTCCTGGCAAATCGCCCACGTGCCCGTGAGTGGTCGGCCCGTCGGATTAATTCTATCTTGCACGGGCTACCAAGTGGAGACAGCTACCTCGAGGTTGGTGTTTGGAGCGGCCGAACTCTTGAAAGAATTCATGCTGCCACTCGCTACGGGGTCGACCCTGCCCCAAGGTTCGACCTGTCTCACCTGCCAGATGACCTTCACTTTTTCGAGGGAACCTCCGACGAATTCTTCATGCAGTTGCCAGAGGACGCAGAGTTCGATGTCGTGTTTCTTGATGGACTCCACACATTTCAGCAGACCTACCAAGACCTGATGAACGCGCTGAATCATACTCACAATGGCGTGGTTTTGGTCGACGACACTGTTCCGGGTGACGAAGTGTCGGCGATTCCTGACCAAGACGTATCGCTCGCTCGGCGAAGCCAGTTAGGAATGACTGGTACTCCGTGGCATGGCGACGTGTACAAACTTGTGATTTGCATCGAAAGACATCTGTCGGAACTAGACTTTCGAACGATTGTCGGATCAGGAAACCCGCAAACCCTTTTCTGGCGGAGGAGCCCGAACGTAGAGGTAGCACCGCCTACAACTACTGAGATTTCTGAAATAGCAGACTTATCCTTCAACGATGTCTTCTTCGATGGCATTCCTTCACTGTTCAATCCTTGTTCGGAACAGAAAGCACTGTCGGCACTCTTCAGGGCCATAGCATCCTAGGACGCCCCTGAAGTAATCGAGTTGTCGATTCGCGAAATGTTGGCGGGTCGGCGAGAATTTGTCCATGGCACTCGGTCGGGCAAAGGGGCTCTACGCGATGAGGCGTGGTTGACGGCCCCTGATTCGTGCAGTTGAGGGAGTGTTCCATTCGACACCGGAATGCAGCAAGAGCCGGAGCCGGTAGTTGTCGAAGTTGCGCATGCCGTGGGCAAT